>JBLRWO010000020.1:0-74156 GCA_047921215.1 Cyclonatronaceae bacterium | reverse complement strand
ATACGGAACCGTACGTACGGTGGTGTGAGAGGACAGATAAAAGTATCCCTGGATACTTTTATCTTCCTACTCGATTACTCAGGCCATTGTACTCAGGCCATAGCTGATCTTTTGCGAATAATCCACTCTGCCGTAAGCAGAATGATCAGTAAGATGAACCAGATCGGTGACTGATACAGAGGGGTATCTGTTGAGAATTCAGTAGTTACAATTTCCATGATATCCAGATCATTTAAAATTTGAGGCAGACGCCCTGATTCTCTGTGAGTTATAAAGGTACCACCCGACTGAACTGCAATCCAGGCAAGCAAATCATCATTCCGGCGGGTATCTACAAACTCCAGGTTGGTCTCGCTAACTTCAACCGTTCCGGACTGCTGATCTGTTTGGGTATTTCCTTTTTTTGCCACGGCCTCAAAACGATAGGAACCGGCCGGCACCGTTGGAATCTGCAGTTCATACCGGCCAAGACCGCGATTGGTCATCGAGAAGGTTTGAGGCATCCCATCAGGTCCCGACAAGGTTACTTCAATGATGGCGTCGGGTTCAGTTTCCCCGCTTTCATTTCTGAGGGTCGCTTCAAATCTGATTGGTTCGTTTTCATCAAATACGGGTCTGACAGGGGCAATTGTTAAAAGCCGGTTATCCGGTTCATTGGAGGTCCATTTAACAAGATTCACCAGAAGGGATGACATATACTCCCTGTACTCGCTGTTGGGACTTTGAAGCCACCGGAACAGTTCGAAAGCGTTAATCTGAGAAATCCTGCGATTACCTGTAGTACGCAGTGTGATAATTGGGGAATCGGTTTCCTGGTTACGGAAGCGTGCCCTGAAAAGTTCAATTCCACCGACAGCCGGCTCAACCCCTGTAACCTGAGCCTTAAGAAGCGGGGTACGTATCAGCTCAATCACAGGCAGTTCCATAACAGGATGGTCGCTGTTCTGTTCAACGGCCATCAATTGTATGCTCTGATAACCGACCTTTCTGTTTGTTATCAATGGCAGCCTGCCGCCCATTTCTCTGGTCAGCCCGGTGTTGTCTGATCCGGATGTTGTAAAAAGAATAACCGGCATCTCATCCATCAGCGAACTGACCACATCTTTCAGGGAAGATGGCAACCCCTGGTTGGGGAATCCATGCAGCACCAGCAGATCAAGAGTATCCGGTCTGTTAGTGAGAAGGCCACCCTTAAACTCATCGCCCCTGTACCAGTTCAGAAAGGCTGGGCTGATGCTTTCATCGGTGGCCATCAGATGCCTGAAAGCACCGACATCAGGATGGACTTCAAAAGCTATATGTAACACCCGCAGTTGGTCGTCAAGTACACTGATCGTTCCGCTGGCACGGTTATTGGCTGATGTGAATTCACCCGGCACCTCGGGTATAACTACTTCAAAACGTTGGAGCCCCGTGCCGGTCAGTTCTGTGTTAAACTGAACACGGTGCACACTACGTTCAGACGATGTGGTAATAAATTCGCGATCAACTACGCTGCCGTCTTTTCTGAGTTGAACCTCGAAATTGGTATCGGGAAATCCGTCATTCAGTATCTCGGCGGTTATAGGTGTCTCGGTATTATTGTAACCGGTGTCGTTAAGCGTCATATTACTCACGACCAGATCCCGGATCCTTACGGTATCTCCAAGCCCAACAGTGATTATGGGTATCCCGAGCTGTGATGCAGTTGTGTATGGATTTCGCCCCCGGTTATATATGCCATCGGAAAACAGGATTACAGCATTGAGACCCCGTTCTGATTGTTCGATGCCGGTCAGGGCAAGATTAATATCGGTACAGGTTCCGTTAAGATCCGTATCAAAAGTTTCAAGGCGGGTAAGATCGTTGTCGAAACTGTAAATACGGTAACTGATTTCCGTAGTATCAATCGCAGCCAGAGGCCAGAGGGCTTCCAGGTAGCTGTTTTTACCTTCGTAGTTTCCCTTGGAAACCGTAACGCTTTTACTGTTGTCGAGCAGTATTCCGACTACCGGCTTTTCGACCAATACCCTGGTTTGCCGTATTACCGGATTGAACAGTAGCAGGATGAGCAGAAAAATGGACAGACCCCTCAACATGGTGAGCAGCCATGTACGGGCCGGTGTCAGCCCCTCGGTGTCCCGGTAGGTCCACCAGGAGAAGAACATGGCAACAGCGAGGGACAAAAGAAGCAGGAGAATCTGTTCCGGGGTATCAATCCCTCTGAGCATTTTATGGTCGGTTCTGGGTGAAAATTATCCGGTGTGGTCAAGCAGCTTGTGAATCAGTTTTTCGGTGGTAAATCCTTCTGCTTCAGCTGCGTAGTTGTTGACGATTCTGTGCCTCAGAACAGGTATGGCCAGGCTGCGTATATCTTCTTCGGTAACATTGAAGCGTCCTTTTGACAGTGCTCTGGTTTTTCCGCCGAGTATAAGGTACTGTGAGGCCCTGGGACCGGCACCCCAGGTGATGTATTGCCTGATGAACTCGGGGGTGTTCTGTGCAGCCGGCCTGGTCATGTTTACCAGTTTCACCGCATAATTGAGAACATTTTCGGGAACAGGGACCTCGCGGGTCAGATTCTGATACTCAATAATCTGATCGGCTGTCAGAATCTGCCGCACCTCTGTTATATTGGCGGAGGTGGTTCGGCTTACGATATCCATTTCCTCGTCAAATGAGGGGTAATCGAGCCAGAGATTGAACATAAACCGGTCGAGCTGTGCTTCCGGCAGGGGGTAGGTTCCTTCCTGCTCAATCGGATTCTGCGTTGCCAGCACAAAGAAGGGCTTGTCCAGCTTGTAGGTGGTGCCTGCAGCCGTTACATGATGTTCCTGCATGGCTTCGAGAAGAGCGGCCTGTGTTTTTGGCGGAGTCCGGTTTATCTCATCAGCCAATATGATATTGGCAAAAATGGGGCCCTTGAAAAATTTAAACTTTTTGTGGCCTGTCTGCATATCCTCTTCAATAATTTCAGTACCGGTAATGTCGCCCGGCATCAGGTCGGGTGTGAACTGTATACGGCTGAAAGCCAGGTTCAGTGTCTCCGACAAGGTTCGTATGAGCAGGGTTTTGGCCAGACCCGGCACACCCACAAGAACACAATGTCCTTTTGAAAAGAGTGATATCAGCAGTTGATCCACGATATCCTGCTGGCCCACAACCACTTTGGCAATTTCAGTTCTGAGGTCGCCGAAGTGGCTGTAAAAATCGGCAGCGGTTTTTTCGGTGGTTTTTGGGATGCTCTCCATAGGTTCTTCAGTTCCGCTCATCGGCTGGCATAAGGATTGGTGATCTTGTATTCAACATAGATATCTTCACGCAACCTGGTTAGCCAGCTGGCAAGTTCCCTCGCCTGTTTCTGACTGAGTGCAATTCGTTCAATCAGATCGTAGTCCTGTCTCAGATTGGCTTTGTGCTCGGGTACACGGTTCAGAAGCTGCACGATCCGGTGTGCCCGTTTCCGGTCTCCGTCTATATTGAAGGCCCTGGGAGGACTGATATCTCCGGGTTCTTCAAGGAGCAGTACTATGCGGTACAGTGCAGGATCGAGCTGGTTTAAAACTATTCGCCGCTCCCCGGTTTGTGGATTAATAAGGCGCCCTCCGGCAGGTGCAGTCAGTTTGTCATCAGAGTGCCGGCGTGCCAGTGCACTGAAACTCGCACCATGGGTCAGCACACTGTCGCGAAGGGTTTCCAGCAGGTTTATCGAAAAACGTTCATCAAGCTGATCCTCTGAAACCTGTATAAGAATATGGTTGGTTTCGATTCTGTCGCCAACCCGTCGGTTGAGCCGGATTATGTGAAATCCAAATTCGGTTTCCACCACCTCCGATATACCCCCGGGTTCGAGCGCCGCGGCCGCAGCCGAAAATTCGGCAACAAGATCGCTCATGGGCATCATCGGCAACAGGCCGCCATCCGGACCGGACGGACCATCGCTGTGTTTGCGTGCCAGTTCTTCGATCGAAGCACCGTGGTTGAGTATGGAGTCACGAAGTGCAACTGCCTTGTTGTATGCAAGAGACCTGGCTTCGGCAAGCGGTGGCGGTATGGAGACAATCTGGGCAAGTTCCACAGTTTCAGGAATCACTGGCAGGGAATCCGCAGGTATGGTATTGAAGAATTCCAAAACTTCGGGCCGGGTTATTCTGATTTTACTGCGTTGCAGTTCACGAAGCCTTTCAACCATTATTTCCTGTCTGAACTGGCTGCGGTATTCCTGGCGAATCTGGGGGATACTTCGTCCCATCATCGCTTCCAGTTCAGATTCGCTGCCAAGTTGCTGTACAAGCTGGCGGATTCTCTGATCGAGCTGCCGGTTAACCATATCGTCGCTGACTATAATCGAGTCGATTTTAGCCTGCTCGAATAGAACAAAATTGTCGACCATCGATTCGAGCATCTCATACCACAGATTCTCTGTGTAGGGTACCTGTTGGTTAACCGAGAGAAATTCACGCAGACGATCGTCAACTTCCGATTTCAGGATAATGTTCTGGTTAACCACGGCTACTATCTGATCCGATACCCTGGCTTGCCTGGCCTGTAGCGCAGAAGAAAGAATGATTACCGCCAAAAGTGGTAAAACAAGGCGCACTGAAATTGTTAGGATGAGCTTATGTGTCATTTACTGATCTGTGAGGTTGATATCGGGAATATGTATTTCTTTATTGGCCTGAGCCCGTCTTATTAATTGTTGTTCGTAGGAAGATACCAGCCTGCGCTTTTTGTCGAGCAGCAGCCAGTCTTCTACCTGATCCAGTATCCAGGTCAGATCGGGCAGTTCGCCTTCACTCTTCCTTTCGATCAGCTGAACGAATTGATAACGTGTTCCGATCCGTTGTATTGGGGAAATTTCATTTATCCCCATTCTTCGTATAAACTGGTCAAGCGGCGGTGCATTAACAAGGCTCAGCGATAACGGATGAAAAACAGAAGCATCCCTGACCGCATCCTGCTTGTTTACGGCGTACTTTTCAACAACATCGTCCCAGCTGATGCCCCTGAGCAGATCTTGACGGGCATTTTCAGCATCCTGCATACGTTCCGCAATCAGATGCCGGAACCGGACATGCGGTTCATCGAGTTTGAACTGGTCTTTGTGCGATTCATAGTAAGTTACCGTTTCCTGACGCGATACCTGAATATCACCTGACTGGCTTATCATATGATCGATAAGCGACTGCGACAGGATGTCTTGCACTGAGGTATTGATCATACGT
This sequence comes from Cyclonatronaceae bacterium, assembly GCA_047921215.1. Classification (GTDB taxonomy): domain Bacteria; phylum Bacteroidota; class Rhodothermia; order Balneolales; family Cyclonatronaceae; genus RECM01. The sequence goes on along the minus strand of JBLRWO010000020.1, from coordinate 68,952 downwards.
GTAATTGACGGATTTTTGTCGAGCCCAAGACGCAGTGCTTCCTGGTGTAGCAACTCCCGGCGAACCCAGTTGTTTCTGTAGTTCTCAATGGCCGCAAGCGAATCCTGCTCAAGCAACAGGGAGGGTATCTGGTACAGTGCTTCGTTCAGGTATAACCTGGATTCGCCAACACGTGCGATGATCTCACCATCGGTTTGGGCGATCTCAGGCTTGCATGATAACAGCAGACCTGAGATCATGACCGTGAAAAATCCAAATCTATAGGCGTTCAGAAGCAATTTTTTGCAATTTTTCGGGGTAAGTTTTGACGGAGTATCGTTGTCTGAGCGCCTGTAACCATTCCTGCTCACGAACAGGCTGGTAGTCCGACACAAGCCTGTGGTAGGCTTCATCAAATGTCATCTGCCGGGGCTCATGTATGGTCTTAAGTAAAAGAAGATTGCGCCGTGCCCGAAAGGTATATGGTTCGGTGTATTCACCCTCATCAAGATTGGCAAGCAGAGTTAACGGATGTTCATCCAGATTGGTTATGATATCCCGGCGGATGGTGAGCCCCTGAATGTTACCGATAAGACTGTCGACCGCAACACCGCTGTTATACTTGTCAATTCCTTTATTGATTACAGAGTCGTGAGCTGCGGAAAACCGGTAGAATTCATATCGGCGCTCAAATTGGTAGCGATCGGGTTGTTCCTCATAGAGCCGCTCCAGGGCTGCTGTGTCAATAGCAGCATAATTCCAGACCGAATCCTCCGTGATCTTGAATACTGCCAGACCATCAAGATATTGTTCGCTCAGCCTGGCGAAAGCAGGAAATTCACGTTTTGTGATCTCAAGAACATGATTTTCGGCCATGGCATCGGCAAATTCATCGGCAAGGCTATGACGGTAGATGCGGGTCTGTTCCTGCTCCCAGCGCTTACCGAGCCACTCAAAATAGTCGGACACTGTGTAGGTGATCCCGTCTATGGTAAATAAGGGCTTGGCCTCAAATCCCTCATCCCATTCCAGATTGTCAAACGATACGCCGGGAGTGCCGGTAACCGTGTTGGAGATATGATCCCTGGTCTCAATATGAAACCTGGCATTGCCGGCCGTTTTTACCTGTTGCAGCGCCGTTCCTTTGGTGTTCCGGTATCGGGGTAAGTTCGTCAGCAAATCCTCCAGCTCAGCGCGTAGCTGAGTATCATCCTGATAGGTTCTTATGGAGTCGAGCTTCACAATATGAACACCGTACTCGCTCTGAAAACCGGTGGTAATATCGCCGGGATTCTTCAATGCCATGATGGTGGAGTCGAATCTGGCGGCATATTGACCCGGTTGTATCCATCCGATCTGACCATCGCGTGGTATGGATGAGGTGTCGACTGAGTACTCCTTGACCATTTCTGACCATGATGCACCTTCCTTAATACGCTGTACAACATCATTTGCACGATCGAGGGTTACCTGGACATTGGCATCGCCTTCAAAGTAAATGTGCGAAAAAAGTTTTTCAGGCTCTTTTTGTCTGCGCTCTTTCACATAGAGCATGTGATACCCAAAACGGGTTCTGAATGGCATGGATACCTCGTTCAGGGGGGTATTATAGGCAACATCCTCAAACTCTTTAACAGTTCGTCCGGCGCTGAAGAAACCGATATCGCCACCCATACTGCGGCCCCGGTCTGAACTGGAGTATTCAAGTGCCAGCTCGTCGAAATCTTCACCGGCCAGGAAACGCTCGCGTGCTTCCATCAGTTTGTTCCAGGCATTGAGCGTATCGCCGGGGGTGGGATCCTGATCGACCCGGATCAGGATATGGGAGGCATGGATCTGTTCGGAAGAACGTTCCATCAATTCATGTAAAAGTTCATCCTTTATCTTGTTCTCCATCCAATAGGGGTAGACCGATTGCATTTCATATTGTCTGAGCTCGCTGGTAATGGCTTCATCCTCAAAATACCCGCCATCCCTGGCAGCAGCCAGTTTGGCTTTGTAATCTACATACAGGTCAAGAAAACCCGTAAGTTCATCGATGTCTATTGCTTCGGCAGAGTCAGCTTCGGCTGGATTACGCTGATAATTCTGAATCAGTTCCTGCCAGGAGACTGTTTCCCCGTCGACCATGGCAACGGTCTGTGCCGTATCCTTATCAGCTGAATTCCAGACAGATGAACAGGATGTAAACATTAAAAATGAGAATGCAAGCAATAGTGCTGCTTTTATAGTTCTGCCTTCCATGAATAATCTTTGATTAATATGGTTAATAGTAAAAAAGTTCTATAGCTGCCTAAAATACGAACTGCTGCCGTTTATAAATAATGGCACTTTCTCAACGAAAAGCCCTTTTTATAAGTATGATACTTATTGGTGAATAACCGTTATTCATTGATTAGAAAACTGCTGCGCTAACAGGGTTTTTCAATAGAGAACTCCGGCTATGGTTGCAGTCATCAGGTTGGCAAGGGTACCAGCCAGCACCGCTTTCAGGCCGAACTGAGCGAGTTCACTCTTCCGGGATGGAGCCAGCCCTCCAATTCCGCCAATCTGGATGGCAATCGATGCAAAATTGGCAAAACCACAAAGTGCAAAGGTTGCCATAAATATGGTTTTTTCGGTGAGAACCTGTTCGAGTACAAGTTGCGACAGTTCGATGTAGGCTATAAATTCGGTGAGCACGATTTTTGTGCCGATTAGTGAACCCACCTGAAGAGAATCTTCCCATGGTATGCCAATAATGAATGCCAGGGGTGAAAACAGGTATCCAAGCAGTGTTTGAATAGACAGATCAAAGTCGGGAGCAACACTGGTAAGCCCGGTCACATCGCCGGCCCATGCAAGCATGCTGTTAAACATGGCAAGTATTGCAATGAACGCGAGCAGCATGGCACCAACATTGAGCGCCAGTCGCAGACCTTCGGCAGCACCGCTTGCCGCTGCATCAATTCCGTTGGCATCTTTTTTCTCGACTTCAATCTTGACTTCACCGGCCGTTACCGGTGTGGCAGTTTCAGGATAGAGAATTTTGGCAATTACCAGTGCAGCCGGGGCGGCCATTACGCTGGCACCCAGCAAATGCTCGGCAAATAACTGTCTTCCGACTTCAAGTGCCAGCTCGTGCGACTGGGCATAGGAATCGCCCAGCATCTGAATGTAAGCCGCCATAATGCCACCGGCAATGGTTGCCATACCACCCGTCATAACCGCCAGAAGTTCCGATTTGGTCATCTTCTCGATGTAGGGCTTGATAATGAGCGGAGCCTCGGTCTGTCCAACAAAAATATTTGCAATAACAGAAAGTGATTCGGCTCCCGATATTCCCATCAGTTTCTGCATACCACGGGCCATGATCTTTACCACAAACTGAAGAATCCCGTAATGATAGAGAATGGTTGTAATCGAGGCGAAAAATACGATGGTGGGAAGGATTTGAAATGCAAAAAAGAAACCAAGGCTGCCATCCTGTCCAGGGCTCAGGGCCAGATCACCGAAAATGAAGCGGGCACCTTCTATGGTAAAATCAAGCAGCCGTACAAACAGTGATGACAAAAAACTGAAGGCATCTTTTGGCCAGCCCAACGGCGCGAAAAACTCGGCCATATAGCGTCCTTTTAGAATAAAAAGGGCAAGAGTTACCTGTATACCGATACCTATGCCGACCAGCCGCCAGCTGACCGCCCGCCGGTTATTGCTAAAGGCCAGTGCCAGCCCGATAAGGAAGGCCATTCCCAACAGTCCGCGTAATAAATCCATTTGTCAATGATCTGGTTCAGATTTCTGTTCTTTGTCTTTTGTCTGTCTTTGCGTGTTCTGGATCTTTTTGAGGGGGGTGCCCCGACGTTCATCGAGAGGAGGCCGGAAACATTGCCTGGCCCGGGGTTCATAGGCATCGGCTTCTCCCACCAGAATACGGCTGCTGCTGTCTACGATGCGTTGAGAGAAATTGGCAATCATGCCACTTTCCGCGCAGATGGCGTGCAACTTGGTTACGTATTCCGCTACAGCCATCAGATGGGGCATAGGTTCAAATGGCCGGCCCATGTAGTCCATGTCGAGTCCGGCAATGATAACGCGTTTCCCGCTGTTGGCCAGATCGGTGGCCACATCCACAAGCCGGTTATCAAAAAACTGGGCTTCATCTATGCAAACGACACGCGCACTGCCGGCCAGCAGTATAATCTGGTCGGCCGTTTCAGCCACCGTTCCGGGAAGGGCATTTTCGTTGTGCGATACCACCATCTCCTCATGGTACCGTTTGTCGATGGCCGGTTTTACAACGATAACCCGCTGACCTGCAATCTGGGCCCGCCTGGCACGTCTTATAAGCTCTTCGGTCTTGCCACTGAACATGCCGCCACAGATCACCTCAATCCATCCTGCATTGGTAGCATGGACAACAGGTTCATCAAACATGGCTGGATAATTTTGTGAGCATGGCTGTTCTCATCAGAATATGGTTCAATAAAACCGCGGTATTTTCAAATTAGATGTACCGCAGGGGTTCAGTAAAACGCTATCTGCAGTGAGTTCATAAACAGAGTGCTGAAAATAGGAGAATCCACCCACAAAAACACAATCAGCATTGAGCGGGGCTGATGTACTGACCTGCTTGTGTGATCGGCCTGCATCAGACCGGCTCAATAAAGGCACCATATATATTTTACATATACGGTACATATCCCTAATTTCCGGTTATGAAAAAGTTCGTACTGCAACGGGATGGTGAAGGGTCACCCGCTGCCGATTTTACCATTCAATACGCCGAACTGCTGAATGTGCAGCAATATGAAGCCGTAATGTTCGACCGTGGAGCCGCACTGGTTGTTGCGGGGGCGGGCACAGGTAAAACCCGGACCCTTGTTTACAGGGTGGCCCGGCTGATCGAATCGGGAGTGGATCCTGCATCCATACTGCTGCTAACGTTCACCCGCAGGGCAGCACGCGAAATGCTCGAGAGGGCATCGGCGATTCTTGACACCCGTTGCCAACGGATTCGCGGGGGTACCTTCCATTATTTCTGCAATACGGTCCTTCACAAATACGCATCCCGCCTGGGGTTTCCCGATAATTTTACCATCATTGATACATCAGATTCCCTCGATGTACTCCAGTTGTTGCGTACGGAACTTAAATTCAACAAACTGAGCCAGCGTTTTCCCAATAAAAACACGCTGCTTGCCATCATCAGCACAGCTGTTAACAGGAGAATGTCGCTGCATGAAGTAGTCGATTCGCGGTATGATCAATTCCTGGTACACATCGAACGTATTGAGCACCTTGCCGAGGTATACAGCCGGTATAAATTCCAGAACAAGGTCATGGATTTCGATGACCTGTTAGTCTACACCCTGAAACTGCTTGAGACCCATGCCGACATCAGGAATGAAGTTGCTGCCGTGAACCGGTATGTGCTTGTTGATGAGTATCAGGACACTAACGCCATGCAGGCAGAACTTGTTAAGCTCTTCTGTTCGGTTCATCAAAATGTAATGGCCGTTGGCGACGATGCGCAGAGTATATATGCATTCAGGGGCGCCGATCACAAAAATATTATGGAGTTTCCCGGTTTGTATCCGGACACCAGGGTAATAAGACTCGAAGAGAATTACCGGTCGGTCGGGAATATACTTACACTGGCCAATAATGTCCTGGAATATGCGAAACAGAAATATGAAAAAAAGCTGTATACCCGCAGGGAGGATGGAGAACTGCCTGCCCTGGTAAAGGCATCGGATGAACGGGAGCAATCCCGGTTTATAGCCCAGATGATTCTGAACCTGCGTGAACAGGACATATCATTAAATGACGTGGCCATATTGTTCCGAAACAGCCGCGATTCCTTTGATCTGGAAATTGAACTGGGTAAAAGGAAAATACCATATGTTAAATTCGGTGGGCAAAAATTTTCTGAAGCGGCCCATATTAAGGACGTTCTGGCTCATCTCAGGGTTGTGGTCAATAATAATGACGCCATTGCCTGGAACAGAATACTTACACTGGTAGATGGAATAGGGCCCAAAACGGCTGGAGAACTGATCGACTGGATTTACTCAAATCCGAACTCCGATCAGATACTGGAATCCGGAATTGTAACAGGCAAGTACAAACAAAATCTGTCGGTTTTGTTTGCACTGCTTAAAACTGTAGGACATAGCGATACCTCTCCGGGTGATGCGGTAAGTAAGATCATTGAGTACTATAAACCCATATGCGAAAAAAAATTCGATGATTACCCCAAAAGGCTCAAAGATCTGGAATCCTTCTCGGGAATCTGTAATAATTTCACCCGCTACCAGCAGATTCTCGACGATCTGGTTCTCGACCCGATAGATGCAACGGTGGTGGATTCAGAACCCGGCAGGAAAGATGAACAGCCACTTGTTCTGACAACGATACATTCGGCAAAAGGGCTTGAGTGGGAGCAAGTTTTTATTATACAATGCCTGGACGGGGTTATTCCAAGCGGTTATGCCCTTGAAAAGGATGAGGATTTGGATGAAGAGCTCCGCCTGCTCTACGTCGCTGTAACCCGGGCACGGGAACAGCTCTACATTACCTATCCCGTACTTCAGCAATCAGTTTATGGTGAGTTTTTTACGAAACCTTCCCGGTTTATTGAATCTTTTGGCGACAACATTCTGGAACCATGGGTCCTGGTCGAAGCAAAGGAGCCTGCAACCTTACCTGAACAGCCATCACTGCCCGACAGATCAACACAGCCATAACGGCCACCCCTTACCTGTCAAGTTAACAGGCCGTTTTCAGGTTGAATCCAGAATGGCTTAAACGTCTTTCCCTTTGAGGCGCCTGTTTTGCCGGTACATATCATATACCAGCCAAAGAATGGGAAAAGGAGGCACAAAAATACTCATAACTATCTTCAGGTTCGGATTTTTTGAGTGTTTCTGATCGGCCAGCCCTGATATACCTGCAATCCAGAATACAAAGCAGAAAAAGACGAATATCAGGATCAGTGTGGATCCGAAAAAACCGAAGTCCAGGTAAAGGCTTTGAATCATATATGGTATCCGGATGACAAAGTCGTCAAATATTTCCGTAGATTTCACACCAAAATAAGCCAATAACACGGAATACAAAAGTATATGTTACCAGTAGTCGCCATTGTAGGAAGACCCAATGTGGGTAAATCCACACTATTTAACAGGTTGATTGGCGAGCGTGTGGCGATTGTACACGACGAATCGGGAGTGACCCGCGACCGTCATTATGGAGAATCCTTCTGGAACGGAAGAACATTCAACGTGATAGATACCGGCGGATACGTACCCGATGACCCGGACATAATGGTTGCCGGTATCCGGGAGCAGGTTCACATCGCCCTTGAAGAATCGGATGTCGTTCTTTTCATGGTGGATGTGGAGCATGGCCTGGTCGACCTGGATTCAAATGTAGCTGATATACTGCGCAAACAGAAGAAACCTGTCATTGTTGTGGCAAACAAAGCCGACAATGAAGAGCGAAGATGGAATGCGTCCTCTTTTTACAGCCTTGGGTTCGATGATCTTTTTCCGGTATCGTCCGTAAGCGGCATGGGTACCGGCGAACTGATGGACCGGATTGTTGAACTTCTTCCCGAAGATGTTCCCGATATTGAGAGTGATTACCCCAAACTCGCCATAATTGGCCGGCCCAATGTTGGGAAAAGTAGTTTTGTGAATGCCGTTCTTAAAGATGAGCGATCTATCGTAACCGAAATTGCCGGTACAACACGCGATTCCATAAACAGCCTGCTCGAGTATGAGGGTAGAAAATACATTCTGGTCGATACGGCGGGTCTCCGGCGAAAAACCAAAGTTAAAGAGAATATCGAGTTTTACAGTACACTGCGTACCCACCGGGCCATACGTGAAAGCGATGTGGTAATCATGGTAATCGATGCCACCCGTGGGCTGGAGGCTCAGGACATCAGGTTGCTGGCTGAGTCCGAAAAGTTTAACAAGGGCATCATCATCGCGATCAATAAATGGGATCTGGTTGAGAAAGAAACCAACACATTTAAAGAATTCGAACTGGCAATAAAAACCCGGCTTCAGACCCTCGATTATATCCCGGTGGTATCCATATCGGCCCTGAATAAAACGCGCATCTACAAAGTGATTGATCTGGCCGATGAGGTACTCGAACAGCGCAATAAAAAAATCAGCACAGCCCAGCTTAATGAGTTTATAAGAGAAACGCTTGAGAACAGACCACTCCCTTTCGCCAGGGGCAAGCCGCTCAAAATTACCTTTGCTGCCCAGGTCAAGCAAAACCCGCCCGTTTTTTCTTTCTTTATGAACAATCCGCGGGAACTCCCGCCGCACTACAGACGATATATAGAGAACCAGCTTCGTGAAAAGTACTCCTTCCGTGGCGTTCCGATCACGATGGTCTTCAAGCAAAAATAGGAAGTGGTTCCTTATTTGCTTTGATCGTGAAGACTCAACCCTTTATCTTTGCACATTGTAAACAGTACGAGTAGAATACCCTAAATAACAGAGAATGGCTAAGGATCTCGAACAACCGGTCGTTAACGCAATTAACCAGAATTACGACAAAGAGCGTAAACTGAATTTCCTTGAACGTATCTATCTGCCTGAAATATTCAGGGGACTGTGGTACACGTTGAAGCAGATGTTTCAGCCGACCTTTACTATGATGTATCCCGAGGAGAAATGGGATCCGCCTGCCATTTTCCGCGGCAGACCGGTTCTTGTGGAAGATAACGGTAAGGAACGTTGTGTGGCCTGTGGTCTGTGTGCAAGGGCTTGTCCTCCGCTTGCAATCAGTATGCAGGCTTCTGAAAATTCAGATGATCCGAAAGAACGCTATCCCACTTTTTTTGAAATCAACATGCTGCGATGCATCTACTGCGGCTTTTGTGAAGAGGTCTGCCCGGAAGAGGCTATTGTGATGAGCAAAGATTATGACCTGGTATTCAAATCGCGAGGTGAAGCAATCTATGACAAGGAGAAACTGCTTAAGCCGAAAGAGGAACTGAAAGACCGTCTTGATTTCCTTCGTGATTACAGAAACCGTCAGTTTGGCCAGTTCTGGAATTTCAGGGAAGACAACAACATTCACTCTGTTCGCAACCGCGACAGTAAATGGGATACATCACTTTCGCTGGTTGAAATGCTCGAAGCCCGGAGAGATGAGGATAATCAGTCTGCCAGCTAGCGCAGCAGGCAACTATCCCTGAGAGGCCTTAAATACCGATTTATGGATCAGTTTAAAAAAATGGTTGATGATGCGGCTTATCTGCAGGATGAGGTTGAAGCACTGAAGTACGTAATTAAAAGTGTTCCCTACGAAGAGAAACCAGGTGGTAAATTCTCTATTCTTGAAATGGTCGCCCTTATCGATCACGCCCAGCAAAACCATTTTCGCCTGGCCATAGAAAAGATACTGACAGGCAGAACTCAATCGGCGCTGGATCAGGAAGATTACAGGAAATCGTTCAGCCCGTCACAGATCGAAGGAAAAAGCGCAGACCGGGTACTCGAAAAGATAATCAAACACCGTGCGGCTATCATCTCCATGCTTGGGAGGGTTGTTCCAGCCGACCTGCACAAAACGGTAAGTATACGAGGCAAGGAAAAGAATATTCACGATTTGCTTGAAGAGATGCTGCAATTTGAACGCTCACAGCTAAGGCAGGTAGCCGAACGGGTACTAACCATTAGCGACCGGAAATGATGAAGGCCCCCTATACCATAATTATCTGTAGATGAACTGGCCGGGGTTATTATTGAGCATTATAATGATAGCCGGTACGCTGGTTTATCGTCGCAAATATATCGATTCGGAGGGTCAGCTCGAATATGGTACGTTTGCGATGGCCTGCTTCCTCTTTTTTCTGGCCACTCTTCCCCTGAATTATCAGGTTTTTTTTGAAGGCGAATTCTATCGCATGGTTGCCTTGTCGGTAATGGAATGGAGCCGCATGAGTGCGATTGCCGTTGCCATGTGCGGCCTGATCTTTCTCAACCGCAATGCCAGACCCGGAATAACCCGGTTCCCGGTTCTGTTTTGCTGGGTACCCCTGCTGCTAATCCCAGTGTATGCATTAGTCGTAAATACTATTTTTCTGAAAGAAGTTCTGCTGGGAATTTATGAAGCGGGCAGCATAATTGTGGCACTACTTATGTATGGCCTGTTCCTGAGCCGGGACAGAAAGTATCTTTTGATTGTAGCAGGATTGTTAATTCTTCTCTCGGGATATTTTCTGATGTGGGTATTCAGACTTTCAGAGCCATCGATGCCGGATGGTGACTATTCATGGGTAGTTCAGCTCGTACTGGCATGGGGAAGTGGTTTACTGTTTTATGGTACACATAAAACCTGACGAAAATGAACCCTGCACCAGTTTGTGTTGTTATCGCTGTCAACATTAACATATAGACCTGCTAACCCGCGATAATAAAAACGACCCATGAACCTGACAACCGGAAACAAAGCCCCCGATTTTATGCTGAAGGATACCGAGGGGAATGATGTGAAACTATCCGATTTTAACGGTACCAAAAACATACTACTTCTTTTTTTTCCACTTGCATTCACAGGAGTATGCACCAAGGAAATGTGCTATATGCGCGACAACCTGGCGCCTTACAACGATATGAATGTTGAGGTAATGGGTATCAGTGTTGACAGTTTTTTCGTGCTCAAAGAATTTAAAAAGGCCCGGGGACTCAATTTTACACTTCTCAGCGATTTTAACCGGGATGTTTCAGAAGCCTACGGTGCACTTCATGACGATTTCTTCGGAATGAAGGGGGTTTCCAAGCGAGCAGCATTCCTTATAGATACAGATGGTATCATCCGCTATGCTGAGGTTCTGGATAACCCGAGCAATCTACCTGATTTTGATGCTGCGTTAGATGTGGCATCCAGACTTGCCGTTACTTCAGTTAAATAATGCCCTGAAGTACTGAATTAAACAAAGAGCGTGCGTACGGCCGGGTGTTCAGACACCTTGTATACTGTGCTGTTAATTGTTTTAATAAATATGATATGCCTGTTTCATCTGTACAACTTATCGATACCCTCAGATCAACAGCCCGGCGTATCAGGAATTCATCCGGGTTTAGCTGGACACACATGGGCCGCTGTATATGCGGCCATCTGGCACAAACCATAACCCGTCTGTCACCGGCAGAGATACACGCCCTCGCACTGCAGAAAGCGGGCGACTGGGAACGTCAAACCCTTGATTACTGCCCCTTAAGCAAGTATCCTATCAACTACATTATTGAATGTATGCTCGAACTTGGTTTGAACCTGCACGACATTGCCCACCTCGAAAAACTCAGCGATGTAAGAATACTCCGCTATCTGGGTGTTACCCATCTGGATTACCGGTCAGCCGGAGATGCTGTATCTTATCTCAATGCTTTTGCCGATATTCTGGAAGCGGAACTGCTTGATGACCAGGTACCCGGTATTGATGAAATTGCTGAATCAGCCGGATTAACCGATAGTCATGCTTACACAAGATGATATTATCCGGTCTGGCCCGGTCGAACGTTACCGTCCTGTTCAACAGATTTTGTGATGACCAAACGTAAGAATGCCACCATATGGCATCCGTTCACCCAGATGAAAACGGATCCGGAACCACTGAATATCAAAAAAGGGGAGGGGGTCTATCTTACCGACGACAATGGCAACCGTATTCTGGATGCCATATCAAGCTGGTGGGTTAACATTCATGGGCATTCGAATCCGGTTATAGCTGATGCCATTCACGAACAGGCATTGAAGCTTGAACATGTATTGTTCGCCGGATTTACTCACGACCCGGCAATCGAACTTGCCAATCAGCTCACTGAACTGCTCCCGGAAGGACTCGATCACGTATTTTTTTCTGACAACGGATCTACCGCTGTTGAGGTGGCCCTGAAGCTGGCAAGTCAGTTCTATTTCAATCAGGGAATACAATCCAAAAACCGGTTTATTGCATTTAATAACGCATATCATGGCGATACGATCGGTGCCATGTCGGCCGGCGGCCGCGGAACGTTTACCCTGCCTTTCAGGGATATGCTCTTCCATACAGACTACGTGGATTATCCCGCTACATGGATTGGAGATGCAGATGTGGAAGAAAAGGAGCAGAGCAGCCTGGAACAGGTTAAGCATTTACTCCGGCGTAATGATGTAAATCATGCAGCCGTAATCGTTGAGCCGCTTGTTCAGGGGGCCGGTGGGATGAACATGTGCAGACCTGAATTTCTTGAAAAGCTGAGGTCGATATGCACCGCGCATGATACACTGCTGATATTCGATGAAGTGATGACAGGCTTTGGTCGTACGGGTCACTGGTTTGCATCTACATCTGCTGGGGTGTGTCCCGACCTTATTTGCCTTTCCAAGGGAATAACCGGTGGATTTCTGCCACTCTCCGTTACGGTAACAGGGGAGAAGATTTATCAGGCATTCTACAGCGACGACCGGCGAAAAACATTCTTCCATGGTCATTCTTATACGGCAAATCCGCTTTCGTGTGCGGCAGCTGTAGCTTCAATGGAGTTGCTCAGGAAAAATCCCGAGAAATTCATGGATATGGCCCGGAAACATCTGGACAATGCCGGATATCTTATGGATATGAAGCAGGTCTCCAGATTCCGCGTATGTGGTACGATTGCAGCATGGCAGGTAAATACCCGCGGAGAAAGTGGTTATTTGAACGAAATTGCACCGGTACTTCGCAGAAAATTTCTGGAGAAGGGATTACTGCTGAGACCACTGGGCGATACACTTTATCTGATGCCTCCTTATATCATCACAGATGATGAACTGGCCGGAATATACAAGGTGATACCTGAAGTACTGCATTCACTGAATGACTGATATCACATAGCCGCCCCAAAATACTTGACCAGCAACAGTTAATCGCAGGTTTTTTGCAGGAAAGCTCCAACGTGCCGGAATTGGAAATGAACGATGGTAATCCCGGGATCAGGAGATATTTTCAAGTTCTTCCTTGAATGCTTTCCTTGGCTCAAGTCCAAGCAGGTCGAACATCAACTTATCCTGATCAGTCTCGTTGTTGCGGGTAGTAAGCAGTTTTTCACCGGCAAATATGGAATTGGCTCCGGCCATAAAACAGAGTGCCTGCTCCGAAACCGGCATATCAACCCGGCCGGCCGATAGCCGTACCATTGAAGTGGGCATCAGTATCCTGGCTGTAGCAATCATTCTTACCATTTCCCAGACGGATGCCTTTTCGCGGCCTTCCATGGGCGTACCCTTAACGGCAACAAGGGCATTGATCGGTACCGATTCAGGGTGTTTTGGCAGGGTGGCAAGGGTGTGAAGCAAATCAAGCCGGTCGCCGTCCGTTTCTCCCATTCCAATAATACCACCACAACAGACCGACAGATTGGCCTTGCGTACATTCTCAAGTGTCTTCAGCCTGTCGTTGTAGGTTCGGGTGGTTATAATCTGTTCGTAAAACTCCTCGCCACTGTCCAGGTTGTGATTATAGGCGTACAGACCAGCCTCCTTTAACTTCATGGCCTGCTCTTCACTCAACATGCCCAGTGTACAGCAAACCTCAAGACCCATCGAGTTTACCGCTTTTATCATTTCGGTTACCCGTTCAAAATCCTTGTTGTTCCGGGCATTTCTCCAGGCCGACCCCATACAGAATCGCGTACTTCCGTTTTCCCTGGCCTGCATAGCTGCGTCTATCACATCGTTCAGCTGCATCAGCGGTTCAGCATCCACTTCGGTTTGATACCGGGCCGATTGAGGACAATAGGAACAGTCTTCGGGACAACCACCGGTTTTGATTGATAACAGTGTGCAGACCTGAACTTCTCCTGTGCGGTGGTATTCGCGGTGAACTGTGGCAGCCCGGTAGATGAGCTCCATTAGGGGAGTTCTGTAAATTTCTTCGATTTCTGATTTGGACCAGTCTGTACGGATTTCTTTCATGTCAATTGGAGTATAATGGTTGTGTTGGAAAAGAGTACTAAAGTAACACCATATCGTTGGAAAATTCAACGCTACTTTTTGTTTAAGCAGGAATAATTGAGGTTTTTGGTGCCGGTCAAAAATTGTACCGGTGAAGAATCATTGGCTGCCACAGCCGGTTTGAAACCGGAATGCAATACAACCTGACATTGCATACAGAATGGTATTTTATAGAGAGAATGTGTACGTATTCATTATATTTGGCCTAAAATTTCAAAATTATTATATGAATGTTCTGATTAGCGGGAAAACATCGTTCAAAGTTGAAGTACCCTACCGGCTTATAGAGACCGGAACACCGGGCGATAAGCCATTGATCGTATATCTCCATGGATTCGGTCAGAATCTGGATAAATTCCAGCGACAAATGAAAAAACTGCTGGAGGTAAGGGCATATCACCTTTTTATCCAGGGACCGTACGTAAATATCGGGGATGCAGAGTACCGTGGTAAGTGGGGCTATTCATGGTATATCTATAACGGAAAACAGGGATCCTTCATCAAGTCGCTGGAGTACACTTCCGAATTTGTTCAGGAAGTGATCGACGGACTGGTCCCTCATTTAAAGATTGATCGTGTATGTGTACTGGGATATTCGATGGGTGCCTATCTTGCGGGATATTTTGCATTCAGCAGGTACAAACATACAAACGATTTGATCCTGATCGGCGGCAGGTTTAAATCGGAAGCATTCCGTGGCCGTATAAAAAAAGGAAAACATATACGGGTACTGTCGGTTCACGGGAAAAAAGATACCGTGGTTAACCACGCAGCTCAGCAGGAGCATATTCAGGTACTTGTTAAAGCCGGTATTGATGTAACGGCGATGTCACATCCCGGAGGGCATGAACTTGCACCAGCCATAGTTAACAGGGTTTATACCTGGATGCGGTCAGTGGGCTATAATTCAGCAAATATTAAAAAATAGTAATTAAACTGGGAACCAATTTTAATATTTGTAATTGAAGTGGGTTAGTGCGGAAAAACAACTTTAATATTCTTAAAATATTTTAATTATATTATCGCCGTGCGGCTTTATTTGAAGGAACTACAAGCTGACTAATTCATGAGTAAACCAATGAAAATACTGGTTGTTGAAGATGATGATATTGTAAGGACCCTGCTTGATCGGGTACTTACCAGAAACGGCTACACGGTGGTCGCTGTCGAGGATGGAACGCGCGGTGAAGAGATGGCTGTGTCAGATAACTTTGATTGCATAATTCTGGATCTCGGTCTGCCGGACAAGAATGGTCTGGAAGTATGTAAATTTATCCGGGACCACAATATCGATACCCCGCTTTTGATTTTAAGCGCCTATAATACGGTGAATTTCAAGGTGAACGGGCTTGATTTTGGTGCCGACGATTACCTCACCAAACCTTTTGAAAACGAAGAACTTCTTGCCCGGATTGAAGCTATTACACGCCGTTACAAAAGTGGAAAAGGTAACGAAGTAATTGAGCTTGGCGATTTCACCATGGACTTCATAAAGCGTGAATTTATGGTAAATGGACGGAATGTGTTTCTTACAAACAGCGAATTTGATCTGATGGCGTATTTCCTGAAAAATCCCAACAGGATTATCGACAGCAAGGAACTCGCAGAAAATGTGTGGGAAATCAAATTCGATACGAAGACGAATTACATCAATGTCTATATGAGCTATCTCAGGAAGAAAATCAAGGAAATCAGCCCCAAGAATTATCTGCAGACTGTTCGCAAGAAGGGTTTTATACTGAATGTTTGAAAGCAGATCAGTAACGATTGAAAGCTGATCAGCGATGATGGATCTTTCAAGCTAAACCTGATCACTGGATCTCTCAAAACGTTTCAAGGCTGCCGGTACAAATCGGTGGCCTTTTTTTATATTCATCCATGGACCTGATCAATCACAGATACCGGGCAGAACTGACAGACTACATGGCTGGATTTGTGTCTGACCAGAAATTTCAACGGATGAATGATGTGCTCGGGATGCGAACCCGGCGCTTCGTTGTTGTTCTGGAAGATATATACCATTCTCACAACGCCAGTGCAGTTCTGCGGTCCTGCGACTGTTTTGGAATTCAGGATATCTATACCATTGAAAACAGAAATCGTCTTGATATCAGTAAATCCATATCGATGAATTCGCATAAATGGCTGACTATCAAACGGTTCAGGGAAAAAAACAACGACAATCTTACATCCGGAATCGATCAGTTGAAATCAGCAGGATACCGGATTGCTGCTGCGAGCCCTCATGCGGATATGTCTGTCCGGGATTTACCGGCAGATACAAAACTGGCTCTGCTGTTTGGTTCCGAAAAGGAGGGCCTGTCTGATGAAGCGCTGCAATTGTCGGATTTCAGATACCGGATTCCTATGGTTGGATTTACAGAGAGTTTCAACCTGTCGGTAAGTGTTGCATTAAGTCTGTTTGATCTGTCAGTCCGATTGAGGAACTCTCAGATCAAATGGTATCTCTCTGGTGAGGAAAAGGAGATGTTGCTGCTCGAATGGATTATTAAGTCAGTACGGGCAGGGAACAGGCTTGCATCCGATTATCTTGCTGTGTTGCAGTCACAACCTGAAACCAGCGGTACCGGAACTTGATACTATCCCGGTTACAGTGATACAAGACCGGCTTTAGCGGATTATGGTCCTTATTCGATACCGGATTTGGTTGCCGGACTATTCCAGCTCTGCAATATAATCTTCCTCGCTCATTCTTTTGTAGAGGAGATATTCCTGCGGTGTAATATCCGTAAAGAGGTATTGGATCGGATCCACACTGCGGCCATTTTTCAAAAGTTCATAGTGGAGATGCGGCCCCGAAACGCGTCCCGAATTCCCGGAGTAGCCGATAACATCGCCACGATTAACCCTGGAACCCGAACGGATACCAGACTCAAGCTTCGACAGGTGTGCGTACCGGGTTATATACCCGTGGTTATGATCTATTTCAATCAGCAGGCCGAGGGTTCCCCGGTTACCTGCAAACCGAATTGTACCATTCCCTGTTGCGTAAACAGGAGTCCCGATATTGGCTCTGAAATCCATGCCTTCATGCATTAGCCGCATTTTCAAAACCGGATGCATTCGCATGCCGTAATTGCTCAGTATCATTCCTTCTACCGGACGCATAACCGGCAAATGGCTCAGACGTTGCTGGTTGTTATTGTAGATCGCCTTGATTTCGTCAAGACTGAGCCTCTGTATTCCAACACGGCGCTCAAGCGTTTCAAGGTTGGTTGCCGACCACTTTAACAGTTCGGAGGCCTCGGTACTGTAGCGGTCAAACCGGTTGTATATATCGGCCCCGCCGGCCCCTGCAAGACGTTCGTCGTAGGGTATGGGCTCCATTCCAAGAACACTGCGGTAGATTTCATTGTCACGTTCAGCAATCGATTCGATCTGCACATTCAATTTGGAGATCGCTTCTTTACTGGATCTCATCTGGGCTAGCAGTTCCCGGTTTTCCGCCTTCAGTGCTATTTCTGCAGGTGTGCCGGCTACCGTCGAAAGTGAAGTTACAATGATTCCGGAAATCACGATTCCGATCAGAAACCAGAGACTTATGGTGTGGACAACCCTGTCAGTTGAATTATACTCTACTTTCTTGAATTCGCAGGCGTTTTTGTCAAAATAGTAATAG
Organism: Cyclonatronaceae bacterium; assembly: GCA_047921215.1. Taxonomy (GTDB): domain Bacteria; phylum Bacteroidota; class Rhodothermia; order Balneolales; family Cyclonatronaceae; genus RECM01. Next base: position 51,347 of record JBLRWO010000020.1, on the reverse strand, counting down.
TTGTCGGGCATTCCTTCAATTTTGAGATACTTTTCGTTGCTAATGATAACAAAAATATGTCGTTAAAACTATTCCCGTCTGGTATTAATATTAAATAAATTTAATATTGTTCCCGGCCAAGATGAACCAAATGATTTAGAGATAAGAATTTCTGCGAGCCGGTGTCATTCAAAATCACCTTCAAAATAGTCGATAGCTCTTTGTATACCTTTGTTTTTTGATTTATCGTTAATTTTCTTTCTGAGCTTATCCTGAAAGGCTTTGGCGGCATCATATCCGTAATGAGACAGCAGGTGATTCATCGCGATCACTTCGGCAATAACAGTTATATTTTTACCGGGGGTTATGGGGAGATGGATGATAGGCACATTTATATCCAGAATACTCACTTCCTCATGTTCAAGACCGGTACGGTTAATCTGCTCATCTTCGTTCCACAGATAGAGATCAACAACCACTTCCACACGTTTTTGATACCTTACCGAACGTATCCCAAACATCGACATGACATCCACAATGCCCAGGCCTCTGATCTCCATGAAATGCTGGCTCATTTCTGTTGCCGCTGCAATCAGAATATTGTTTTTCTTGGTGATGATGACCACGTCGTCGGCTACCAGGCGGTGTCCGCGTTCGACAAGATCGAGAGCGACTTCACTTTTCCCGATTCCCGATTTGCCGGATATTAAAATGCCAATTCCGTATACATCCACCATTGATGCATGTATTACCGTTTGAAGCGCAAACTGATCATCGAGGAAATCCCGTAAAAGAAACATGAAACGGGTTGTTTCAATCGGTGACCGGAAGATGGGTATACCTGCATTATCAGCCATCTTCATCAACGGTTCAGAAATGGTGTTGCCGTTTGTCAGAAAAATGACAGGCACATTGTAGTTTACAAGATTTAAGAACGCCTCCTGCTGCTTGTCGGGAGGCATCTCCATAAGAAAATCACACTCGGTATTACCTAAAATCTGAATTCTCTGATAGGTGAAATGCTCGACGTAACCCGTCAGGGCCAGCCCGGGCCGGTGAAGTTCCTGCTCGGTTACAAACCGGTTTTCACAGGTTGCACCCGATGCGCAGGCTTCAAGTTCGATATTTACTGATTTCTGGATCTGACGAACCAGGAATTCAACGCTGATTTTATCCCGTTTGGGTACCGGGGTGTGCTTACCAAAGGGCATAGGCTTATTGTTTGGCGAATCGTTTTTCTTTATATCGAATCAGCAGACGCTTCATGGTGTCGACCGCTTTCAACATGGCCTGCTCGTACGTGGCAGCCGTTTCCGAAACATTTAACAAGTCATTGGGCACCTTAACAATCAGTTCAGCCCGGTTGGGTTCATCATGATCTTCGTTGGGTTGCATGATGATATCGCAGTCGATAATACCGTCATAAAATTTTTCGAGTTTGCTTACAGCTTTCACAGAGTAGTCTTGTAACCGATTACTGGCTTCGAAATGTCTGGATGTGAATGTAGTTTTCATAAGTATTTACCTCTGTTTCTGTGACTGTTTTTCCTGAATGAGACCTCTTGGGTGGGCCTTGTCATAAACCTGTTTGAGCCGGTCTATACCGGTGTGTGTGTAAACCTGGGTGGCAGCAAGACTGGAATGTCCGAGCAGTTCCTTGATAACGCGAATATCGGCACCGTGATCAAGCATATGTGTGGCATAACTGTGCCGGAGCGTATGAGGACTTTTCTGTTCACACTCGGTGTGCAGGCTCATATATTTTTTCACCATGTTGCGTACAGCCTGCGGGTATACCCGCTTCCCCTTCGGCGTAAGGAACATCGCTGACTCATCGCCCGGATTGGCATCTTTATCAGTTAGTGCATCTCTTGTTTGCAGATGATCACTGAGGGCATTCAGAGCCTGTTCGCCGGCAGGTACGATTCTTTCCTTATTACCCTTGCCGGTTACCTTAAATTGCTTCCTGGCAAAATCGATGTCTCCCACATTGAGCTGAATCAGCTCTGACAGCCGGATACCCGAACCATAAAAGAGCTCGAGAATCGCCTTGTTCTGCCGTTCCGTAGCTGTTTCAGGTGCTATGCTGTCAAGCATCCCGGTTATAGAGTCCTGATCGACCGTATGCGGCAGGCGTATTCCCTTCCTTGGAATAATAAGTAGCTGGGCAGGATTAGTTTCGATATATCCCCGTTTAAAGCAAAATTTAAAAAAAGAGCGAAGGGATGCAACTTTACGTGCAATAGTACTGCGGTTGAGTCCGTCGGCTGATATCTGCCCGAGCCACATTCGGATTATTGTACGGTTAACAGATTTTATATCGCTCTCTTCTTCATAATTTACCTCATTTTGTCCGGTGAGATAAGCGCTGAATTGCATCAAATCAGTTTTATAGGACAGGACGGTGTGAGGCGAAGCATTTTTTTCGACCTTCAGATAGTGCAGATATTTTTTTATCAGGGAATTCATCAGATCCTGTTGTCAACAATATACATTACTGAGCCCTATTCCAAAATAGCAGGTATTAAATTGATCTGTTTTTCCATGTAATTTTCCGTTTAAAAAGGTAATCAGACAGTACGGTAATACCCAGAAACTGAAACCAAAGAACTCCGATCGGATGGGTCAGGATATAAACAAAATCCCAGTTAAACCAGGTGGCCAGCAGCAGGCGGTGCAACAGAATCAGCACTATCGCCGAAACAGAAAGCAAAAGGATAGTGGGGTCAGCAGTTAAGAAGGGCACGGCAAAGGGAAAAACAAAAACCAGAATGTGCACGATGGCAGACAGTATAAAAAGCGGAATGTTATATCTGAAACCAGCCAGGAAATTCTTTCTGAATCCTTCACGGATCTCACGTTGGCTTGTGTACATTCGGCAGTTGACGGTACCTTTACCGTGAAGCATCAGTACCTTCATTTTGTTTTTCAGGGTAAGCCTGGCCAGTTCAACGTCTTCTACTACTTCGTTCCTGACGGAGGTATGACCGCCTATGCTATGATATGCAAAGGAGCGGAAGGCTATGAATTGCCCGCAGGCAGCTGCGAATACCGAGCCAAACCGCCTGTAGAATAATGCCGGCATCCAGAGCGGCTTGCGATAGGTGTAATGAGTGGGGAGAAAACTTAGTAACGAATAGTACACCAATGGTATAAGTGTCTTTTCCCAGAAAGTTTCTAAATATTGGCGCGGCCAGACTGTGAGCATGTCGGCGTCGTAATGCTCAAACGCTGACACCGTTTTAAGAATGGCATCAGGTTCAAACCAGGTATCGGCATCTGCAAAAACGAGCAGATCGGTGGTTGCATATTCCGTTAGTTGATTACAGGCCCATTGTTTGCCCAGCCAGTCTTCAGGTTTTCGCTTCCCCTGAAAGATCCGTAATTTCTCAGGATTCGCTTTTACCAGTTCGTCAAGAATTTCGCCTGTTGCATCTTCAGAATGATCATTAAGTACAAAAACCTGAACACTATCGTAATTCTGGGCTAATATCGATTCTACACAGCGTTGAATGGTGTTTTCTTCATTCCTGGCAGGAATACACACGGTAACCGACGGCCTCGGTCCGGGCGGCAGCCCGCTGAGCCTGTGTCCGGGTACCGATTGAAGCGGCCTGAACAAAAAACGGTTTCTTATCAGGATAAAGGATAGTGCAAAAAGGATCAGATTCGTGGCAATCAGCAGGTGGTACATATAAAAAATGTGGCAAGTGTTGATGTTTAATGAATGCAACGAATGTATTTATTGTTATACGCCCGTAGATGTGGCCTGCTTACGGGTAGCTGATTATCAGTATATCTGACCTTCACAATTTAATATTTCAGATTCATTCGTTTGCTTGATCTTCCAAATGCCCGTAACATAATCAAAACAAATTCGGTTCATACCTGAAGGTTGAAAATATCACAGAACCGGCTCAGTCGAAACGCAGTTTTCAAGTTTGATCAAATATTAGGCGATTTCACAGATTTATTTTTTTCAGCAACCGGATGATTATCACAAGCAATTACCTCAAGGATTTCAGAACCCGAAAAGAACTAAGCGGCAGTTACGAGTGGTGGTATTTTGATGCCTGCGACAAATCCGGCGAATGGCACATCGTAGTTATTTTCTATGACGGTTGTCCGTTCTCCCCCGATTATATTGATACGTGGGAGAATGCTGAAACCAGGGCAGGAGCAAAAGCCGAAAAACACCCTGCGATAAGTGTGTCTGTTTACCAGAACGGCATTCCCGTGTTTTACTCGCTCATCGAATACGATGCATCCGATTTCAGCTGGGACCCGAATCAGCGGAAATTGACAGTCGGACGGTCTGGTTTTCAGTTTCGGGCTTCCGGAAACAACCTCCATTACACTGTTGATCTGGATGAGATATTACCCGGTGGCGACAGACTGAAGGGAGCCCTGAATTTCTCCGGGTGCAAGACGCCTGTTAACCTGTTCGGTTCACAGTTCAAAGACTGCCATTCGTCTCACGAGTGGAATATGAGCCTGCCGGGAGCCAGTGTAACCGGTGAAATCCAAATTACAGGCAGCTTGTACCCCCCAAAATCCGTTAAAATCCAGGGGCGGGGTTACCATGATCATAATATTGGATTTGAACCCATGAAAAACGAATTCAGAAATTGGTACTGGGGCAGGGTACATATGCCGTCGGGCACATTGGTTTACTACATAATTAACAGAAATGAAGGCACCGATAACCGTGCATGGTTCATCAGCAACGATAATGCTGAAGTGGAATTCGAATTTGATACCGCGGTTCTCGAAGATTTCAGGTCCAATGTGTTCCTGCTGCCATCTGCCAGAAAGATCATCCTGAAAGGAACGAAGGCCGAGGCAACCATTCAGATGAGTGAAATTGTTGATTCAGGCCCGTTTTATTACCGCTTTATATCTGATGCCATTCTGAAAACGGAGGACGGGTCACTGCTTGAGACGGCAAGGGGCATGAGCGAATTTATCCATCCTTCAAGGATACACAACAGGCTTTTCCGGCCATTGGTCAATATGCGCTACCATCACAAAGAGCAAAAGCCGCACTGGGTTCAGAAAAACCCGTCTCTCTACCGCTGGACCTGGTGAAAGGATTTCTGGTTATGAGTTACATGATGTAGCTAATCTCCGGTTTTCCGTCACTTAACCTGTACAGGTGTTTACAATTTGTAAATCCCGGCGGCATTCCCGGCTTCCTGCCCGATAATGTTAATCAGTATTTGTTTGGTATTCACAAAAAGACCGGAAAGCTGGCCTCCTCATCAAATCCATGCTCCCGAACTGAATGAAGTACCTCAGCCAGTTCTATACGGCAAACTTCGGCGATACGTTTTTTGTCGCTGCCGTTTACTACCGGAACCGGCCGGCCCGTCATCAGGAACAGGTCAGGCTTGTTACCCCTTACATGATTGATATGAATGGCAAGCGGAACAATATCGCATTCTTTGCATTCCCGGGCGAGCCATCCTATACCATGCTCAAATTCCAGGGGTTTATATTCATTTTTAATGCTGCCCTGCGGGAACAGGTAGATGCTGTTGCCTCCTTTTTGTAGCCATTCTTTTGTTTTTGCCAGTGAGAACAGGGCGCTTCTTGCATTTTTACGGTCGACGGAATAGACACCAATTTTCCTGAAAAACGGATATTTCCTCAACTGACGAATGTCCATCATGGCTCTCGCATGCTGCCTGAACAGGTATTCGTTAAGAAGGAATGGAATAAGCGCATCCCACCAGGAGGCATGATTCATGTAATAAAGAGACGACCTTTGGGGTGTCGGGGTATAGTTGTTCAGCAGGTAGATGTTCCTGAAACGCCTTTTGAACAGGAATTTCGTATATATTCTGAAAAAGAACATGAAAAACGGGGACTCCCTTGCATCAATAAAGGTGTTCCTGGCGGAAACGGTCTCAACAGGGTGAGTTATTTTCATGGATTTTAGTTTTTGGATTCGGCCGTCAGGGAGTGTTTATTTCAAATAACTTCATTCCGGTAACACGGGCTCAAATTTAACATTTCCCTGGTTCTTTATATTTATAGACGAATTATTTTGAGTACTATTTTCACGCCGCACAGCCATTTATTTTGTCTTTTTAATAGCAGTAATGAAATAGCGGTACAGAGCGATACAGATTCATTGATACGATTGGTATGAAACTAGCTGATATGTTAAAATACGCCGAAGAATTTAACGGCAGCACACCGGATCTGCTGAATGAGGTTGCAGAAATGACCGGGAAATCACTGAAGTATGACGATATGCTCAGCGGACCTGTTGTTGCAGGGTTGCTCCGTTTCCTCATACAGGTAAGTGGTGCAGTGCGGGTACTTGAACTGGGAATGTTTACGGGTTACTCAACACTTGCCATGGCACTGGCACTGCCGGATAATGGCAGGGTTACATCGTGCGAGAACAATTTGAAGTACATCAATCTGGCAAAATCGGTGTTTGCAAAATCGGGTGTTGAGCATAAAATCGATATAAAGTATGGAGATGCCCTGAAAACTCTTGATCAGATTAGAACATCGTTTGATCTGATATTTATTGATGCCGATAAAGAGAACTATCTTGCTTATTATGAAAAATGTGTACCATTACTAAAAAATGGTGGTATTTTGGTGGTTGATAATGCATGGCTGGCAGGTAAAGTAAGGGAACCCGCCAACAGAAAAGGAAAAGTCGTACATGGGTTGAATACGGCTCTTCAGGGGAATAAATTCCTGGTAAATGTAATGTTACCTTTTCGAGACGGAATTCATCTTGCTGTAAAAAAAACAAAGTTGGAACAAGTTGATTGAAAATTTGAACGGGAACAAAGTGGACTCAACATTGGAAGTATCCAGGGGCCTGAAAAAAACTGTACACGACAGCAGGGCTGAATTGTCGGTTGTATTCGATCTGATCGCCCGCATCAACTCAAAAATGGACCTCAGATCACTGCTCGCTGAAATTATGGAAGCAGCTGAAGTTCTTATGGATGCGGAAGCCAGTTCATTAATGCTTCTCGACAGAGAATCCGGCGAGCTCATTATCACCGTACCGACTGGACCGTCAGGTTCAGAGATATTCGGAAAAAAAATCCCACGTGGCAGCGGCATTGCAGGTTGGGTGGCACTTAACGGAAAACCCCTGCTTGTGAATGATGTAAGTAAGGACAAGCGATTTCTTGGTGATATTACAGATGGGGATTTCAGGACCCGGAATGTTCTGTGTGTCCCCATGCTTAATTCTGAAGGACAGGTGATCGGCATTCTGGAAGCGATCAATAAAAAAGCATCCGGTTATTTTGAGGATGTTGAGATCACACTTTTCCAGATGCTGGCAAATCAGGCGGCGATTGCGATTGAAAAGGAACGCCTGATCCAGGAAGTGATTGAGAAAAAACGCCTTGATGAACAAATATCACTTGCCAGGGCCATACAGTTCAGGTTCTGGCCAGAAACTGCACCCGTTATCAGCGGCATTGATATCGGGGCATTGATAGAACCTGCGCTTGAGGTGGGTGGAGATTATTACGACATACTGAAAGCCGGTTCGGGTCTTACCGGACTGGTTGTAAGCGATGTGAACGGCAAAGGGGTGCCGGCCGCGTTGCTGATGGCATCCATCAGAGCCTCTCTGAGAACCCTTTTCGATACCTGTACCGACCCGGTTCAGATCATCAATAAACTGAACCGGATTATCATTAACGATACTGATGTTGACCAATATGCAACACTCTTTTTCTCAACTTATAACACCAAAAATCGTCAACTTGCCTATGTAAATGCAGGCCATATTCCGCCTGTACTCTTCAGAAAAAAGTCAGGTACGGTTGAAAGACTAAAAACAGGCGGCCCTGTAATAGGATTTACCGATGAGATTACCTACAAAAGCGGTGAATTAAATTTGGAGCAAGGAGATGTACTGGTAATTTTTTCTGATGGTATTGTCGAGGTCTGGAATGAAAATGAGATTGAGTTCGGAGAGGAAAACCTTATCGAACTGATCAGGCTGTCTGCAGATAAAACGGCGAAGGAAATAGCATCAACAATTTCGAAAGCCGTGTCAGACTATAACAATGAAGGTGGTCATTCCGACGATGAGACGATTCTCGTTGTGAAGGCGGTCTGATCAGAACAGATCAGGACTCGATTAGATTATTCAGTACCCTGAGAAAATCACTTCGTGTCACGATGCCCACAAGCTTGTGATCCTGCACAACCGGCAGGCAGATCAGATCATTCTCAATGATCAACTCCAGACCGTCTTTAATCAGTGTGTCCGGTTCTACCGAGATAACACTGCCTTTAATCAGTGCTTTTACGGGCAATTCCTGTTCAGAGAGAATTCCACGGCTCAGTTTGTTAAGTAACTCGATGACATACCGGTAGGTAATGAGACCGGTGAGTTCACCTTTGGAATTTATCACTGGTATACTTGTGATTTTTCTCCACTCCATAATGTTGGCCGCCAGGTCGATCACATCGTCTTCATGCAGACTGAAAACATCCCGCGACATAATCTGTTCGATCTTCATCTTAAAGGTCCTGCTTGATTTTGAAACGACTGGTTTAATCCCCGGCCACTCACCAACAGGAACATCATTGACATGATTTTCATGATATACCTGGGTCATATACAGACTTTTTTCAAATTCATTGTATTTCGGACTCAGATTGTTCCACGATTCAAGTTGCCACAGGGCTCCGTTCCGGCTGTTCCGCACCCTGGTTTCAATAATTCCCAAATAGGTTCTGATGTCGGCTCCATTCAGTTTGCTTGCATGCAGCCCTTCTTCGGCCAAATGGATCAAATTATCCAGGATCAGATGTTGGGCAGACAGGTACTTGCCGTCAAACCATTTAAACTGCGCGAGCAAACCCCTGCGGGCGGCAGCCACAAAATTGGCGCGGACTTCATCAAATTCGATCATGCCGGTAATGTCGCCGTATTTCCTGGCAATACCGTTGATTAATCCAAACCAGAAAGCGGCATTAGCGGTTTCATCAGCAGGAGTTGGCCCGGATGGCAAAACACGGTTCTCGATTCGGATATGTGGTATATCATGGGTAATGCCATAGCAGGGGCGGTTCCATCGGTAAACAGTTGAATTAAAGAGCTGTAGCGCTTTTAGTTCAGGAGTAATGCCGTTCCTGACTTGATCGAGTGAATCGGGAAGATCGGGAAGACCCATGATTACACGGAACCGGGCCAGATCTTCGCGGTAAATATCAAGTATTGAGTCTTTAACCCATTTTGTTCCGAAACCAACCCGGGGTTCCTGATGATTAACGTAGGTTCCGGGTTTACGTATGTCGATCGACTGCTGAAATACGGCTATCCTTGTTTCATGCCATAAACGCCTGCCGAACAGAAATGGTGAATTCGCAGCAGCGGCCATGGTAGGACCGGCAACGAGCTGGGCGATGTTGTACAGATTTACAAAATCATCCTGTTTAACCTGAAAGTGTACCTGAAAACTTGCATTACAGGCTTCAAGCATCACAGAATCGTGTTTGATGTGTAATTCGTCGGTACCCTTGATATTCAGCTCCTGCTGTTCGGATCTGAGATTGCACAAGGCTTCATTTAGTACGTTGTACCGTAAAGCAGGAGTAATATTACGGATATCAAGATCCGATTTGCGAAGGGTAGGAAGGCATCCGATGAGCAATAGCCGGCAATCCAGCTCCTGGGCATATCTTGCCGCTTTTTGAAGGTTTTCATTGAGACTGCTATGAAGCTTTGAGAGACAATCGTTTTCAAAAACGATAGGCTCCAGATTGATCTCCATATTGAACCGGGCAAGTTCAGTCGTGAAATGCCTGGTATTAATTTTTTCGAGCAGTTCAATATTGCACGGAAAAGGCTGAAGGTGCTGATCGGCCAGAAAAAGCTCCTGCTCTGCACCGATTCGTGTTTTGTCATCTTCAATGGATCGCTGCTCAAGAAGAACTTCGAGTGCATCAAGATCTCTCAGCAATTTCTTGGTGAAAGATCTGAGTACATCGGGGTCTGTGGTTATATGACCTGACATATCATGATCCTGGAATGTTGCAATTACCCGAATTTTAATCTGTCCGTAATTTCAGCTCAGTGAAACTTGCTCAATTTTAAGATATATTATTTTTGAAGATATTATACCCCGAACGTTATTGGAGCATCATTTTTAAATGAAATCTGAATTGTCCAGCATAAGAACTTCTTTTTCAATCGGTAAACCGGTCTGTTTGTCAGCAGGTCTGCTAGAGGCGATTCAGAATCAAACCGGAAAAGTAATCTCTCTGGCATCAGAATATGAAAACAACCCCGAAGTTGCCATTCATGAAATTCGAAAATGTTTTAAACGTATGCGTTCGGTTGCGGCTCTGCTTAAGCCGGTAAATCCCGATTCAGCAAACACCTGGAATACCCTCTGGCGTGATTGCTCCCGGTCTCTTTCGCAGGGGCGGGAGCTATGTGTGAGGGTGAACAGTATTCTTGCTTTAACAACAAAACCCGGACAATACAGGTCTTTGCTCGATCTGGCTATCTCTAAAAGAAATGAGATATTGAACAAAATGAGCGGCGACGGCACGATCACGCGTTTAGCCGATACCATTGAAAAATCCGGGAACAACCTTGCAACACTGATACCTGACGATCTGCACTTTTATCATCTTGAACAGGGGCTGTCACGGGCTTTTGAAAAAGCCAAAAACCAGCTCGACATCTGCATTTCCAGTGCTAATCCCGGTGATCTGCATGAACTGCGCAAACGGTGTAAAAGGCTGCAATACCACACTGAACTGTTGTCGGGACTGGACAGTGAGATAAAAACCCTGAATCGATCAATATCAAACAGCACCGAATTACTGGGTGTGTATAACGATATGCAGGATTTGTGCTGCTGGGCCAGTTCCAGCGAAGAGATCCATGCTTTTGATGAATGGTACATGTTAAAGGAACAGCTACAGATCAAAAAAAATACCATCAGGAAAAGAGCTTTGAACCACATTTTACAGCTTCTGAAAAATGATACTACCGACTATCTTGAACTGTATACTGACATATACCACGACATGAATGAGCAGTAAACCTTTCAAAGAAAGAGCCTACGAATTTTTAACGGAAGAAACCGACAACGCATGCGAAGACCTGCCTGATAGTGCCTGCCGGGAGGCGCCTGGCAACTTTTTTCTCAATGCAGCCAATGGAACACTGACCAAACTTGCTGAAGCCATTGCCAGCCCGGGACTCGTCTTTCCCTGGATTCTTGCATCTGTTGGCGCTCCGGCATCGCTCTCGGGTTTTCTCGTACCACTGCGCAGGGGCGGAGCCCTGCTCCCGCAACTTGCTGTTTCTGGCTACATACGTGCATTCAAAAAAAGAAAGTGGTTCTGGGCCGGGGCCGGTTTTACACAGGCGGTATCTCTCGGACTTATGGTACCCACAGTATTACTGCTCGAAGGATTGACCGCCGGAATACTGATTCTGTTGCTGCTGGCTGTATTCAGCGTGGCGAGTGGTGTGGGTTCGGTAAGCTATAAGGATGTTCTGGCTAAAACAATACCGAAGGGAAAAAGGGGAACTCTCTTATCGGTTCGGGCGGCAGTCGGAGGACTGTTATCACTTGCAGCAGGTTTGCTAATGACCAGATTTCTGGGTGAAGATGAATCCACAACAGCCTATTTATTACTTCTCGGTGCGGCAGCTGTTCTGTGGTTTTTCAGCGCGGTATTATTTGCATTCATACGAGAAACCGATGGGGAGACTGGTGGCAGCCGCAATGCACTGAAGGAAGCGATTACAGGCTTTCATCTTTTGAAAAAACAACCGGGTTTCCGGATGTTTGTAGCCGTGCGGTCATTGTTGCTGGGGCTTCAGCTGTCGGTTCCGTTTTATGCGTTATATGCCCGTGAACTGACAGGTAAAGGGGCCGGGTCACTTGGCTTTTTTATTGTGGCAAGTAGCCTGGCAATGGTTATTAGCAGTCCGTTCTGGGGTCGTTTTGCCGATAAAAAAAGTCACATTGTTCTCAGGCTTGGCGGATTTATCGGAGCTTTGGCCGGTATCCTGGCCCTTGTGCTGGGGTGGCTGCCCGATAATTACCATCATGAGCTGCTGTTTGCAGTTGTCTTTTTCTTTGCAGGATTTGGACAGGCTGCTGTGCGGCTGGGCAGAAAAACATATCTCGTGGATGCTACCCCGGAGAGAGACCGGCCCACCTATGTAGCGCTCAGCAATACGCTGGTAGGCCTGTTTACTCTTGCAGGCGCCCTTCTTGGTTTTATTGCTGATGCAGCCGGGCTCGAAGTATTGATCATGGTATTTATTTTCATCATTCTGTGCGGCACCGGACTATCGTTCGTACTGCCTGAATCATCTGATATGCTTAGATAAAAGTCGGTATCTTGAACTGTTCAACTGTTAATAAAAAATTCGTTTTTCGGGAATATATATGATCACACGAGATGAAAGCAGAAAACTGCTGGCTGATTTCATTGAAAATGAAAACCTTCGTCACCACTGTGAGATGGTTGCTTCAGCTATGGAAGCCTATGCCAGAAAGCTGGGCTACGGAGAAACCGATGTTGAAAACTGGTGGACAGCTGGAATTCTTCATGACCTGGACTGGGAAAAATTTCCGGATGAACATCCCAATTATGCACTTGAAAATGTTTTTCCCGGGTACAAACTCCCCGAATCTGTAACTGAAGCTATCCGTGCTCATGCCCCTGAAAGAACCGGAAAAAATCCGGCCACCGAGATTGAAAGATATCTTTATGCCTGTGATGAACTCAGTGGTTTTATGCACGCAGTATCACTGATGCGGCCAAATGGTTTTGATGACATGCAGCCCCGCTCTGTAACAAAAAAAATGAAAGATAAACGCTTTGCCGAAAATGTTAGCCGGGAAGATATACGCAAAGGAGCGGAACTGATAAATTCGGATTTGTCTGAACATATCGGGTTCCTTATTTCGGTATTTCAGAAATAGGGTAAATCAAATAAATTGGCCTGGCAGCGGGTGAGGTCAGGGCAGTTTGTTTTATCAAATCTTTCGGCTTACCTGACGATACGGATTGCAACAATCACGAACAGGTTACGTATTCTGGTCGACTACAATTGCTGCAACAATTCAAATCACTCAACATTGCATGATGCATCTATGGACTGTAATATCCTCAGATAAAATTACCTGTCGGAGAGTACTGTGGACAGCACTGTTTATGCTTATAGCGGCCTTTCCGTCTCATTCAGAGCCACCTGCCCCAATTACCAAAGCCTGTCCAGGTTGTGAACATGAAACTGAAAGTGAAAATCTGACGTCGTCCGGTATATCACAGGATCCGACCCGGCTTGAGGTATTCCGGTTGAATGGGCCGGGTATTGTACAGATTAGTAACGTTATGGGCGATATTACCTTCATGGACACCGACAGCGACGAAGTTCGTGTTGAGATGTACGTTAAACGTTCTTTTTCATTCTGGGGTGAATCGCGCAGAGATGAGCATCGTGTAATTATCGTTCAGAATAAAAATGATGTAACGGTTAATGTGGAGCCCCCGAGAGGGGCCAGGGTTGGTCCTGCTGCTGCCAAAGAAATATCCTTTGTGGTCTATGCGCCGCCGTATATGGAGATCATTCTGAAAACCGGTTTTGGTAATATCCGTGCACAGGGTTTGGGCAAAACGCACGACATTCGTACGGCTGCGGGTAACATCCTGATAGAACGCAGCAGGGGTGAGGGGCGGGTGCTTACCTCTGCCGGGAATATTGAGATATCCAGATATACCGGATCACTAATGTGCTTGTCGGCGGGCGGTAATATTACACTTAATACTGTTGCAGGCTCATTAAAAGTAAAAACCAGGGGCGGGCACATTTACGCCGATGAAGTGGATGGAAGCCTGATGGCTGAAACCCAGGGTGGTAATATCCAGGTAAAAATGAATTCTGTTGAGGAGGGATTGTTCCTGCAGACCCTTGCCGGAAATGTGAAAGCAGATCTTCCGATGGGAACTGGTTTCGATATTGTGATGAGAGGCACCCAAACCAGTATCAACGATTGGTCGTCATTCAGAGGTCTCAGAAAGAATAACGAAGTGGATGGTGAAATTCAGGGTGGTGGTACCCTTGTCAATCTTTTTACAAGAGTAGGTTCCGCCGAGATCATACTCACACGAAGTAATCCGTAATCATAATTGATGTCTGTCAGGTACACATTCCAGGTTTTTGCTGTAGTTCTCTTGCTGGTTTTAGCTGCAGCAGCCCCGGCCTCTCAATTTGATGCCAGGGTTGAGGTGTCTTTGAACAGTCTTGACAATCCCTACAGGGTTATCCCGCTTCCAAACAGCTGGAACTATGCTCCCGGGGATAACCCCGAATGGCGACTGCCAGACTTAGACGATACCGGCTGGGAACAGATTTCAACCAGTGTTACCGTAAATGACCTCCAGTTCGCGGAGTGGACAGGAATCGGATGGTTCAGACTCACTATCGATGCGGATTCATCAATCGTGGGATATCCTCTTTCGCTTGAAGTTATATCACAGAACGGTGCTGCCGAGATATATCTCAACGGGGAACAGCTCTATGAATTCGGCAAGGTGGGCTTAAATCCGAAGGAAGAACATACCCACCATGAACGCAAGCCCAGGGTATTCACCCTGAAGCATCCGGGAAAGCATGTTCTTGCTGTCCGGTATTCAAGCCAGAATTATGAATACTATCATGAACGCGGGCTACATGCAGGGTTCAGGTACATCCTGCAGGATGCAAATCATCACATCGATACATCCTTCGAACAAACAAGGGTGTTTACCATCTACCAGGCCTTTTTTAGCGGTATACTCATTGTCTTCTGCGTGGTTCACCTGCTGCTCTATCTTTTTTACCGCAGAAAAAGAGAGAACCTGTACTATGCCCTGTTTACCGGAAGTTTTGCCGTTCTGAACTTTCTGAATTATCAGATCGGTTTTGCAATCACAGGCAGCCAGGTGATTTCACTGCTTCAATTTCAGTTACTTTTCCGGGCGGCCACGATCATTTATTTCATGCGCTTTGCGTATGCACTTTTCTACGAATTCGTACCGAAACAGTTCTGGATATTCACCTTCGTGATGGTTTCCGATGCGGTTTACAGGGCTTTTTTCAGCCTTGGTGCACCAGTGTACAGCGAGATTATCATGGATTTTATCCTGCTCGCATTTTATGTGGAAATAATCCGGGTAGTGGTACTTGCCGTTGTAAGAAAGAAGGAGGGGGCCTGGATTTTCGGGTTTGGTATCGCTTTATTCACAACCTGTCAGGCGCTCATTATGCTGATCAATTATGATATTTTGACCGGTATACAGGAATTATATGGTTTGACTGGTACCATAGGATTACTGCTTGCCATGTCTGTTTCATTGTCGCGCAGTGTCGCGCTTACCAATCAACGGCTTGCATCCAAACTGGTTGAGGTAAGGGAATTGTCAAAAAAAGCGATCGAACAGGAACGCCTTAGCCAGCAGCAGGAAATGGACCGTAAGTTACTTGAACTCGATAACCGCAGGAAAACACAGGAACTGGAAGAGGCACGAAAATTGCAATTTTCAATGTTACCTGCAAAAATACCAAATCTTAACGGTTATGAAGTAGCCTTTCACATGACAACCGCGACTGAGGTCGGGGGCGATTACTATGATTTTTCCAAAAATAGTAATGGATCCCTTACAGTGGCACTGGGTGATGCGACCGGTCACGGCCTGAAAGCCGGCATGGTGGTGGCCACTGCCAAAAGTTATTTTCAAACCTTTGCGGGAGAATGCGGTAATCTTGATTTACTACAGAAAATTTCGGTGGGTATTAAGAATATGAACCTGCGGATGCTCTATATGAGTATGACATTACTTCGCCTTGAGTATGACCACATAAAGATTGCTTCTGCGGGTATGCCACCTGCCTTGGTGTACCGCGGGAAAACGGGGGAGATTAATCAGATTATTCTAAAGGGGCTGCCCCTTGGCAGTAAACCCGACTATCCCTACTCGGAACAGATGATTTATATGGAGGAGGGCGACACAATACTGGTATTCAGCGACGGCCTACCCGAAGCCTTTAACCGTCAGCGAAAAATGCTTGAAACTGAACGTATCGTCGAAGTCATGGGGAAATCCTCATCACTGAGTACCCAGGAATTAATTAAAAACCTGGTTTCCATGGTGTCGTCGTGGACTGAATCCGAATCACTCCATGACGACATTACCATAGCTGTAATCCGGAAAACGAATAAGCATATGAGTGATGATGATTATGCAACTTCGAAAGAACAGATACGTATGATTCCTGAATTAAAATCGTGAAACCAGATGTTTAAATACTTTCTGCTGCCCCTTTTCTGTCTGTTGCTTTTATTTGCATCGGCAACAGCTCAAACAACGGATGATGCGGAAGATCCGTTCGAGAATGATCCCTTTTTTACCCAACCTATTCAGGAGGTACTGAGCCCGGCCCGGTTCAGGGAGAATTTGAGGAAGCAACGCGACCGGGTACTGCTGCACGGGGGAATTGATACCCGCTATCGTGATATCAGTGGTTACAGTAACTTCCCGGGGCTTTCTACGCTGATGCCAAATCTTCAGAACATCCGGTTCAATCGGGTTGACGGCCTGGCCCTGGGATTCAGGGTGGAACCACTCAACTGGAGTGAATATCGTGAAGTGCGGCCTTTCGGTTTCGCCAATTACTCATTTGCCCGTAAAAGGATTAATTACGGAATTGGACTCGAAAGGGTTTTTGGCCATCGTAAACGATTCAAACTTGGTGTGGAATATCACAATACGACCGATTCTGATGATCAATGGAGACTCGGATCCACCGAAAACAGTCTGTTTTCTCTCTTTTCAGGCTTTGATTATATGGACTATTACAACCGCAGAGGTGTAAGTGCCTATATGGTATTCAGACATTCTGCCTGGTTTGATCACACTCTTTCATTCAGAATCGACGAACATCATTCACTCGATACCAATACCAAGTTCAATATGTTTGGTGGCCGGAGCAACGTAAGAGTTAACCCTGAAATTAATGAGGGGCGGTATCAGTACTTTTTATATTCGCTGAACTACAACACAAAGAATTACATGCAGTTTCGGAATCTGTCGTTTGCAGGTGATATTACCGTGCAGCTTGGCGATTTCGACAATTTCGCGACCGATTACCGACACAACCGTTATGAAGCTGAATTGCGCTCATTAATAAAAATAGACCGGCTTTCTGCGGTTAAGGCAAGGTTCAGGGCAGGTTCGGCAACAGGTGCGGAGATTCCCAGCAATTTTGCTCTCGGGGGAGTTGGCAGCCTCAGGGCACATCCATATAAAAGTATCATGGGCGAACGGATGCTTCTTACCAATGTGGAGCTTTTAATGGGGAACTGGCAGGCCAGGGATCGTTGGGGCAACGACTGGATCAGTTCAAAAAGGGTATACTATAGCCTGTTTGCCGATTTTGGATGGGTCAATTCCAATCGGGTAACCGGTAATAATCCCATATCCGGCTTCGGTAGTTTCAGGTTTGCTGATGTTAAAACCGATCTGGGTGTAAGCGTGAATTTCAGTGTGGTCAGGTTTGAACTTGCATGGCAGGCCGCCGACATTCTGGGCACACCTGTTTTTTGGGTCCGCCTTAACCAGGTATTCTGATCGGGATTAGCAAAACGTACTTACTGTCAAGCAAAACGTACGTACTATTAGTAAATCCTTTTAACCGGTTGGAAATCGCAAATTCGCGTTTCACTGATATTTCGTATCTTTGAAAGTTATTCATTGAGGATTTAACTTTGCTGACCGGAATGCCTACCTGGACTTTAAATACGGAATTCAAATTTGATTCAGCCCATTTTATTGAGGGCTATGACGGTAAATGCGGCCGAATGCACGGGCATACGTATCGTGTTCGTATCTCGGCCCGGTCACATAAATTGAACCCGTCCAAATACCTTTCGTCGCCCGATATGGTATGTGATTTCCAGGAACTGAAATGGGCCGGAAAAGATGTGGAGAAAGGTGGTTTTGACCATGCTGTACTCAATGACGTACTACAGGTTGCCACATCAGCCGAGCGCATTGCCGAATATATTCATGAAGAGACCCGAAAACGTATACCTGCCGGCATTGATCTGACCGTAACCGTATGGGAAACGCCCGACAGTTGGGTCGAATACACAGATAAAAACCTGTAAACTCGTGCATCACCCCGAATACAAAAAAAGTTCTGATTTATCAGTACTTGAACAAGATATCCTGCATGTGGAATACCCGGTAATGGAACATTTCCATACTATCCAGGGCGAGGGTTATCATACCGGAAAAGCCTCATATTTTATACGAACCGCCGGGTGTGATGTCAAATGCTGGTGGTGTGATGTGAAAGACAGCTGGGATGCCGGGAAACATCCGCGTGTTATGGTTGGTGAACTGGTTGAAGCGGCAGGGAAATCCGGCGCACCTTTTGTCGTGATTACAGGTGGTGAACCTCTGCTGCATGACCTTGAGCCGCTTACGGTTGCATTAAAAAATGCAGGGATGGCTGTGCACATCGAAACGAGCGGTTCCTCTGCAGTAAGTGGGCATCTCGATTGGGTTACCCTGTCACCGAAACGTTTCAAAAAACCGGTGGATGAAATTTACCAATTCGTGGACGAGCTAAAGGTGGTGGTACTTACAAAGAAAGACCTGCAATGGGCCGAAGAGGAGGCCTCAAAATGCCGTGATGGGGCAATACTTCTGCTGCAACCGGAGTGGGATACCCCCGGATCAATGCCATTAATTGTTGATTACGTCAAGAAAAACCCGCATTGGGGTATCAGTCTTCAGACACACAAATATCTCGGGGTACGCTGATCCATGATCTCACCCGAATCAGGAATTATCATAACGGGTGCCAGCCGTGGAATCGGTGCCTCAACAGCTGAATATCTTGCCAGGGTAAGAAAAAATCCGTTGCTGCTGATTGGCCGTAACCATGTCAGACTTGAGCAGGTTGCTGATGTCTGCCGAATACACGGGTGTACCATTTATACAATGCCGGTAGATCTGACAGATGAGGAGGAATTAAACCGGACATCGCTTCCCGGGAATTTTAACCCATCTGTTCTGATCAATAATGCTGGTGTTTACATCGAAAAGAATCTTGAAGAAACGCAGATTCAGGACTATTACGAGCAGTTCCGGTCAAATGTGATTACCGCGGTAGCAGCAACCCGCCGTTTTCTCCCCGATCTGCTCACAAACACGCCCGCTCTGATTGTAAATATCTGTTCGATCGCCTCACTTGCCGGAATAGAGCGAAGTCCTGCCTACGCGGTTTCCAAGCATGCATTACTGGGCTATACACGTTCACTGCGGCAAAGCCTTGCCGGTCAGGACGTGGCTGCCACCGCAATTAACCTTGGTCCGACTGCTTCCGGTTCGTGGGATGAAGAGGATCGTGACACGGAGACTCTCATTGACCCGGTAGATGTTGCCAGACTTATCGATACACTTCTGAACCTTTCCACCCGCGGGATTATTGATGAAATCCTGTTCACATCTTCTTCAAAGTAATCCACTGAATTCTGCTGATGACTGTAATCAGGAAAGTGGACGCCATGATACCCTGTCATGATTCGTTCTTCATGTTTTACATGACTCCTGTAAACCTTGTGTGTATCGTTCTACAGGCAGCAAAAAAATAGCCCTCAACCGGTCAAAATTGAGGGCTTGAATTGAAGGTCATTATGTTTCGTCATTTGAAACGAAGTGCTATAGTAGCTAACTGAACATTTGTACCGGGTGGCAAACGCCTTGTTCCTATATCAGAAAATTCTAATACTATCACCAGATGCCATCCGGATACGGCCTATTACAAAGGCATAAATAAACACCAGTTACAGCGGCTCTGAATCAACAGTTCTGAATCAACAGGGTGTAGTTCTCTGCCGGACGTGCAACGGAAGAACAGGGAACAGGGAACAGGGAAGATGGAGGAGAAATGATGGCATTCAACAATTCAACATTTCTGAATGATGCCATGTGACGATAACCCCAGAGAGGAATGTAATCAGTAGACAAGCCGAAACGGGAACACTGTCCCGGTTGTAGACTTCGTGCTATGAACTGACTGAACCGGGTTTCGGTCAGGAACCCATAGTCGCCAGTTTGCCTTTTAGCTTTTGAGCGTTTGCCGCTGCCGGGCTGTTCTCATAACGGGTTACGATTTCCCTGACCAGCCCTTCGGCCTGACTGTAATCTCCGGCAAGCAAAGCAGATTCTGCTGCCATTAGCAAATTGTAGGGTGTAGTGGATGTGTTCATATCCCAATCGGCGGCTTTTTTAAAAACAGTTATGGCGTCACTGTACCTTTCAAGGCTCATGAGAATGGATCCGTGCAGGGTTATCGGGCCTACTCCCATGATACCGGAAGGCGGGTCAAAATCCCGGATGTATATAAGAGCCGATTCGTAGTTATCGAGTTTGAATTCACTTACAGCGGCATAGTACCGGGCCATATTTGCCGCTTTTGTTCGGGGATAGGTGTCTATTATTTCCGCAAAACCGGCAGTGAATGTCTGATCATCCCCCAGCAGGGCAGCCTCAAAATCACCCGCACTGAATTTGATCTCCGCAAAACCTAACAGCTCTTCAGACGCCCGCTCATTGGCCTGGCTTTTGGTGTACATGAACAGGCCAATGGAAATTACGGCTATAAGACCAATTGTTGTCCCGATTACAAGGGCAAGATTGTTCTTGACCCAAATACTGGCGATGGCATAATAGGTAATCAGTGCATCACTGTCTACGGGTTGACTCTGTTTGGATTTGGGCTTGTTTGTCATTCAGATAAAAAAGTTGCTGTGTTGTTTATATCAAAAGCATGAAAGTTATCACTGTTTTAGTCGTGTTGCAACTGAAATCGTTGAGGATGGGATATTGTTCACAGCCGGAAGTATCTGAATGTCACATAAATGAACTGTATATCCATGTATTCTTAATCGTTAAAGCGCAATTGACCTTTGTGTAGTACCAGTTGCTCATCACAACGGTCGGCAATTTTAAGGTCATGTGTAACCATAACCAGTGTCATTCCGTCCTGATCGCGAAGAGAAAAGAGCAATTCCAGCATTCCCTCGGTATTTTTATCGTCCAGATTTCCTGTAGGTTCATCAGCCAGTATCAGATCGGGATCATTCATCAATGCCCGGGCGGCAGCCACTCGTTGTTGCTCACCTCCTGAAAGTTCTGAAGGCCGATGTTCTGCCCTGTTGTCAAGTCCAAATTTCCCAAGAAGCCCTCCGGCTTTGTCCTTCAGCTCATCAATGCCTTTACCGCTGATTAATCCGGGCATCATTACGTTTTCGATCGCTGTAAACTCGGGCAGCAGATGATGGAACTGAAAAATGAATCCCAGGTTTTGATTTCTGAAGACGGCGAGATGGTCGTCGCTGAGGTTACTCAGGTTTGTTTGCCTGAATAGCACCTGGCCGGTGGTAGGCCGGTCGAGTCCGCCGAGAATATGCAGTAGTGTACTTTTTCCCGAACCACTGGCTCCGGTAATGGATACCACGCTTCCGCGTTTAATACTGATATCGACTCCGTCGAGTACCCTGAGTATAGAACTCCCGTCTTTGGATTTGTAATCTTTAGTCAGATCCGTTGCCTGAAGTAGGGTATCCATCAATCCTGGGAATTTCTGAAAGCCGGAAATATGATGGGTTCAATATTCCTGCAAAGGGCCGTTTCGGTATCAATACTAACAAGAACTCCGGCAAAGCGGTTGTCTCCGTTGGCCACACTGTACTTGTGAGGTGTTCCCAGCAGGAAGCGTTTTATGGCAACGTCTTTGTCCATACCGATTACCGAGTTGTACGATCCGGTCATCCCTGAATCTGTGACATATCCGGTTCCCTTGGGCAGTATACGGGCATCGTTGGTTGGAATATGGGTATGCGTTCCAACAATGGCTGATACCAGACCGTCAACATGCCAGGCAAAGGCCACTTTTTCCGCAGTGGCTTCTGCGTGAAAATCCACAAAAATGATGTTTGTCTCTTCCCTGATTTTCTCAATAACCCATTCAGCCGTCCTGAAGGGATCATCAATAGCCTGCATAAAGGTGCGACCCTGCAGATTGACGACGCCGATTTTCAGTCCAGTATCGTTCAGGGGATAGATTCCATAACCGAAGCCGTGAGCACCTCTCGGGTAGTTCATGGGTCTGAGCAGCCTGGGGTCGGTCTTCATGTAGGGATAAATTTTCCATTTGGCAAAGCTGTGATTGCCTCCTGTTATCACGTCAACCCCCAGGGAGTACAGGTTTTTAACAATGGATTCATTTATACCCATCCCCTCATGAGAATTTTCGCCGTTGGCAATGATAAAGTCGGCCTTGTACTTGCTTCGGAAGGTTGGGAGAAGGGTTTCAACGATACCGAGGCCGGGATCCCCAACGATATCGCCGATAAAAAGGATGTTAATCTGTTTTGACATGTATATAAAAAAGGCCGGATAACCGGCCGGTTCAAAAAAAAACCGGTAAAGCAGGGGCTAGCAAAGAACCGTATCTAAACACGGTGGGAACCCGCTCAACTGGGTCTAACGTCCACTAATCCAAAGGACTGAGGCATGTTATTGCCAGCTAAAGAAGAGCTCCCTTTCTTCTAGTTATCGTTCATGCTATGCCCGATAATCTGCCTCACCGGTAGTATATGAAAGATCGATAAGATCGCCTGAATGGCTCTATGTAATATCGTGATTTAGAGATTTAATTTCAGCTAAAAGTTCATTCAGCGACGAATTTATCTCTGTTGGTACCTTACCCGCGTTACCGGAACCGTCAGACTGGTTTTTTGCGACGAAATAGTCTTCTGCGATACTAAGACATGCAAGCACCATAATTGTGGTATCATTTTGATTGATCAGTTCCTTCTTGAACGAGCGGAACCGGTCATCCACATAAGTTGCAATATCATACATCATATCAACATCCGCTTCATTCACCCGCAACGGATACTGACGTCCCAGAATACTGACTTTAATTGATTTCATCATCATTCAGGTAAATAGGTATCAATTCTGTTGATCAGGTTGTTGATCTGTTGCTTACACGCCATACGGTCTTTTTCGGTCATACCACCAAAAAAGTTTTTCCCCCGGTTTTTGATCTCATCGAGTTCGCTGCGCATCTTTTCATTTTGCCCGTGCAATTGTTCACATCGTGCCCGCAGTTTATTCAACTCACGGTGAATCTTCACCAGGGTCTGTTCCACTTCGATATGTGATGGATGTTTGTTATCTGCCATGATAACCGGATTATTGAGATCTTAACACCGCATTATACTGTTTTTTCAACTTACCGAGAATTTTTTCAATAATAGGTTGTACATCTTTGATAGTCAATGTTTTATCATAATCAATAAAACGCAACCTGAAAGCGACGCTTTTCTCGTTGTCCTGTAAGGGGTTACCTTCAAAAATATCAAATACATTCAGACTCATCAGCAGGGCACCCGCTTCCTTTCGGGTTACCTGTTCTAGGTCGCCTGCCGCCACATTTTTGCCCACGATCACGGCAAAGTCAAAATCAAAGGGGGGATATTTTGGAACCGCTTTATACGTAAGAGCATCATTGTTGTAGTACAAATCCTGCAGAGCGGGAACAAACAGCTCACCATAAAAGGTCGGACGATTTATATCCATTTTTTTGAGATCACCCGTACCTTCGATCACAATGTGCCCCACATTTATACCGGAACAGTGATAACTGATTTTGTTGCCAGACACTTCCTGTTCAAATTGCAGCCGCAGTTTTCGGGCAACCGCATCAAAGGCTGATTTAATGTCGTGTACCGTATAATCGGCAGCGGTGGTTGACCAGTGTTCCCGTGAGCGTTGTCCGGCTACACCAAGCAACAGTACTGCTTCTTCCCGAATTCCCTTGTGATAGGTTCCGTTATCTGTTTTGGTAAATACATTCCCAATTTCAAAAAGGCGAACACCATCGATAAGCCGGTTGAAATTATATGCAACGGTTTTCAAAAAACCGTAAGCAAGCGAAGGCCTGAGCAGCGACTGGTCTTTGGAAATGGGGTTAAGTGTGGAAAGCAGATGGTCCGTTCCTGACATCATCCCTGCAACCTGATCAGGAAGCAGGGAATTGGTGTATATTTCCTGAAATCCCATCGTTTTGGCTGTATCCCGAAGCAAAGCCTGAAATGTTTCTTCCCGCGGCAGTAAGGAGGGTTTTGAAAATGCAATACGTCCGGTTGTAGGAATATTATTGTAATTGTAAATCCTGGCCACTTCTTCAACCAGGTCAATTTCCATAGTAACGTCAGGTCTGAATGTGGGTACCCGGCATTCAATAGTATCCCCGGTATTAACCGGTTCAAACCCGAGACGGTCCAGTATGGAAATTACAGTGCTGATTTCAATCTCGGTGCCTAAAATACGTTTGAGAAACGCCGGGCGCAGATTTACCCGCAACGGTTCAATCACATTCGGATACACATCGGTCGTGCCGCGTACAATGGTACCACCGGCGGTTTTAGCTATTAAAACGGCACATCTGGCCGCAGCAATACGTGTTACATTCGGGTCTACTCCGCGTTCAAACCGGTAGGATGAATCGGTTTGTAAAGCCAGGGTTTTGGAAGTTTTTCGAACACTTACCGCATTAAAACTCGCACTTTCGATAAACACAGTCGATGTACTGTCAGCAATTTCCGAGTTTACCCCGCCCATAACACCACCGATGGCTACCGGTTTTTCCCCATCACAGATAAATATGGAGCCTGAAGGCACCTTACGCTCAACATCATCCAGCGTAATAAAAGAAGTGGCATGGTCATAATCTTTTACAATGACGGACTTGCCGGCTATTGTCTCGTAATCAAAAGCATGAAGCGGTTGACCAAATTCATACATTACATAGTTGGTAACATCGACTACGTTGTTGATGGGGCGAAGACCGATGGCCCGGAGGCGGTTTTGCAGCCAGTCGGGCGACGGGCCAATTTTAACATTTTCAACCATCATCCCCACATAACGGTAACATTTATCGGGACTTTCAATGCGTATTGTGATCCGGTCATCAAGTGAGGCATCAAATTTTTCAGCTGTTACTGCGGGTAGTCTGAGGGATTTACCTGTTACAGCAGCCAGGTCTCTTGCAACTCCAATATGACAGCTTGCGTCCGGTCGGTTAGGGGTCAGGCCGATTTCAAATACGTAATCCTCATAGCTGTTATGTATATCGGCGAATGGCGTACCAGGCTTGATCTCCGCATCAAGTACCATGATACCGGAATGGTCGTCGCCAATTCCGAGCTCGTCTTCTGCACATATCATTCCTTCTGATGCGACACCCCGGATTTTGGCTTTTTTGATGA
Source organism: Cyclonatronaceae bacterium (assembly GCA_047921215.1). GTDB lineage: Bacteria > Bacteroidota > Rhodothermia > Balneolales > Cyclonatronaceae > RECM01. The sequence goes on along the minus strand of JBLRWO010000020.1, from coordinate 25,995 downwards.
CAAGATTACTTCCGTCTTCCAGTTTGACGGGTAAAACCGATCCCAACAGTGCAACCGGCACCTTCTGTCCGGCCCGTACATTGGGCGCTCCGCAGATGATCTGCAGGTCGGTGCCCGTACCGGCATTTACCGTACAAACAGTGAGCCGGTCAGCATTTTCATGTGGCCTCACGGCAAGTACTTCGCCGACAACGACCCCGTTAAAACTGCTGCCAATATGCTCGATATCTTCTACTTCAAGACCAGTAAGTGTTAGTATATCAGCTACTTGTTCAACGTTCAGATCAAGGTTGATGTAGTCTTTAAGCCAGTTGTAGGAAATTTTCATAAACCGTAAGTAATACTGTCGGGGTGATTAAACAAATTGGTCGAGGAACCGCACATCATTATCGTAAAAAGTGCGAATATCACCGATTTCATAACGCAGTTTTGCGATTCGTTCTATTCCCATGCCCAGTGCAAAACCGGTATATTCCTCCGGGTCGAGTTTAACGGATTTAAGTACATTGGGATGAACCATGCCCGCACCCAGAATTTCAAGCCACTGGTTTTTGACCGGGTTCCAGATATCCATTTCAAGACTGGGTTCGGTAAATGGGAAAAAAGACGGACGCATCCTGTATTTCAGTTCCTTTTCGAAGATCATTTCTGCGAGTATTATGAGCGTATCCTTCAGTTCGGCAAACGTCACATTGCGATCCACATAAAGTGCTTCAACCTGGTGGAAAAGGAAATACGATTTTGCAGTAACCGCCTCGTTTCTGTACACACGCCCAGGCATAATGGTACGCACCGGAGGTTGCTGCTCCAGCATTTTCCGAATCTGAACAGGGGAGGTGTGGGTTCTGAGCAGCAGATCCCTCTCCGGGTTATTATCATCCTTGCGTACATAGAACGTATCCTGCATATCCCGCGCAGGATGTTCGGGCGGGAAATTCAGGGCTGAAAAGTTATGGAAATCATCTTCCAGTTCAGGTCCGAATGCAATGGAAAAGCCCAGGCGGAAGAAAACATTTTTGATTTCTTCCAGGGTTTGCGTGAGCGGGTGAAGAGAACCAAGTTGCATCCTCGGGGGCTGCAGGGAGATGTCGTCGCGAGCAGAGGAAAAGGTTGCTCTGTTCTGCTCCAGTTTGTCACGCGACGATTCATATTTTTGTTGTGCAGCCTGTTTTACCTCATTTGCTTTTTTGCCGTATTCGGCCCGGTCTGCGGGCGGCACTTTGCCCATGCCGGCGAAAAGGGAGGCAACTTTACCCTTTTTTGATAAGAAGGTGAGCCTGAACTCTTCCAGTTCTGCAGGGGTTGTGATCGGAAAGTTCTGGATTTCCTTTAAAATCTGTTCCGTTGCCATAGGTCATTTATAATCAGTGTAAAAAAAAAGCCGGCAGTAAATTTGAATACTGCCGGCTTAACGAGCAAATGCGATACTAGTTAACGGCTTGTTTAACAATAGCCGCAAATGTTTCCGGTTCATGGACAGCCAGGTCGGCAAGTACTTTCCGGTTGATCTCCATGTTTTTGGTCTTCATGGCTCCCATCAGCTGAGAGTAGGATACATCGTTGAGTCTTGCCCCGGCATTGATCCGGATTATCCAGAGTTTTCTGAATTCGCGTTTTCTGGCTTTCCTGTCGCGGTACTGGTATTGAAGAGCTTTTTCGACAGCGTTTTTTGCAACGCTGTAGACCTTGCTTCTGGAACCCCAGTAGCCTTTCGCTTCATTTAATATCTTTTTGCGACGGCGACGGGAAGCCACATTGTTCGAGGAACGTGGCATTTTGGTGGTCTTTTAGAGTGTTAAGATTATCCGTTGGGTAACAGTTCTTTGATAGCGGTCATATTCGTGGGGTGCACGAGGGTGGCCGATCTCAGATTGCGCTTCCGTTTCGGGCTTTTTTTGGTAAGAATGTGGCTGTGGTATGCTTTTTTACGCTTCACTTTACCGCTTGCGGTAAAACGGAAACGTTTTTTTGCTCCACTGTTGGTCTTCATCTTTGGCATGACAAAAATCTATGCGTTAACATTTTTCGCGAAAGCTTACAAAATACGATAAATTCAGCTACGACTCAATAATACTTTCTTATTTGGCAGGTGTCAGAATCATCGACATCCTTCTGCCTTCAAGGGTTGCAGCCGACTCAACCTTGCTTACATCGCTGAGATCGCCGGCAAACCGGTCAAGCAATTCACGGCCTTTGTCGCTGTATATGATATCCCGGCCCCGGAACTGTACTGTAGCCTTAACCTTATTGCCCTCACCGAGAAATTTGCGGGCATGGCGGCTTTTGAATTCATAGTCGTGATCGTCGGTATGAGGCCGAAAACGCAACTCTTTAACAGAGATAACATGCTGTTTCTTTTTTGCTTCTTTTTCCTTTTTTCTCTTTTCAAACTGAAATTTCCCGTAGTCCATGAGTCTGCATACGGGTGGACTGGCGTTAGAGGCAACCTCTACCAGATCCAGATTGCTGGTTTCGGCAATGCGAAGTGCCTCGTCGCGGGATACAATGACGTGTTCGTTATCGGGCTTGATAAGCCTGATCTTAAGAGCGGTAATTTCTTCGTTGATACGCTCCTTGTTTTCGTCTCTTACAGGTTTATAGAACTTTGCGATAGATAAACTCCGGTTGGTTAATTTTCGGGTAATACTTTGTTGTTGATTTCGTCTTTCAGGCGATTGATAAAATCGGTGAGCGTGAACTGCCCAATGTCGCCCTTCCTGTGTTTTCTGACCGACACAGACCGGTTCTGCTTTTCCTTTTCACCCACAATCAGCATATAGGGAACCTTGGATGTTTCCGCTTCACGAATTTTGGCCCCAATTTGCTCACTTCGGTCATTAATTTCAATACGGATACCCTCTTTTTTGAAGTCTTTATAGTAGTCTTCGCACAAATCGTTGAATGCATCCGAAACCGGAATAAGAACTGCCTGCACCGGGCTGAGCCAGAGCGGGAAATTTCCGGCAAAATGCTCAATAAGTATACTTACAAATCGCTCCATTGAACCAAATGGAGCTCTGTGTATGATTACCGGCCGGTGTTTCTGGTTGTCGGCGCCTACATATGTAAGGTCGAACCGTTCGGGCATTACATAATCGACCTGCACGGTTCCAAGCTGCCACTTTCTGCCAATGGCATCACGAATAATGAAGTCAATTTTGGGTCCGTAAAAACTTGCTTCGCCTGGAGCCACTGTAAAAACAAGACCCATTTCATCGACAACTTCCCGGATCTCTTTCTGAGCCCGCTCCCAGTACGCGGCATCACCGCCAAATTTGGTATCATCATCGTCACGGTAGGAGAGACGGATGTCTACAGGCATATCGAACGTTTTGAATACCAGTTGGGTGAGTTCTATGCAGTTCCTGATCTCATCCCTGAGCTGATCCTGGGTGCAGTAGATGTGGGCATCATCCTGTGTGAAACCTCTCACACGGGTCAGACCCGTAAGCTCACCAGACTGCTCATACCGGTACACGGTGCCAAATTCTGACAACCGGACGGGCAGGTCCCTGTAACTGTGCATCTTATTGGAATAAATCCGGTGATGATGCGGACAATTCATTGGTTTCAGCAGATATTCTTCGTCGTCGACCTTGATCGGATCGTATTGTGAATCGGCATAGTAGGGGTAATGACCGGAAGTTTTGTAGAGCGATAAATTTCCGATATGCGGAGTTATAACTTCCTGGTAACCCCTGTTGGCCTGTTCATCGCGCAGGAAAGCCTCAAGAGTTCGCCGCAGGATGGTACCATTCGGGAGCCAGACAGGGAGCCCGGTACCAATCATACTGTCGATCATGTAAATACCAAGTTCTTTACCGAGTTTTTTGTGATCGCGCTTTTTTGCTTCTTCAAGAAGCATCAGGTATTCGTCAAGCATCGATTTCTTCGGGAACGAGACCCCGTAGATACGAGTAAGCTGTTTACTGTCGGAATCACCGCGCCAGTAAGCGCCCGCAAGGCTCATCAGTTTAATGGCTTTAATGCGGTCGGTATTGGGTATATGGGGTCCGCGGCAAAGATCGGTAAATGATCCCTGCTTGTATAGGGTTATGCTGCCGTCCTCAAGATCTTCAAGCAAATCAAGCTTGTAGGGATCGTTCTTCTTCCTGAAATAGTTCAGCGCTTCGTCTTTTGATATATCGACCCGTTCAAATTCGGACTTTTTCCGGGCGAGCTCCGTCATTTTTTCCTCAATACGCTGCAGATCGTCGGGAGTTATTCGCCGGTCGCCAAAATCCATGTCGTAGTAGTAACCGTTGGCAATGGGCGGTCCGATGCCAAAACGCACATCCGGGTAGAGTTCCTGTGCGGCTTCGGCAAGAAGGTGAGCAGATGAATGCCAGAAAGCAAACTTGCCATCCTCGTCATCCCAGGTATTGATTTTAAAACTGCCACCACGGGGCAGTTCCCTGTTAAGGTCAAGAATTTCATTATTGAGGGTTACTGACAGGGCTTCGCGCGCGAGCCGCGGCGAAATGGATTCGGCAACCTGATACCCGGTGGTTCCCTTGGCTACTGTTCTTTTTGAGCCGTCAGGGAGAACCAGTTCCAGCTTATTTTCGTCTGGCATTGAAATAGTTAAGACTGTTTTTTTTCTGAAAATCTGTGAAATTTGTGTTAAAAGTTCAATATAGCCAAAAAAATCAAGATTGGACATACTGATATGAATGTGAATCCAATGCGTTTTCTTCTCGGATGTTTGTTAAATTCGGACTTGAATTTAAAAAATGGATTAGCACTTGAAATCAATCGTCAGAATAGCTTCCGGTCAGGGTTTTTGGGGTGATCTCCCCCTGGCTCCAGTCGACCAGGTCCGCAGAGGGCCTGTCGATTACCTGATGATGGACTACCTCGCCGAGGTAACCATGTCGATCATGCAGAAGCAAAAAATGAGAAATCCTACACATGGTTATGCAAGGGATTTTGTTGAAGTATTTCGTGAGATAGTTCCCGATCTGCGCGAAAAAGGAATAAAAGTTCTCACCAACGCCGGAGGGGTAAACCCCGAAGCCTGCAAGGATGCCCTTCTTCAGGTTGCGGCCGATCTGGGTATCGATGGCCTTAAAATCGCTGTTGTGGATGGTGACGACATTCTTGACGAAATAAAAAAATTGAATAATGAAGGTCATCTGCTCCACAATATGGACGATGGACGCCCGGTTACCGACATTCGTGAAAGCCTTCTGAGTGCCAATGTATATTTCGGTGCCCGGCCCATGGTTGAAGCACTGAAGATGGGAGCCGATGTGGTTATTACCGGCCGGGTAACTGATACCGGATTGTGTCTTGCTCCGTTAATCCACGAATTCGGATGGTCGTTTGATGATTATGACAAGATGGCCAGTGGTACTGTTGCCGGGCATATACTGGAGTGCGGAGCTCAAAGTTCAGGAGGCAATTTTACTGACTGGCACACGGTTAGCGATTTTTCTGATATCGGTTTTCCCATTGTTGAAGCATATCCCGACGGTTCTTTTGTGGTAACCAAGCACGAAAATACCGGTGGCATGGTCAGCCTGATGACGGTGAAAGAACAGTTATTATACGAAATCGGGGATCCGGCCGGGTATATCACCCCGGATTGTGTAGCTGATTTCACTTCAATCCGTCTTGAAAATGACGGAATCGACCGGGTTAAAGTAACCGGCATCAGCGGAAAACCGGATACACCCTTCTTCAAGGTATCGGCGAGTTATAACGATGGTTACAAAATGTCGTCAACACTGGTTTATTCATGGCCCGATGCATTGAGAAAAGCTGTTCTTGGCGGCGAAATCCTAAAGAAAAGAGCCCGGCGTCTTGGTCTTCAGATCGATGAGTTCCGTTGCGAATATATCGGTTTCAACAGCTGTAATGAGCAACCTGTTACCCCGGCTGATCTTGAATCAGAGTATAATGAAATCCAGTTGAGGTTCTCTGTACGGGGCAAAAATAAGAATGACATCAACAGGCTGGGAATGGAGATGGCCCCCCTTATTTTAACCGGACCCTCATCCGTGACCGGATTTGCAGGCGGGAGGCCGCGTGCCAGTGATGTTGTGGCATACTGGCCTGCGCTGATCAGTAAGAAAGCCTGTTTGCCACGGGTACGAATATTTTCAACATAAACGACAACGATTTAACTGGATATAATAAATGATTATTGGTGTTATCGGAGCAGGTATCGCGGGACTCACCGCCGCTCGTAAACTGGCCCTTGCAGGTCATGAAGTGGTTGTTTTTGAAAAAAGCAATGGCTTTGGAGGTAGAATGGCAACCCGTTATGCCGGCGAAGAGCTTGAGATTAAAATCGACCACGGTACACCCTGTTTTACCGCAAGAAGCGAAGAATTCGGGCTATTCGTTGATGAACTCCGTGAAAAGGGGCTGGCAGATGTGTGGACAGATCATTTCAATTTTCATACGGGTGAAATGATGCTCGATAAACACCCGGATATTCCTGTTGAACCCCACTACTTTGTAAAAGACGGAATGAACCGTATAGGAAAATATCTGTCGCGATGGGTAGATGTTAAACTGAACCGTAAGGTAAACGGTTTTACATACCTGGGCGATACGGCTCTGAAAAAGCGAAACTGGATGATCAATTTCGCTGATTTTAGTGTAATGGAGGTAGATGCTGTCATTGTTGCAACTCCGGCCCCGCAGGCTTACGGGCTCATTGAAAATGCTCAGGACGAAACTCCTTTCAAAAGAATAATCCGGGATATCGATACCATCAGCTATGATGCCTGTTACTCACTTATGATTAATATGGGTAACCGTCCTGCTCCGGGGTGGAAAGCGATCCGGTGTAATCACGGGCCGTTACGATGGGTGAGCAACGAAACGAGTAAGCGTGGTAACAGCGGCAACACTATATTCGTAGTGCAGTCGGATGCTGCTTTTGCTACTGCAAACCTGAAGTCGAATGAATCTGATGTAATCGGCGCTTTACTAAAGGGAGTCAAAAACATAACGGATTTTGACATATCCAAACCGGTCTGGACACAGTTGCATTTTTGGAAATACCGGAATCCAAGAAACGTAATGCCGGGTCGTTTTGTTGAAGCAGTTGACCATCCGGCGCCTGCAGCGCTGATTGGAGATTATTTCGGAGAGGGAGGCAGTGTTGAATCGGCCTACCTATCGGGACTAAAGCTGGCAGAACACTGGCTCGAAAAATACCCGGTCGTCAGATAACCGGTTTACAATCAAATACGTAGTAATCGCAAGTGCGCGAATTATTTAAACTTAATCATTACTTTGTCAGATATAAGTGGTCGATCATTCTCGGCACACTTTTTCTTACAGTGTCCAATATTTTTCTGGTATGGATTCCTATCCTCATCAGGCAATCGATGGATGCGGTAGAGGAATTGCGCGCTTCGGGAGATCAATCGTACGGCAGTGTGTTTGATGTCATTTTTTCGGCAGAAGCAGGAATCTTGTTAGCCGAATATTCCGCTTACCTCATCGGTGCAGTGCTCATTTACGGTGTGCTGCTGTTCCTTACAAGACAGACACTGATAGTTACTTCGCGGAAAATCGAATACGACATACGGAATAAAATATTCACTCACTTGCAGAAACTGCCCCAGAGTTATTTCAGCAGCACCAATTCAGGCGATATCTATGTAAGGGCAACGGAAGATGTAATGAGAGTGCGGGAGTATTTTGGCCCCGGTTTCATGTACACTGTAAACACCCTGACCCGCGCCGGTATAATTATCACCATCATGATTCTGGTGAATCCGGAACTAACCTTCTGGGCGTTGTTGCCGCTGCCGTTCCTCTCGGTTATGGCCTACTGGGTCAGTGGTTTCATCCACGACCGATCCAATGACATTCAGGAGCAGTACGCCCGCCTTGCAGGCCGGGCACAGGAGGCCTTCAGCAGCATCCGCCTGATCAAGGCTTACGTTCGTGAAACATACGAATCGAAACGATTCAGAAAAGAAAGCGAGGAATATCGCCAATCAAAACTCAGGCTCGATGTTATTGAATCACTCTTTCATCCGCTCTTATCCCTGTTTATCGGTTTTTCCATTGTACTGGTGATGTGGCAGGGTGGTGTGATGGTCATCGATGGACAGGCAACCGTAGGGAACCTGGCTGAGTTTATAATCGATGTTACTTTCCTCACCTGGCCCGTTGCTTCGCTGGGTTACACCCTGAACTTGTTGCAGCGTTCGGCAGCATCACAGAAGAGAATTGCCCTGTTGATGAACGAACCTGAACAGATATCCGATTCGGTGGATTCCGACCAGGCTGTTAATCACATCAGCGGAGATATTGAACTAAAGGATGTCAGTTTCAGATACCCGGATACGACCGAATTTGTGCTGTATAATATCAACATGCGCATACCCAAAGGAAAAAGTATTGGCATAGTCGGACGAACAGGTTCCGGAAAGACAACCCTGGTACAGCTAATACCACGCATGTTTGATCCCGACAAGGGTGAAGTCAGAATCGATGGGAGAAATATTAAAACAATTCCGCTATTGATATTGAGGAAAAATATTGGTTTCGTACCACAGGAGACATTTTTATTTTCAGATACGATAGGTGAAAATATAGCATTCGGTAAAGAAGGCGCCGGAAGCGATGAAATAATGGTAGCTGCAGAGAAGGCGCAAGTACTTGATAATATTATGGAATTTGACAAAAAATTCGACACCGTACTGGGTGAGCGGGGGGTAACACTTTCGGGTGGTCAAAAACAGCGTACAGCCATCGCCCGTGCACTGATCAGGCGCCCGGCCATTCTTATTCTTGATGATTCTCTGAGTGCCGTCGACACAAAAACAGAAGATAAAATAAATGACTATCTTAGAGAAGAAGCGAAAGGCAGGACCACGCTGCTGGTCAGTCACCGTATTTCCAGTATAAAAAACGCGGACCATATATATGTTCTGGATGAGGGTAGAATCATAGAAGAGGGGACGCATCAGGACTTGTTAAAACGAGGAGGCTATTACGCTTCCATGTACAAGAAACAGCTCATTGAACAGGAATTGGCTGAAATATAATCTGTAAATAAAATAAACATGTAACGGATTTGTCTGTCTGATAGCAGACAAAACCTCATTTACCAAGGAGATAAACTATGATCATCGTGCCCTTAGGCGTTTCGTCGGCGACACCAACCGCCAAACGACATCTGCCATCAGTGGCTTTATGGCGGGAAGGCCGGGTCTTTATGTTCGACTGCGGAGAAAATGCTCAAATGCGTTTACTGCAGGCCGGTATTAAAAGATCCAAGGTTGAATATGTTTTCATATCGCATCTTGACGGAGACCACTTTTACGGATTGCTGGGACTTATCAGTACCATGCACCTGCAACGCAGGGATAAAAAACTCACTATCGTTTCTCCCCCTGGCATCAAGGATTTCATTGAAGTTTCTTTCAGGGTGGCGGGAACTGAACTCAGTTTTGAGCTGGAGTACATTGAAATTCCTGTCGGAACCGACCATCAGGTTGTGATCGACGATCCGGATTTCTTTGTTGAGGCAAGGGCTCTTGAACACTCCACGTACTGTGTGGGTTACCGGTTTCAGGAAAAAGACAAACCCGGAAAAGTTGACGCTGCCCGTGCCGAAGAACTCGGTATTACTGAAGATTCAGACTTTAAGAAACTAAAAGCCGGTGAGGATATTACCCTTGCAGACGGTACGGTTGTACCGTCATCAGAAATAGTCGGTGAACCTCGTGAAGGCCACAGTTTTGCCTACATCACAGATACCGTGTATTGTGCAAATGCACTTAAGCTCGCAGATAAAGCAACGCTGCTGTACCATGAGGCAACATTCGACAGCTCGCTGAAAGATAAGGCCGATGACACCATGCACTCAACCTCCGAGGATGCAGCCAAAATTGCCGTACAGGCTAATGCCGGCCGGCTTGTTATCTCTCATTTTTCAGCCAGGTATACCAACCAGTTTGTGCTTCTGAAAGAAGCCCGAAGGATTTTCCGCGACACCTGGGTGGCTACAGAACTTAGGCCTATCATGACCGATCCCCGGCAGGAGAGAGGTATCATCAAAGCAAAAATCGAATACGAACGCGAAGTTGATCCGAGATCACAGCAGCGCGGACGTGGCGGAAGGCCCGGAGGTCGACCCGGTGGGCGCCCCGGCGGAAAGCCGCGTTTCCAGCGCAGGGATGACGACCGTTCAAAATACTACAGATCAGGCGGCCGGCCTTCAGGCGGAGGATATCGTGGCAGGAGTGAAGGCGGGTACCCGCGCCGCGACGACCGCGACTACCGCAGCCGCGATTACCGCGACGACAGAGGTGGCCGTGATTATCGTGATGACAGGGGGCCAAGACGCGACTATCGCGATGATCGTCCTCCCAGAGATGACCGTGGCAGCCGCGATTACCGCGATGACAGGCCCCCGAGGCGTGATTATCGTGATGATCGTCCTCCCAGAGATGACCGTGGGCCGTCTCGTGATTACAACAGGGACCGGCGTCGTGATGACGAAAAAAGGGACCGTGATGAAAAGCAGCCCGACAGCAACAAGGGATCGCTTCCGATAACACCACGAACCCCATTCGATGACTTCGACCGGTTCTAAATCGGATACCGGGCAAAAGAATAAAGCCGTCGATTCAAACCTGATTCGGCGGCTTTATATTTATTTGCATCCGCATCGGTGGTTGTTACTACTGGCACTGGTTCTCACCCTGCTGAGTGCTTACCTGGGGCCACTACGACCATATCTAATCCAGATCGCCGTAGATGATTACATTGCTGCTGATGACTACGATGGACTGTTCAGAATCACAGCTATCTTTGCTCTGGTGCTGGTTCTTGAAACCATTCTGATGATCGCTGTTACTTATCTGACCAGGTGGATAGGCCAAAGCACCCTGTTTGAGTTGAGGAATGCCATCTTCAATAAAATTCAAAGTCTGCATGTACAGTTCTTTGACCGCAATCCCATTGGCAGGCTGATCACTCGTACAACCAACGACATCGAAGCACTTAGTGACTTGCTTTCGTCGGGTGTTGTGAACATGATTGGCGACCTGTTCCGTATCATTTTCATTATGGGCTTCATGTTCTACATGAGCTGGGAACTGTCACTGGTTGCCCTGTCAACTCTCCCGATCCTATTTTATGCCACCTTCATTTTCAAGTCGAAGGTACGGGTGGCATTCCTGAATGTACGGGACCAGATTGCCCGGTTAAATTCGTTCGTTCAGGAACACATCAACGGAATGAACATCGTTCAGCTTTTCAACCGTGAGGACAAAGAACTTAGCCGGTTTAAAGCGATAAATTACGATCATACCGGCGCCCACATAAAAACCATCTTTTATTTTGCGCTGTTCTGGCCTGCTGTTGAAGTCCTCTCCAGCCTGGCCATGGCACTTGTAATATGGTATGGTGGCGCAAGTGCTCTTGCCGGAACAGTGACCTTCGGTATACTACTTGCTTTTATTCAGTACGTACGCCAGTTTTTTCTGCCCATCCGAGATCTGTCAGAAAAATTCAATACCCTGCAAAGCGCCCTCGCATCCTCCGAACGTCTTTTCAGTATCATGGATACTGAAAATGAAGTGAAGGAATCGGCCACTCCTGTATCGCCGGAATCGGTTAAAGGACATATTCGTTTCGAAAATGTTTGGTTTAAATACAACCGGGCCGAGGATTATGTACTCAAAGATGTCAGTTTTGAGGTGAAACCTGGAGAAAAAGTAGCTGTTGTTGGCGCAACGGGTGCCGGAAAAACGACCCTGATCAATGTTGTGAGTCGTTTTTATGATGTACAGAAGGGTGCCGTTACAATTGACGGGACCGATATCAGGGACATGTCTCTGAACAGTCTGCGTTCAAGCTTTGGCATGGTATTACAGGATAATGCGCTGTTTTCGGGAACGGTGCTTGAAAATATCACGCTGGGCCGCGATGATATCAACCTTGAGAAGGTAGAAAACGCAGCCAGAATGGTTCAGGCCGATCGTTTTATAAAGAAATTGCCCGGAGAGTATGATTTTGTTCTGGCTGAGCGGGGTGCATCGCTTTCAATGGGGCAACGCCAGCTGCTCTGTTTTGTCCGGGCTATGGTATTTGATCCGGTTATCATTATTCTGGATGAAGCCACCTCAAATGTTGATTCGGAAACAGAATCGCTGGTCACCGCGGCAATGGACAAGCTTATGAAGGGCAGATCATCCATTGTTATCGCTCACCGGTTGTCGACCATACAATATGCAGATAAAATTCTGGTAATGCATAAGGGTCAGATCCGGGAAACCGGAACCCATCAGCAACTGATAACGGTTGAAGACGGTATATATCGCCGTCTGTATGAGCTCCAGTATAAGGATCAGGCTGCGGCGATACCTGAATAGCGTCATACTCTGATCTGACCGGTACCATAAACCACATATTTATAGGTGGTCAGTTCCTCAAGCCCGACCGGGCCACGCGCATGGAGGCGGTCGGTACTTATTCCGATTTCTGCCCCCATACCGAATTCTGCCCCGTCGGTAAAACGTGTGGATGCGTTTACATAGACAGCCGCCGAGTCGACCCTGTTTGTAAAGTATCGCTGTAGCACCTCGTTTTCTGAAATAATGGCGTCAGAATGACCCGACCCATAGTGATTGATGTGCTCAACGGCTTGTTCAATACCGTCGACGATGCGTACCGATAGTATGAGGTCCAGATATTCGGTATACCAGTCTTCCTCTGTAGCCGGCAGCATATCCGGGACCAGCGACCTGGAATATTCATCGCCACGTAGTTCCACATTGGCGGCAGACAGAAGTGCCGCTATTTCCGGCAGCCATTTTTCCGCAATCGATCGATCAACAAGCAGGGTTTCAGCAGCATTGCAAACGCCGGGTCTCTGACACTTGGCATTTTCGACGATTGATTGTGCCTTTCTCAGATCAGCATCTGCATTTACATATATGTGGCAAACTCCTTTATAGTGTTTCAGAACCGGAACTGTTGCATTTCCTGCAACAGCGCGGATGAGACCTTCACCGCCACGGGGAATAATGAGATCCACGTATTGATCCATGGTTATAAGGGCCTGAACGGCCCTGCGGTCACGAATGGGGATCAGCTGAAGGGCATGTTCGGGCAGACCTGCTTTAATACCGCCCTCGACAAGTGCCCCGGCAATAGCCTGATTGCTGTGAAGTGCCTCCGATCCGCCGCGAAGTATAACCGCGTTAGATGCTTTCAGGCACAGTGCAGATGCATCCGCAGTTACATTGGGCCTGGATTCGTAAATCATGCCAATTACACCAATCGGTACGGCACGTTTTTCTATAATCAGACCATTTGTTTTGGTCCGGGTGCCAAGAACCCGGCCTGCAGGATCAGGCAATGCGGCAACATCGCGTATTCCGGTAATCATGTTGTTTACCCGGCTTTCGTTCAGCAGCAACCGGTCAGTAAGAGCGGGAGCCAGCCCTTTTCTTCTGGCCTCGTGCACATCCATCTCATTTGCCTTCAGTATTGATATCCGGTTTTTATCGATCTGATCGGCCATGGCAATGAGGATCTGATTTTTAGGCTCTGTTTCCATTCCCATGAGTGCACGTGATGCCTGGCGTGCACGTTTCCCGATAGCAGTTATCTGTTGAATTATAGATTCGGAAACGATCTTTTCAGACATATTTTGCGGATTTACTTTGTTAATTAAGTGTTTACTTACAGACAGCAGGGACTCTGCTTAATGATTGCCAATGATAGCCGTAAGGGCCATAACCCGCGGCATCACAATTTATCAAGAATGATCATGTTATCACGGTGAATTACCTCGTCAAAACGATTTTCACCCAAAAGACGCGGCAGATCAGCTGAACGATGGCCTTTTATCCGCCCGATTTCTTCGTATGAATACGCCGAGAGGCCACGGGCAATCGTAGTGCCATCACAACTTTTAATGTTGACCAGGGAACCTACGGCAAAGTGACCTTCGGTGGCAATAATTCCAACGGGCAAAAGGCTGTTTCCGCGTTGCAGGATTGCGTCTCTGGCACCATCATCAATCACAACAGCTCCTCCAGGCCGGTGGAAAAAGGCTATCCACTTTTTGCGGGCACGGAGTTTCCGGTGATTTTCGTCTGGAAGTATCAGTGTACCGGTATCAGATCCCTGAAGTATTTTTGTGATACTCTGTTTTTCAAGGCCGTTGGCAATTACCACGCTCGTTCCCGATTGAGCTGCATGAGCAGCAGCCTTAAGTTTTGAGGCCATACCGCCCGATGACCAGGTGCTTCCCTTACCCTGAGCCATAGCCAGGGTTTCTTCGGAAATATTCTGGAGAACGGAAATCCTGTCTTTCATCTGTCCGTTTTCTGTTCTGTAAAAACCGTCGGATGTGGTGAGCAATACCAGGAGTTCTCCCTGGATCAGGGTAGAGACCATTGAAGCAAGAACATCATTATCTCCAAAGCGGATTTCATCCACAGCAACAACGTCATTTTCATTCACTATGGGAATCACCCCGTTCCGAAGCATGGCGAGCATGGTATTGCGTGCGTTCAAATGTCGTTCGCGATGTTTCAGATCATCATGTGTAAGTAAAATCTGACCAGTAGTTATTCCATGACGTGAAAAACCGGTGGCATAGTGGTTCATTAACACATTCTGCCCGACAGCTGCGGCCATCTGGAGTTCTGGCAGGGTTACGGGTCGTTTTTTCCATCCAAGTGTCTGAACTCCCGCTGCAATCGCACCGGAGGTTACCAGTATTATTTCGAGCTTTTTCCGGTGCAGACCGGCGAGTTCATCTGTGAGTTGATGTATCCTGGTCACATCGGGACATCCCTGATTGTCAACAAGAACTCTGCTGCCGGCTTTCACCACCATGCGACTGACTTTTGACGGGATTCCGGATCGTAGGTTTTCGGTTTCTGACATTCCGGGTTATGTTCCTTGAATTTGAAAACTGATCTGTGAGGGTTAAAGTACGATGTCCGGTAAAAGTGAGATTTTATGATCTGGATAAAAGAAAACCGACAAACCTGAAACCACTACTAATGTAAGTGGTAACAGAAATGCCGGCAAGCTAAAGGTCAACTGAATGTTGACGCGTTGTCCTATAAACTGTGGTTGTGCAGTTGCAGATGCGATGTTTGCAGGGCGAATACAGTTCCCGGCAGACGTAATACTATCATGGTTCTGAGACTGGTAAAGGCCGTGACTCAGCCTGATACCATAATCAGAAATGAAATTAAATGGCACGCACAACCACAACCGGTCAGCTGACTACTTTTTTCAGTTCGTCGCGCAGTTCTTCGGCCTTGCTTTTTCCCTTGTTGACGAGTTCATCCGATTGACTTTTCAGGTTATCGTATTGTTTATTCATTTTCTTGATGATCTCGTCATATTCCTTTTTGGCCATGCCCGCATACTCATCACCTTTTTTTGATAGTTCCTTCCGGGTTTTTACTCCCTTTTCCGGAGCAAACAGAACACCGAGTAATGCTCCGACAAATGCGCTGCCGAGTACACTTAGAAGAATGTTTGATGTTTTCATGTTGATTACCTCTCTTTATTTAATTCAATATTAATACGATCCTAATATAATAAAGAAAAAGAAGGGATGCAGATATTCTCTTGTATGGTCTTTCAGGTGAATGCCTTAACAAATGCTCGTTTTAACATTTTCCTGATTTCAAAACAATATACCGGATGCTTTAAACGGCAGTGTTTTCACGAAAATAGAAATGAATTATGATATTTTTCAGATTTTTGTGGCACTTATCCTTTATTCGTGTAAATTTGTATGTACCACCTGTTCAAAAATTCACGAAAAGGGAGGTACCTATGCCGCTAAAAAGACTGACCTACTATCTGGATGAAAAAAAGGTCAAATACTCAATCCAGAAGCATAAAACGGCATTCACATCCATGGAAGTTGCCGCCACAACTCACTACCCGGGTAAAAAAGTCGCCAAAACGGTAATTATGATCATTGACGATGAGATGAAAATGGTCGTATTACCCTCTACGCACAAGATCGATTTTGATCATATCCGAGAATCGCTGGGCGCAGGTTATGCTCGTCTGGCTACTGAAGTTGAGTTCGAAAGTAAATTTCCTGATTGTGAACTTGGCGCCATGCCGCCGTTCGGGAACCTGTACGATATGGATACTCTTGTCTCCGAATCGCTTACAGAGTTAGATGAAATCGTTTTCGATGCCGGATCTCACGACGAGGTTATGATCATGGCCTACAGGGATTATGAAAAACTTGTTAAGCCGGAAATACTTCCGCTGGCTGTAAAAATGGCCTGATGTTATGAGTTCTGTCCGAAAACACGGGTGATGTCACATTGAATCTGATGTGACATCATCCTTAAAATCAGGGTAAACTGATCAGTTATACCCGATCCACACCGCAATAACCAGCGCCAGGGAGCCGGCTGCAAACAGTTTAAGTATCAGAGGCATGATAAACCGGAACCAGCGGTCGTAAGGAATACCGGCCAGCCCCAGTATTCCCATCAAAACCGGATTGGTGGGTACAATCATGTTCATGAAGCCATCACCAAACTGGAATGCAAGTACCGAAACCTGTCGGGTAACACCCACAAGGTCGCCGATCGGGGCCATCAGTGGCATGGTTACGAAGGCCTGCCCGCTACCACTGGGTATGAAGAAGTTCAGTATACTCTGAATAAAGAGCATCCCGATGGCCGCAATTTCAGCACCGGCTAAAGAAAGGGGAGTGGCAGCGGCATTGACGATGGTGTGAAGAACTTCACCATCTTCCAGCAAAAGAGCAATAGACCGCGCAAAGCCTATGAGCAGTGCCGTACCCGTTAGCTCTGCCGCACCCTTTGTAAATACTACAGCAAGGTTGTCGAGACCCGTGCGTGCAATCAGGCCGACTACAATTGCAAGGGCAATAAACATGGCACCTAATTCAACGAGGTACCAGTCGGCCAGTGCGATTCCCAGCACCAGACCCGTGAGAGCGGCACCTGTGGCAATAAGTACTGCTATATGTGTGCCTGTCATAGTTGGAAGTAAACTTTCTTCAGGAGGCTGGGCACTGCTTATACCGAAAACAAGACTTGATTCCGGTTTCTTCTGAACCTTTCTGGCATAGCTCCAGACGTGGTGAAAACCAATAAGAAGCATGGGCAATGCAATGGCAGCCCGGTACTCCATGCCGGAGCCGGGCTGCAGCTCGGCCACGCCCTGGGCAATAAATACAGTGAACGGATTGATCAGGGCCACCCCGTAGCCAATGCCGTAACCCACAACCATAATTCCAATAGCAGTAACCGTATCCATTCGCAGAGCCGCGCAGATCCCAACCAGGATAATGGCAAATGGTATATATTCTTCAGCCATGCCAAGCGTTGCCGAGGCTGCCGCAAATGCGAACATCCCGAAGAAAATCAACAGCGACGGTATATGTCCGATACGGTTTATTATACGGCCAAGTAAAGCATCGATGGCCCCTGTTTCACGAATAACCGCAAGGCTGCCCCCAATGATCAGAACAAAGAAAATAATACCGGATGCATCTTCCATTGCCCTTGGGATTACGGTAAAGAGGGACAACGGACTCAGATAGGTCCGATCCTCATTTACCGAGTACGTGCCCGGCACCACTACATTTCGCCCGGCTTCATTGATCTCGCTCTCAAAACTGCCGGCCGGAACAATCCACGTCAGCAGCAGGGCAACGATCATGATCGAAAAAAGCAGAACCAGGGTGTTGGGCACTTTAAAAAAACGTGACATCGTATCTTACTTTGGCGGTTGGGTTTATGGCATGATCCGTAACATGCCCTGAAAGTCCTGATATCCGATTACCGTGAATATACTTAACAGTTAGTGCGAATGATCATGCCTTTTCCATAATTCTTTAATGAAGACATCCGGTGTGTCGGGTGGCAGGCAATAATAAAAGCTGGTTGACAGGTTTCCGTCGTTCAACAGAATGGCATGTTCACTTGCCTCACCCGCCAACCGGTAACCACTTGAGTGCAGCAACGCGGCCGGTGCACACAGATCCCAGTACGCTGTGGACCTGTAGCTGATATATCCGTTTGATACGCCGTACAGTGATCCAAGCATATCGATCATCTCATCTTCAAAGGGTGCTCGATCGAGATTAAACCGTTTCATGAAATAGGTTCGGTGCTCACTTTTTATTGCTTTCATCACAACAGGCAGGTTGTGATGCCAGCTCGGCGTTTCCGATTTCATTTTTACTTCCGCAGAACTCCCGTTTACGGATGTTGCGGGTTTTCCGGGCCAACCGAACATGAGTACATCCTTTTCCGGCTGGTAAACCATGCCGAATACGGGTACACCCTCCACACAGAGTCCGATTAGAACAAAATATCCGTGGCGCCCCTCGATAAACGCTTTTGTGCCGTCAATTGGGTCGACATACCACACAAAGCCGGCTCCGGAAGTATACCGTTTCTGCTGCGACTCTTCGCCGATTACGGTTTCGCCGGGAAAGTTATCTGCGATAAAGGTGCAAATCTGTTCATTTGCAAAAATATCGCAGTTGGTGACCGGGCTGCCGTCAGATTTGGTAATAACATTTATCTGTTCCGACTTGCGGTATTCCATCACCTGCCGGCCAGTCTTTCTGATGAGTGGTTCCAAAAGGATAAATCGCCGCTCAAACTCTGAAAAGTCCATTATTTTGAGTATACTGTATTGGTATTAATTACGTATAAAATAGGAGGAATCAACTATGGCTTCCAAAGACAGTGTAACATCCAAATTACTTGACCGGGAAACCTATGAAGATCTGCTCGATCAGTTGAATGACGAAAAAGAACGTATTGAATATGACCTGAGAAAAGAATACCGGAATGCCCGTAAGTATGTGAGGGCACATCCTGAACAGGGTGTCGGTTTCGCTTTTTTAGGAGGGATCATAGTCGGTATCCTCGTTACATCACTGTTCAGAACGGATTAATCCCGCAGCTCACAATACATAATTTTTCCTGAAATAATCGATGAAGATAACCGAAACAGCTTATAATGCAGAGACTGTCAGGAACCTCATAACCCGGCTCAACGAGCTAAGGAGGTATCTTTGACTACGAAAGAAGAAAAGAGCGGATAGCAGAGCTCGAACATCAGTCACTCGACCCCGCTTTCTGGGATGATCCGGATAAAGCAACAGCCACAATGAAAGTACTGAACCAGGAAAAAAGCTGGGTCGAAAGCTGGAACAAGCTCGATGAGCACAGGCAGAATATTGAGCTCTACCAGGAGATCATCAAAGAGGGTGATGATGTAACCAAAGAACTTAACCATGAGTATAAGCTGCTACTCAAGGGTATTGAGGATCTGGAGTTCAAAAACATGCTCCAGGGAGAAGATGATACCAGGGATGCACTGGTAACGATCAATCCCGGTGCAGGGGGTACCGAAAGTCAGGACTGGGCTCTCATGATCTACCGCATGTATGTGCGCTGGGCACAAAAAAGTGGGTTTGATATCACCACGGTTGAGCTTCAAAACGGTGATACAGCCGGTATTAAAAGTGCTTCCATTGAGGTGAAAGGTGATTTTGCCTTCGGTTATCTGAAGGCCGAAAATGGAGTACACCGCCTGGTTCGAATATCACCCTTCGACAGCAATGCCCGGCGTCATACCTCATTCTGCTCGGTGTTTGTATATCCGATAATCGATGATGAGATTGAAATTGACCTTAACCCGGATGACATCGAACTTCAGCGTTTTCATGCCGGTGGCAAGGGTGGACAGAACGTAAACAAGGTGGAGACCGGTGTGCGTCTTATCTGGACAGGCAAACTTTCTGACGGTACTTCCGAAAGAGTTGTTGCAGAATGCCAGCAGGAGCGTTCACAGTTGCAAAATCGTGAGAAAGCGCTGGTACTGCTTAAATCAAAAATATATAATCTCGAGAAGGAGATACGGGAAGCAGCGAAAAACAAACTGGAAGGCACCAAGATGAAAAATGAATGGGGATCACAGATCCGTTCATACGTGATGCATCCCTACAATATGGTGAAAGACCACCGTACAAACCATGAAACCTCAAATGTGGAGGCTGTAATGGATGGTGATCTCGATGAATTCATCAAAGCCTACCTGATGTCGTGATGCCGCAAACCGTTGATTTTCTGGTTATAGGAAGCGGATCAGCCGGCCTCGAATTTGCCCTCGATGCCGCTGAGCATGGAACCGTAGCCATCATAACCAAAAAAAATAAGGCCGAATCGAATACGAATTACGCTCAGGGCGGGATTGCATCAGTCATTTCTCCGGATGACAGTTTTGAAAAGCACATCCAGGATACGATTGTTGCAGGTGCGGGACATTGTAATCCCGATGCTGTGGAACTGATTGTAAAGGAAGGGCCGGGTATTATCCGGGAACTCATCAGCCGGGGGGCGGAATTCACGAGCAGGAACGGCAAGCTTGACCTGGTACGGGAAGGTGGCCATGGTCACGAACGTATCATTCATGCACGCGATGCGACAGGCAGGGAAATCGAAATGACGCTGCTTAAAGCGGTGGAGAGGCACAGGAATATTACCATGCTTGAACATCATTTTGCCGTGGATGTGATAACCGAGCACCACCTTGGTAAAAATGTAACCCGTTATACCCCCGATAAGCACTGCTATGGCGCCTATATACTGAATACCCTTTCAGGCCGTGTTGAGACAATACTGGCTAAGGCCACACTTCTTGCCACGGGAGGTGCCGGTCGGGTATACCTTCATACCACTAATCCCGAGATAGCGACCGGTGATGGTATTGCCATGGCATACCGGGCAAAAGCGCGCGTTGCCAATATGGAGTTTATACAATTTCATCCTACCACTCTGTACAGACCTGGTGCTGATTCATTTCTCATATCAGAAGCAGTTCGCGGTCGTGGTGGCATTTTGAGGAACAGCGACGGGTATGCCTTTATGAAGGATTATGATGATAGGGTCGAGCTTGCTCCACGCGACATCGTTGCCCGGGCCATAGACGACCAGCTTAAAAAACGTGGCGAAGAATGTGTGTTTCTGGATGTGACCCATCTTGATGAAGAGACTGTGAAAACAGATTTTCCGAATATTTACGCCACGTGCCTGAAGCACGGCATCGATATAACCAAAGATCTTATACCAGTAGTGCCTGCAGCGCATTATATTTGTGGTGGTGTGTGGACCGACTTAAACGGAAGCACTACCATCAAAGGGTTGTTTGCTGCAGGGGAAGTGGCCTGTACCGGGGTCCATGGTGCGAACCGACTGGCATCCAACAGCCTGCTTGAAGCACTTGTTTTTGCGAAAAGAGCAGCCTTTAGTGCTGCATCGTACATAGAATCGGTAATAATGCCCGAATCTGTGCCCGATTGGGACGACAGCGGAACTACCGAGACAGAAGAGTGGGTACTTGTATCGCATAATAAGAGAGAGCTTCAGCAGGTAATGTGGGATTATGTTGGAATAGTGAGAAGTGATTTACGACTGGAGCGAGCTTTTCGCCGAACCCGGCTTCTTTATGATGAAGTGGAGGACTACTACAGGCGAAATGCGGTCAGTGTCCCGCTTTGTCAGCTCCGTAATATGATTGCCGTGTCGTATATCATTATTCGTAGTGCGATCATGCGAAAGGAAAGCCGTGGCCTTCACTTCAGTACCGATTACCCGGCTGTATCAACCGAAGCACGGAATGATACAGTTATCGGCTGATCGGGGGCTGAGAACAGAAATCCGGTATGCTCTGAAAACGGTATAAAATGGGTGCGATTATGCATGTTAAGTTTTGACGAAACCAGGTAAATAAACAGCTTGTACAAGTCTGTTATTAATATAATCTTTATAAGATGATCACAGTTGGCCTGACGGGTGGAATTGGAAGTGGCAAAACAACGGTTGCCCGGTATTGGGAAAAACTTGGCGCCTTCGTAGTCTATGCCGACAATCTGGCCAAAGAACTCATGGTCTCAGACAGCAGCCTCAAAAGGGATATCAAGGCCGTGTTCGGATTGCAGTCGTACAAGAACGACGGGTCGCTTAACCGTGAATATTTATCACAACAGGCGTTTGATTCGGGCAGGGTTGAAGAGCTGAATGCGCTTGTCCATCCCGTAGTACACCGCAAAACAGCCGAAATGATCAGCCATGCAAGGGCAGTGGGTTATCCTGTTTTCGTGAAGGAAGCCGCCCTGCTTCTTAAAAATGGCCGGCCTGAAAACCTGGACTGCATTGTGGTGGTTACAGCACCTGAAGATTTAAGGATACAACGCGTATCGTCACGTGATAATGTCGGCGTTAATGAAGTCAGAAGCATAATCGGGAAACAACAGAGTGAAGACGAAATGATCAGTTTTGCCGACTACACGATAGAAAACAACAAAGACATGGCTCATCTTGAAAAACAGGCAGATCACATTTACAGGCTGCTTCAGGAAAAGCTGGCAAACCACTGAGACCGGGGATCATTGAGCTAACGGACTTGTGGGGAGGCAGTCGTTTCTTTTCGATGTTCAGACCGTTATTCACCTGTTATTTTGATTCTGCCAGGGGTCAAACCCCCGCTCTTGCTGATGATTCTGGAAACGTTGATTCGAATCTATCTTTCAAATCGGAGGTACTGCCCCTCGGTAATATCATGATTGATAGAAAATCCGGCATTTACTTCGACTACATATCTGGCAGGTTTACCTGACGGGAACTGCCTCTCCGAATAAGGTTGGGCATTGTGATGAATGCGGACAATCTGCATATCGTTGTTGACAAAAATCAGGTCCAGGGGCAACGGCGTGTTGGCCATCCAGAAACTGAGTGGTTCCTCGCGTTCAAACAGGAACAACATACCCTTGTTGGCTGGCATATTTCGAACATCCATAAGACCAAGGCTGCGTTTTTCAGGCGTATCTGCGATGGCTACATCAATGGTAATTATTTCCTGTTCACCGGAATCCAGAAACGTGACACTGCCCGTATAGCTGAGAGTGCGGCCGGTATTGCTACGTTGCGGTTTATCATTGGAACCGCAGCCTGACAGTATAACAAGCATACCCGTGGCAAGTATGACAGAAACAATATCTGACACAAATTTGTTAAAAACGAAAAACTGAGTATTCATAGCTGATTTAAGAGATGAAATATTTTAGGATTGAAAACCAGATGTACCCGGGAGGGGATCGAATTTACATAAATGCCATTGCTTTGAGAAACCTGTTTCAGTTTTTTTTAACGGATTGATTGGTCAGATAGGCATACATAAAAGCCGTGTTTTTTGTCTTTTAGGCGATTAAGAGGTATATTAGGACGATGAAAGTGAGAGCCAAAAAAGCCTCACTTTTTTTGTTCCTGTAATGATCGATTCTGTTGGTAATTAAAGAAGACATATTAAGTAAAATCAGAGACCTGGTCGATAAATCGATTCGGGATTTTGACTGTTATCTGATTGATATTGAGATGCATGGCAACCTCAACAATCCGACTATCTGGGTCTATCTCGAGTCGGAAAAGGGAGGTGTCAGTCTTGATACCTGTTCCTCGGTCAGTAAAAAGCTTTCGGTTTTATTTGAAGCCCATAACCTGTTTGATGGTAAATACAGGTTGAATGTTTCTTCGCCGGGCCTTGATAAACCATTGAAAGACAAAAGACAATATATTACCAACAAGGGTCGTAAAACTCATGTCAAATACCGTGTCGGTGATGAGATCAAAAGCGTGAAGGGCACTCTTGATAGCATCGAAGAGGATGCGATTGTGGTTGGTTCCGGAAAGGAACAGTACAAAATTGCACTTCCTGATGTGGTGGAGACCAAAATTTTACCGGTTTTCTAATTTCTACGATTTTTCGGAGCGTACATGCAAACTGATATTTCAAAACTAATTATTCACTCTTTTGCCGAGATAGCAAAAGACAAGGGGATCGACCGGGATATGCTGCTGTCGATCCTGGAAGATGTTTTCAAGTCGATGATCCGCAAAAAGTACGGATCAGATGAATCTTTCAGTGTAATTCTGAACCCCGACCGCGGCGAGATTCAGATGATGCATATTCGTGAAGTGGTGCCGGATAATGAGATTACCAATCCGGTAACCGAAATCGGGATTACCGAAGCCAAAAAATTCGACCCCGATCTGGAGTTGTATGATGAATTTGCACAGGAGATTCATATAGAGGATTTCGGACGCCGCTCAGTTATGATGGCGCGACAAACGCTCGCTCAACGAATCCGTGAAATTGAGAAAGACAATGTTTTTGAAGACTACTCAGACAGGATCGGCGAGATTGTTCTCGGCGATATATATCAGGTCCGGGCTCGCGATACGCTGATCAACCATAACGGTACCGAGCTGATTATGCCCAACAGCCAGAAAATTCCCAAAGACCGGTTCCGCAAGGGTGATACCATCCGCGCTGTGGTGGCCGAAGTGAAACGGGACAATGGCAACCTGGCTATAATCGTTTCTAGAACATCACCGCTTTTCCTTGAAAGGATGTTCGAGAACGAGATTCCCGAAGTATACGACGGTATTATTGAAATCGTTAAAGTAGTTCGTGAGCCGGGAGAACGCTCCAAAGTTGCTGTAATTTCGAACGATGAACGTGTAGATGCTGTGGGCGCATGTGTCGGGATGAAGGGTATCCGTATCCACTCCATTGTACGTGAGCTCTGTAACGAAAACATTGATGTGATCAACTACTCGAAAGATAAAAAGGAATTTATCAAACGCTCGCTGCAACCGGCCCGGGTACTATCGGTCGATCTGGATCCGAGCGGGAAACATGCGAAAGTAGTGGTACCTGCCGAACAGGTTTCCAAAGCAATCGGAAAAGGCGGTGTTAACATAAGGCTTGCATCCGCTCTTACAGAGTGTGAAATTGATGTGTACCGTGAGCTTGATTACGATGATGACATTGAAATTTCAGAATTTGCCGAAGATTTTGGTGACGAGATCATTGACACGCTCTATAAAATGGGATTTGATACCGCCAGGGCTGTTCTGGAACTCGAAGCCGATGAACTGGCCAATCGCTCGGGCGGCAAAATTGACGCCAAACTCGCCGGAAGAATCCTGCGGACCATCGAAGAAGAGTTTGAGGAAGACGAACTCAATTAATAACAGAATACTACTAGGCAACGCATATGTCGGAAGGCAAACCCAAAAGATTATTTAAAGTCGCATCAGAATTCAACGTCTCCACGCAGTCGATTGTGGAAGCGCTGGCTGAGAAAGATTTTAAAATTGATAACAAGCCAAATTCCAGGATCACGCCAGAGATGTATGCTGTGCTTGAGACCATTTACGGCGAAGACAAAGCACGAAATATTGATCATGAAAAAGCCCGTGAACAGTACGAGGAAAAAAGAAGTACCATAAAATCTGCCAGGCAGGAGTCAGTTTCCATCGACAGCTTTCTGGAACCTATTGATGATTCGCCGAAAAAAGAGAAAGAGTTTGTTCCGCCGATTCCGGATTCACTGGAAATTGAGCCGATTGAGAAGCCATCAGATAAGAAAAAGGGTGATGAACCCACCGTTGAAACCCGAAAGGTAACAGAAGAAACCGCACCGAAAAAGACGGCTGAGCCGGCACCTGAACCTGAACCTGAAACCAGGGAAGTTGAACCAACGGTTGCGAGTGATTCAGATAAAAACCTGACTGAACAGGTTTCCGATAATCGTAAAGAAGCCGATGACATTGCAGCCAAAAAGGAGGAAACTGCCGATACCGATACAGACGATGATGAAACCGGTGAAGCAGCAGACAAAGAGGAAGCGGAGCCGGAAGACAGCAGCGTAATCAGGGCTCGTAGCGAACGGCTTAAAGGTACGCGTGTACTTGGCAGAATATCTATTGATAAAGATGTGGTTGCCGATGAAAAGGCTGGCGGCAAAGGCCGGAAAAAACGCAAAAAGAAGGCGACTGGTAAAACGGATGATACTGCTGGTGTGCCCGCTGTTGCAAAAGGTGCTGCCAAAGCGCCGGCCAAAACTGCTCCGGAGGTGGAAGATGAGGAAACCAGGGGCAAGAAAAAGAAGAAACGTAT
>JBLRWO010000019.1:0-76347 GCA_047921215.1 Cyclonatronaceae bacterium | reverse complement strand
CGTTGTAATTGTTTTACAGCTTGTGAGCTTGTCGTCCCGGCCTCCTCGTCGGCGCTTTTCTCAAAGTGGCCGATTCCCTAAAGAACCAACCCTCCAAGGGCTCCGCTATGCGATCTTCCAATATGTACAACCGGTCAAAGAACATTCCCTGCTTTTCCGTTTCCGGCGCAGACTCCTATATTAAGAAGTTTATCCGTCACTCGCAATAGCAATGGAAAAATTCCTCTGCTATTTTTGCTTTTCGCAGGGCCTTAAAAGTACAACCCTTTTCCACTCATTGTCAATATCGTAAGGCATCATTTCTTACAATAAAATGATGATGCCAGATTATACTACGAATTGCCCTGCAAAATTATTAACGGAGAACAATCCCAATCAGAAGATGTGGTAACTGGCACAAAGATATTACTCATCCCGAATGTCTACACCCTGCTGCGGCGTGCCTGAATAAATGATCTGACGGCCATAAAAATATAAGCCATCATAATAACCGCCATTACTGCCTGCATAGTTACAGCCAGCGGACGTTCAAGTTCACCACCTCCAAGATAACCGAAGAAATTCATCAATCCCCTGAATGTTCCCAGCAGTGCCAGAACTGCAACAAGTACTGCAACATGCATAACAAGCTTGCGAAGATTTTCTTTTTCGGCAAGTATACCGCCTGCCAGGAAAAAGACGCCGAAAAATGCAGGTATCATAGCAGTTATGCTGATCATACCGGATCCGAAATAGGATAACAGCCCCATTACTATGAGTAAAATTCCCAGATATTTTGTGATTTTTGGCATATCCATATTTAACACCTTACATTAATTACATGGTATAATATCGTAATCCACAAGAACGGGGTGTGTTAACCGAAATGTGTCGTCATTAACGAATATCATAATAACTACGTGACAAACATTCCGGGTCACCTGTCCGTTCAATTTAACAACAGAAAACCGATTTAACGTCACTTTTATTATGTTTCCACTTGAAGGCAAAAAAATACTGATTTTCATTGAAGATATTTATGAGGATATGGAACTCCTCTATCCGAAATACCGTCTGACAGAAGCAGGGGCAACCATTACTGTAGCAGGGCCTGAAAAAGACAGTGTTTACCGTGGCAAAAACGGATATCCCAGCAAATCGGATGAGAGCTATAACCACCTGGATGCCGGCGATTTTGATGCTTTGGTAATACCGGGCGGGTTTGCACCCGACAAACTGAGACGGTCGGAAAAGGTCCTCGAACTGACCAGGCGGATTCATGAGGAAGGCAAACCATTGGCCCATATCTGTCATGCGGGTTGGGTTCCCATATCAGCCGGAATCATGAAGGGATACCGATGCACTTCCACCCCGGGAATAAAGGATGATCTGATCAATGCCGGGGCTGATTGGGTTGACCGGGAAGTAGTGGTGGACCGGAATATGATAACCAGTCGGAGGCCGGATGATCTCCCCGCATTTTGCAGGGAAATTATTAAGATGATGTCGGCTTAGGTCACATCAGGCCTGGTACGTCATGTCAGAATTTTCAATGCAGGTCAGCCGATATCATCCGGGCCGTACGTTCGGCGAGATCAGTACCAATGGCCACCCCCATCCCGCTTAAGCCGGCAGCAACAAATACTCCCTCATCCAATTTTTTACATATTGGTGTTTTTGTAGGTCCAAAACCCATCGTACCCGTCCATTCATTGCCGACAGACCACCCTTCAGGGAGATCTAATATATTATTGGCAAATCCGATGAGATGCGATTTGATTTTTTCGTTGATGCCTCTGGATGTGGTCTCTTCAGTTTGACTGTCAAGGTTCCTGGCTCCCCCAATGAGCATCCTGTTGCCAGGAAGATCCCTGAAATAATAATAGCCACAGTCGTAGTGGAAAATCCCCTTCCAAACCAGATTATTTATGGGCTCTGTTACAAACACATAACCCCTTGCAGGTCGTATGCCGGTTGAAGCTGCAAGTGTGGATGTGAATCCATTGGTCGCGAGCAGTATTTTATCTGTTTCAATTTCAACTCCCCCGAATAGTTCGACAACGCAATGCTCTGCGCGGGTTACATTTGCGTTCCAGCGTATATAAATACCGGCATCCTGCACTTTTCCGATCAGCGATTTCATGAATTTCCCGCTGTCTATTCTGCCTTCCAGACTGCAATAAACGGCATCGTAATTCTGATAAGATTTTACAGAATAAACATCATCGATTCCGGAGAGCTTTTTAAGCCATTTGTTGAACAGACTCAGGTTTCCGGTTACATCCCCGAATGTTTCAACATCAGTGAACAGTTCATAACCACCCGGTTGTTCAAATGAGAGATTTTCATCTCCCATTTCCCGTCTGAGTCTTTCAAGTCCCCTGAATCTGGCTTCCAAACGGGCATAGACCTCCATTTCGCTTTCGTGGCGGAGATCGTCGAGCAATTCACCAGCTGATCCGAAGCATGCAAAACCTGCATTTCTGGTACTTGCGCCATCGGGATAAAACCCACGCTCCAGTACAATGACGTTATGATCCGGATTAAGCCTTTTATAAAAGAGCGCAGAAAAAAGACCGGTAAGTCCTGCTCCTACAATTGCAAGATCAAACCTGGTATGAAGATGCCGGAGCTCCCACCAGGATGGCTGGTATTTATCAGTCATTCATTTTCTCCATGGTTTGAACCCAGACTGTTGCTTCACTGGTATATTCTTCGGGCGACCATTCAGCAAAAACCTTATCTGTAGCCGGGTTATATGGCCCGTTTTTGGCCTCATATATTATCGTATCCTTCTCTAAAACTATAAAACTGTGCCATACACCGGGCTCAATATCAATGATGGATTCCGGGGTTCCGCTGCGCAGGATGAAAAAGTTTTCAACAAAACCAACGTCATCAAAGATGATAAACTGAATGGCACCTTTTATAATGACAAGACTTTCAATTTCTTGTTCGCCGGGATGTTTGTGCGGTCTTATATAGGTACCTGGCTGTAAAAAATTAATGAGCCGTTGCACATTTGCTTCCTGGGTTCTGTGCAATGGAAGTAGAATACGTTTACGCCTGCTTTTAATGGATTCAGTAATCCCCTGTTCAATCGTATGCTTATTCAGATAAAAGACATCACCACTGATGTTGGGAAATGCCAGTTTATTATTCTGTTCCATTACTTTCTTTTGATAAAACCAGTAGTGAAAGCAGTGCCGAACCTGTTATCATGCTTTTTTCATCTACATTATATCTCGGATGATGCCAGGAATAGCGCGAATCGGCCGATTGGCTGCCTGTTCCAAGAAAAAAAAATGCACCACTGAATTTCTGAAGATAGTATGCAAAATCTTCTCCGGCCATGTATGGTTCCGGCATCATCTTTACACAACCTGAACCTTTGAGTAGCCGGGCCGTTCGTATGACTTTATTAGTAAGGGCGGCATCATTAAACACGGCCGGATAGCCGTTTTCGTAATCAAAACCGGCATCAGCGCCATACGACTTAGCCGTATGTCTGGCAATTTCACCGATTCTTTTACGAATCACATCACTTGTTTCTTTGGTAAAAGTACGAACTGTTCCAAATAATTTACCTTCGGATGGAATTATATTATGGGCTGTACCGGCTTCAATTTTTCCCACTGTTATAACCGCTGATTCTGCAGGATTGAGATTTCTGCTTATTATGGTCTGTAACTGCATAACGATGTGAGACAGAATAACCACCGGATCAACACATTTATGTGGTGAAGCGGCATGTCCGCCTTTACCTTTTATGGTTACTGAAAACTCATCCGGTTTTGCCATTAGTCGGCCGGGTCTGATGCCGATTGTTTCGGGATCGAAATTCGGATCAGAATGCAATCCGTATATTTCCTGAACACCCAGCTTATCCAATATGCCCGATTCAACGATTAATTTCGCGCCTCCGGGCAGCTTTTCTTCACCCGGCTGAAATATAAGAACTACCCTGCCTGCGATGAAGTCTCTGTTAGCAGCAAGTATGGTAGCTGCTCCCAACAGATTGGCCGTATGCAGATCATGACCGCAACAATGTGCCACACCTGGATTCCCGGATATAAAATCTGTTTTGGCATCACCTTCTTCCAGAATGGGCAACGCATCGATATCTGCCCTGAGTGCAATTACCCTTGTTGATGATATTTCACCCTCCATCACAGCGATGCAACCGGTAGCCAGCGGCGTATGGATTTCATAGCCAAGCCCGGTCAGTTTTTCTGTTATAAAACGGGTGGTTTCATATTCAAAAAAACTCAATTCGGGTTTTCTGTGCAGCAGGCGTCTGTATTTTACCATCTCAGGATAGATTTCTTGTGAAAGAGCGGAAATTCTTCTGATTAATACATCGTCTTTGAGATGTGCCATATTCATAATACTACATCAACTGGTTTTCACATTTTACCGGGGATATATGTAACCACATACCCGGAAAATGATTTCTTTACATATTATCGCTGCCCGAAGAAACGGCATGGTCTGCCCAGATCCTGTCGGAGAATTCGTAAAACGGTTGTTTCTGGTGCAACCATCCGAAGTGGATACAAAATGGTTTAACCATCATATAATCGCCGTAACCCGGGAAAAATGAGAGGATATCGATCATGAGATTTCGAATCCTGTTGTGTCTGATTCCTCTCAGACTGTATATAAAACTATTGGTAAAGTACTTGCAGTAGACATCCTCAAAATTTTCATCATGGATGCACTGATCCTCAATATAATCGAGCTGCGGACTTGTGTGCCCCTGCAGCCATGGAAAAACCGGGACATCCAACACAGACATGGCCATGGCAAGGCTCCATTCACAGGATTCCAGGGTTCGTCCATGCTCCTGGTTCCTGCTTTGAAAGTGGGTTTCATCTTTACGGCTGATCATATTATCTGCCAGTTCACAGATTTTTTGGGCAAGATCATTATCCTGAACAAAAATCATGCCTGATTGTACCCTGCTCAGATAGGTCAGGCCGAACCGTTTCAGGGTCCGTTCCCTTTTTTTCATCAGCAAATCAAAGATGATACGCGGCCCTTTGGCGGCACCAAAAAAAGCATCGGCTTTTAGATTACCGGTAATCGTAAATTTGTATGCCGAAAGCAGACTCCAGAGTTTTCCGGAATCACGGCACCAGATCATATCGGAATCCAGGAAAAGAGAACGGTCAAATAACTGATAGTAATGCACATTATGCTTAAAACCGGTTATAGAGCGGTGATCCGGTGCGATTGTATACAGCACGTCAAACAAGTCCGATAGTCCAGCAGCGGCGAGTTCGATTTTGTGTTTTTCTTCACACACCAGGGCTATTTTCCGATTCGTATCATACCGTTTAATGGTCAGAGCAGAGGCAACGGCATGCCTCAGGTATTTACTTTGGCCATATACATGATATATGTACCCTTCCTGACCGTAACTTTTCACTGTTGGTTTATCTTTACCAGATTGATTATTTCCCCTAAAATAAGAAAAAACCGGATTTTTCTGTCAGGATTCGGCTCTTCTTTTCAGGCTTGCAAGCAATGCGTCGTACCCCCTTCGCCGTATGATATTCTGGAATGACCGGCGGTAAGACTCAGCCGTTGAGACATTATCGATCGACATGTCCGTAATAACCCATATTTCACCTTTTTCAGAAAGCTCATAACTGACCGGAGTTCTGACATCTTCAAGTATTGCGATGGTTACCACCGTAGCTTTGTTGCCATCTACTGTGATATCGAGGTATTCTACATCTGCCCGATAAATATCGAGTGAATTAAGAGACTGGTCCCTTACGATTGTTGAAAAAGTATCAATGAACTCCTTTTTCTGGTCAACAGAGAGATCTTCAAACGTAGATTGAAGGGCATATTCTGCCATAGAGGCATAGTCCATTACATCATTTATGATGTTTTTTAGATTTTCACGCTGAGCCTCTGAATGATCAGTACCCTTAGGCCCGACCAGTTCCTTAATCTCCCTGTCTCGTTCTATAAGGAAATTTCTTATTTCATCTTTTTTATCGCTTGAGTTTACGGCAAGGGCAGATGCGCCGATCATCATACTCAAAGCGATTAGTACAATTCGTATCATAAAGTTTAATTAATCCGGTATTTCCCGAAGCGGTATACCCGCTGCTCGGTATAGTCTGCCGGTATTAACGTTGAAATCGTGAGTTCGTTGTTTAAGTGCCACCTCGAGTTCAAGATTTTTTTTAACGGCATCAAACAGATTTTTGACATCGCCAAAGCCAAGATCGTAATCCAGTTGTTCCTGTCGAAGCCATTCATTGCTCACATCGTGTGCATTTGCCAGGTTATTTATCCTTGAGCGCGATATCATTACATTCTTGTATCGCTCGTTCAGATCAAGACGAAGGGCATCAGAAACAGCCTCTTTGGTGTACGTGGCCTGGCGGTACTGTATCCTGGAGCGTTCAAGTCGACTTCTCATGATGCCAAAATTCAGATTTTGCCTGAAGCCGAAACCATAGACGAGATTAGAAAAGTTGGTACGGTTCTGTATAAACGGATTGTCCTGTTTCGGACGGTTGGGGGTTACGGCAACAGAAGCTGAAAGCCCCAGAAAAAAAGAGGGGTAATTCTGGGCCTTTGCAACTTCAAGCCCAAATTGTGCGGCGTCTGTAACGGCGTTTATTTGCCTCATTTCCGGGCGGGAAACAAGGGCTCTTTGCTCATAGTATCCAATATCCTCAAAAGTAATATCCAGTGCATCCAGAAACTGATCATCAGGCAGATAGACCACGCTTCCGTCGTTATTCAGGGCAAGATTCCATATTCTGTTTATCGTTTTCAGATTCTCATTTACTTCATCTGCCATCATGGCGAATTCATATTGAAAAATATTGAATTCGTACACATCCTTGTCCTCAATACTTTCGTCACCCTCTTCAAGCAGTTTTTCCAGTTCACGTTCAGCCCTCCGAAAATCGGAATTAGCCCTGTCAACGAGTCTGTTCAGTTCAATAGCAAGTAGCTTTGCATAATAGAGTTCCCAGAGCGTGATCTCATATTGAGATAATTCCCCCTGAAATGCAGCTTCTGCAGCTTTTGCACCTGATTCTGCTGCTTTGATTGCATTTGAGATAGCACCCCAGGTATATATGGGCTGAACAGCAGTAATTTCGGCTCTAGTAAAAATGGCCCAGTCTTCCCAATCGTTTCTGAGTGTCGGGTCA
Source organism: Cyclonatronaceae bacterium (assembly GCA_047921215.1). GTDB lineage: Bacteria > Bacteroidota > Rhodothermia > Balneolales > Cyclonatronaceae > RECM01. The sequence goes on along the minus strand of JBLRWO010000019.1, from coordinate 69,181 downwards.
AGGTACAGCGAACCCGGGGGATTTCCCTGGGTGCCCTTTACGCCCGGAACAAGTCCATGAGCGGTATTGGCAGATGCATTGGGCAAGATCCTGCTGGCCCTGGCCTCCTGAATACGCGTTCCTGCAATATCAACATTTTGCTGACGGACTTTCAGCTGAGTCGATTCCTGAAGTCCTTTTTCAATAAACTGATGAATATTTAGCTTCAGGGTATCCTGTGCGTGAACGGGTCCGACAAAAAGAAAAATGAGCACAGAGATTCCGGTAAACGTTTTCGATAAATATTTTCGGATGTCCATTTTCACAGTGATTAATCAGAAACCATTATATAAAAAAAAAGCCCCGGATATGAGGCTTTTTATATAAGCGGAGAGAGAGGGATTCGAACCCCCGGACCATTGCTGGTCAACGGTTTTCAAGACCGCCGCATTCGACCGCTCTGCCATCTCTCCGGAGAAACAATATATTACTATTGAGATAAAGCTTCAGCACCGGAAACTATTTCAGAAATTTCCGTTGTTATAGAAGCCTGCCGAGCCTGATTGTACTCAAGGTTCAGTACACGGATAATCTCTTTTGCATTTTCTGTAGCGTTATCCATTGCTGCCATCCTTGCACCCTGCTCGGAAGCATTGGACTCAAGTACTGCACGCCACAACTGTACCCTAACGTGCAACGGAACAATTTGTTCTAAGATATCTGAATCAGACGGTTCAAATATATAATCGTATCCTTCGTCTTTTGCGATAGGTGAAATAGATTCAATCTGCTTCTCATTATTTATTATCGGCAGTAGTTGTTCAATAACACGGTTTTGTGAAAGTACGGTTTTGAATTCATTGTAGGCGATATACACACTGTCATATTCTGCATTCATGAACCGGTCAAGTGCATCATTCATAACAGCTGCCGTAGATTCGAACGTAAGATGATCAAAAAAACCGGGATGCCGGTCAACAACGTCATAGCCTCTTTTGGAAAAGTGTTCATTGGCCTTGCGTCCTATACAGACGAGAGACAGCCTGCCATTGTCGTGATATTCCCTGAATGTTGTTTTGAGCTCATCTTCGATATACCGGAAGAGATTGGTGTTGAATCCACCACACAACCCCCTGTCTGATCCTACTACAAGAATCAGAATTTTTTCGGGTTTACTCTGAATTGCCAGCATCCTGTTCCTGCTTTCGGTGCTCTGAGCGAGACGGTTGAGAACGGAACGCAGATTATATGCATACGGTCTGGCAGACATGATCCTGTCCTGTGCTTTTTTCAGACGTGCTGCCGCAACCATTTTCATGGCTTTGGTTATCTGCTGTGTGCTTTTAACCGAACTTATACGGTCTCTGATATCCCGAAGGTTAGCCATAACTTTTCAATAGCACTATTGTTCTGAAGCACTGATTACCTGACTTTTCAATGTTTCCGCTTCTTCAAGCAGAAGGTCGCCGAACTCTTTACCAAGCACACCAGAAGTACGTAACTCACTCATTTCCTTATCATATTTAAGTGTTACCACTTCGAGAAAATTCTTCTCAAACTCCTGTATCTTATTAACCGGTGTGGTGTTGAGCAGGCCTTCATTGTTAAGATGCAGGAGTGCAATTTGCTGATCTACAGGAAGTGGTTTATACTGACCCTGTTTCAGGAGTTCAACGGTACGCGCTCCCTTTGCGAGCTGACGCTGGGTTGAAGCATCGAGATCCGAACCAAATTTGGCAAAGGCTTCAAGTTCACGGTACTGGGCCAGGTCAAGCTTCATTGTACCAGCCATTTTCTTCATAGATTTAACCTGCGCTGCACCACCAACACGGGATACCGAAATACCCACATCAATAGCCGGTCTCACTCCTGAATTAAACAGATTCGACTGAAGGAAAATCTGTCCGTCCGTAATTGAGATAACGTTAGTCGGGATGTAGGCAGACACATCACCGGCCTGTGTTTCAATGATAGGAAGTGCCGTCAGTGAACCGCCGCCTTTCAGCATGGGCCTCAGTGGCTCAGGCACATCGTTCATATCTTTGGCCACATTATCATTTTTGTTGATTTTCGCTGCACGTTCAAGCAGACGGCTGTGCAGGTAAAACACATCACCCGGGTATGCTTCACGTCCCGGCGGGCGTCTGAGCAGAAGTGAAACTTCACGGTAGGCAACAGCCTGTTTTGAGAGGTCATCAAAAATGATAAGTGCATGACGGCCGGTATCGCGGAAGTATTCACCAATCGCAGCCCCTGCATACGCTGCAACAAAGCGCATGGGAGCCGGTGCGGTTGCAGAAGCAGATACGATTACCGTATAATCTTTGGCACCGTTCTGCTCCAGAATCTGGTTAACCTGGGCAATAGTCGAGTTTTTCTGTCCTATTGCTACATATATGCAAAAAACCCCGTTACCATTTTCGTGAGTATGTTTCTGATTGATAATGGTGTCGACCGCAATTGCGGTTTTACCGGTTTGCCGGTCACCGATAATAAGTTCCCGTTGCCCCCGCCCGATCGGTATAAGTGAATCGATCGCCTTAATACCTGTCTGAAGCGGCTCCGATACCGGTTCCCTGTAAATAACACCGGGCGCCTTACGTTCAAGCGGTAAACGGATGGTATCTCCTGCAATCGCACCCTTTCCGTCTTCGGGGTTTCCCAGCGGATCGATTACACGGCCCAGCAGGCCTTCACCAACAGGTATGGAAGCAATATTTTTCGTTCTCCGAACCGGGTGACCCTCTTTAACAAGTGTGGTGTTCCCGAAAAGTACGATACCGACGTTATCCTCCTCGAGGTTCAGTACCATGCCACTTACAGGATTTCCATCTTTGTCTTTGGATTCAGGCAATTCAACGAGTTCACCGGCCTGCACTTTTGAAAGACCGTAAACACGTGCAATTCCATCACCTACTTCGAGAACTGTGCCAACATCATAGACATCAGCTTCGCTGTCGAATCCCGCCAGTTGCTTTCGCAGTATGGCTGATACTTCATCTGGTCTTACGTGAGTCATTATCAGAGTTTCTTTAACATTAAAAAACGTTGCCTTTTAAACTGCGGTCCTGTACAGTGTTTGTTGCAGTTGTTCAAGCTTGTGTTTGACAGACCCGTCAATTACGGTGTCTTCGATTCTGACGACGATACCTCCAAGGAGATCCGTGTCTTTCATGTAGGTGGCCACAATCTTCTTGCCACTGTTTTTTTCAAGTGCAGCCATCAGATTCTTTTTCTGGTTATCTGAAAGGTCAAATGCGGAGGTAATCTGTACTTCAATAATACCCGCAAACTGATTATGCAACCTGATGTAATCTGATGTGACACCCGGTATGAGTGCCAATCTGTTTTTTTCTGCCATCAGCGCTATGAGTGTCCAGGTAATTTTGCCGATTCTTGATTTGAACAACTCACCAAGAATTGACACCTTTTTTTCCTTCTTGATAACCGGACTGCCGAGAATCAAAGACAGTTCCCTTGAAGCATCAAATGTGGCTTTCATCATTTTGATATCTGCAATAACAGTGTCTGCAGATTTCTCATCTACTGCTGCTTTGAGCAAGGCGGTAGCGTATCGTCTTGATGCTTTTGATGATGCCATGGGGAGTTAATTCTCAGGCAGATTATCGATAAAAGTGTCAACCAGCTTTTTGTTCTTTTGCTGATCGAGTTCAGCATCAAGAATTATTGAAGCTGCCTTGAGTGCCATATCCGATACTTCTCTGCGAAGTTCGCCCAGGGCTTTTTTCTTCTCCTGTTCAATTTCGGTTTTGGCGTGGGCAATAATTTTATCGGCTTCCTGTTTGGCTTTTTCCATACGGTCGGCGCGAAGTAATTCTGCCTCTTCAAGTGCTTCCTTGCGGATTTGTTGCGCTTTAATTTCAGCTTCTTTCAGTGCATCCTGGTTTTTCCTGGAAATCTCTTCAGCTTTCTGCATCGCTTTTTCGGCAGACTCAAGAGATTCCCGGATACGTCCCTCCCGCTCTTCAAGAGCCGAGAGAAGTGGTTTCCATGCGAATTTCGACAGGATCAGCAGAAACAGAATCAACGTTACCGCGATCCATATGATCAGACCGGGATCTACATTGATTAAAGAGTTGGCCAGAACAATGTACATGATACTTCTGAATTAATATCGGAACCTGAGGTTCTTATCTGTTGCTATTTGAAAGCGAGGATGATACAGATGGCCAGGGCAAAGAAGGTGGCGCCTTCAATAAGACCGGCCGAGATAATCATCGAAGTACGGATATCGCCAGATGCTTCCGGCTGGCGGGCAGTGGCATCCATAGCACTTTTACCGATCATTCCGATACCGAAACCGGCACCAAGAAGGGTTATGGCAGCACCGATACCGGCAGCAAGGTGAGCAAAATTTGCTAATTCTTCCATTTTGTTACTCCTGAAATTATTGATTTTTTTTTGATTTTAACGGTTAATGAGATTCATGTACGAGATGTGCCGCTTCACCATGATGGTCGTGATCTTCGACCGCCATACCGATAAACAAAGCAGAGAACATCGTAAAGATGTAGGCCTGCAGAAATGCGGCGAACAACTTGAGTGCATAAATAAACAGGTTGAAACTGATCCAGATGACCGAGCTTCCAAGACCTACATAGGTACCGAACATATCGGCGAACAGAAAGATGAGACCTATTATACTGTAGATGAGCATTTTACCTGCAGCCATATTTGCAAAAAGACGAACACACAGGGCAAAAGGCTTTGTAAACAGCCCGAGTATTTCTACCGGAGTAATAATAACCAGCATAAATTTGGGTACACCGGGCATAGCCAGAACGTGTTTCCAGTAATCCCTGGTACCATTGAGCTGGGTAATGAAAAATGTAAACAGGGCCAGAACCAGAGTTACGGAAACATCAGCGGTCGGCGTAACACCCCAGGGGGCCAGTCCGAAAAGGTTCATAAACAGTATGAGGAAGAACACGCTGAGCAAATAAGGTGTAAACTGCCTGTATTTGTCCTTTCCTATATTCGCAAGTGCAATATCATCACGAATGAAGATAATAAGCGTCTCGAAAATATTCTGGAAGGATCCTTCTGGCGCACTTGTTCTTCCAATTCCGGCACGATACCGTTTGTTCAAACGGGCAAAAAGAAACATGGTCAGAAATCCGGCAATCCACATCCAGACCAAATGGGAGGAGAGCGACAAATCAAGTTTCAACGGACTTCCGTCGGTATGAACCAGCTTATAGGTTACAGGTTCGATAAGACCGTTTTTCTTGTATTGTAAATCATTCTCAAGGTAATGACGATCAGTTAAACCGGACCCTGAATTCAGTGCGCTGGTGGTACTGCTGAAAAACAAAATTCCACTGTTTGTCCAGAGTATGCGCGGGAGTTCAATCTTGGCAACAGGCTTAAAATCCAGATAATAGTGATTGGAAAGCTTGTCAAGGATATCGATGGTATTATCACTACCATCACTCTCCGCTGCTCTTACAGAATCGGTTGATAAGGTTGTAAAAAGAACCAGTAAAAATAAAAACCTGGCTAAACGGCTCATCAGTTGGATGACAGAGATTTTTTTTGAATTCGGTTGATAAAAATAATTTCCGCTACAGATTTGGAAATATAACAAATAAACAGACTAATTATGAAACTAAATTGTGGCAATTCTGTGAGAAAAATCACTGCCACAACCGCAGCAAGCAGTACCAGCAGTCTGATTCCCATTCCCCCGAAAACGACTCCCATCATCTGACCCATTTTTTTTTCCATGCTGGTTGCTACGGAATAATAGGAAAAGGCGGCACTCAATGTGGTAAGCAGGCAAGCCAGAATCAGGACTGTGAAATGACCGCTTCCTTCCGCTATCCTGGCCGGCCAGAAACCCAAAATGAGTATGGCGGCATCAATAAGAAGCAGTACCCTAATAAATTTTCCCATCATCCTTTTTCTTTATTCTCGTGGTTGTGCGAGTTTTGCTGTGATTGAATACCGAGTTTGTACAAGTAGATTATGATACCTGCCAGCCCCAGAAAAATCCCGGCCAGCAGTAACCACGGATGCGTATCAAAATAGCGGTCGGCGTAGAATCCGGCGGCAACGGGCAATCCCATAGTGGCTGTTATCTCCACAGCTATACCTGAATATTTCGCGTATTCGTGCAGGCGGGAATCAGACCGCATCAATCATCACAGTTTTGTTTTTGATTCAGTTTACCGGTGATCCGGAATTCCGTGATCAACATGCAGAGAACATGCACGTTCTGCTAAACAGAACCGTTCCATAAATCTGTTTGACTCACGAAAAGCATATTGCTTATCACCGGGCAGGCAATATACCCAAATAACAGGTCACACCTGTAAATCAGCTTAAACGGCAGTAAAAACCGGATCTGTTTTTCAGCTTGCCTCAGCTTTTCTCGGATTGTTTTCAGGAAGTTTGCTTTTGGCGCCCGTTCCGTTAGTGCTGTCGTTCTGTTTATCCTCAAGTGGTTTTTCGCTCATCCGGCAGGTACCCTCGAATATTGCGCCCTCCTCAACCAGAAAGCTTTTTGCATGGATATTCCCATTCACTTTTGCTGATTTCCTGAGTATCAGCCTGGTTCCGACTTTTATCTCGCCATGTACATTGCCGGAAATATCGGCTTCATCGGCACTGATATTACCCTTTACATTCCCGCTGTTGGTAATAATGCACTTGCCTTCCGCGTGTATTTCACCATCCACCGTTCCGGCAATACGGACATCTGTTTTGGAAAGAAGTTCACCTTTGATCCGGGTTCCCTCGCTGATCATGTTGATCATGGGCTGATTTGGAGTACTCATATCTGTATTATTTTTTGTGTTTTTAGTAAACATACTGTCATTAATCGATTACAGGTTATTGAAAAATCGGGCCGGGTTTTGCGGAACACCGTCACGCCACAATTCGAAATGCAAGTGCGGACCGGAACTCATCAGCCCGGTATTGCCAACCTTGCCAATTATATCGCCCTGAAGCACCATATCACCTTTTACTTTATAAATACTTGCACTGTGTTTATAAACACTTATATAACCATCGCTGTGTTGTACACTGATTGTATATCCGTAGTCTACAGCCCAACCGGATTGAATTACGGAACCATCTGCAACGGCTCTTATATATGTGTCAATCGGTGCTGCGATGTCAATGCCATAGTGACCTGATGCCACATCATAATTTCTCGTAAGTGTACCGTTAAGCGGGAACATGGCCGGAAACTGCAGGCTGCCACCATAGGATGACGAAAAGATCACATCGATATTGGCGAGGGATTCAAATTCAGGTACTTCCATGGCCATTGATGCATTAAATGAACCGGTTGTTTGCATCGGCTCATAGTAGGGGTCGGCACTGGTTTCAAACGTAGTATCGACAGCATTCAGAAGTACATCCCTGATATTCATTAGCTGCATATCTCGAAGGGCAAGTGAGTCCTGCAGGGCAATTACCCTTTCTGATACATCATTTACAGCAAGGCGCAGCATGCGATCCTGTTTACTGAACAGCATGGAACCCAGAGGCGTTAAGTAAAGGATGGCCCCAAATAAGAAGACAGTTGTCAGAAGTGAGATCACATAATAACGAAACAACCTGATTGGTCTGAATCCATATGTTTCTGTTTTATCGGGGTTGGTATTTACCCATAAAACCAGCGTCAGGCTTTTGAATCTTTTGTTAAACAGCGATTTAAAAAGTTGAAACATAATCTATCAGACGGTGCGGTCCCGGTTATTCATCGGGATTCCTGAAACCGGTTGTATATTGAATCTTCAATTCATCAAAACGGGAAGCAAGTCTGCCGGCAATATCAATCCTGTTGAAAGAATGAATAAATGCCGGGTCTGCCTTGGGTATGCGTTTGCTTCTTAATTTACTGAGTATTTCAGTTAGTACTTGTTGCACCTGTTTTTGATTGTCGGGTTCTGCTCGAAAACCTGCACCATACTCATCGAGTATCCTAGCTGCTTCACCATCCGGTACAAGTCCCAATATAGGTTTTCCGGTACCAATGTATTCAAAGAGTTTACCTGTAGTAACCTGATTATCATTTTTCTGACGGCCAACGGTAAACCACAACAGATCAGAATCCGACAGGTTTCCAACCGATTTCCGGTGAGGCAAATAGCCCTTATTGGTAATCACACCTTCCAGGCCCAGTTCACTGATGCGATTCAGGACCGGCTTTTCAAGACCACCCTGAAACACAAGCTCAATATCTCTGCCGGATATATAATTCTGATCCATCAAATATTTTACCGCTCCCAGAAACACATCAGGTTGCTGGGATCCGTAAAATATGCCACTGTAAGTAATTTTGATGCGATCGGAACTGACCTTCCCGGTGGCAGTATTCCGGCCGGTGTCAGGAAAATCGGCAGGATCAAAACCCTGCGGAAGTACCATGAACTGTTTGTCTGATCGCCGTCCGGTTGTCCCGGCAAACAGGTACTCATCATCGTTTCGGCTTCTGAGTGATAAGAGCATTGTCTGGTTGATGGCAGTTATCAGTGATGCCTGTTGCAGGGTTTTCTTTTCAAAACGAGCCATTTTATTTCTGTGCAATGCTGTAGGCAGATTCAGCAGATGACTTCCGAGCCAGTCATCACGGAAATCCATGACAACGGGAATCCCGTGTCTTTTCCCCAGATCGGCTGCAATAAGGTGGTTGCTGTACGGGGGTGCCGTAGAAAAGATTACATCGATTTTGTCTGAAGCAAGAATTTCATTGCACTTGGATATGGCCGGTTTTATCCATCCCTTTTTATTATCAGGCAGATATACCCACGAGGAGATCGATCTTAAAACACTCCGGGCAGACTCAGGCAGTGCAGAGAGCCCAAAAGAACGGTCACCGGCCGCATGAAAAAGAGTATTACCCTGTACCCTGTGTACCTCTGCACCTGTTTCATTCAGTTCATCCAGAAGTGATTGGTCGAAGGTATGATAGATTCCCGGTACAGGGGCTACAACTACCGGTTGCCAGCCAAACCGTGGAAGATATTTTATAAGTTTCAGAGGCCGCTGAACACCACTTGAGCCCATAGGTGGAAGGTAATAGACGATAAAGAGGACCCTGCCCCCAACCTGGTGTCTCGTATGGTTGCCGGCTCCGTTATCGGGATCGGTCATGGGGCTCCGGAATTAGCGTACCGAATAATTTGGCGCTTCCTTGGTTATCTGAACTGAATGCGGATGACTCTCCCTCATACTGGCAGGAGATACCTGCACAAATTCTGCATTGTGAAGCTCGTCGATATTGGCAGCACCGCAGTAGCCCATCGCTGCCCTGAGTCCGCCAACCATCTGGTAAACCACTTCGCCAAGATATCCCTTGTAGGGAACGCGCCCCTCAATACCCTCAGGAACCAGCTTTTTGATGTCATCTTCCACATCCTGAAAATATCGGTCTCTGGAACCTTTACTCATGGCTCCAAGGCTGCCCATACCACGGTAGGATTTAAATTTGCGGGATTCATATATGATGGTTTCACCGGGACTTTCGTCAACACCTGCAAACATGGATCCCAACATTACTGCAGAGGCACCTCCGGCAATTGCCTTAGGTATATCACCGGTTTGTTTAATGCCGCCATCGGCTATGAGGGCTATCCCCTCTTTTCTGCAATATGCAGCCACTTCCATGACGGCACTCAGCTGGGGTACCCCGACACCTGTCACAATTCGGGTCGTACAGATGGAACCCGGGCCCACTCCCACTTTCACAACATCAGCACCATGCTCATGCAGGGCTTTGGCGGCGGCAGCAGTTGCGATATTACCGGCAATGATGCATAGATCCGGATATTTTTCCCTTACAGCAGCAACCGTTTTGAGAACCCCATCGGAGTGGCCATGTGCTGTATCTACAGTAATACAATCCACATCGGCTTCTGCAAGTGCCTGAACACGCTCCATGGTGTCGGGAGCGACCCCAACGGCAGCCCCGACCCGAAGCCGGCCGATATCGTCTTTGCAGGCATAGGGAAAATTCTTTTTCTTTTCGATATCCTTAAATGTAATAAGTCCCATCAGTATACCATCCGAATCGATGATGGGCAACTTTTCCACTTTATACTGCTGCAACAGTTTTTCAGCCTGTTCCAGTGTGGTACCGACTTTTGCCGTTGCAAGTTCACCACTTGTCATAATTTCATACAGTTTCCTTTTCATGTTTCGCTCGAAACGAAGGTCCCTGTTGGTTACGATTCCAAGCAGCTTTTTGTTATCATCTACAATGGGAATGCCACCAATTTTATGTCTGTTCATCAGGTCTCTGGCCTGCTGAACATCCGCATCGCCAGGCAGTGTAACAGGATCGACGATCATACCACTTTCACTTCTTTTGACCAATCGTACCTGCTCGGCCTGTTCCGCTATAGTCATATTTTTATGAAGCATGGCCATGCCACCCTCCCGGGCCAATGCAATGGCCAGTCTGTATTCGGATACGGTATCCATTGCTGCGCTCAATATCGGAACATTCAATCTGAGATTAGAAGTGAGATTAACCGATATATCGACATCACGTGGAAGAACCCGTGAATACGCAGGAACCAGAAGGACATCGTCGTAGGTCAGGCCTTTTCTTGTTATCTTTGCGAAGGGCTCAGCATTCTGCATATAGGGCACAGGCTTTGGGTTTACAGTTTGGCAAAAATAAGGAATTGACGGATAATGTTCTGCATCCAAAATCCACCTACTTACCGTGGTATCAATCACCAAAATTATGAATGTCAGCCTATAGTCGTTGAAAAACAGGCTCACTACCGGATTAACAGCTTCAGATCGAAAGTTCCGGGTCAACATGTTGGGATCGACAACTCCGGATCATCAGTATGGAATTGACAACCCCGGATCGTGATCATGGTATCAACAACTTCAGATCATCAGCTTTTGTGTACCCTTTCAAAGCAACACTGAAGTTCGGAATGGATCAGTAATTCAATTTCAACATGCTTAAAGCCGTATCAAGACTGCAAATGCCTTTGCGGTAGCAATCCACCCAGTAAATTACAGATTTGCGGCGGTTCAACACGAACTCGTCACGTGTGCAGTATAATCCTGTTATCTCATTGTAGAAACCTTTTATATCGTCAAGAATTACATCGATCAGTTCAACGGGCAATTCCCTCCATCCCATCGCGGCAATGAATTCCGAGATAGCACTATCGTATCTTGGCTGTATCTCTACTTTTTGGAGTTTTGGTGTTTGAATACGGGTAAGTTTAAGGGCGCTTTGCATGGTGTTCTCCGTTTGGTTTATGTTGATTACTGAGGTATGATAAGAGCCGGATGTGTCATCATTATGTCACCCCTTCAAATTTTTTTTTTAAATACTTTATCAGCTATCATTCAGTCGGGATGACGCATCTGTCGGTTTAAAGAATTGCCATAGTACAGCCTGAACTACGTTTACAGACATCATTTGAAACAATCGTCATTCAAAATTCCGTCAAATATCCCTCCCGCACATTGATGATCAGACTTATAACAGGAACTCATATTTTAGCAAGTCCGGTTAATCTGCCTATATGAAACAATTATTTTCCAATTTTGTACTGCCTGTTCAGGACCCGGTTCTGATTTTTGCCATTGTAATGCTCATCATCCTGCTGGTACCTCTGCTGTTCAACCGTCTCCGAATACCCGGTGTGGTCGGGCTAATACTCGCGGGTACTGTTGCAGGGCCGAGTGCTGCAGGGCTTCTGGAACGAGACAGTACCATGATATTGCTTGGTACCGTAGGGTTACTCTATCTGATGTTCATGGCCGGGTTATCCATCGATCTGAACAAATTTGAGAAACAGAGGAACAGAAGCATTGTATTCGGCCTTTTTTCATTTTTAATACCCCAGGGGCTGGCAGTAGCTGCCGGATTGTACCTGCTGGATTACAGTTTGTTCACCGCACTCCTTCTCGGTTCTATCGTGGGTTCACACACGCTTTTAGCCTATCCGATTGCCAACCGTCTCGGCATCATCAAAAATACGGCTATAACCATGACCATGGGTGGCACCATAATTACCGACTCACTTTCGCTGGTAGTGCTTGCCGTAGTCGCTGGAGCAGTTACTGGAAATACAGGGCCTGCATTCTGGATAACATTCGCCGGTATGGTTTCTGCCTATGTCGTGATTATAACCCTGGGTCTGCCGAGGTTGGGAAGATGGTTTTTCCGGGATTCCCGGAATGAGACCAATGTTGAATTTGTATTCCTTGTCGCACTTTTATTTATCACCGCATATATCGCGGATCTGGTCGGACTTGCTCCCATCATTGGTGCTTTTTTGGCCGGGTTAACCCTGAACCGGCTGGTACCTGAGTCAAGCCCTCTTATGAGCAGGGTGCAATTTGTTGGCAGCGCTTTATTTATCCCCTTTTTCCTGATATCCGTTGGCATGCTTGTTGATGTCGGAGTACTGATTGAGGATGTTGATGTCTGGATACTTGCTGCCGTATTTACCGGCCTGGTTTACACCGGCAAATTTCTGGGTGCTGTTATTACCGGACTTATATACGGATACACCAAAGAAGAGACGATTACTGTTTTCGGCCTGTCAAGCCCGCAGGCTGCAGCAACGCTTGCTGTTACGCTTGTCGGATTTGAAATCGGCCTTTTTGATCAAATGGCAGTAAACGCTGTTGTACTAATGATTCTGATAACCTGCCTTACGGGTCCCTGGCTGGTTGAACGTTTCGGCAGGGCTGTTGCACTTCAGGAAGAGGCAAAGCCCTACAATCCATCCGAGGCCCCTCAACGAATTCTTGTTCCACTTGCCAATCCGGCAACTGCCGAGTCGCTTATGGATATAGCGATGATGATGCGGGGCAAAAACTCAGACGAGCCTCTTTTCCCCATCACCGTTGCGCGTGATGGTGACAAAGTTGACTCACAGGTAGCCGCCAGTGAGAAAATGCTCAGTCATGCTGTTGTTCATGCTGCTGCAGCCGACATACCGGTATTACCAGTTACCAGAGTTGACATGAACATAAGCAATGGTATACTAAGAGCCGTAAAGGAACTTCGGATATCGGATATTGTGATTGGCTGGAACGGGCAAATCTCTGCCAAACAGAAGATTTTCGGCAGCATACTCGACAGATTACTCGAACAGAGCGACGAGCTGGTACTGGTCAGCAAGATTGAACACCCGGTAAACACTACTAAACGTGTAATTCTGGCAGCTCCTCCTTTTATTGACCGGGAAACCGGGTTTGACACCGCCATTCTGACCATTCAGAACCTTTGTAACCAGCTTGGAGCGGATATATTACTGGCGGCCACCCGTCAAAATTCAAAGCGTATTTGCGAAATACTCACCAAAAGAGAACCGGAAATTGTCACAGAGGAGCTTTTGTTGAATGACTGGACTGATGTTATCCGCAGTACGGCGCCCCGCTTTGCAGAAGATGACCTTTTCATTTTGTTCAGTACCAGAGAGGGCACCCTGGCCTGGCACAACTCATTTCACCGATTGCCGCGAATCATTTCCAACCGTTATTCCGGACTCAATTTTATTACTATATATCCTGCAATGACCGAAAAGACAAACCAGTCTGAATTCAGAATCCATTTTGAAGGATCAGATATTATACCAGCTATTCCCCGCGAAAATATTGCCATGAATCAGGCAGGGATAACAGCCAAGCAGATGCTCGTGGAAATGCTGGCCTCCAGGTTTGATGGCAAATCGGATGAACGGCTCAGTGAAATCATTATGAATGTGCTGAAGGCAACCCCTGATAACCTGTCTGGCGAGCTGCCAGGCGTGGTTCTGACACACTACAAAACCCGCTACATCAAACAGCCCACTCTTTTTCTTGGCATCAGCAAAGACAGCATACGTTTCCCAAACCTGAACATGGATACCAACATTATATTCCTTCTTCTCAGCTCTGAGGAGACTCCCGATCAGCGCAATCTCAATATTCTCGGCAACCTGGCCAGGCTTCTAGGCCAGCCAGGGACAATCAACAGCATTAGAAATGCTAAAAATCTAATTGAAATAAACAAGATTATCAGTGTAGCCAACCTATCGCTTGACGATGAAATTACCTGATCAGATTATTCCGGATAGATCGATTTTTTTGCGGCCAGAAGCGTATTTTTCATCAGCATTGCAACGGTCAGCGGCCCTACCCCACCGGGAACCGGCGTAATCCAGCTCGCTTTTTCCCTGACCGAAGCAAAATCACAATCACCGGTAAGCCGGTACCCTTTTTCTGACTGGTGATCGGCCACCCTGTTAATGCCCACATCAATTACCACAACACCCTCCTTCACCATCTGTCCGGTAATGAGCCCAGGCGAACCTGCAGCCACGATCAGGATATCGGCATCGATGGTGTGACGGGTAAGGTCACGGGTATATTTATGGCATATAGTGGTTGTTGCCTTGCTTTCGTTTTCACGTGACAGCAGAATGGCCATTGGAGAACCCACAATATTACTTGCTCCAACCATTACGGCATGCTTGCCTTTCGTCTGGATGCTGTAGTGGTTGAATATCTCAAAGATACCGGCAGGTGTACAGGGACGAAAACAGGGCTGACCGGTTGTCATACGGCCTATGTTCATGGGATGGAAGCCATCCACATCTTTTCTGTGATCAATGGTTTCTATAACCGACATCGGATCAATATGCTGCGGAAGCGGCAACTGCACAAGTATCCCGTCAGTCGCGTGATCACGGTTGAAGTGTCTGATTGTTTCTTTCAGTTCCTTATCTGAGACCGTATCCGGCAGAATCAGGGTATCAGAATCAATACCCACCTCAATACAAGCCCTGGTTTTTGCGGAAACATACGTGTGTGATCCCGGATTATCGCCAACAAGGATAACCTGGAGCCGCGGTTTGCGATTAACGGCATCAACCCATCTTTTTACATCACGGGTCACATTCTCCCTTAGCAGCCCCGCGACCATTTTACCATCCAGTATACTAGCTGACATTATCGTTCAATTTGGTATTTCTTCATTTTGTTATACAGATGACTGCGCTGAATACCGATTTTATCGGCTGTCTGGGATATGTTCCAGTCATTCTTTTCCAGATGGTAGGTAATGAAAAGATTTTCCGAAGCCTCCTTGAATTCCTGAAAATCCTCATAGTCGGCAATCATTCCTTCAAACTGGTCTGTTTCCGCCTTGTTCATGGATAGCATATCGATTGTATCGGCATCAATTACATTATCGGTTGAAAGTATTCCAAGACGCTCGACTACATTATGCAGTTCCCGGATATTGCCACTCCATTCAAATTCCTTTAATCTTGAAATGGCACCGTCTGAAAAACTTTTACCGGTAAAAATGATGTCGCGGCCGGCCAGTTCCTCAAGGAAGAACCGCGCCAGCAATTCAATATCATCACGCCGGTCACGCAGGGGGGGCACGTGAATTGGTATCACGCTTAGCCGGTGAAAAAGGTCTTCCCGGAATCGATTACCGGCAATCTCTTCTTTCAGATCCTTGTTTGTTGCTGAAAGCACCCTGACGTCGACATGAACCGATTCGGTACCACCAACACGGGTTATGACATTTTCCTGAAGGGCTCTCAGTACTTTAGCCTGGGATGCCGGGCTCATGTCTCCGATTTCATCCAGGAAAAGTGTGCCTCCGTCGGCCTGTTCAAACTTGCCAATTCGCCGGGTGGAAGCACCGGTAAAGGCACCTTTCTCATGACCAAAAAGTTCACTTTCAAGAAGATCTGCAGGTATGGCGGCACAGTTCACTTCAACAAATGGCCCGTTGTTTCTGCGGCTGTATTCATGCAGCCATCGGGCCACGAGTTCTTTGCCGGTACCGTTTTCTCCGGTAATGAGCACCCTTGCCTCGGTCGGGGCTACCTTTTTGATCGTATTCCGGATATTCCTGATCAGATCTGTTTCACCAATAATGTCGCTGACCTTTGATATGTGCCGGCGCATTTTTTTATTTTCAAGAATCAGGCTCTGCTTTTCAAGTGCATTTCTCACACTTATCAGCAACCGGTTCAGGTCGGGAGGTTTCTGCAGAAAATCGAAAGCGCCAAGCTTGGTAGCTTGTACAGCTGCATCGATGTTGCCGTGTCCGGAAAGCATGATCACCGGAAAATCGCAACCCAGTTCATTGAGTTTTTCCAGGACCTCCATTCCATCCATGCCCTGCATTTTTATATCAAGCAGCATCAGATCAACGTTTTCCCTGCCGATCAACTCAAGGCATTCTTTACCACTGGCCGCTTCAAAAACCTGGTAATTTTCATACTCCAGAATCTCACGCAGTGCTTTACGAATGCTGCTTTCGTCATCAGTTAATACAATTTTCAGCTTAAGCTGCCTCGACATGGCTTTAACGGTTAGGACTGTTCGTGTTCAATAATATGCATGATGTTAATAACACCCGAGCCTCAATGTTACGAAACGGATAGTGTATGTGGGGGACTGTTTTCTGAACAAATAATGACAAATAGTAGCCAGCCAGGCTCATTAGGCCAGACACCGTATTCGGGAAATCATTACATCCCGGATTCTTCTTTTGAATAGATTTCCAGTATTTCCTCCGCTGAACCGGCGCTTAGAATGGCCGATCGGAAATGATCATTATTCATGAGCCTGGAAATTCTGCTTAATAATTTGATGTGGGTACTG
Source organism: Cyclonatronaceae bacterium (assembly GCA_047921215.1). GTDB lineage: Bacteria > Bacteroidota > Rhodothermia > Balneolales > Cyclonatronaceae > RECM01. The sequence continues at coordinate 52,573 of JBLRWO010000019.1, read as the reverse complement.
CTTTGCCCGTCAGGGCCAATGAGCAAAAATACGAGGTTGACCTTCTGATCATCGATAGAACCATAATCAAGGGGTTTTTTAAGTCTTGCAAAAACAGCAAAATTCCGGTCAATACCATTGATTTTGGCGTGAGGTATTCCCAAGCCTTTCCCAACGCCTGTAGACATGATCGACTCCCTTTCCATCACAGCTCTTGTAGCACGCATTGTATTTTCTTTACCGAGTTGTTCAGACAGTGCGTGAATCATCGTCTTAACAAGTTCATCCTTAGAGTCTGCTTCAAGATTATGGAACACATTCCCCGAGTTCAGAAGATCCGAAACTTTCATTTATATTTATTTACATGGAAATAAGTTACAGTGTAAATATACTCACTCCACAACCGAGTTATCAAAGGGAAAGAGTTACATTTTAATGTTTCCATAATGAGGCTAAATTCTCCTGCTTTTATGGCAAATTCAGTTTAATTTCGGGGATGCAATTTATCAAAAGTGCCAGCGCTGTTTTCAGGAAGGATCTGCAGTCTGAACTGCGCTCAAGATATGCACTGAATACCGTGCTTGCCTTTGTTGCCTCGTCACTGATGATCATTCTTTTCTCTGTGAGAATCATGGAACTGCCGCCTGCTGCACGCGGTGCCATCGGCTGGATTGTCTTATTATTCGCGGCCATGGCCAGTCTTTCAAGATCTTTCGTAATGGAAACGGATAAAGGAACATTCGACCTGCTTCGTCTTAATGTAACAGGTCTGGCTGTTTTTACAGGAAAACTTTTTTATAATCTCCTGTTTACAACACTCGTAACCATTGTGGTAATGTCGGCTTACTGGTTCCTGAGTGGCATTGAGATCGGGAATCCGTTTTTTATGGTGCTCATCCTTTTATTCGGAATAATCGGGTTTTCCTCAATCTCGACACTGCTTGGCGCTGTGGTTGCACAGGCCAACCGCAAGGGATCCATATTTGCTGTTATTGCCCTGCCCCTGTTACTGCCACTCATACTGCTTTTATCCGCTACCACAACCGCTGCCATACAGGGTGAACCGGCCGCTCAATATCTGAGCGAGTTACTGGCCCTGTTTTCATTTTGCGGTGTTACCCTCACCATGTCGGTTCTATTATTTGACTTTACCTGGTATGAATGAATCTTTTTACGCCTCCAACGAATTTGATCTCGGAAACCGCCGAATTGTAGGGCAGGTCAAAGCCCGGGCACAACTTTCCCGATCACTCGCATCGGGTCGGATCAGTCATGCCTACCTGCTGGCCGGACCACCCGGAGTCGGTAAGAAAGCGTTGGCGCTTGCCTTTGCCGAAGCCATAAATGGAGTAGATCACCTCAGCGAACTGAAAGGTCATGCCTTTTCAAAAAAATCATCGTGGTTCAGCCATCCGGATATAAACCTTTTCCTGCCCCTGCCGTCGATGGTAAGTTTTGATGAGCTACGTACACGCATTGACATGCTCTCTAAAGATCCGTACGAAATAGTGGACTTCGGCCTTCGGCCTTCTATTACCGGCGATGACAGCAGTAAGAACCGGAATTCTTTCTACTCGGTGAAGTATTTTAATGAAGAAATACGCAAAGTGTGTTATTACAAACCCAATGAAGGCCGGAGAAATGTTGTTATCATCACTAATGTTGAAAAGATGAGAAAGGAGGTGGCCAACGGCTTTCTCAAACTGCTTGAGGAACCTGGGGAAAACCTGATGTTCATACTCACTACCGACAATCCGAATGCCCTGTTGCCCACCATTCTCTCACGCTGCCAGATTGTGCACTGTCCACCACTCAGCCAGTCTGAAATAAAAAACGGGCTCATCAATCTTGATAACGTACCTGAAGATGAAGCTTCCTATCTGTCGAGAATTGCAGGCGGCAATTATGCCATGACCCGGTTTTACGATATTGCCACCCTGAAAAAAAACCGGCAGGCGGTTATCCAGTTTCTAAGATATGCCTATATCAATGATGCTGTCATGATTATTCAAACGGCAGCTTCCTGGCAGAGTGATCTTAATCTTGAGGGACAGGTCTCCGTACTGAATATGCTTGAAATGTTTATTCGCGATTTGATCGTTTACACCCAGAGCGAAGATACACAAGCCCTCATTAATGCTGATCAGGCAGATATTATCCGGAAATTTTGCAGCTCGCTGACCGATGCCCGACTTGACACCATGCTGCAGCACGTAGCTTTCGCCCGAAGGACTCTCTATCAGAATGTATCTCCAAAACTCATTTTTACCGTGCTGGCAAATCGTTTTACCGCACTGATGCGTGGCCAGGAAACGGCATTGCCCGGCGATGAGCCCTGGCAGCATCTGCCGACCTATACAGCAGGATAATTCCATGGCAGTATATCGAATCACGTTCTCAAAAATGCATGGTGCAGGCAACGATTTTATCGTTATCGACAACAGGAAACGGCTTTTCGATCCGGGATTATTTACACAAAAGATACCGGGACTTTGTGACCGCAAATTTGGCATCGGGGCCGACGGTGTACTCTTATTACAGGATGACGACGTAACCGCATACCACATGATTTATAAAAATGCCGACGGAAGTGATGCCGGAATGTGCGGAAACGGAGCCAGATGTTTAGCTCTTTTTGCCTGTAAACTGGGTTTCAACACCAGGCATACATTCCGGGTGGGAAAAGATGTGTATCATGCCATAGTAGACGAAAACACAGTAACTATTCAGTTCCCGGTTGAAACCAGGGTCAGACTTTTAAATGAATCTTCGTATGGGGATTTATATCAGATACATACGGGAACCGAACACATTGTACTCAAAAGCAATTCCGAACTACTTGATCGTGATTCCGATCTGATACATCTTGGGAGTGAACTGCGTCATTCGTCATTATTCAGCCCGACAGGTACCAATGTGAACTTCATGTCCATAAAACCGGGTAATCGCATTCGCCTGCGCACGTATGAGCGGGGAGTTGAAAACCTTACCCTGGCCTGTGGCACCGGCGCCATTGCGTCGGCAATAGCAGCTCATTCACTTAATCCCGAGAAACCAGAACAGGAGCAATACACCGCAGAATGTGACGGCGGACATCTTAATATCAGTTTTTTTTATAACCAGAAATCAGGGAATTACTCTAAACTCACTCTGAAAGGACCAGCTGAATTTGTTTTTGAAGGTAGAATCGATATCTAACCTGCTCATACTTCTCATACTTATTGTATTGTCAGGGTGCTCAACACGCGAAGCAATGACGGAGAGCAGCCGTGCGCAACGCTCCGGCCCTCCGTTGCCTGAAAACAGTTTTACCATTCAGGCACAGAAATTTCCGGGCGAGGAATTCCGCAGTATCCAAATTTTCAGCGGCACAAATCCAGGCACGGCGCCAATAATAAAACCATCATCCGGGGAAATGCTCACCCTGCGTTTTGATCACCTGAGCAACAACTCCGATATGTTCACTGTAAGGGCCGAACACCGGAACAGCGACTGGAGTGCAAGCAACCTATTCGACGGTTTTTACATGCGCGGACAACTAACCGACTATATTTCCGATCCTGTTCAGAGCACATCAGTTGCACCCAATTACATGCAGTATACTTACCGGTTTCCGAACCGGAATTTCAGTTTCCAGATAAGCGGAAATTACCTGCTCCACATTGAGGACTACCGGACCGGTGATCTGCTTTTTTCAGTACCTTTCATGCTCTATGAAGATCAGGGATCAATTGAGACAGCCATAGAGGAGGTGTACGGGCTGGAGTCTTATCATTTCCTGCACCATCAACCTTTTGCAACCTATATACTGCCCGAATTTGTTTTAATGCCTGATCAGGATATTTCCATTTACTTTGTACAGAATCAGTTCTGGGGGAGATTACAACAGGCTACCATCAGGGATATAAGCGAATCGGACCGAATTCGAATGCACGTGCCACGCGATGATGCTTTTCCGGGACGTTATGAATTCATGCCACTCATCATGCAGGATATTGATGATCTGCCAACAGACTTTATTGAGGTCAGAAAAGATACAGAACCTCCCGCGGTTGTGCGTGACAGGGATGTGATTAATTTTAGGGTTAACCCGTCAAATCTGGGCAGTAACCGGTACGGACGTCCGGAAACCAGACAGGATGCACGGTATGCCCGTGTTGAATTTGTTCTTGACCGCCCTGTTAATCTTGGCACCGATAGCCGCATATACGTTACCGGCCCCTTTTCCAATTGGGGAGTATCTGATAACAACAGAATGCGCTATAACCCTGAATCAGATCAGTTCACAGCCAGCATCCTGATAAAAGAAGGTTCCTACGACTATAAATATGTGCTTGTGGAAGGCCGGTTCATTGACGACTTAAGACTCGCAGACAGTTTTGCCGACTCCCGGCAGGAATATTATACACTGGTCTATTACAGGGATCTGCAACTAAATGCGGACAGACTGTTAAACATCAGTTCTGATATAACCAGGTAGAACGGGAGCCGATATCAAATGGCGTGCCACAAGATCAGAAATCGATGCCAATACTGAAATAGTGTACTCTACGGCCAAAGCTGCCTTCATTCACATCATACGGCCAAGCCAGATCATAGCGTACGGGTAAACCAAGTAATATCGTTCTGAGTCCAAATCCGGTACCCATAAGCAAATTGTCTCTGACATTGTCCCAGTTAGTGGTATTCCATGCCGAACCCAGGTCATAGAATGCAACTCCCTGAATATTATAGAGTGGAATTATAGGGATCGGACCCGGTAATATTGCAGCAAAAAGCGGAAATCTGAATTCAGCATTCAGCAGTGTATATTTTTCGCCAATACTTCTGAAGTAACCGTAACCTCGCATCGGATAACCTGATGGTGATATGAAGATATTCTTCAGGTCATCGTCGAGAAGATTGATGTTATCATCCTGGCGGAAATTGATCCAGTTCTGCATACCACCCAGATAAAACTTTTGAGGGTTCGGGCCCTCGGAAACGGCACCGGTTGCCCGCAACGCAATTACATACGGTCCGAATATGCCGATATACTTTCTTAAATCTGCAGACAGTGAAACGAATCCGGGAAACTGATCACTGAACGGTACTCCGCCTGTGAGTGAGACCATCATCCGGCTGCCACCCCATGGAGTTATAAAACCAGGCCTGGATTTATCTCTAACATAGCTCAGCTGGGGATAAAACAGATACTCCCTTTCGCTCTCGCTGAACTGGAACCCGGCCTGATCAAGTGATATGGTAAAGAGCGACTGTGAGAACTCAATACGCTCGAATTTATTGATCGGACGCGAGAATGTAACACCGCCCCCATAGAATCGGATTCTGGAGAGCGGGCCACCGAGAAACTGCTGGAAGTTGAAAGCCGAGTGGAAATACTGTGCCGTAATATTGGTACGGTTGGCAAAGTAGCCGTAGTACATGGAATATGAACTGTTTCTAAGATCGAGAACCAGATTGGATGAGAACCCGAGCTGATGGTTGCCCAACACATCGCTGGCTACCAGTTGAATACCGGCTGATGCAAATGTGCCGTATCCGCCGGTTGCTATTCCTCCGCCAGCGCCCGCATAGTCAAGACTGAAGTTGAGCCTGTACCTGGTGGGTATGAATCGGCCGTCATCGGTTTTATTATCAGTTACTGTAAAAATATCTTCTGCGAGAAGTTCTTCAATTTCCTCATCCGCAGTATCACCAAAAACATAGTTCCTGAAATCGATCATATCAGAGCGTGTGGTATCACGAACTTCCACGATTTCGGGCTCCTCCTCCTGTACATCCTGCTGGAACTGCATTTCAGAAGACAGGGTCCTGATCTCACCGCCAAAAGTACGCATACCATACCCGATTGCCGGTACCCGTTGTTCCTCAGACTCGCGGGCACGTCTTTCGGCCCAGTAGTTATCTGTTAGCAGGGTATCTTTTATCCTTGAAAAAGGTGCATTGATAAGAAAAATATCGAGATAACCACCGTTTATTGAATTAACGGCAAGTTTGCTGCCATCCCTGCTCAACGACATCTGCATTACCCCGGTAACCAGATCGGTCAGCGGCCGGCTCTCCCGGGTATCGAGGTCCATTACATATATATTGTTTATCCCGTTCTGATCCGATATGTAGATCATTCTGCCATCATTTGTCAGTAGAGGTCGCTCCTCACTCCAGCCAGGTGTTGAGGTAATCCTCTCCACACGGTTATCATCGATGCGGACACGATAGATATCGGTCTGCTTCAGGTTGGGGTTTGCCAATACATTGTAATTGGTGCGGTAGGTATTGAGCTGTAATCTGTTCCCTCTGTCGGAAGTAAAGTATACATAACGGGAATCGGGTGAAAAAGCAGGATCAGAATCACTGAAAATATCATTAGAAATACCGGTAAATTCTTGCGTGTCAAGATTATACAGATATATATCTACAATAGGACCTCTGTTCCCGTGAAAAGCGATCAACTTCCCGTCGGGCGACCAGGCAACCGAACCAATGGCATCAAGAGATGGAAACTGCAATTTTCTGACATCCCCACTGCTGTAATCGACAATTGATATATCATTCTGCCCGCGGGAACGGGATGACAGGGCAAGTTGAGATCCGTCAGGCGACCACGTAAGATTCGGGTTCAGGATATTCAGTTCCTCAAAGTCAACGTTGTCTTCTCCGCGTATCAGCGTTTTGAGCATTCTCCCGTCAAAAGCTGATATTACAACCACATCAAAAAAACCGCGCCGGTTTGTGATCATAGCTATACGGTCGCCGAGTGGTGAAATCGCCGGACTCGTATTATATGAACCGCCACGTCCTTCCCGTTTTGTGAGAGCAGTGCCAATATTTTTGAGATTTTCACGCTCAGCCACCTCCGGCCAGTATCTCTGACGCAAGTGGTCGTGAAAGCGTTCACTAAGCTCTTCGACGCTCAATCCGATCGACTGACGGAAGCTGGCATCGATATTTCTGTTGTTTTTGATGCGCTGCATTATTTCGCCAATCTTTTCCCTGCCGTATTCTTCAACGATAAAATTCCAGACAGCCTGACCGCCACGGTATGCAAAATAACCACCTAGCTGATTGATCGGTGGCAGGTAGGTGTTGATAACCGCATCCCGAATAAACATGTCGGTATTGGTGTCCCACCCAAGGGCAGTATATTCAGCCAGCCCTTCCTCAAACCAGAGGGGGAAAAAGAGTTGATTCGAGCCGGATACCAATGTTTGAATATTTCCACCATAGTACATATCGTTGATCATGGCATGAAGCAGCTCATGATGCAATACCCGGCGAAAATCGCCATAATCGCCCTGGAACGGGATGGTTATCCGGTTTTTGAATTTGTCTGTGACCCCGCCTATCCCCTGTGCATCAACCGGAAGCGGAACTACATTGGTCTGCGAAAAATCGGTGTGGGAATCATAGATAATGACTTTAATCCGGTCGTGAATCTGATGGCGGAAATCCTGTGAAAGCTGCCAGTATGCCGCTTCCAGGGCATTGGCAGAAAACTCGGCCAGGTAGTAGTTTTTGGAATCGTAATAATAGATATCAAAATGATCGGATTGTATAATTCTCCAGTCGAATGAGCTGTATTGCACCCTGTTTTTCCCAAAAAAGGTGAACTGTGAATACACATTCTCGGCTGAAAAAAGGAGTACGAAAATCAGGATTATGGCCTTAAAGAAGTTCCCTGTAACATTCATTGGGGTCAGATTTCAGGATAGTTTTTTGGTTTCATACACCGTAACGCAAATTTATACTGTAAAAGTTTGGTTGCATCATTTTTTTACAGAATCTTTATATATAATGCACTCAACAGATCAGACAGACCTGAGTAAACTGAAATAACAGCTTCACCCCGAACTGCCGGCAGCTCTCACGAGGCATCAGCACGTACAGCACGTACAGCCCGTAAAAATTAATATAAAAAGCATGTTGATATACCGCTTCATGGCAGAGCTTAATCTGTTACTCATTTTACTAAAAGACTGCGAATAATACCTATGCAAGTTCAAAATCAATCTGGCGCTGTTCAATACTGGTATTAATCACTTTCACGCGGACATCACCACCGAGCATATACGTTTTACCACCATGCCGGCCTATTAGGCTGTGTCTGTTTTGGTCATATACATAGTAATCATCATTGAGGTCACTTATGTGAACCATTCCCTCGCAATAGAGATCGTTGATGGTTACGAAGATACCCCGGTCGGTGACCCCGCTGATTACACCATTGAATTCACTGCCGATTCGTTCGGACATAAATTCCACCTGTTTCAGCTTCACAGAGTCGCGTTCTGCCGTTACAGCCATCTTCTCGCGTTCACTGCAGTCTGTTCCGAAACGAATCAGTTCCTCGAAACTGTAACCCGGCAGACCCGCCAGGTAGTTCTTCAGCAGCCTGTGAACGATCAGATCCGGATACCTTCGGATGGGGCTTGTAAAATGGGAATAATGATTAAAACCCAGACCGAAATGGCCGATATTTTTGGGACTGTATACCGCTTTGGCCATCGACCTGAGAACAAGTTCATTCACGGCATATTCAAGTGGTTTACCTTTAATTTGTTCAAGCAGGTCATTAATCTGAGCTGAAGTAACATTGTCTGATTTTACATCAAGCTTTATACCCAGTGGTTTTACCGTTTCTGCAATATTCTGCATTTTTTCGGCATCCGGCTTATCATGAATCCGATAGAAAAACGGAAACAGATCTTTTGCCGCTTTTTTACCTGATGACTTGCGCATTTGTTCAATTTGCAGTGCAACCGTTTTATTGGCCAGTAACATACACTCTTCTACAAGCCTGTGAGCAGTGAGTCTTTTTTTAAGGTATACATTGAGAGGTTTGCCGTTCTCGTCGAGCTCAAAACGTGGTTCAGGGGTATTTAAATCGATGGATCCTTCACGGAATCGTTTGGCCGTAAGCATGCGGGTCATTTCCGCAAGCATTACAAGTGGTTCCGACAACTCATGTTTTTTACCGTCTATGATCTCCTGTGCATCTTCGTAGGTAAGCCTGTGAGCTGAGTTAATTATTGTTTCATCCACCGAATACCTTACTACCCTGCCTTTGGGAGTGACCTCCATAAAGCAACTGTAGGTCAGTTTTTCCTCGTTGGGCCTGAGGCTGCATACACCATTGCTCAGTTTTTCTGGCAGCATGGGTATCACCCGGTCTACAAGGTACACACTGGTACCCCTGTTGTGGGCTTCCCGGTCAAGTATACTGTCTGGTTGCACGTAGTGGGATACATCAGCAATATGAACACCGAGGTAGTAATTACCATTATCGAGTTTACTGATATTCAGTGCATCATCGAAATCTTTGGCATCTTCAGGATCGATGGTAAAAACCACTTCATTCCGCAGATCCAGTCGCCTTTTATATTCTGACTTCGGAATTTCGGTAGCAACACGTTCGGCGTAACGATCCACATCTTCAGGAAAGGTACTGCGCAGCTGGTTTTCAGCCAGAACAGACAACATCGCTGCATCGTTGCTGCCTTTAGGCCCAAGCACTTCCATAATCCGTGCTTCCGGCAGGGATTTAGGATGCAGCCAGTCGACCAGCTTAAAGGTAACTTTGTCGTTATTCTTTGCATTTCCTGAATTTTCGGGTAACACGAAAAAGTTGATGTGCGCCGATTTTTCATCGGGTTGGATATAGAGCTGATTTTTACCCTCCTTAACGAATGTTCCGACAAAAATCCTGCCACCACGCCGTACAATTTCAGTGACCTTGCCTTCGGGCCTGCCTTTACGGCCGTCGGTCATAACCTTGATCCGCACCATATCGCCCGGGAGAGCCAGTCCGGTTTTTTTCCTGGGAATTCTTATCTCCGTCGAGCCATCGGCAATTTTTACGAATCCTACACTGAACCGGTTAAATGTGATTGGACCTTCGGCCAATACCAGTTTGTCAGGATCCTGTTCCAGTTTAATTTCATTGCCCCTGTTTCTGGAACGGAGAGCATTTTTGGCTATAAGAGAATGTACTGCCTTGTTGAGTTGTTTTCTGTGCGCACCCTTCTGCATATTAAGGGCGGTAGACAGTACTTCGACCGGTATAAAATTTTCACCATGTTTATGTAAAAATTCAAGTATAAAATTCTCTATTTCTTTTTTGGTTCTTTTCTTCCCCATCGAATCTATTTAATTAGGATTAATTTACAGTTTCAGCAACATCTTGCGTGCTTACATCTGAGGATACAAATATTTTTCTTATGGAACCCCATATCCGCCGGCCGAGTTCGCGCCATGTATTGAACTGCACTCTTGCCTCGAAGCCGATACCATTCACGCTTTCTACCTGGGTTTCCGTTTGCTGCAGTGCAAGACGTTGATCTTTACGGTGAAAAAGTTCGACTGATAGTGCCCGGTTAATCCGGTAGCGGACTCCGAGATCACCGATACTCACTTCTGTTGTCTCATCGTACACATCCCGGTACACTCCACCCCGCAGAATCAGCCTGTCATCGAAAAGCCGCAGTGCAACTCCGAGATCAGCCTGATCAAGTCCGGTCAGGTTAAGGTCCACGTCCAGATTGAGATTATTCAGGTTTGAGTTAAGCAGTGCACTTATTTGATTGGACAACAGGCTGAGTCCGGCCTGACCGGCTGCCCTTCCCTGGAAGTCCCTGCCAAAGGCACTGGGATCGGTACCCGTTGAACCGGTTTGAATGAAAGTACCCGTAAAGAGCAAACTTGTTGCCTGTATCAGCTTTTGTTCTTCATTATTGATGATAGACAGAAGCGTAGTATACTCTGATGCATCGGTGGCGTTGGGAAATTCAAAATAGAATTCATTTTCGATACTGTCCAGATTTCCCTGAATCACGAGAACCAGGTCGACAGGTATCCGCTGTGGCGTATCGTCGGGGATAGCTGGGTCGACCGGTGCAATGTTGGGGCGGGATCTGTAGGATGCGGTTATATCTACCCTGGCATTTGCGGGATCGCCTTCCCAGGTGATACTACCTCCCTCCCTGATCGAAAAACGCCGGCTGAATATATCACCGCCAACAAACAGATAGTCACCATCATCAACGCTAAAACGGCCGAACATTTGCATAGTCTGATCTTCGAGTGTAATACGGATGCGTCCACTGCCGCGTGCAGTAATAATTTCGCCCGTTACCGGATCGAATACCAGTTGAACAGTGGTATTCTGTGGCGCAACAAACTGAAGGTCAAACTGAAACACTTCCATAAACCCAAGCTGTTCCGGCTGGTCCGGTTCAACCGGACGATCTGCCCTGTGCCTGAAAGCTTCATCAAAACTGGATACATACCTTATAAGCCGCGACTGTTCCTCAACACTGGTTTCGTCCAACAGGGGGATAGAAAGCCGGGAATCGGATGTAACAACCACCGTTTGAGTTGTTCTCAGATATGGTGATGTGTTCAGCCCGATGATGTTGACTTCACCTGTGCCAGTAATATTACCATAAAATGGTATATCAGGTGAATACCGGTTATTCAAAAACTGAAGCCGGTCGAGGGTCAGGGAGATATTCAGGTATTTCTCGCGCTGAAAATCGTTCAAATCGACGATTCCGTACAGATTGCCACGGCCTTGCCGGCCATCCGAAACTGAGACATTGTCGAGAAAAACCCCGGTTATCCGGTCGAGTTCCAGAGGACCGGTGAGTGTGTAATCGGTATTGAGGAAAACTGGCCGCGCGTAAACATCATCTAACTGAAAAAGGGCATTGAAATAATAATCATCAGGAGATCCGTAGATCACACCCTTACCCGATGAGCTGCCTTCTACCTCATCAAATATACCACTCACAATCAGTGGTACGATCCACATATCGATTTCCGTGAGATCAGCATCGAAATAGAATACCGTATCGGCAGGACTGGCAGGATCGGGTGGTACAAAATACCCGTTCAAATGCATTGTATTACCGATATCATTGTTAGCCTGACGGTAATCTGCATACTTCCGGGCATCGGTTTCAATCGAAAGCCGGGTGTCGAAATGCCGGTTAACCGGATTGTAGACGCTGTTGAAGGTCACATCACCGATCAGTCGCTCGTTCAGATGAAGACCATCAACGAATATTCCACCTTCAACGGTAGGGCTGGTTGTAAGCATTTTTGTGGTCACCCTCGCGTTCAGATTCCCCCCAAAACTGACCCGCCCACCTATCAGAGATGAGACGGCTGACAGACCAACTTCATCCAGGCTGTACTGCATGGAATCTGTCTCCAGGTCGCTGAATACCCCGTTAAGAGCAACAAGTCCATCTTCACTGTAAATTTCGAGATTATCAATGATCAGCCTTCGATTGTTATCGTAAATAACTCTGATATCATCAAGGTTCTCCCAATCAAAGACCTTGTTACCCAAATAGAACCGGTCCATCGTCATAACAACCAAAGAATCCGTAACAATCACTTCTGCATCACTTCTGAATGCAAATTCATTACCAATTCGTTGTATTTCTGCACCCATCCCCCATCTGTTGTCAACTGTACGAACGCGGAAAGCTAAGTCACCGATATCTGTGGCAGGATGATTCACTGTGTCGATACCCGCTGTAATTTCAAGATTCAGATAACCGTATTCGACTCCGGAAGGTTTTAAGAATGCGTTGAAGGACACATTGGCACCAGCAGCCTTAAGGCTGTCTGACCGGAATTGCCGGCTAAATACGGAACCTGATAACTCAAGGGATTGCTGATCGGCTCTCATGGCCATATTAAAATCTGAATCAGTCTCAATATCGGGTAACACATCAAATACACTGGATATGAGGTCAAGATTTTTCAGGCTTCCCTCAACATTAATACTGACGGGTTTTCCCTCTACGGGTTTTCCGGTAGTTTCAGGCAGAACGTATCCGGTAAACCAGAGCCTTTTTTCGAGACGCGTTATGGTTTCACGCTTCCAGTAATTAAACAACCCGGCAATATCTGTAGGAACGATCGTACCTTCAGCCGTCAGGTTCAGGATATTACTTTTAAGTTCGAAGCGGCGCCTGCCTAAAGATGCGTCATCCAGATACAACTCAACAGATTGTGGCTCAATGCTTTTACCGTTATACGAAGACTCATCAACATGAACCAATATCTCACCCGAAAATCTGTCGGGTGAACTTCCGAAGATTCCGGCAGAAAAGTCTGCGTTCAGATCGGTTACGGGGACATCAGCAGTGCGGATCAGATTCCGCAAATTGAACCCTGCAAAATTACCACTTAAGCTGGTAACAGGGTCGGTTTGATTGAGGTCAATACGGCCACTTGCGCTTGCAGTTCCTGTACCCTCAGTAATAAAAAATTCCGGTTCATAAATGCCATTCCTGAATGCAAGTTCAAGGTCAAGAAGTGGCAGGTCAAAATTCTCAACAAATGTATTCCTGGCATAAAGCCCCCAGAAACCCGAACTACTGAGCAGATCAGAACCGGATCCGCGCATATTTACAGTCAGATTGATATTTGAATTATTTGGTGTCAGGGATGGAAAAAGGGCCAGATTGAGTGAATCAACCTGGAGGGTGATATCATAGTCAACAGTATCACGGAACGAAGCATCTCCGTTAACCCTGATCAAACCTCTGGGCGGTTCAATGGTGAATTGCCCGGCAATACTGTTTAAACCACCGTTAATATAGCCCCTGGTGGTAAGTGAGTCCCAGTCTGTGAACTTAAAATCCTGAAACAGGGCAAACTGTTCAATATCCGCTTCCCGTATTCTCAAGTAATCAAGAATCACGTCGTAGGATAAAGATCCGGATTCAAGTAAATCGGTTAACTGGCCGTAAAAAAACAGGTCGCTGCTTCCGTAGCTTACATTAAAGCGGTTTAGATCCATAACCTTCATGGTACCCTCTGCCAGCAGATCAAGTTGAACAGAAGATGTATACCGGTCCCATTCTTCCACGATATCGCTATAGTCAGCCGGGGTCAGAGTTGCCGAGTCAATAATCAGTCTGTAGGAGGCTTTCGTGAGCTGGTCAAAAATATCCGGTTTAGTGAGATCAACACCATCGATCTCAAACGTTGTTGACAGTACCGTATTGCCGGAATTGAGCTGTATCCTGTTAAATTCCAGATATCTGTCATCGTTGTAAAACTGCCCCGAAAACAGGAAGGTGTCATTATTTAATTCAGGTACAAAAAAAGAAAGTGATTCAATATCGATAAATCGCTGTGATGCATTCAATTCCACAAACATCTGCAGATCCAGGTTGCTCACATTGAGCGTAGCGGGAAGCCGAACAGCGTCGTGCTGCCATGGATAGCTGTTCACAACTATACGGCCGGATGATACAGAGACGGAGGGGGCAAAGATGAACGGCAATCTTCCAACCCTGGTATCCGACAGAGTTGTATCAGGTTTATCTCTTTGAAAAACTTTACTGATTGTGTAATCGCCGCTCCCGGTTTCTGTCAGATTCAGCAGCGGATGGTCGAAATTGAGGAAATTCACTGAAATACGATTCTGTATCAGGTCCCAAAGATCCAGGCCAAGTACAATCGATTCAGAACTCAGAACCGTATCGGCTTCAATGGTTTCATCATCAGTACCATAGTATATTACATTTACGTCCAGAACTTCAAATCTGAACGGTATAAGCCCGTCGAGTTTTCCTATTCTCAGATCACCGTTAAAATTATTCACAAAGTATTTTTCTGCACGCTGAGCCAGCATCTCTTTTGTTGAATCGAGTTGCAGCACAAAGAAAGCAGCCCCGACCAGAATGATCGCTGCAATGGCGACAAACCAGAATATACCCCAGAAGAACCGCCATGAGTTATATATCCATCGTAAAATCAATTATTTCAATTTCAAAAAAATGTTGCGGGTATAATTCAAAAATTTGATAGTAAAACAGCGGCGATCACCTATTTCCGGTTAATCACAGACGTCGAGGGCATATTCCCAGGATTTTTCCAACAGGCTCAAATCGGTGATCTCCGCCAGTTTCGGTTTTCCGTAGCTTTCAAGCAATACTACCCGAACGGTATTGTTGAGGTTTTTCTTATCCAGAAACATTTTATCAATCAGATCGGGGATACGGTTTTTAAGATCGGATGTTGAAAGTCTGTAGGCATCCAAAAACTGATGAAGTGGTGATTTATCAATTTCTGACCCACAGAGGGCAGACAATTTCAATGCGGCAATCATCCCCACGTAGACAGCTTCACCATGAGAGAAACGCACATATTGTGTAAGGGATTCAAGAGCGTGGGCAAAAGTATGACCGAAATTTAACCAGGCACGTTTACCTGTCTCTTTTTCATCTTCCGCCACAATGCCGGCTTTGATCTTAGCGCAGCGGATTATTAATTCTATGAGTTTTGCCGGATTCGAAAATCCGGATTTAAATGGTGCAGCCAGCGCAAACAGACCGGGATCTGCGATGGCACCATATTTGATAATTTCAGCCATCCCGCAGTGCCATTCCCTGGCCGGAAGTGTTTCGAGAAAGGCGATATCGGAAAGGATTACATCGGGCTGATAGAATGCCCCGATCAGATTTTTGCCGGATGGATGATTAATTCCGGTCTTACCGCCCAGTGAGCTGTCGACCATAGCAAGCAGGGTTGTTGGAATCTGTATAAGAGGAATGCCACGCATTACCGAGGCAGCAACAAAACCGGCAAGATCTCCCGTTACACCACCACCAACAGCTACCAGTGGTGTTTTTCTGTTGACACCGTTTTCAAAGCAAAAATCGAGTGCCTCAAGCCATCTGCCGGCTGATTTTGAGGTTTCGCCTGAAGCAATTGTGTGAAAATACGGTCTCAGGCCGTCTTCCAGCAGTATTTCGTTCACTTTTCTGCCATATAACTTTTCGACATTCTCATCTATCAAAAGAAGAACCTTGTTTTGATTGTACAGATGAATTTTCTGCGGCAGGTTAATGAGGCTTCCGTATCCGGTATATACCTGGCAGGTATGCATACCTGTTGTATCAATATTAAAGTGATGTACCAAATTCCTGAATTTTAGGGATCAGATTGTCTGCATGAAATTCTGCCGTCTTTCCTGGTGTAGGTTTCAGCGTTATATGGGCCATATCATAAAGGTTGCGTCTGCTCTCAAGTAACTTTTTGAGTTCTGCTTCAAGTATCCTGTCAGACTTGAGGCATCCGTTTTCATCCAGCAGAAGCGGTCTGTTCAGGTTTCGCTTTACCCTGTGCAGTATGGTTTCAAGAGCCACATCAATAAACACGAGTGTACCTGAACTTTTTATCCGGTTAACCAGATCAGAACTTGTAAGAGTGCCACCTCCCAAAGCTATCACAACGTTTTTCCAATCTGTAAGTTCATCAAGATATTTTTGTTCAAGATCTCGGAAATGCGCCTCTCCAAATTTACTGAATATCTCAGAGATGGTTTTGTGTTCTTTTTTTTCAATAAAATGATCCAGATCGATGAAAATGTACTTAAAACGCATGGCCAGAATACGGCCAATGGTCGTTTTACCAGATCCCATGAATCCGGTCAGATATATTCTTTCAGGAACATGCGTTATCATCTCGATCCTGCCTCCGGAAGTTCGGGTTTCACCAAAAGAACCTGTTCCCTGTCAACGACTGCAAGCCCCGGGGCTGCTCCTTTGGGTTTTCTGACATGTTTTCTCTTTGCATAAATAACCGGGGCAAGTCCTGTAGTTCTGGCCTTTGACATCCATGCAGCCACACCGGCCACTTGTTCCAGAACTTTTTTATCCGGATACGTGGCTGAACGGTTCATACGAATGATCAGATGAGAACCGGCAACACCACGGGCATGCATCCAGATATCTTCTTTGTGGCTGGCCCTGAGAAGCTCATCATTGCCGGCCGAGCTTTTGCCAATCCAGATTTCATAACTGCCAATTTGCATACGCCTGAACGGAAATGTTTTACCTTCCACTTCTTTTTCATGCAGTCCCAGCTTTTCCATGGCGGCTTCATTCTGTTCAACCCATTTATCCAGGGATTCGGGATCTCTTTTATCTGTGAGTTGAATCAACGATTCAAGCAGCTTTTCTGAGATGTGTGCCTTTTGCTGCATTTCATGTCTTTTTCCGATGGCTATATCCATTGATTTCTTTGCCTTTCTTGCTTTCTGGTAATACCACGCCGCATTCTCGGCCATGCTTTTCGCAGGGTCAAGCGGTATCCTCACATTCCCCCCACTGTAAAGATCCGGTACAGTAATGTTATCCGGACTTTCGGGTTTTACATGCAAATGTGCCATCAGTAAATGTCCGAACTTTTCGTTTTGCTCAACTCTCGCAAGGCTTATTTCCTCATTTTCAGAAGTGTAAAGCCTGTTTTTATACTTATCGTTTATTCCGGAGATCAGTTTATGAAACTGACTGTATTTCCGGTTAAACCTTTCGTTCTTTCTCTTCATGTACCAGGCTGTACATACAGCCTGATTAACACTTCCAAACACCTCTTTCCCGGTACGTGGTAAAACATCAACCGGCCATGGATTGAATATGCCATCAGGGTTCAACCCGGGTTCAAAGCGCAGTAACAGTATTTCACGAAGCTGTTCTGCCACGTTTGAAACTGAACCGAAATCATGGGAACCGGCCGATTGCACCAACAGAATATCTTTCAGAAATGTACGGGGAAGCAGCGGGTTTATTTGAAGAATATCCTTGTACAGATCCCCAGTCGGTGAAAATATTTCCGAAACCGGTGGTCTTGGCTGAGGTTCTGCTGTTCCAATGATCTTTTCCGGATTCTTGAAAGCCTCCAAAACCACGCCTTTTTCGACCAGCAGTACATTCGCACCAGATCCGTACAAAACAAGGAACAGACGCATGCCGTTTGCAAAATGTATACTTACCAGCCTGTCCGATTCAGCAATCCCGACATCGTCAACACGCTGCTCCTGTAAGCCGGGAAAAAAAACAAGCTTGTTTATCTTGTTTTGTTTACGGACGTAATCCAAAAAAAATACCTGATTACCGGGTACTGTAACCACTCTGAGTGAAATTTCAGTATTAGAACCTTCAAAAATGAGGTCAATTATTCCTTTTCCCCCGGTGGCAGCTGAAACAAAAAAACTTCCTGTCAATTTGCGTTTTAACTCGCCGACTAAATATCTTAGCGTATAATAATTATTCATTGTTTATTGAGAAGCTCAAGAAGCGCTTCGAGGGCAAATTAAAAAGGTAACTACATGCACTATCCGATTTTCAACTCAATTATAAACAAAATACAGACCGAACTTCAAAACAGGGATATAAAAACACAAAATTTCCGGGTATGGACGGACAAAACCATCAATGCGATCGGCCTTGATATATCAATAGACCTGAGCAAAGTCAGTGATCATGTCAAAGCACTGATTATTCATCTCGACTGGGATCGTTTCCGCGAGATCAATCTGGCCAGACAGCTTGAGGGTATGCAAAACCATCCGATGCTGAAAAGCGGGAAGGCTACTAATTTCGTCGTGGTTCCGCGGATTGACGTCGAGGTGAACTGGGTTTTTAATACCGACCTCATCTACGATTCTATCAATAACCGCAAAGGGCAGGCCCGGGTTGAGGCAGCCAGCAGGTGGATGGATTCTGTGAATCAGAAAATCAGGAACGTGATTCACGGGGATGATGTGATAACACGCTGGCACGTTGAAGTAGAAGGCGATTCAGAGGGAAGATATCTCGCTGTGATGAGCCTTATATCCTACCTGGATTACGAACTTTCAGGTACTACTGACCTCAACGATATACACAGATTTGTGGGTCGCAGGCTGCAACAAATACTTGTAAGGACCAACAAGATTATCCTCATGGCCGACAAATCATTTGCCGACGCGGCTGCTTAAAAAAAATGCCTTGATACAAGGCATTTATTTTTTCTTATGGCGGTTCTTCCGAAGTCTTTTTTTACGCTTGTGTTTGGCGATTTTTGCTCTTTTTCTTTTTTTTCCGCTTGGCATTTTAGAAATATTTAAGATGTTGGTGTAAATGCCCTGCGGGCACTTGTATACTTAACAGAGTGCAAAAATACAAAAAAGGCCAATAACTTCCACTGCATTGATGAAATAAGAAATGCATCAGGAAAAATCATCTGCCCGCGCTCATGGCATATTCTTTTCAGCAACAGCTTTTTTGAACTCTTTCGAAACTTTCAGTACGGGTACGAGCTGTTCCGGAACAATTACTTCCTCATTGGTTTTCGGGTTTCGGGCAACCCTTTGAGCCCTTTTTACTACCCTGAAGCTCCCAAAGCCTCTCAACTCAATTGATTTCCCGTCTTTCAGGGCATCAATAACCGTATCCATAAAACCCTTTACAACAGCTTCGGTTTCAACTTTCGCAATTCCCGTAGACGATGCAATAATGTCTACAATATCGGCTTTGGTCATGTTTTTACTTTTATCGTTATCCACGGCAGGTATATTATTTCAGTTAGTAGTTGCAATTCATACGTTTACAACCAAATATATGGTATAAGAAACCTAATAAGCGTTATTTTTCCAAAAAACGTTCCGCTACCGATAAAATATTCCGGACTATACGGCATATCTTTATCTGAATGCGAACCCTTAATGTATACCTGTGTGCATAAAATAGCGGTTTTTTGATGTTTCCAATTCGTTATTATGTGCCGTTACCACGGTAAAAAAACCGTTCACGGCAGCCATTTTTATGATGAATCCTGTTCAGAAGCGAACTACTTTTATGATTTTTAATGCCAAAATTGACGTTATCGCTTTTACCAATTGGCAATTCTTTTATACCTTCCGTCTTAATTTTTGGGGCACCAACCAACCTTTGACCATAACTGAATAGAACATGCAGACCTTTGAGCGAATTGTAAACTTTCTAAATGATCTTGTCTGGAACACACCTGAAGTGATGCCTCTTATGGTGGTTGTTCTGCTGAGTTATGGTCTCTTTATTACAGTCCGTCTCGGTTTTGTTCAAATCAGAAAACTGAAGCACGGTTTTCGGGTACTGACCGGGTACTATGATGATCCGAACGATCAGGGAGACATCAACCATTTTCAGGCACTCAGTACTGCGTTATCAGCTACCGTAGGCATTGGAAATATTGCGGGTGTTGCCATTGCCATACACTATGGCGGGCCCGGAGCACTGTTCTGGATGTGGATAACCGCTCTGTTAGGAATGGCAATAAAATACTCAGAATGTACCCTTGCTGTATTGTACCGCGAAGAGAATGAAGACGGCAGTGTATCGGGCGGACCGATGTACTATATCGAAAAGGGGCTCGGCAGTAACTGGAAGTGGCTGAGTATTGTATTTGCAGCCAGTGCCGTAATCTGCTCCTTCCTGACGGGTAATGCTATTCAGGCCAATACGGTTGCAGACAGCATGGAAAGCGCATTTATGATTCCGGTATATATAACCGGTATTTTCACTGCCGGCTTTGTTGCCATTGTTATTCTCGGGGGTATAAAACGCATCGGCAGTGTTACAGCCAGGCTCACTCCCCTGATGGCTGTGATATATGTTTTTGGTGCTCTTTTAATATTACTGATGAATTATGATCAGGTTATCCCGACTCTTGGGCTGATAATAAGCTCAGCTTTCGATCCTGTTGCCGGTGTTTTGGGAGTTGGATCCGGAGCTTTCATGACAACACTGGTATGGGGCATTAAACGCGGCTTATTCTCCAACGAAGCCGGGCAGGGTTCGGCACCGATTGCCCACGCTGCGGCTAAAACGGATGAACCGGTTCGTGAGGGAGTGGTAGCCCTTCTTGAACCCTTTATAGATACACTGATTGTATGCACCATGACCGGACTTGTTATCTGCATTACGGGTTCCTGGGATGCAAAACATCCTTCAGCAATTTTCATCAATTCCGGTGACACCTCCTATATAACCGAACAAACCCTTGAAACTGATGGATATGATCAGAATGTACTGATCGTTGACAACGGAGTAGCCTTAAACGGAACAGTTTTGAGATACGGCATTATGATCGATACACTCTATACAGATGCAGCTCAAAGCCAGCTTTTCAGCGGAACTATTTACACCGGACCTGGAACCAAGACAGCCACGGATCCCGATGAAAATACTTTACGCGAGCTCTATGGTAATGTTGTAGAAAACGGGGCACCTTTAACTGCCCGTGCATTTGAAATCGGTCTGGCTCCGCTGTTCCCCGGGGGTGCATATCTGGTAACCATTTGTGTATTGTTGTTCGGGGTTTCCACATCGATCAGCTGGAGTTACTATGGAGACAGATCAATACAGTACCTGTTGGGCGACAAGTCAATCATCTACTACCGAATCGTCTACATAATGATGCATTTTGTGGGTGCCATACTTGCCCTTGGAACGGTATGGGCCATCGGGGATGTGGCACTTGGCCTGATGACCCTGCCCAACCTGATAGCCCTGTTTGCACTCTCCGGAGTAGTTTACCGGGTAACACATGAGTATTTTAACAGAATGGACGAAGAAGAGCGGAACACTTAATGCCGAATCGATGAAATCATTCAGCAAAGATCAGGTTACGGTTATAGACCACCCCGTAGTACACCGGGATCTGACCATACTCAGAGACAAAAACACACCTACAGCACCTTTCCGGCAGGCACTTGCGCGCATTGCTACCATTCTGGCCTATCACTCACTGGTAAAGATACCATTAAGGGAAACAGAAGTTACAACCCCAATTCAAGTAACAACCGGATTTGAGCTGGATTCCGATGTTATCGTAGTACCCATACTCAGGGCCGGGCTTGGTCTGGTTGACGGAATCATTCACTTTATACCGGACGCCAGGGTGGGCCATCTCGGCATGTACCGTGATGAAACCACACATAAACCGATCGATTATTACGTTAAACTACCTAACGGAATTAAAAACTCGTACATATTGCTGGTCGACCCCATGCTCGCAACCGGAGGAAGTGCTCACGATGCCATCGGATACCTGAAAAAACAGGGTGCAAAAAAAATTCTCTTCATGTGCCTGATCAGTGCACCCGAGGGAATTCAACATGTTCTTGATAACCACCCTGACGTTCACATAGTTACAGCTGCCATTGATGAGCGTCTGAACAACGACGCTTTTATAGTTCCCGGACTCGGCGATGCCGGTGACCGTATTTTTGGAACACTCTGAATATGATTATCAATTCTGTCCGGTATTCTCTGTTCATTACCCTTACCCTCATCTCCTGCACAGAACTTAGTGAGTACGACAGCCAGTCGGTGAGCGAGGCACTTAGCGACTCTGTTTTTTCTATTACCGAAAGCTGGGATGTCACAACCCATCTAATAGAAGAGGGGCGACGGATTATTACCCTGGAAAGTCCATATACTGCCACATTTGAAAAAAACGGCAGGAATCAGTCGCACATGGACGGTCCGGTCACGATAACTGCATACGATTCCCTCGGTGTTCCCATCACCCTGGTCTACGCCGATAAATCGATTTATCACAGCCGTGAAACCGAATTTGAATTCGAAGGAGATGTGGTTGTGATTAATCTTGAAACCGAAAACACTCTCCGTACTGAGTACCTGAAATGGTTTTATCACACCCGGCACATCGACGCCCCCGGGTTTGTTACCATCGTATCGCCCACCGACAGCATTGCCGGAGAGGGTTTATCCGGTAAAGATGATCTTACCGAGTACCGCCTGAAAAGAATAACCGGGCAGTTTCAGCTATGATACCACTTATCAAATGCAGCCTTTGGCCATTTCTGATTTTTTTATTAATCGGAATTCCGCAACGAGGAGTTAGCCAGAGCCGGGTACAGATTATTCAGGCTGAACAGCTTCAGGGGTTCAGTGGTGAATTCGGACCCGGGCGAAAACTGACAGGAAATGTGCAACTTCGTATTGAGGACTCTTTCATCGAGGCAGACAGCGTTTTTCAATTTCTGGATCTCAATGAGATCAGGGCTTTCGGTAACATCCAGGTAACCACTCCCAGAGAAACGATATGGTCGGACAGGGCTGTCTATAATTATCTCATCGACGACAGTAATTTCGAAAACAGGGTAATCATCGTTACAGAAAATGTAACCATCTTCAGTTCACAGGCCTATTACAGCTTTGGTTCTGAAATCGCTGAATTTCCTGCAAAATTAAGACTTGAAGACAAAAGGGGCACATTGCTCGCCGATAATGGCATTTATTATACCCGCCAGGACAGTGCCGTATTCAGGGGGAACGTACAATTTGCCGATTCCACACAATATGTTGAGGCTGACAGTATGTTCAGCAACCGTGTAAATGAGTATTACGAACTGCACAGCAGGGTATTCATGCTCGATTCCGAAAACAGGACAAGGCTGAGCGGTGATTATGCCGAACGGGATTCCCTGGGACGCAGACTGATTAAGGGAGATGCCCGCCTGATCAGATTAAACGAGGAAGCCACTGACTCCACTCACATGAGTGCAGACCTCATTGAGGTAACCGAGCTGGATACCACATTCGTAACTCAAGCCTCGGGAAATGTCAGTATCTGGTCGCCTGAATATGCAACCCTATCGGATTCATCCAGTTATCTTGACTCAACGGAAGAGTTTTTTTTAATAGGCGATGGTAACATCTGGTACAGAGATATTCAACTTACCGGCCAGCATATTCTTATTCTGTTCAGGGATGAAGCCCTTGACCGCATAGATGCTACCCTTGAACCGTTCGCTGTTTTCCAGGACACGCTAACGGGTCGTTTAAATCAGCTTCGCGGCGACTCCATTGCTGTATTATTTAACAATGGTGATCTCAGCCTGATTAATGGCAGACCCGATGCAAGAATTTTCTATCACATGAAAAACCAGAATGATGAACCCGATGGAGGTATTGAGCTCACTGCCCGTTCAGCCTTCATGTATTTTGATGAAGGAGAGATGGTCGATTTCAAGGCGTTTGTGAATATTGACGGCACCGTACATCCGGAATCATCCGATGTGCTGGGTAAAAAAATCGAGGGTTTTATCTGGACGCCTGAAAAAAAGCCACTTAAACCAACTGAGCCTCTCAAACAACGACTGGATACGATACCGGATCTCAGGCCGTTTGAGTTCCCGGCAAAATATCTGCTTTACACCGAACAGCCCTGAGAATCGTAAAGATTCACGGTACAGAGTAAACGGCTATTATCTCCCACCCGGATGAGTTGAAAACACAGGGAGACCACCTTTAATAGAGATGGTCTCCCCTGCATAACATACGGAATCTGCCGATCCTGAAAGTTATGTATCCGGCTCAAATCAAATCAGATTTAAACAATATATCAGGCCTCTTCAAGGGCCATTGTCTCCTTCATCACTTTTTCCTGGATATCTCTCGGAACGGCGGCATAACCACTAAAAGAAAGACTGTGAGTGGCACGTCCCTGGGTCATTGACTTGAGATGAGTCGCGTACTTGTTCAGTTCAGCAAGTGGGATTTTTGCTTTGACTTTCTGAACACTTCCGTCGGCATCCATGCCAAGAATCTGCCCTCTTCTGGTGGAAAGGTCACCCATTACATCTCCCATAAAATCTGAAGGAACAGCAACATCCACATCATATACAGGTTCCAGCAATTGCGGCGACGCATCAAGGAATGCCTTCTTAAAGGCCATTAACCCGGCTGTTTTAAATGCTGCTTCATTTGAATCTACGGAGTGCATGGAACCGTCATAAACGGCAACACGAACATCTCTTACCCGGCAATTGGAAAGCGGGCCGTTTTCCATCTTATCCATTACACCCTTGAGTATGGCAGGCATGAAACGGTTATCGATCACACCACCCACAATACAATTCAGAAATTCCAGCTTCCCTCCCCAGGGTAATTCGATCAACTGGCGGTCCCGCACCGACATTTCTGGTGGATCGGGCATTCCTTCATACCAGGGTTCCACAAAGAGATAGACCTCGGCGTATTGCCCTGCACCACCGGTCTGCTTTTTATGTTTGTAGGTAGCCTTAACCGGTTTGGTGATGGTTTCCCTGTAGGGTATCCTTGGTTCGTACAGTTCCACATCCACTTTGAACCGGTTGGTAAGCATATATTTTACAATAGCGAGGTGTTCCTCACCCTGACCGCTGATTATAAGCTGTTTCAGTTCCTGGTTGTGATCCACATGAAGAGCAGGATTTTCTTTGTGCAACTGGTTCAGAGCGGTTCCGAGTTTCTCTTCATCACCTGTTTTAACGTTGCGGATAGCTGACCGGATGTTAGTCTCAGGATACATGACCTGTTGAAGTTCTATTTCAAATCCTTTTTCATGTAGTGTTTCATTGGCATGGCAGTCTTTAAGCTTGACCACCGCACCAATATCACCGCACTGGAATTCGGAAATTTCCGTACGCTTATTCCCCTGTGTCATGAACAGTGTACCGAGTCTGTTTGTATTCGCAGTCGCCGAGTTAACCATATCGAGACCGGTTTTAACTGTACCACTGTAAACCTTGAAATACATCAACTCGCCCACATGATCCTCGTAAACGTTTTTGAAGAGAAACATGGCTGCTTTTCCATCGGGATCCATAGGAACTTCCTTGCCGTCGGTCGATACGGGATGTTTTTCATCGATAGGAGCAGGTAGTACGGCGTCAATAAAACCCATAACCCTTCCGGTACCCATATTTTTCTCGGCACTTGTACAAAACAGCGGAAAGATTTGCCCGTTCAGCATTGCAGTACGCAAACCATCAACCATCTCAAATTCACCAAGGGTTCCTTTTTCAAAGTAGAGGTCCATGAGCATTTCATCATTCTCGGCAATGGCTTCGATCAGTTCATTGTGCAACAGTTCGGCCCTGGTACGCTGGGAATCCGGAATGGGAAGCTTGTCGGGTTTACCGCCGTCTTCGGGAAATTCATACATCGTCATTTTCAGCACATCAATAATGGTGTTGAATTCCTCACCCTCACCATAGGGATACTGCACCACAACCACTTCCCTGCCAAAGCGCTCTCTGGTTTGTTCAACGGTTTTTTGAAAATTCGAATTCGGGCTGTCCACTTTATTGACTACGATAATCGACGGAATATTCAGACTGCGTGCATGATTCCAGAATACCTCGGTTCCTACTTCCACGCCGTGTTCGGCATCGATTACAAAAAGTGCGTTGCCCGCCACCTGCAACGATGGCAGCACTTCGCTGATATAATCTGCAGTTCCCGGGGTATCAATAACATTAATTTTGTGGCCTCTCCAGTCGAGATGCAGAAATGATGCAAATACGGATTTCAGTTTTTCCTTTTCTACCGGATGAAAATCCGATACGGTATTTCCGTCGTTAATCGAACCCCTTCGTTTTATAGTGCCGGATTCGAACAACATTGTTTCTGCAAGCGTGGTTTTACCCGAACCGGAGTGGCCCAATAGAGCGATATTCCGGATTTTTCCTGGTTTATAAACATTCATAATAAAACTCCTTGGTTACAGGTTAACTTCCTGTTAAAATGGTGAGCGCCCTCGGGGTTATTCACATGATTTAGTTATTTCTGAAATCGTATCTCATAATAATTTAAAGAACCGGGCGCAGAATACTGGCCGGAACGTGTTCCGGCGACAAGTTAGAAATAACTGTTTCTCAGAGAATCAAACAAGCATTTTTTTTAAAAACTTTCGAAAACTTCAAAAAAATGTGCAGTTCCCTTCCCGGAAATTTAATGATCTTCGGAAACCTTACCCGAAACTTTTAAAACCAGCCACAGAACGGTTATGAGCTTCCTTGCTATTCTGTTAACTTGCAGCGATTTGCACACATAAATGACCCGATGAAACGAATTCTGATCATACAAACCGGCGGTACCATTGCAATGCAGATAAAGGATATTGCCGGTTTTACCGAGGCCGCTCCGCACCCTACCGATTTTCTTGAGAGCAGGATACCGGAACTTTCAAAAATTGCCCACATCGAGATCATCGACCTCTTTTTCAAGGACAGTTCTGATGTAACTCCGGACGACTGGAAGCATCTGGCCAAAACCATATTCGATAATTATAATTCTTTCGACGGGTTTGTAATACTGCACGGAACCGATACCATGGCCTACACGGCCTCGGCGCTTTCGTTCTGCTTAAACAATCTTGGAAAACCGGTTATACTGACCGGCAGCCAGATACCCATGGCTGTTATTAGAAGTGATGCATCCAGAAACCTGATCAATGCCATTGAAATGGCCACCATGCCATTGAATGAAGTAGCCATCTGCTTCAACGATCATATATTCCGCGGAAACAGGTCTACCAAAATTAGTGTTGGTGATTTTGATGCATTCAGTTCACCAAACTATCCGCCGCTGGCAGATATCGGGCTCAATATTTCATTGAATTATCAGATCACTCCGCACGCAGCGAAATTCAGAGTAAATCCTTTTTTCGACGACCGTGTATTTCTGATCCGTCTGTTCCCCGGTCTGAATCCTGATTACCTGTTCAGAATTCCATCAGAAGGCTTGCGGGCCATCGTTGTTGAGGCGTTCGGCTGTGGCAATTTTCCTGTAACGGGCCGGCATTCACTGCTACCCTTTTTTGAACAATGCCTGGAGCAGGAAATTCTGTTAATCATTAATTCACAGGCATCACAGGATGCCGCCGATTTGTCGAAGTACGAAAGCGGCCGTATTGCACAATCGATGGGCATTATCAGTGCCGGTGATATGACCACGGAAGCTTCCGTAACAAAAATCATGTACCTGCTTGCCATGCATGATAATCAACAGGTTGTACGGGAGCTTTATACCCGATCGCTGGCCGGCGAACGCACTGTGAATAACTGATCCGGTACTGAAAAGTGACCATACGTCTTCAAATCAATTCGTAGTTACCCGGCAAACGATTTCCGGTTTTTCCGGGTTATACAGAAGTATCAAATTAAATCCGAGTATGAGCAGCAGCTGGACTCTCAAATCCATACCTCCACACGACTTTTTCATCTGCCTTGATGTAGAACAGTATTTTGACCTTGAACACGATCCTGAGCAGATCTTTGACAAGGGCTTTACGAGACCTGTTCCGCTGGGTGACCGCGACATAGTCTGCTCCATCTTTTTCAATGGCGACCCGGACAACCCGGAGTTTCACATCACCTCGGCCGAAACGCTTACAAAGAAAGAAATTTCAGAAGCCAACATCTCTTTAAGCCGCATATTGGGAACTGATCTGGATATCCGGCCTTTGTACGACAGGGCCAAAAATGATGCTGTTCTTGGCAGGCACCTCACCGCATTATATGGACTGAAACGATTGAGCCGTGCCAATTTCTTTGAAGATGCCATGAACCGTATCATTATAGCACAGATACGTCACCGTCCTACTGCAAAAAAAATGGTTTATGGTGTGCGGGAAGCCTATGGCATTCGACTTGAATATGAAGGAGGAAACATAAGTGCATGGCCACGGCCCTTCAGACTGGTATCGGCGGATCCGGCTTCCCTGAAAAAACACGGCCTTTCGCTGCGAAAGGGTGAGTATGTGATAGGCATTGCCGATGAACTGGTTTCAGGACGAACGAGCAACCAGCAAATGGAATCGCTGGCACCTCCCGACTTTTACGAACGTGCCAGGGTTATGCGCGGTATCGGCCCCACCACCGCACAGGACCTGATGATGTTCCGAAACCGGACCGATGCTGTATTTCCCAGTGATATCGACAAGGGGCAGGAAAAAGGACTTCGCCGGTGGATCATCTTATCCTATGGCGGTGATCCCAACCATACTACGGATAAGCAGTTTCAACACATGATTTCAGACTGGAAAGGGTATGAAAGCTGTGCCCTTGAGTTTCTTTTTGTAAATTGGGTTTTGTCTGAGAAACAAAAGAGACAGACCTGAGACGGGGTACAACCAACCGGTCCGGCTGATCATCCATTACCAATTATTTGATTTCGGAATCTACTATCATCTACGTTACCTCAATCAATGACAACACAAGACATTCGCTCTCAGATCAGTATTGAAGCCTTCCGTAATATGAATGTGGCCAGGGCTTTGGTAATCATAATGATCATCAGTTCATTCGCTTTTCTTTTTCTTGTCTGGCTCCTCTATTTTCGCGACGGTGCCGAAACCTACCCTGATTATGTAAGCCGGCTGCCCGCACTCAATGCCATCTTCAACAGCATAGCCACCGTTTTTCTGATACTTGGCTTCATCTCCGTAAAGAAACGGAAATTTAAAAACCACATGCGGTATATGATATCCGCTTTTGTAATGTCCTGCCTGTTTTTGGTCAGTTATGTGGTTTACCACAATTTTGTTGGACATACCCCCTTTCCCGGTCAGGGCTGGATCCGGCCTGTTTATTTTACGATCCTGATCAGTCATATCATACTTTCTGCAGCCGTTGTACCGCTAATTCTAAGCAGTTTTTATTTTTCTTTTGCCGGAAAATTTGAAACGCACAGACAGATATCGAAATTTACATTACCGGTTTGGCTCTACGTATCAGTTACCGGTGTTGGTATCTATTTCATACTGAATGCGTATGTTTAAACCATATGCTAATACACACTCGCGGCAGTCATGCCCCTTTCTGTTTAGCTGATGCTGGAGGATAGTCCATGCCGCCTCCGGACACGATTTACCTGACAACCTTCAGAAACCTCTGCAAAAAATGTGATTTGACCAGCCTGAGATGTTTATGATGCAAAAAAGAATTGTAATTCTGGGAGGTGGTATCAATGGTCTTACCTGCGCTCTATTGCTTCAGCAGTCGGGGTACACAACAAGGCTGATAACCGCAAAGGAATGGAAGCCTGTGGCCGATGATCCCGGTTTTACAAGCCTGTACCCCGCATCATCGATAAAACCGGTAACCGTTAAGTCGCCCATTCTGAACGAACTGCTTCGGGATTCACAAAAGTACTTCACCGGATTGCTGAAGGAACCGGATACGGGCATAAGGCAACACATCCATTTCGAGATACATGAACATCCGGAAGCTGTACCCGGTTACGCCCGTGAAATGATCAACTTCAACTTGTTTGATAACGGGAGTCTTGAATGGGTTCCCCGACGTACCACCGATAAACCCGTTTCAGGCTGGCACTATGATGTTCTTTTTGCAGATACCCCTGTTTATATGCCCTGGCTCAGATCGGCATACCTGAGTGCGGGTGGAATAATCGTTACAAAAAAGCTTGCAGGGCATGACCTTTCAGGATTACCCGAACGTGTTATCGTAAACTGCACCGGCACCGGGACCATAGACCTTTTTGAGAATGATACAGATGATGTACGATATGTAAAGGGGCACCAGATAATCATTGACCTGGTCGAGATTCCTGAAAAATTACGGTTCCCGGATTTTTCCTATAACTATACGGCCGGCTGCGATATATACCAAAATCCCGGAGGCGAAGCGTCGGATGTCTATTTTTATCCACGCAGCGACTGCTGGATTCTGGGTGCAAGCCGGCAGGAGTGCCGGTTCGGACCGGAAGGCCGGCTGATTGAAGAACAACCGGTACATCCCGAAAAGATGATTGGTAATACCGGCGTACCCGAACCCATGTTTGAAATTAACAGGGATATACTCCTTCACAGTATCGGGCTTGATATTGCCGGAATTGATCTTAAAGCCCGGTTTGGTTACCGATTCATCAGAAAAGAAAAAGGACTGCGTCTTGAATCAGCGCCTCACGGCGACAAAATGATTATCCACAATTACGGTCATGGGGGTGCCGGCGTTACCCTGTCATGGGGTTGTGCGATAAAAGTACGGGAGCTGGTCAGTACGGCAATTTCTGCAGTTCAGTGATCACTGCCTGTTGCAGATGTACCCAGAACCTCTTCCTTCTTCTCTTTAACAAACGACCAGCTCAATGCAGAGAATCCTACAGTAATCGCGCAAATAACAAAAATCAGACCTTTATCCTCAATGCCGCTCACCGCTTCGCCCACACCGAGGCTGGCCACCAGCTGTGGCAGTACAACACTCAGATTAAACAGACCCATATACAGACCCATTCTGTTGCGGGGTATTTTAGAAGACATGATGGCAAACGGCAGCGAGATTGTGGCAGCCCAACCGATACCCACAATCGCAAAAAGTGCGTACAGCATAGCAGGGGTAAATCCGAAGTATATGATACCCGCATATCCTACCGCCATAATAGCGATACAGGTCATGTGTGTTTTAACCCTTCCGTAACGGGCGGCAATAGGTTCAAGCAGCAATGCGGGTATGATAGCCGCAACGAGGTTGAGTGAGAAAAAGCTCCAGTTAACCGTCTGCCCTACTGCAATGTCGGTCAGGTGATCCATTCTGTACTGAACAAAAGCATATAAATAGATAAACATGGTCTGTACACCCACCCATGTAAATGAGTGTGCAGCCAGCACTTTCTGAAAGCCGATTATCCCGGCTTTTTCCTTCGTTTTATTCTCCTCGCTGGTAAATATGGCTTTCCCGATCAGAAAAATGGTTAATGCAAGGCACGCATATTCAAAGTAATCGCCCTGAATGGCCGGCATACCCAGTCGCACAGCCAGAGCATACACCGAATAGATAAAAAACCCCCATAGCGGATAGATTACCTTTATGATTTCAAACAAGGATGCCTCGTTTGATTTTCTGGCAACATCCTCCGCATGCTGCTGAGCCGAAATTCCGGCGGCTTCAGGCGTAAGGTCTGCTGCTGAATCCTCGTCATCCTGGCCAAGTACTTTGGGTTCTTTTATGAAAAACGGGGGTAACAGCGAAAAGAGCAGTACCAGTGCCACGCCAAAATAGATCAGTACAAAATTGTCCCAGATTGCCCCGATAGCATAAGCCATAACCCCGAACGTACCTGATACCGTTTGCATCCAGGTATATCCTTTTGTTCTCGGGCGGCCCTCGGGTGTAACATCTGCAATGATAGAACGGGTAGGGTTAAAACTAACGTTTATGGCAAGGTCAAGCGTAAGGGCTACCACAAGGGCAATTCCAAGAATTCCGTCGAGGCCCATTGCCGATGATACAATACCAATATTGGGCAGGGCCAGCAGCATGAGCGCGGAAAGCACACCACCAATCAGAATGAAGGGGCGTCTGCGTCCATTCCAGAACCAGACGTTATCGCTGATCACACCGATCAGGATCTGACCAACGATCCCGGCTATGGGTCCGGCCGCCCAGACAAGGCCCACATCATGAATGTCAAGACCGTACTGCGTACTCAAAATCCAGCTCAGAGCTGCAATCTGAACAGACAGTGCAAAGCCCATGGCTGTTGCCGGCAGGGCCAGAAGGGCGTAGAAGGAGTTGGATAACCTTTTCTGAATTTCCAGCATGATTGGTCGGTTGGTAAAAAGGTGTAATAATCGGCGTTAATTTGAGACTTTTAGAAATCAATTCATAATTTTTGCCATCCAAAGTTTGTGTTTTTTCCTGCTCCGAATCCATCAATACAATATCTGATCCCATGAAAATCTTTTCAGGACTGCTTTTAACCCTGCTGTTATCCTTCTCCATAATAACCGACACCGACAAACCCTGGCCCGGCAACGGCAAGGACTGGAAGGTTGAAGGTGAACAATGGGACCAATGGCCCACCAAAACTATCGAATTTGAAACCGATGAAGGAACCTGGATGAACCTTGATGTAAGCCCCGACGGCCGTCATATCGTGTTCGACCTTCTTGGCAATATTTACCGTATTCCGGCAAACGGAGGCGATGCTGTTCTGCTCTCGGGAGGTGAGGCGTTCGACATGCAGCCACGCTACAGCCCCGACGGGCAGACAATCGCTTTTACAAGCGACCGCGACGGTGGCGACAACATATGGCTGATGGATGCCGATGGAAGCAACCGACGTGCCCTGACCAAAGAGAACTTCCGTCTGCTGAGCTCCCCGAACTGGACACCAGACGGCAATTATCTTGTTGCCCGCAAGCACTTTACCGGTACACGCTCACTGGGAGCCGGCGAAATCTGGTTGTATCATATGGATGGCGGAAGCGGTGTACAACTTGTGGCACGGCAGAACTGGCAGGCCGACCAGAACGAACCCGTTGTATCGCCCGACGGCGAGTGGCTGTACTACAGTTTCTTTAACGGCAACTTTGATTACAACCGGGATGTACACGCCGGCATCTATCAAT
Organism: Cyclonatronaceae bacterium; assembly: GCA_047921215.1. GTDB lineage: Bacteria > Bacteroidota > Rhodothermia > Balneolales > Cyclonatronaceae > RECM01. The sequence goes on along the minus strand of JBLRWO010000019.1, from coordinate 19,594 downwards.
TGAACAGGATGAACCTGAAAACCGGACGCACTGAACCCTTTACCCGTTCTGCCGGCGGTGCAGTCCGCCCCACCCCCTCTCCTGATGGAAGCAAGCTGGCCTTTGTCAGACGAGTGGGCATAAAAAGTGTCCTGTTTATTCGTGACCTGGAAACCGGAATCGAACGACCGGTATTTGATAGTCTCGATCTTGATCAACAGGAAACATGGGCGATACACGGCGTTTATCCGGCCTTTGCCTGGATGCCCGACAACCGGGACATCGTCGTAACCTTCGGCGGGAAAATCTACCGTCTGAATACCCAGACAGGCCAGGCTAATAACATCCCATTCAATGCAAAAGTGAACCAGCGAATTGCCGATGCGGTACACTTTGAATACAAAATGAATAACGACTCTTTTAACAGCAACGTAATCCGCTGGCCGGTGACGACACCCGACGGCAACACACTTGTTTTTCAGGCAGCCGGCCATTTGTACCGGATGCGCCTGCCTTCGGGCACCCCGGAGCGTATTACCAGCGATGGTGAACGGCTCGAATTCGCCCCGGCTATTTCGCCCGACGGAAGCCAGGTCGCCTATTCAACATGGAGCGATGCTGAAGGAGGACACCTGTACAAAGCCCGTCTCGACGGGCGGCGGGGAAATCCTGTACGCCTGACATCCTCCTCCAATCAGTACAGCAATCCCGCCTGGAGCCCCGACGGTCGAACGATCGCGTTTATAGAGGGCAGCGGGCAGGTTAAACGCGGTGGCGGCCTCAGCGGAGAATTTTTCCTGTACATCAATTCCATATCGTCTGATGGAGGAACGGCTAACCGTCTTACCGAAACAGCTAACCGCGGCTCCAACCGTCGTATGCCGCGTCTTACATGGAACTCCGACGGTACCCGTATTTTCTTTCATGAAACTCACCAGGGTGCCACATTGCTGAGCAGTGTCAGCAGGGATGGCAGCGACAAGAAACATCACGTTAAAAACGACATTGCCGAGGAGATCGCGATCTCGCCCGACGGCAACTGGGTTGCCTTCAAAGAACTTCATCAGGTATATTTGTCTCCCCTGCCGAAAACCGGAGGAGAGGCTTTTAATGCTAAAGCGTCAGGTTCGGGTGTTCCGGTGCGGCAGCTCACCCGTTACGGCGGCGACTGGATCACCTGGTCGGCCAATTCCAGGGAGGTGCGGTTCCAGCTCGGAAATACCTTTTACCGAGTTCCGGTGGTAAATGCATATGCTGGAGATGAGAACAAGGTAGAGGCAGATCATACCGAATGGCAGACATCCAATCTTATGTTTACGGGTGATGTGATCCCTGTTGACCTTCAGGTAAGTAAGGCGAAGCCTGAGGGTATGGTTGCCTATATCAATGCCCGGATCATTACCATGAAGGGCGATGATGTAATCGATAACGGCGTTATAATCGTAGAGGGAAACCGGATCAGTGCAGTCGGGCGTACCGGTGATGTCGGCATACCGCAGCAGGCACGTGTGTTTGACCTGCGTGGCCGAACAATCATACCCGGCCTGGTTGATGTACACGCCCACATGGGCTACGTAGCACTAGACATTACCCCGGACAGACTCTGGGAATACGAAGCCAACCTTGCTTTTGGTGTAACAACCACACACGACCCGTCGGCCAGCACACAGGCCGTATTTGCTCTGAGCGAACAGGTCGAGGCCGGCCGGATGATCGGTCCCCGGATATACTCTACAGGATACATCCTTTACGGGGCCGATAATCCGAATAAGGCACTCACTGAAAGTCTTGAGGATGCCCGTGCCCATATGATCCGTCATAAAGCGCATGGTGCATTCTCGGTGAAGAGCTACAATCAGCCGCGCCGCAACCAGCGTCAGTGGATACTCCAGGCTGCGCGCGAGCAACAAATGCTTGTGTTCCCTGAAGGTGGCTCCATGCTGCAGCATAACCTTAACATGATTACAGACGGTCATACCGGCATCGAGCATGCGATTCCTGTTGCACCACTCTATAAGGATGCCCTGACCCTGCTTGGTGAGTCAAACGTGGGCTATACCCCGACACTGGTTGTCGGATACGGGGGTATCTGGGGTGAAAACTACTGGTACCAGAAAGACGATGTGTACGCCAATGAGCGGCTTCTTCAGTTTGTACCCCGGTCGGTGCTCGATGCCCGCGCCCGGCGCAGGATTATGGTACCCGACGAGGAATTCTGGCACTTTGAACTGGCCTCAGCGGCCCGCGATGTGGCAGAGGCCGGCGGACAGGTACAGCTGGGTGCTCACGGGCAACTGCAGGGACTGGGTGCCCACTGGGAACTATGGATGTTTGAGCAGGGAGGTATGACACCCCTTCAGGCACTCAGAGCCGCAACCCTGCACGGAGCAAGATACCTCGGCCTTGAACGGGATCTGGGGTCACTCGAAGCCGGAAAGCTGGCCGATTTCGTTATACTTAATGAAAATCCACTTGAGAATATCCGCAGTACTGAAAACATCCACATGGTTGTAAAAAACGGTCAGGTATGGGATTCTGCATTAAACGAGCTATGGCCGGTACAGAAGGTGCGTGAGCCCTACCGACACCAGAGCACGTATACCGGAACAGGCACAGGTGCCGGGACTGATGTTTGCCTGCACTGAAAATGCGATAACGAAATTTTCGGGTCAGGGCCAGGGATTGTTTATGCAAAATCCCTGGCCCGTATTAATCAAGGACTAATCCGTCTGCAAACTGTTAATCTGCCGTATCTGTCAAATCAAATGGATAACACAATCGGAACACTTATCACAATCGTATAATCAGTGAGCAATATCAGCCTTCGTTATAGGATTGCACAGCCTCATCCAGCGTTTTGTAATGTTTGAAAATGGTTGTGAGATGGGTAACCATCAGCAGACTTTCCACTTTTTTATCAGCCCTGCAAATTCTCAGATCGCCTCCGGCATTTCTCATGGTTGTAAGTCCTCCAATCAGAATTCCAAGCCCTGATGAATTCATAAATTTGACTTTCCCTATATCGACAATGACATTTTTCCGGCCCTGCTGAATGAGATTATGAAGATCTTCCCGGAATTTGTCGGCATGTGGCCCCCCAAGAACATTCCCGTTGAGCTCGATTACGGCACAATTGTATTTTTCGGAGATATCATATTTCATAATTCGTCGATTTCACCTGGGTTCATAGTTATTTGCACGGAAATGTATAAAATTTATTTATATGCTACACACCTATTTTCCAATGGGGTGCTTCAATGCAAATGTACTGTGTATTTCCGGACGAACCATGGAGGGCTGGTGGTTTGTGGGATTTGATCTGCAGGTTGCGGCAGATCATCAGATCATCAGATCATCAGATCATCAGATCATCAGATCATCAGATCATCAGATCATCAGGTGGTGAAGATATTTAACGTTTCAAACCAGTGCCATCTATCTTTTCCGATAATCATATCGCAGGACGGACAAAAAAAACCCTGGGTGCCCTTCCGAGCAAGCCAGGGTTCATCATCTGACGGGAAAATAAAACTCTTGGATCAGCTGATCAGCTGATCAGCGCGTTTGTGCTTTAACGCGTTCTATATATTCTTCACTTGCGAATATGGCTACTTCAACCCGGCGGTTTTCACTGCGGCCAGCTTCGGTTTCGTTCGTTGCAATCGGTTCCAGTTCACCCCGGCCTTCGATTCGCACGCGATCTGTTGGAACGCCCTGATTAACCAGAAAGTTTTTGGCAGACTGGGCACGGCGTTCCGACAGACCCATATTATAATTCTCATTACCGATACTGTCGGTATGCCCAACGATGAGAACCTCTGATTCAGGATACTCACGCAAACTGGATGCAAGTTTTGACAAATTATCACGTGCATCATTCTGGAGTTCAGCGGAATCAAATCCAAACAGAAGACCGGAATCGAAGGTAATTGCAATACCTTCACCTACACGCTCAATATGAGCCCCGTCAATACTGCGTTCAAGCTCTTCAGCTTGTTTGTCCATCTGGCGTCCGATAATGGCACCGGCAGTACCGCCCACAACGGCTCCGATAATGGCTCCTTTGGCGGTGTCACCCAGGGCTTTGCCAACAACCGCACCGGCTGCGGCACCTGCCCCGGCACCAACCATGGTACCCTGAGCAGTTCTGCTTAAATTCTGACATCCGGTTACAGCAAGAGCTACTACCAGAGTCGAAATAATGGCTATTTTGGAAAAGTTTGGTATCATCATTAAAAAGAATAGTGGTTATGGTTTCACAAAACCGGATTCCCGGCAGCGCATTTAGTATAACATTAAAACTATTCCCGCATACTAATACAATGTCTTAGAAGTGAATTTGTTACAACGGGAGCAGATTTTTTTTAAGATTTGTAAAAAAATATCATATTCAATTATTATTAATACACTTACTCTTTAATATATGAAATAATTACTTTTTAGTAAGAGGATTAATAAGCCAGGTCAACACTTAATCAACTGTTGAGTAATTTACCTGATCTGATCTGAGCAGTTTAATCCCAATAAATAAACCCGAATTGACAAGTTCCCGGTGTGAGAAAACCCGGTAAAGTGGCTATTATTACATGGTATCAGCAAATGGTCAATCTGTTCAGGGAAAATCATGTGTCCACCCGCACGATGTGTTGGAACAAAAGTTACCCGTGCTAACATCAGTTCAGTTTGATTCCAAACAGTCGCTGGGCATTGTCACTTGTTTTTGTTACAACTTCCTCAAAGGTTAAACCCAAAACATCACTGAACTTTTGTGCGATCAGTTTTACATACGACGGTTCGTTACGCGTTCCCCTGTATGGAACAGGTGCGAGGTAAGGTGCATCCGTTTCCAGTAAAAGACTGTGAACCGGCAGCTTCGAAACTGTTTTATCTACTCCGGCATTTTTAAAGGTAATAACCCCGCCTATTCCAAGTGCCAGACCGAGATCAATTGCCCTGAGGCCTTCGTCAATTGAACCGTTAAAACAGTGCCATACTCCGGAAAGTGAACCATCCTGTTCCTCACCAATAATTTTCAGCAGGTCGGCAGTGGCATCCCGGTTGTGCAGCACTACGGGTTTTTTAACCGTTTTGGCCACCCTGCAGTGCTTTCTCAGACTTTCTTGCTGTTCCCCGATGTATTCTTTACTCCAGTAATAGTCGAGGCCGGTTTCACCAACAGCCAACATATCGTCCCGTGAGGCATGTTCCATCAACAACCTTTCAATACGGGGCCTTGAGCCTTTAATTTCACAGGGATGAACACCGGCCATTTTAAAGAACGTTATTCCGTAATGATCCAGACGTTCCATTTCAGGAATAGAATCAAAATCAATGGCAGGCATGAGTATGGCCCTCACACCGGCAGCATGGGCACGATCCAGAACCTGATCGATGTCGGTGCTGAATTGCTCGAGGTAGATGTGGCAATGGGTGTCTATCATTTGTTCAGAGTATCAGGTAAAGCGGTGAGGGTATTGGGTATTGGGTATTGGGTATTGGGTATTGGGTATTGGGTATTGGGTATTGAGACATCAGATCATAAAGGTGAAAGATACGGGACCCGGGAATCAGATGTTATCTGACTCGTCTGTTACAGTAAGCCCGGCAGATCTGCGGGTTTGGGTTGATCAGGGATTTATATTAATATCCGCATGAATTACAATATCAGAGTGATTGCTCAAAACAAAAAACATGCATCAGCGAAATGCCGTTATTTTGTCTTATCAAGCGCCAAATATCTCAATAAATACTCTGATTTTAGATTTTTGAAATCTGATGTCTGATGTCTGATGTCTGATGTCTGATCATATTAAATTCAAATACTTAATACATATTATTCAACAACCGTGTCACTAACGTATCTCAATTATCTGAAAATCGATGAACTGCTCGGGCTGCAGCAACCTAAATCGGATCCGGTTGAACATGATGAGATGCTGTTCATCATCATTCATCAAACGTATGAATTGTGGTTCAGGCAGATTATTCACGAAATGGAACTGCTCAAATTGCAACTGCAGAAGGGAGAAACATGGACCAGCATTAAAACCATGCGCCGGATCCTGGTCATCATGAAAACACTGGTGGGCCAGACGGACATCCTGGAAACAATGACTCCCCTTTCCTTTAACCAGTTCCGGAAATTCCTGGAGAATGCCAGTGGTTTTCAGAGTGTACAGTTTCGGGAAATCGAAATTCTGTGTGGTTTCCGTTTCGGACTAATGCACTCATACCATGCTGATAATGCCGTGGCCATGGAGGTCCTGAATCGCAGAATGGCTGAACCCACCATTTGGGAATCCTTTTGCGGGTATCTGCGCAAACGGGGATATAACATACCGGATCCGGAACGGGTTAATGAACGGGGGCTCCTATATGATACCTCTCAGGAGGTGCAGGATACACTGGTACACATCATGAAAAACGATCCCGAAGCTGCCCTGATCAGCGAGCTGTTTATTGATTTTGATGAAGGTCTGCTGGAATGGCGCTACAGACATGTTAAAATGGTGGAGCGCACAATCGGCACCAAAAAAGGAACCGGCGGATCGGACGGAGTGCAGTATCTGAAGAAAACCCTGGAATACAAGGCTTTTCCGGATCTCTGGGAAATCAGGACCCGTTTTTAGAAAGCGTTGGGTTTCGTACGGCACTAATTATATATTTCAGTTTGTAAGGATGCCGTGTCTTTTTACTCTATTTAAGTGCGGAATGTAATCAGACAAACAAATTTTGTGATTACATATTTTATACATATAATGCGATCGAAATTAAAAACCCTGAATCCTGAATGAACTATGTCAACACCTGAAAGACTAAAAGCACTTGAGCTGGCAGTAGGCCAGATTGAAAAAACACACGGAAAAGGCACCATTATGCGTCTCGGCGACAATCCGATACACAATGTGCCAAGCATATCAACCGGTTCACTGTCTATTGACTTTGCCCTGGGAGTAGGCGGAATACCCAGAGGACGCATCATAGAGATTTACGGGCCGGAATCCAGTGGTAAAACCACCCTGGCTTTGCATGTTATTGCCCAGGCCCAGAAAAAAGGCGGTTACGCAGCCTTCATTGATGCTGAAAACGCTTTTGACGCCAAATATGCCAAAGCCCTTGGCATTAATACGGAAGAACTGCTGGTTTCACAACCCGACAGCGGCGAACAGGCCCTCGAAATTGCAGAAACCCTCATCCGGAGTGGTGCACTCGATGTAGTCGTTATCGACTCTGTTGCCGCATTGGTACCAAGGGCAGAGCTGGAAGGTGAAATGGGCGACTCGCATATGGGTCTGCAGGCCAGGCTTATGTCGCAGGCCTTGCGAAAGCTCACTGCCATCGTGAATAAAACCCGTACTTCGGTTATTTTTATCAACCAGATTCGTGAAAAAATCGGGGTAATGTTCGGTAATCCGGAAACAACAACAGGTGGCCGGGCACTTAAGTTCTACTCCTCCGTCCGGCTCGATATCCGCAGGATCGGGGCCATCAAGCGCGGGGATGAAGTCATAGGAAACCGGACCAAAGTCAAAGTGGTCAAAAACAAGGTCGCTCCTCCCTTCAAGGAAGTAGAATTCAATATTATGTACGGCAAAGGGATCTCCAAGATTGCAGAAATCCTGGATCTTGCCGTTGAATTCGATATCATCGAGAAAAGAGGAAGCTGGTACCGCTACGACGGAGAGCCCATCGGTCAGGGCAATGATTCTGCTCTACAGTTCCTGGAAGAAGACAAGGAGCTATGCGAAAAAATTGAGCTGATGGTTCGCAGGCAACTGATGCCCGAAGAATCCGTAGCAAACACGAACGGGCAGGAGGCAAAAACTGAGGCGGCGGTCAAAGCATAGCATAGACATTGCGGAACTGTCGGAAAGGCTGCCGGCGAAAATCACATCGATAGAACCGCAAAAACACCATGCCGACCGGGTATCACTCTTTGTTGAAGGTGAATACCTGGCCGGCATTTCTGTTTATACCAAAGAAAAAATACCGGTATTCACCGGCGAAATACTTACCCCATCCAAACTGATTTCCCTTCTGGAGCGGGACGAATATCCCAGACTGCGCCAGAAATTGACAGATCTGCTGGCACGTCGGCAGCACTCGCGTCTTGAACTGAAGCAGAAAGCTTTGAGAGCAGGATTTAAAGAACAAATGATCAAGGAGGTTATCGAATCCCTTTCTGATTCCGGCTATGTGGATGACGCCGGTTTCGCAACGGCTTTTACTAATGATAAATTCAAGTTCAACAAATGGGGGCCAAACCGTATCAGGGCAGCACTTAAGTCAAAAGGAATAACTGACAAGCATATAGCTGAAGCACTTGAAACAATAGACGACGAGGCAACACAGGAACATGAGATCAAAAAGTTGCTTGAAAAGCAGATGTCAAGATTCACAAAAGAGAACGATCTTTTAAAAAGGAGAAAAAAAGCATACGATTTTCTCATCCGAAAAGGTTATCGTCATTCTGATGTTATGAAAATTATGGAGCAGGAGAATTTCCGGTAATGAAACGGTTTACACTTGAGCGTTTTTTTAAAGGCCTCATTTACACCCTTCTGTTGGTTGTGGTGGTACTATTGTTCTACCGTTTTTCCACCCTGCTCATTTACGGACTGATAGCTCTCATATTTTCATACATACTGGACCCCCTTGTGAACCGGATGCAGTCATCGGGTATGAACCGGACGTTATCCATCGCAATTGTAATTTCATCCGTATTGCTTGTAATTGTATGGATATCAACCACCATTTTGCCAAATGTGGGAAATCAGATAGCGGGGCTGGCCAGACAGTTCAATATAGAAACTGCCATGGCTGTTGCCGCACAAGTTGAATTAAAAATTCTTGAGGCTATCCCCTTTGTACCCGAAGGATTTTTGACCAACAATGTGCCTGTTATATTTGAACAGCTTTTCCAGGTAGATGATGTTCAGAAAATGGTCGGCAATCTGGTCGGAGTATTTACCAACATCTTCACTGCTGTTCTGATCATACCTTTCGCTACATTTTTTTTCCTGAAAGACGGTTCAAAACTCCGTAATCAGTTACTGAAGTTTGTTCCGAACAGTTATTTTGAAACCACGATGACCATCATCGATAAAATTGAAACCGGTATTGGCCGGCACTTCAAAGGGGTTGGCTTGCAAAGTCTCATAGTGGCCCTTACATCATGGATCCTTTTAAGTATTGCCGGGCTGAATAATGCCCTGTCTGTAGGACTGGCAGTTGGAATCAGCAACACGATCCCCTATTTCGGGCCAATAATCGGCTACCTGCTGTCCATTATAATCGCCATTTTCGAAACAGGCGACTTCTCACTGGTATTGTACTGTATCCTGGCCATCATGGCCGTTCAGATACTCGACAATGTAGTGCTTCAACCCGCCATATTTTCCAAGTCAGCCGATTTACACCCTCTTTATATCCTTCTGTTCATCCTGATGGGAGCCGAGCTTGCGGGTATCATCGGCATGCTTATAGCTATTCCGATTGCCACGATTATGCGTGTAATCATTACCGAGATATCCTGGAGCCTGAAAAATTACCGTGTTTTTAAAACTGAATCATAGTCACGATTATTTTGATAAGGAAGCCATCATTTTCCTTATATTTGAAGGCATAGTTAATCCATACAGCAACCAAACGTCAGAGGTCATTGAATAATCGCATCGCCGTTTTTGCGTCGGGCGGCGGAACCAATTTCCAGGCACTGATCGACGAAATCAACCGTGGAAACCTGAATGCAGTAATAACCGGCCTTATCAGCAACCGGAACGATGCCGGTGCCATATCGCGGGCCCGGAAATATCGTATCCCTGTCAATATAGTAAAAAGGGCCGATTACACCTCAGATGACGCCTTTGGAGAAGAGTTGAATCAGATTCTGCAGGAATGGGATCCTGCCATTATAGTACTTGCGGGTTACATGCAAAAAATTCCGGCCAATGTAATTGATGCTTTCCCCGGCAGAATTATCAACATACACCCTGCCCTGTTGCCAAAATTCGGTGGTAAGGGTTTATATGGTATCAGGGTTCACCAGGCCGTACTCGATGCAGGTGAAAAGATCAGTGGTTGCAGTGTACACATAGTAACCAATGAGTATGATGAAGGGCCGGTTATAGGCCAGATTTCCGTACCGGTCAATACGGGTGATACACCCGAGGTACTCGCTGCCCGGATTCTTGCAGAAGAACATAAACTGTTACCGGTAGTAACCGGAACTTTACTCGAAAAACAGAACAGGCATGAACACAAATCAACTTAACCCTTTCTCGAAAAATCTGCTTCCTGTAAAACGTGTATTGCTTTCGGTTACCGATAAGAGCGGACTGGATTCTTTTGCCGGGGTATTGATAAAGAACGGGGCAGAACTGGTATCGACGGGTGGTACGGCTGCACGTCTCAGAGATGCGGGTATGTTGGTAACTGATGTTTCTGAAATCACGGGTTTTCCCGAGTGCCTCGACGGCCGGGTAAAAACGCTTCATCCGGCGATACACGGAGGCATCCTGGCAAGAAAAAACAACCCGTCTGATATGCAGACACTGGAACGTCTCGATATCACCCCCTTCGATCTGATCGTAATCAACTTGTACCCCTTCCGTGAAACCATTGCAAAACCCGGATGCACCATTGAGGAAGCCATTGAGAATATCGATATCGGCGGGCCAGCCATGATACGCGCTGCTGCAAAAAATTTCGACAATGTTTGCGTGGTTACTTCACCGGAACAGTATGCAGTTCTTGCCGACGAACTGAGTACATATGACGGCATCCGGTATGAAACCAGGCTGGAATTTGCCCGTGAAGCGTTCAGTATGACCGCACAGTACGACAGCCGGATCAGTTCCTACCTTGGTGCCGAGTCGGGGATGTCGCTGCCTGCGAAGCTAAATCTGACATTCAACAAAAGTGGAGATCTGCGATATGGAGAAAACCCACACCAATCGGCAGGTGTGTACGGTGAGCAGCATGAATTCATTGATTGCTTCCATGGCAAACAACTAAGCTATAACAATTACATCGATGTGGACGCTGCCCTGAACCTCGCGTCCCTTTTTCAGCACGATGACCCGACATGTATCATCATCAAACACACCAACCCCTGCGGTATTGCAACAGCCGGATCACTGAAAGAAGCATGGCACCGGGCTTTCGAAACGGATAAAAATTCTCCGTTTGGCGGAATAGTAGCCGTTAACCGGACCATGGATGCTGATGCGGCAAAAGAGATAGACTCCATTTTTACCGAAATCATACTGGCTCCGGCTTTTGATGACGAGGCCCTGGAACTGCTGAAAAAAAAGGCCAACCGTCGGCTGATCACTTACCGCAACCTTGATAAAATCAGGATTTCATGGAACACCCGTGGCATATTCGGTGGTATCCTGTACCAGCAGGCTGATCTGAACAGTCCGGATCAGGATTCCCTTAAAGTTGTTACAGACCGCACACCCACCGGCGATGAGATGCTTGACCTGCTGTTTGCCTGGAAAGTCGTACGCAGGGTTTCATCCAATGCAATTGTGTTTGCGCGTAACCGGCAGACCCTTGGTATAGGTGGCGGACAGACCAGCCGGGTTGAATCATCACGGATCGCGGTTGATAAAGCCGTACGGGAACAACTTGACCTCGCTAACAGTGTGATTGCATCAGATGCCTTCTTTCCATTCGCTGACGGAATCGAAGCGGCTGCTCAGGCTGGTGCAACGGCTGTGATCCAGCCCGGGGGCAGTATACGCGACCAGGAGGTGATTGATGCCGCCAACCGTCACGGTATGGCCATGATATTTACAGGAAAACGGCATTTCAGGCACTGACTTTATTTTAAACTGTGGTGTAAGTTAGCACCTTAAAATTGTAAATTTGCCCGCAGGTATTATATTCATTCTCTTAATTATCTCTGATAAAAGATTTTTCTGAACTTATGCATCCAACTGCCCAATCAAAAACCGATGCCGCAAGGCGAAACAGTAAACCCAAAGGTCTTTTCGACTGGCTTTATACCGATATAGCCATTGATCTCGGAACTGCCAACACACTCATATATGCGCGGGGGCAGGGGATTGTGCTGAACGAACCGTCGATCGTAGCCCTCAACAACGCTAACGAGGTGGTTGCCATTGGGCATGAAGCCAGGCTGATGCACGAGAAAACCCATCGCGGCATTCGCACCGTACGACCTTTAAGGGATGGCGTAATTGCCGATTTTGAAGTAGCTGAACAGATGATCAGGGGTATGATCAAGAAAGTGAAGGTTAAATGGTATTCCACCACACGAAAGATGGTGGTTTGTGTACCCTCAGGCATCACCGAAGTCGAAAAACGGGCAGTACGCGACAGTGCCGAGCATGCCGGAGCAAAAGAGGTTTATCTGGTAGACGAGCCTATGGCTGCGGCCATTGGCATCGGTCTTGATGTGCACGAACCCGTAGGCAATATGATCGTGGATATCGGAGGCGGCACCACTGAAATCGCAGTCATAGCACTCTCCGGTATTGTTTATGCACAATCGGTACGACTCGGGGGCGACGAACTTAACGAAGATATCATTAATTACTTCCGCCGAAGCCACAACCTTCTTATCGGAGAGCGGACTGCAGAACAGGTTAAATGTCTGATCGGTTCAGCCGCACCACTTGAGGAAGAGATTGAGCTGACCACCAAGGGACGTGATCTGATCAATGGTGTACCCAGGACCCGCACAATAACTTCGAAGGAAGCCCGTGAGGCACTTTCGGAATCAGTAAATACCATCGTAGAATCGGTCACAAAATCACTTGAACAGACACCCCCCGAGTTGTCTGCAGACATCCTTGATCGTGGCATCATGCTTACCGGTGGCGGTGCATTGTTGAAAAATCTTGACAAGCTTATCATGGAAACCACCGATTTGCCGGTTCATATCGCTGAAGATCCTCTTACGGCCGTTGTGCGCGGTACCGGCAAAATCCTTGAGAATCTGGACTACTACAAAAGTGTACTGTCCTGACCTGAATTAACCGTTATCTGAATGAGGGATGTTATTCCGTACTAAACAGCTTGAAAAAATCAGGGATCACGTGATCACCGTAATCGTTCTGATTATGGCTGTAACAGTAATGGTGAACCGGCATGAAGGTGGATTGAACAACCTCAGGAAAGCGTCCGTCGCTTTAGTGAGTTATCTTGAAGCTCCGCTTGCAAACGTGCGTGTATACCGAAGTGCTCTTCAGACCAATACCAAGCTGCAACAGGAAAACGTATTGTTGCTTGATGAATTGAGCCGTTTAAGGTCGGCCCGTGAGCAAAATGATATATTGAAGGATTTGCTTGAATTGAAAGACACTTATGAGTTCGACCTTCACCCCGTTCTAATTGTCAGTAAAAATCTGACCGGTATCAATAATTCGATCACCATTAATGCAGGTACCGATCATGGTGTCAGGGTTGGCATGGCTGTTATCAATGCCGACGGTCTTGTGGGCCAGGTAATCATAACCGGAGAACGTTTCTCTCAGGTGCTTCCGCTTTACAACAGGCTGTTCCGAGCAAGTGTGAACATACAAGGCAGCCGTGCTTATGGAGTGGCTTCATGGTCTGGTGACCACCTGTTTGAACTGGTCATCAATTTTGTACCCAAAACGATACCGGTTGAACCAGGGATGATTGTTGAAACGTCGGGACTGAGCAACCAGTTTCCTCCGAATATTCCCGTAGGCAGCGTTCTGCGCAGTGTTCCCGAATCAGGTCAGGATACACAACAGATTTTTATTGAACCGTTTGCATCTCTGACTGATGTTGCTGAAGCATTTGTTGTTCTCTTCAACCCCGATCCCGAGATCGCAGATATTGAACGACAATTCAGAGAAATTTTCGAATGAACAGTGTCAATATCCGTCATCTGATCTGGGGAGCAGGATTTGTTTTTCTGCAGATTGTCATCTTCAGGCACCTCAGTATTTATGATGCTGAACCCGATGTTGTGCTGCTGTTTCTGATCTGGTTAACCACCAAACGCGACCGTACCTCCTGCCTGTTGTTTGCGGCCGGTTTCGGCCTGTTGCAGGATGCGATGCTTGATCTTTGGGGGCTGCACATGTTTTCAAAAACATTGCTGATCATGATGATCTACAATTTTCTGCCGCGTCAGGCAGAAACACGATTGTCGATATGGCAGGTTTTTCTGACAGTATTAATCGCTTCACTGATCCACTACCTGATTTTCATGACACTGGGACTTCTCGTTGACACCTATGCGACTGATACCTATTTCTACTCCTACTGGATCGGCAACAGTATTTATACAGCTGTTATGGGCAGTATCATATATCTGCTGACCACCGATTAACAAAGTAAAACTGCATTTTTGCAACATATTACGGTATCTTTTATCGTTGCAGTATACAGTTACTAAATGCCCTGATGCGAAATAAAAATTCCCAAATACGATCTGCTGTTTCCATTAAGGTACTGCAGGTTCTGGTAGCCATCGTTTTTCTGATTCTGCTCGGAAGGGTTGCACAGTTACAGATAATCGAATACGATACCTACAGCCCTATAAGTCAGCGAAACAGCATCCGGCAGGAGTTTGTAAACCCTGCAAGAGGGTTGGTATATGACCGTCACGGACAGCTGATTGTTGACAATCAGCCTACCTTTACCATAACTGTTACACCCATAAATTTTAACCGGGAAAGTATTCCGGTGTTATCCGAGATAACCGGATACTCATTTGAGGAGATTGAAGAAAGGCTGCTGGTTGCCCGCCGCTATTCCTGGCACCGATCTTCCAGGCTTTTTACAGAAGTAAGTTTTGAAGTCTTTTCAAAGATACAGGAAAATCTGTGGAGGATGCCTGGTATCGGACACCAGATTGAAGGAATTCGGAATTATCCAACCGCGGTAAACGGATCTCACATATTCGGTTACCTTCGCGAGGTTACTCAAAATGAGATTGAGCGCAATCCCACCTACCGCCCGGGCGACAAAGCCGGCAGAAGCGGTATCGAACAGACCTATGAAGACTATCTGAGGGGTGAACTTGGAACGCAATATGTAACCGTTAATGCCTTTGGCCAGGAAATTAATCAATTCGACTCGGGCCGTCATAATGAACCCCCGCTTAAGGGTTCGGATATCCACACCACTATTGATGTTGAATTGCAAACCCTGGCTGAGGAACTGATGAAAGGAAAAGTCGGTGGTCTAATTGCCCTGGATCCGGATAACGGTGGCATCCTGGCAATGGTGAGTGCCCCTGATTTCGACATCAATATGCTGGCCGGCCGAATCGACGCCGACTACTGGCAAAAGGTTAATGCCGACTCACTCACCCCTCTTTTTAACAGATCTATTACCAGCATACAACCACCGGGATCTACCTTCAAGCCACTGATGGGGCTTATCGGGTTGGAACTCGATATAATTACGCCACAGACAACGGTATTTTGCAGTGGCGGTTATTATCGGGGTCGCTTATACCGATGTACGGGCGAACATGGTAATCAGAACCTGGAACAGTCGATTAAAAACAGCTGCAATACCTTCTACTTCTGGATGATGAACCATATTGCCCAGCGCGGTGGTATCAATGTTTGGAAAGACATGGTCGATGATTTCGGACTTGGTAACAGAACCGGTATCGACCTTCCTAATGAGACGCGGGGCATCATTCCCGACAGCAGTTATTTCAACCGTGCCTTTGGCGTTAACCGTTGGGGGATTGGTGATCTGATCAATCTGGGTGTTGGCCAGGGAGCCATGGGTGCCTCTCCCCTTCAAATGGCAGTGGCAACATCGGTTATAGCTAACGGTGGGTACCGCGTTCAGCCTCACATTGTCAGTTCAATATCTCACAGTGATGGCACCAGTGAATTCAACAACACGGGCAAAGAGAAAATCGACTGGATTAAACCGGGTCCTCTCAACATTATCCGAAAAGGTATGCGGGCAGCGGTTGCTGAAGGATCAGGGCGTTTTTACGCCAATCTCAGAGATGTGGAAGTAGCCGGGAAAACCGGCACCGCCCAGAACCCTCACGGTGAGAACCATGGATGGTTTATTGCCTA
This sequence comes from Cyclonatronaceae bacterium, assembly GCA_047921215.1. Lineage (GTDB taxonomy): Bacteria > Bacteroidota > Rhodothermia > Balneolales > Cyclonatronaceae > RECM01. Next base: position 3,557 of record JBLRWO010000019.1, on the reverse strand, counting down.
CGCACCCATTGACAATCCCAGGATTGCCATTGCAGTACTGATTGAACAGGGTGGCTACGGCTCAACATCTGCAGCTCCAATAGCCGGTCTGCTGATGGAGCAGTTTTTTTATGGCGAAATCAGGAGACCATGGATCATTGATCAGGTCATCAGAAAACCCCCCGCTCCTTCTGTATCGCAGACCCCGGCCCAGGTTCCCGCACAGACTCCGGATCAACGCATTCAGACAACTACAGACCGATGAACTGGTACAGACAAATAGACTGGATTACCTTTTTCCTGTGGCTGACAGTTTCATTAATCGGCCTTATAGCTATTTACAGTGCCACGCAGGGGCCACTGCATCAGGGCACTTACATACAGGGCAATTTCAACAAGCAGCTGCTCTATATTTGTATGGGTGTGGTGATCCTGATTATCGTTCATTTTACCGCGCCCCGGACATTTCAGCAGATTTCCTATCTTGCGTATGGTATTGCACTATTGCTCAGTATCATTACCATTTTTTTCGGGGCCGAGGTAAGTGGTGAGAGGAACTGGCTTCCCATATTCGGATTCAGACTGCAAACATCTGAATTTCTGAAAGTGGCAACCATTCTTGCTGTAGCGAATTATCTGACCAGCCGCAGGGAGAATCAGAGCGGCACATTCAGGACCGCCCTGGCCGCAACTCTCATGCTTTTTATTCCTGTGATACTCATAATGATACAAAGAGATACCGGTACTGCCCTTGTGTTCATGGCATTAATACCAATCATGCTTTTATGGTCTGGTGTCCCTTACGGTTTATGTCTGCTCATGGTCTCGCCTGTTATCATTGGCTACCTTACTGTGATCGATTATGTTTGGGGGCTTATTGCTGCTATCGCAATAACAGCAGTTTTCTTCTTCCTGGAGAAGAAACCCCTGTTCACTTTTGGTACTTTTCTCGCCAGCATTATCATCGTGATAGGTGTACAGGTCGGGCTAAACGACATACTTCAACCCCACCAGCGGGCAAGGGTCGAATCTTTTGCCAACCCGGCCCTTGATCCACGCGGAGCGGGTTGGAATGTTATGCAGGCAAAAACGGCCATTGGTTCAGGTGGTATCAATGGTAAAGGTTTCATGCAGGGAACGCAGACACAGCTCAGATTCCTGCCTGAACAAAGTACCGATTTCATCTTCTGTGTTATCGGAGAAGAAGGGGGGTTTTTATCCACCTCCCTTGTACTGTTCCTGGTTGCGTTATTACTGCTGCGACTATTAGCGCAGGCTGCTACTCATAAACATCCTTTCGCACAGTTATTCATAGTAGGAGGCTGTTCCATCTACCTCATACATGTGGTTATCAATCTTGGCAGTGCGCTCGGTCTTATGCCCGTAATCGGTCTTCCGCTGCCATTTCTGAGTTATGGCGGATCATCATTTCTAGCCAATACCATCATACTTGGTATTTGTATGAATTTCTATTACCACCAGCGAGATTTTAGTATCTACTCCTGAGACACCACCAATGGCCGGTCGGTGCCAAGTCTGAAACCCGTTCGGTGGTATTCACAGAAGCCGTAATCCAGCAAGCCCTGCTTGTGAACCCTGGTCGGATATCCTGCATTACTGTCCCAACCATAATGAGGATATTTCTGGTGGTACTGCTCCATTAGCTTGTCTCTGTATACCTTGGCAATAATTGAAGCAGCACCGATCGAAGCCGAGAGATCATCACCGCCAATTATACAACTGCAAGGCAGTATGGATCCGATGTGTGCATTCCCGTCAATCAGCAAATAGTCTGGTCTTGCATCTTCAACTTCGGTACAACGCCTCATGGCCAGTAATGAAGCCCTGAGTATATTGATGGCTTTAATCTCTTCCACAGAACTTTCCTGGATGGTCCAGAAAAGTGCCTTATCACGAATCTCTTCAGATAGTTCAAGCCTGTTTACAGCTGTCAGTTTTTTACTGTCGCGGATTCCTGAAATACGGCTTCCCGGCTTCAGGATTACACCTGCCGCTACCACAGGACCCGCAAGACATCCCCTGCCAACTTCGTCAAGACCCATTACCCTGAGGTAACCCTGCTGCCAGAGGATTTTTTCCAGATGGTATTTCTGACGGGTATGTAGTTTCATTTTCATGAAGCGGAAGTATAAAAAGCTTTTTCATTGCAAGAAAGTTTTAATAGGTTAACCGGCGAATGAAACACAAATGATACACGTTATCTGAACAAGCACACCAACAGCAGAATTTCCATTTATATCATACCTGATTGACCGGGTAAACACTTTATCCTCAACTCCAGAACAGCTTTTATTCATGCATTTTCGATACCTCAAATGGGATGACCGGTTTTCAAAAAAAGGCAAAGCTTCGGCATTTGATCGACTCTTCGACCTGTTCCAGCAGCTGCTAACCATTGCAAGCGGGGATGTGGTCCAGGCCCTGAAATGGCTCACTGATCTCGACAAACAGTATGGTCTTACAAAGGATGATGGCTACAGCATGGGCGATTTCATCCAGGAACTGCAAGACAAAAATTACATCAAAATGGAGCCTGAGGAGTCTGTTTTTATACCAACTGCAAAAACAGAGCGCTCACTCAGGCAGCGGTCGCTGGAGGAGATCTTCAAAGGATTAAAGAAGGGACCAGAAGGCACCCATAAAAGTGACCAGCAGGGCAAGGGACCTGACCGGGAGCCGGAAACAAGAAACTGGCAATTCGGAGATGATACCCGGAATATCGATTCGGTCGGGACAATCATGAATACCCTGCGCCACAGCAGCATCGACCAGTTCAACCTGACTGAAGATGATTTATTAGTGTATGAGACCGATCACAACACGTCGGTTGCAACGGTGCTGATGATTGATCTCAGCCATTCCATGATTTTATACGGTGAAGACCGGATAACCCCTGCAAAACGGGTTGCCATGGGCCTGGCAGAACTCATACTGAACCAGTATGCCAAAGATACGCTTGACATCATTGCCTTTGGCAACGATGCCTGGAGTGTTTCTATTGATGATCTGCCATACCTGAAAGTGGGACCTTATCATACAAATACACTTGCCGGGCTTGAGCTGGCCCGGCACACACTTCAACGACGGAAAAACACCAATAAGCAAATCTTTATGATAACCGATGGCAAACCCTCTGCCATGTATGAAAACGGCCGGCTTTACAAAAACAGTTTCGGCCTCGACCGTAAAATTGTAAACAAGGTGCTTGATGAAGCTGTAAAATGCCGCCGGGAGAAAATCACCGTCACCACATTCATGATTGCCAGCGACCCCTATCTGCAGAACTTTGTTCGTGAATTAACCGAGGCCAACAACGGACGGGCATATTACGCTTCACTCGACAATCTGGGTGGTTTTATTTTCGAGGATTATATCAGAAACAGACGCAAGAGAGTTTTGTAACAGAAACCGGTACACGTAGTACAGGATTAATCGAGTAGGAAGATAAAAGTATCCAGGGATACTTTTATCTGTCCTCTCACACCACCGTACGTACGGTTCCGTATACGGCGGTTCATGAAGCCTTTGAAAGTTTCAGGTGATGGTCGGTCAGACGT
>JBLRWO010000018.1:3629-76730 GCA_047921215.1 Cyclonatronaceae bacterium | reverse complement strand
CCCCGCCTCACCATCCGCACGGCCAAAAACAACGGCCGCATCCTCATCGAAATCGAAGACAACGGCCCGGGCATCCCCGACGACATCAAAGACAAAATCCTGCAGCCCTTCTTCACCACGAAGAAAGGAACACAGGGCACCGGTCTCGGACTCAGCATAACCAATGATATCGTGAAGGCGCACGGCGGAGAAATCACTATTGATTCCAGGCCGGGGTCGACCTGCTTCAGGATTTCACTTAAGAAGTGAGAGTGAATGCTTTTTATTTACCCCATTTCAGCTTCATCCATACGCAAATTAATTACGCTGGAATGAAAACCTCCGCTCTGCTTATTGTGTTATCTTTCACAATGCTTTCGTGCAATAAACCTGATATTGAAGACATCGTCGTGATCGGAGGCGGCCTCATGGGCAGTTCCACCGCCTGGCACCTTTCCGGGCAGGGCCAGAATGTTCTTCTGATTGAACAGCAGGATTCAGTATATACCTATGGATCCAGCTATGGTGAGGCCCGGATATCCCGTAGCCTCGGCCCTGAAGACGACATATTCTCATACCTGCATAACCGGGGCGTTTCTGAGACACAGAAACTGATCGCATTCCTGAATGAATACGAAGGCAGTGAGCATCACCGGATGGAGGATATCTATACGACATCCCCGGTAACGTATATCTATTACATGTCACACCAGAAAACGGTGAACAGCCTGGTCCGGAATCAGCGCGATCCGTTTGAATATGCCGCATCGGCTGAAGATGCATCACGCAAATTTGGAATGACAGTGCCCGATTCGGCAATGGTGCTGCGGGAATTCAAACCGTTTTCGGGAACGATGAATCCGAAGGAGCTGATCAAAAAGCTGCATACCGGCATTCAGTATCATGGAAATACCATCCGGTACAATCACAGGGTAACCGGCCTGGTGAAGAAGAACGGTGTTTATGAGATTGAACTGACCCTCACCCGAACCGGGGCAACCAAAACGATTCGCAGCAGAAAGGTTGTTGCCGCTGCCGGGCCGTATACCGGTGCGCTGTTGAAGGATATTGCTCCGCAGTTCAATGAACTGATATCCCCGAAAAGGGTCTTTCTTGCTTTCCTGAAAACAGACCCGGTTAAATACGGATCGTTCACAGCCAGTCAAAAACAGAAACTGGCAGACTCCTATCCGGTAGTCAACATCACACCGGAAGGCATATTTTCAATGATAGAAAAAACAGATCAGGATGGGAATCCCCTCATCAAAACCGGCGGACATTTTATACGTGAGGATATCCCCGACATGAACCAGGTCTGGCAGAAAGAGCTTACGGATGATGAGAAGGAGTGGGGATTGAATGCCACATTGACCTATTTGCAAATGCTGAACCTGCCTGTGCTGAAATCCGATCTGCAGTATGTAGAGGGCTATTCCTGCGTCTATTCACTCACCACTTCGGAAGTGCCTTTTGTTACCAATATTCTGGATGGGGATAATAAGCCCGACCCCAATTTTATCGTACTCGGCGGCATGTCGGGGGTGGGGGCCAAGGGAACAATGACCTACGGCCTGATCGGGGCGAACCTTTTGACCGGAAAGGGCGAAGTTTCCGAAATGTACCGGCTCACCAGAAATGCGCTGGGTATTGAAAGGCTATTGGACCACCTTGGAGAATCAAGTTTTAAATCCGGTGATGGACCGGCATTCATTACGTCCTGGTTTGTCCGGCCCGGATGAACATAAGAAAGAGTAAACAGCTGGCCCGTCACGACGAAAGGGTTGGCATTCTTTTGAACAAGTGATCACGTGAACAATAGAACAGTAGAACCGCGAAGTGATTTGGGAGGAAGCCACTGCCCGATCTGCAATTCCACCCTTGAGCCGATGCCGCGCTACCCGCGCTGTGTATGCCGCGAATGCGCCAAACGGGCCGCCGACAGGGACGGCCGCAAACTGACGTTCTCGAATGTGGATATGTCGGGCGGTTACCGGGCGGAATACGCGGAGACCGGCAGTGAGTACAACAGCCACGTCTGCTATATCGACGGCATTGAGTGCAGGGCCAGTGAGGCCAGGTTCGGAGGGATCGTGATTGAGGCGGTCGATATTACCGAAATAGTGAAGTCGGTGCTTTTCGGTGTGGCTGTGGGCGATGCGCTCGGAGTGCCGGTCGAATTCAGGAGCCGCGAGGAAATCCGCCGCGATCCCGTAACGGATATGCGCGGTTACGGCACCTACAACCTGCCGCCGGGTACCTTCTCCGACGACTCCTCGCTTAGCTTCTGCCTGGCCGAAGCGCTTGCCGGCGGTTACGACATGCACGCCATCGCCCGGAATTTCGTGAAGTGGAAAGAGGATAATTACTGGACGGCCCGGGGCGTGATGTTCGATATCGGCATCGCAACCTCACAGGCTATCGGCCGGCTTGCGGCAGGCGTCCGCCCCGACCTGGCCGGGGGAACCGGCGAGGATTCAAACGGCAACGGATCGCTGATGAGGATCGCCCCGCTGTTGTTTTACATCAGCGATATGCCCGCCAACCGCCGGTTCGAAATCACCCGGGAGGTGTCGTCGCTTACGCACAGGCACATCCGCTCGGTGATCGCCTGCCACTACTACCTGGAGTTCGCCCGGCTGCTGTACGAGGGCGTTTGGATGTCTGAAGCCTACAGAATCCTGCAGGAAACCATCCCGGAATTCCTCGAATCCATGGCGGTCGATCCCGCTGAAACCGCGCTGTTCAGACGTCTGCTGAAAGGGAATATCCACGAGCTGCCGGAGGATGCGATCCAAAGCACCGGCTATGTGTTGCACACGCTCGAAGCCTCGGTCTGGTGCCTGCTCACCACGGGCAGCTACCGCGATGCGGTGCTCAGGGCCGTGAACCTGGGCTCCGACACCGACACCACCGGCGCGGTTACCGGCGCACTGGCCGGCCTGTACTACGGGCCCGACTCCATCCCGGCAGAGTGGAGGCAGCAACTCGCCCGGCACGACGATATTGAAGACCTCGCGGAACGGCTTGCCCATCCGAGATGGTGAAGGTGAGTGTCCCCCCGTCATGGTGTTCAGCAATCCGCCCGCCGGCCGTTACGACATCTGGGTGGCCACGTATAAAAGTGGCGATTTCATACAGGGCAAGCTTACTGTCACCGAAACCACACGTACGCCATAAACAATTGCCTCACGGTTTAGCCGTGAGGTAGTCTGTAATCATGTGAATTAAAAAGTGATACACAGAATGAGCATAAAAATCAGTGTTGGCAACAAGCAGAACAGGAGCATTACCGCTGCCCTTGCCGGCGGGCTCATATGCGGCGCTCTGGCTGCATTCGGTTTTTATGTCGCCCTGTGGGATCCATCCGTTTCCGGAGGAATCCATTTCATGCCCGACGGGGCAAATCAGGCCCTGGGCAGGATCGTTTTCGGCGCAGGTTCTGTGGTAACCACGCTCATCGGGCTGTATGCCTTCCGCGAGGCATACATGCTTTACCGGGAGCGGCGTTCCGGAAGTTGATGTACTTCAGATCAGATCAGATTAGCTCAGCTCAGATCAGGCTCACATCACATCAGTCCATTTCCTTCAGGAAAGCAGTGATCACATCATCCAGGTCGGGTTTGCCGATTTCCTGAAGGTCGTAGCCCACGCGCACCATCGGCTTGTCGATTTTGAGAATGCGCGACAGGTCGATCGGGGTTCCGATGATCACGGTGTCGCAGTCTGACCGGTTGATGGTCTCCTGCAGGTCATCCATCTGTTCTTTGCCGTAGCCCATGGCGGGCAGCAGCTGTCCGATTTCGGGGTAGATGTCGAAGGTTTCCTGAATCCGCCCGACGGCGAACGGCCTCGGGTCGATGATCTCCGCTGCGCCGAACTTGGTGGCCGCGACGATGGCGGCACCCAGGGTCATCCCGCCGTGGGTGAGTGTCGGTCCGTCTTCCACGGCCAGCACGCGTTTGCCGCGGATCAGATCCGGCTTGTCGACGGTTACGGGCGATGCGCCGTCCACAACGAGTGCACCGGGGTTGAGCCGGTGGATGTTCTCGCGAACGGTCTGAATATCTTCGGGGGCGGCCGTATCGATCTTGTTGATCAGCACCACATCGGCAATGCGGATGTTCGTCTCGCCGGGATAGTAGCCGAGTTCATGGCCCGGCCGGTGCGGATCGGCAATGGTGATCATCAGGTCGGGCACATAGAACGGGAAATCGTTGTTGCCACCGTCCCACACGATCACATCGGCCTCTTTTTCGGCCTCGCGTACGATCTGTTCGTAGTCGACGCCCGCGTAGATCACATTCCCGCGGGTTACGTGCGGTTCGTACTCCTCCATCTCCTCAATGGTGCACTTGTGCTTCTCCAGGTCGCTGATTTCAGCGAACCGCTGCACCCGCTGCGCGGCCAGGTCGCCGTAGGGCATCGGATGACGGATGGCAACGACTTTTACGCCTTTTTCCATCAGGATTTCGATCACGCGACGGGAGGTCTGGCTCTTGCCGCATCCCGTACGCACTGCCCCGACCGCGATAACCGGTTTGGTGCTTTTGATCATGGTATCTTTCGTTCCGTGCAGCAGGAAATCGGCCCCGGCGGCATTCACGATGGAGGCGGTGCTCATCACGCTGCGGTACGAAACATCGCTGTAGCTGTAGGCGCAGACGTCAACCTTCAGTTCGCGGATGAGCCGGGCCAGGTCGTTCTGCGAATAGATGGGGATGCCATCGGGATAGAGGCTGCCGGCCAGTTCCGCCGGATATTTCCTTCCGTCGATATCCGGGATCTGGGCGGCCGTAAAGGCGACCACATTGTACGCGTCGCGGTCGCGGTAGCAGGTGTTGAAGTTGTGAAAATCCCTCCCGGCGGCACCAATAATAATGATGTTTTTTCTGGTCCCTGTCATAATGTTACCTCGTTAATACGATTAATAATAATTGGCTGAATGTATTTAAGACCAATATAATTAACTTTTCATGTAAATTCTGATATTGATATGAGATTTTGGCAGATATAGGTTCCTGCGCACAGCTGCAGGGGCACAAACGAACAGCTGCTGAAACTGAGGGATAACGGCGACGAGGAGCTGCTCAACAACCTCTCCGGCGGGAGATACTCCTAAAGCCTCACCCCCAGGATAACCTGTGGAGCAAACACCGGGCTGTTTATCGAATCCGAAAAACCGGGTGGTTTGTTCGTACGGAAAATCCCGAAACCCACACCGGGTGCCGGCTGTAGGAACATCCTGCCGGATACATTGAATGTATAACCGAGCTTGATCTCACTCCACATCTCCGTGCCGGGGTAGTACGAATCGGTTAACGACGAATACATCCGGTTCAAGGCCGGCCACAGCTCGACTTCAATATGAAGGTTTTTCCAGATGTAGTTCCGGTAGCCAAGGATGAGGGTAAAGGCGCGGGAGGTGACGCTGCCGCTCTCGAAATTCTGATATGCCGGCCCGAAGAACAGTTCATGCCGCTCATTCAGCGCATGGTTGATATGAATCTGATAAATTTGTGCAATGGGATAGGTTAGACTGGTACCTATGCTCCATTTTGAATGTCCGTCGCTGTTCCCGGCCATCAGCGGTGTGGCAAACAGCAGGGCAGCTGCTATGATAACGGATAGTGTTTTCATGATTGATGGGTAAAAAGGGCGCCCGTAAACAGGGCGCCCGGTCTTAAATGTTTCCTAAAACTCGATCTTGTAGCTCAGCGCGGGGATCACAACCGTATGTTTATCCATCTGCACGCTCCGGCTTTTGTAGTGGTAGTTGTGCCCCACATGCATGGGCTCGCCAAGAAGGTTCTTGATCTGAAGCGCCCAGACGCTGGAGTGGCTGGTGCGGTTCACGCGGAAAGTGACAGACAAATCGAGAACGAGGGACGAGGGCAGCTGGTTTTCGAACGCGCTGTTTTCGTCGAAGATAACGAGTTCCTGTTCCGTCGATTCTTCCATAAGCACAGGGCTTACGCGCTCGCCGCCCACGTAGTTGAGCCGGGCATTAACCCCGAGTACCCTGCTGTTGTCCCTGAAATTGAACTCCCTGCCTGCCAGCACGTTGACCACGAAGTGCTTGTTGAAGCGGGTGTCGCGCCACACGCCGTCGCCGCCCCTGTACCTGGAACTGAACACCGATCCCGTTACCAGGAAGTAGTAGTTGTTCCTGAGGAACCGCTCGAAGGTTACATCGATGCCCATGTTCCTGCCTGCGCTGTTGTTCACAAGCGTGTTGCTGAACGACCAGTCCTGCTTGTAGTTGATCATCGAGTAGGAGCTGTCGGCGATGCCCGGCACATCGTACAGGTGCTGGAAGTAGGGCTCCAGTTTCAGCCGGAGGATGTCGGTGATCTGCCAGTCGTACCCGAGCACAAAGTGATGGGCCTTTGCGAGGCGCAGGTCCTGGTTGGGACGGGTTACGGTCCCGTTATCGTCCTGTTGCTGTACGAAGTAGACCTTCAGGTCTTCCATCTGGCTGTGTTTGCCGTAGCCGAAACTCAGGGTCTGCCGTTCGGTCATGCTCCAGGTGAGCCCGAGCCGGGGATCGACCGTCCAGGAATCGATAAGGGCGAAATACCCCGCGTTCAAACCCGCCTTCAGGGTTAAACTGTTCGACAGATCGTGGCTCGACTGGGTGTAGAACTCAACGGCATGGCTGCCCCCGCGTTCGTCCACGATATTGCGGTAGGTTTCGGGCACGTTGTTCACCGTGCTGTTGATGTCGAGGTTGAAGAAAAGCCGTTTATAGGTGAGGCCGCTTTGTATGGTATGGCCGCGGCTCAGGCTGTGACTGATGAACGAGCCGATGCTCACCTTGCCCGCATTGTCGATGGCCCTGAGGTCAGGACGGGCCAGCAGCTCGTCGTCGAGACGCTGGGTGACCATGCTGTTACTGAGGCCGGTTGCCGCAAGAGTGGTGCTGATGTAGGTTTTTTTGCCGGTGATGAGCATGTGGCTGATGCCCGTTCCGCCCATCAGGATGTCCCACTCATAGGTGACCCGGTCCCAGTCCTCTTCCCACAAGGCGGGGTCGGTCTGCAGCGGCTGGGTGCTTTTATCGATCCCTCCGATGCCCCACACCGAAAAGGTTCCGGCTTTGCCTGCGGGCAGATTGACCTTGAACGACAGGTCCTGGTATCTGAACATCTGGTCGGTGGGCAACAGGTTCAGGTCGCTGAGCAGCCCGAAGGTCGAGTAGCGGTAGTTGAAAAGATAGGATGCATTCGAACCCGACGAAAACGGGCCTTCGGAAGAAACATCGATACCCAGCATACCGGCCTGAAAGGTGTATTCCCTTTTGTCGTTGTTGCCGTTCCGGAGTTTCATGTCGAACACACCGGCAGTGGCATTGCCGTATTCGGCCGGGAACGCGCTGGTGTGGAAATCCGAATTCGCCAGCATCTGGCTGCTGAACAGGGTTACGATGCCCCCGCCGGCCACATTGCCGCCCACGAAATGGTGTGGAGTTGGGACCTCGACCCCCTCGATCCGCCAGGAGACCCCGCGGGGCGAGTTGCCGCGCACGATAATGGCATTGTCCTGCACATTCCCGACGGTTACGCCGGCAAAGGCCGACACAAGCCGGGCCGGATCGTCGATACCGCCCGCATAACGGCGGGTCTCCTCAACGCTGAACGAGCGCGCGCTTACGGTCGACATAGCGTTCAGCGGCTTGTCCTTGCGGATGCGAGGGGTAACCGTGATGCCTTCCATCTCGGCATACACCTGCCGGAGGCCCACATCCAGGATCACCTCCTTGCCCGAGGTCACCAGCACTTCGGCGAGGATCACCGGTTCGTACCCGAGGTAATTCACCCTGATGGAGTGCCGGCCCATGCGGACCTTCTCAATAGTGTAGTTTCCGTCCGTATCGGTGGCGGCTCCCCTCACGGGATCGGTTTGCTGAATGATCACCGATGCCCCGATCAGGGGTTCCAGGGTCTGCATGTCAAAAACCGAACCCCTGATGGTCTGTGTTACAGGCTGTGCATCTATGTCCATTGCGGCGGCAAGGAGCGCCAGCATTGCCATTACGAATGTGTAAATCTTTGCAGTCATGATTGTGTGATTCAATTCCATGTTTGAATATGCTGCAAAGATGTGGGCCTGGTGATCAGGAATCGTCCGTTCCTGTAAGTCCGGACAAAGTACAGGTCTGCGCGTGAAGGTCCGGACGCAGTGGGGATACGTAATCAAACGTCATGCTGGTAGTAATTTCGCCCTTCGGGGCTACACTATTATGAAGGTGACACCGATAGTGCTGTTAGCATGCTTCGAATCAGGGAAGTACGGAGCAAGTGAACAATTGAACGGCGAAGTAATTTGGGAAGATGAACACTTCAGAATGATGGCCGGAAACACTTCCACATTCCCTATTCTATTGTTCTATTGTTCCCTAATTCAAAGCCTGTTATTCCCTGTTTCTGCCCTAACCCACGCCATATATTTCGACGGCGTCATCCCTGTGATTTTTTTGAAAACCTCGTTGAATGAGGATTTGGAATTAAACCCCGAGTCGAAGGCGATGGCCAGGATGCTGAAATTGCGGTTCGCCGGGTCTGCTGCCCTCTGCATGAATTCTTCTACCCGGTAGCCATTCACAAAATCGAAAAAATTCCTGCCTTCGTACTGGTTTATAACCTGCGACAGATGGTTCGGGGTGATATCCATTTCGCCGGCCAGGGTGCTGAGGGTGAGTTTGGGCTCGAGATAGGGTTTTTCTGATTTCATCAGTTCGGTAAGCCGGCGGTGGTATTTCAGGGCATCCACTTCTTTCAGCCCCGACCTGGCATATTCACCAGCTGTACGGGACTCCACAATACGCTCTTCGTTAATGTATCCACCCGTAAAAACATCCTGATGCCGTATCCCGAAGAAACCGAGGAACAGAATGAAGAGGATGATCAGGGAATATAAAATCAGGTCGGCATTGAATCCGAAATCAACACCCAATCCGTCCCTGAGTATTTCGACTGTGATGGCGCCCCCAAATATGATCCCGATCCCCCAGATGAAATACCTCAGCCAGTTCAGGTTGATTGATTCACGGAAAGCAAAGTTCTCGTTGATCATGTTCTGATGCCTGCCGAGCAGCCGGTAGGAAATGATGGTGTAGGTGAACCCTGATACGAAGAAGGCGATAAGGGAGAGGGTCATGAAACCACTGTAGTCGTCGAGCTCGCCGCGGTCGATCATCCGTTTCTGTTCCGTGGTGTAAAACAGGTAAAACCGGGACAGATAGACATACGACAGCACAAAAGGGGTGAAGTGCAGAAAGTCGATGCGGGTGAAGCGCTGGTCGCTGCGCAGCGAAAAGAGGACGTAGAGATAAAGCATCGGCCCGTGCAGCAGCGGGAAAGGATTAGTAATACCGACCAGATGCGGATAGACTTCCCAGTAACCGAGCGAGTAGATATAGTAGCTGAACAGGTGAACGCCGAAAATGAACATCCACACGGCAAGTATTTTATCGGCTACCGATTTGTCCCTTTTTGCAAGCAGCAGGAATTGCAGGAAAAAACTCAGGAAGATGCCGATAATGAAAACGGTATTCATACGCTCCGGAGCCGGGCTGTCTGTTTTGCGGGAACGGGTGTCATATTCGGTTCAATAATAATAACATGGACGCCGTTGCAGGGGTTAATATCGATCCGTTTTTCCGGATACAGGTGAATCTACCCTTTACTTTCGTTAAAATCTATCGCAAGATGAAAGCTTGCGGTTGTATCAGATTGAATTGTAACATCCTTCTGAGTTGAAGATCTGAATAGGTACCTGCCTGAAAACCGGAAAAATAATACCTCAACCTCAACCTCAACCTCAAAACCGGACAACCCCTGAATGAACCGATATAAATATATAATTTTCATCGTATTGTTGCTGCTCTCTTCTGCCTGCGGGAGCCGCTCCGATACGCCCGCCGACCGGCAGAACGGGCAGGATGAATCGGAAACCGTTGCCGTAACCGATTCAGTGACCGTAGAAATGGAAATCCTCATCGAGGAGATCGAAAAGGCCGCCGGTGAGCTGGATGAACTGCTTGATGAACTCGACGCAGGAGGAACCCCATGAACCATTGTGAAACCGTAATAAAATCACTTTTTGCCCCGGCCATATTCGCCATGATCCTCTTCACCGGGCTGCAAGCAACCGCCCAGTCTGGTAACGCGAACCGTGCGTCGGAGGTCCGCCAGCAGGGAAACCAGGCCCGCGAACAGGTGCAGCAACGCGCCGGTGAAGAGCGCGGCGACGCCGCCCGGGTCGACATGCTGGCCGGAGAACGCGCCGCACAGGCCCGCGATACCGCTGCCACACGCTCCGCGGATGTGCGCCGTCCGGCCGGACAGGCCCGTGCCGCCGCTGCCGATACGGCTCGTCGCACAGGAGGCGCCGGAGCAGAGCGTGCCGCCGGAGCCCGTGCCACAGGCAATGAACGCGCATCGCAGGCCAGGGATGCTGCCGCCGACACGGCTCGTCAGGCCAGGTCAACCGGAAACGAACGTGCCGCTGAGGCCCGTAACCGTGCAGGGCAGGAGCGCGGACGCATGAACGATTCGATCCCACCGGGACGTGAAATCTCCCGACAGGCCCGCGAGGGTGGACGGGAATTCGGTCAGATGCGCGCCGCAGAGGCCCGCGCCCGCCGTATGGAACGTGCCCGTGAACTCGAAGAGGTGGAGGAAGAGGGGCGTGAGCAGGCCAGTGAAGCCCGCACCCGCATCGAGGCCGCCGAAGAACGCCTTGAGCAGGCCCGAACCAACCGGGAGATCGCCGAAGAGGAGTACGAGCGGCAGCGCACCCGCATCGAAACGGCCCGTCAGAAGCTGGCCGAGCTGGAAGAGCGCATCAGGCGCAGCGCCGAACTGAGAAGAAAGGCAGAGCAGGCCGATTCCGAAGAGTAGGTGGTACCAACCGGTTTTGATACCGACAAGTAATTCCAAAAGGCAGGGGATGCAAAAGCTCTCCTGCCTTTTTTCACTAATTAGCTGCAAGTGCAGAATGGATGTACATAACAATTTTCTGCAGGATCTTCAGGGATAAGATGGGTCATAAATAATTAGGCATGTAAGGAGTTGTGTTTGTTTGGCTCTTATAGCTATGTGTTATTGATAAACGATCAGGTAACTTCAGCGCAGGGTGACCTCCGGTAGGCATGGTGCAGAAATGACAGCTTCCTGTAATTGTCTGATTTCACATTCATATGATCCTGATATTGTTATAAAAAAATGATGTAGTCAGTGAAATGGAATTAAATAAGCGGGTATTTCCGTATACGTGATTAGTATGAAAATCATCCTTATAGCACTTGTACTTGCTTTCATACTGTGGTGCAGGTGTGTTTATAAAATCTACGCCTGTGTAACAGGCATCGGAAAAGGGAAGCCACTGCCGATTGTTCTGCCAGCATCGTTTTATGTGAAAGAAGTTATCGGACTGGCGTGTATCCTGACATTGCTCTACGCCCTGGATCCGGTTCCGGCAGGTTTCGCAGTTGCCGCAGTAACGGGCATATTTGTGAATCTTCTCATTTCGGTATACTAACACTCCGTTGAACACCAGCAAAGTGCCGGTATTCATGCCGTATCGAACGGATGAATGTGCAGCTGTGAATCTGCCCGGTTCCTGGTTTCAGGGTGAAAGTACTCTTTTATCGCTCCTGATATGACCCTTTATTAAAGCGATGATATACAGTGATATCAGTTAGTTAATGGTTGTGCCAGCAGTTTGAATTAATCTGAAATTCAGGTAAAAAAAATGCAGGCCCATTTTTTTTCTTGACATTTTAACCAATTAGTTAATACATTTGGATTAACCAAATGGTCAATACCGGAAAAATTGAAATGAAACAACCGAAACAACCGAAACAACCGAAACAACCCGAAGAAGCCACCGAAAAAAAGATCCTGGAAGCTGCACGTACGGTTTTTCACCGGGCCGGATACGACGGCGCCCGCATGCAGGAAATCGCCGACGAGGCCGGCATCAACAAAGCCCTGCTCCACTACTACTTCCGCAATAAAGACAAGCTGTTCGAGGCGGTTTTTGTGGAAGCCCTGCGCCGGAATATGATCCCTCTCATGCACATGATGGTGTCATCCGATACCACCGTCGAGGAAAAGATCACAAATTTCGCACGCAGTTATATCGAGACGATCCGCCGGAACCCCGAGCTTCCCGGGTTCATTATCCATGAGATCAACCGGAACCCGCAGCGGCTCGTCGAGAACGCGAAGACCGAGGGCCTTGTGATCCCGCAGACGCTCATCGCCCAGATCAGTGAGGGGATAGAGCAGGGGCGCTACAACCCCGTCGATCCGAGGCAGCTGGTGGTGAGCCTGGTTTCGATGTGCATCTTCCCGTTCATCGGCCGCCCCATGATCCAGATGGCCATGCAGATCAGCGAACACGAGTGGGACGCTTTTCTGGAGGAACGCATGACATTGATCCCGCAATACATCTTCAAAATCCTTCACAAATCATGACTCTGTACATCACACTCATCCTTTTAGTGCTGAATCCGGGCTTTATGCTGCCATCAGGCCAGGTTACTGATTCTGCCCGGATACAGCAGTCAGAACCAGACCGCCCGCCCGCAAAAACGGTACCGGCATCGCAGACCGCAGCGCCGGAAAGTCAGCAGCTGTCAATATCATGGCATGCTGTAGGACAACAGCCAGAAAAGGGCGTTATTACCCTGCTGAGAGCGTATCAGCAGTCGTTGTCACCAGGCACCTTGACCCTCGAAGAGGCCCAGCAGCTTGCAGCGGAACATCACCCGCTGCGGTCCCAGCAGCCGCTGCAAGAGTCGATACGCGACCTGAACATCCGGAACCTTAACACACAGTACCTGCCTGATTTCACGGTGTCGGCGTCGGCCCAGTACCAGAGTGAGGTGACCGAGATCGCCATACCGGTACCCGGCGCCATTCCTCCCACACAGCCCAAAGACCGTTATTCCCTCTCGCTGAACGTGAACCAGTTGATCTGGGACGGGGGACGCGTGAGCTCGGCCCGCGATGTGGAGCGGTCGTACCGCGAACTGGAGAGTCAGTCGGTTGAGGTGGAAATTTATAAGCGGCGCGACCAGGTGAATGAGGCCTATTTCAATGTGCTGATCACACGAAAAAGGCTCGAATCGACCGACCTGCTGGCAACGGATGTGGATGCCCGGCTTGGCCAGGTGAGGGTGCGCGTGGAGTCGGGCGCGGTGCTGCCATCGCAGGCCGATGTGCTTGAGGCCGAGAAAATCCGCATCCGCCAGCAGCGTTCTGCCCTGGCAGCCGCCCATCGTACAGCCCTGGAGGTACTTTCCGAGCTAACCGGAACAGATTTGCCGGAGGATGTGGCCCTTAGTGTACCCGACCCGCAGATCAATGGCACCCGGCCTGAATACAAGCTCTTTTCACTGAACCGCGAAACCCTTGAAAACAGGGAAAAGATGACATCCAGACAGTACCGGCCGGTGATTTCCGGATTTGCACAGACCGCATACTCCCGCCCCGGGCTCGACATTTTTGACGAATCGTTCAGCCCCTGGTACATGGTGGGCGTTACGGCCCGATGGAACCTGTGGAACTGGAACAAGTCGTCGCGGGAGCGTCAGGTGCTGCACCTTGAGCGCAAACTGGTCGATTCGCGTGAGGCCGCGTTTGAGCAGCAGATCAGCGTGGCCGAACGCGCATACCTGAACTCCATCAGCCGGCTCACCGAGGTGATGGCCATGGATGATGAGATTATCACCTTGCGCAAGCGTATCGCGGAGCAGTCGGAACATCAGCTGCTGAACGGCTCGATCACGGCAACAGAATACCTGGCCGAACTGAACGCCCTGCACCAGGCCCGGCTCACGAAAACCATCCACGACCTGGAGCTCAGGCAGACCCACGTCAGCCTTGCCACACACCGGGGGACACAGCCATGAAGATTGTGAGGAAAACAGCCATGAACAAACAGGATCATGCAGCCAAAAGCAGACAGGGGGATGACTTCATGAACGAAACACGGAAAACAACCATAAAAAAACCGTTGAAAAACACCATCAGGCAAAAATCCGTGAAAGCGGAAACCACCAACGGGCAGTCATGCAGGATATACCGTAACCATCAGAAGCACTCCACTATGAAAACGACCGCCGTAATACCCATTCTCATCATCCTCATCACGTTTTCCCTGGCCGGTTGCGGGGATAGTGATGCCGTCTCCGACGGATATGGCACCTTTGAGGCCACCGAGATCAACATTACACCGGAGGTCAGCGGCCGGCTGTTGTATTTCGGTGTAATGGAAGGTGAAAAGCTCGAAGCGGGGCAGACTGCCGCACAGATCGATACTACTCAGGCCCACCTGGAGCGGTTGCAGCTGCTTGCACAGCGCGAGGCGATACGGTCACGGCTGATGACGATCCGCGCGCAGGAGGCGGTATACCGTGAACAGATCGCAGTGGCGAACCGAGAACTGGAGCGTACGGAGCGGATGCTGGCCGGCAATGCCGCCACGCAGAAACAGTACGACGATATTTCGGGGCAGATCCGGATCCTGGAACGGCAGCTCGAGTCGGTCAACGCGCAGCGCGCCAGTGTGAATGCCGAGATGGAATCGATCGACGCCCGCATTGCCCTGACCAAAGACCGGATTTCCAGATCAGTGATTATGAACCCGGTGGCAGGCACGGTATTGGCGAGGTACGCCGAGGAGTATGAGCTGGTGGCCGCGGGACGTCCGCTTTACCGCATTGCCGACCTCGAAACGATGTACCTGCGGGTTTTCGTAGGCGGCAGCCAGCTTCCGGATGTGAATATCGGTGCCCCGGTGCGGGTACTCATCGACGGATCCGACGGCAGCCTGCAGGAACTGCCGGGCGAAGTGAGCTGGATCAGCGACAAGGCCGAATTCACTCCGCGCATCATCCAGACCCGCGAAGAGCGCGTGAACCTGGTATATGCCGTAAAAATCCGTGTTCCCAACCCTGATGGCCAGATCAAAATCGGCATGCCCGGCGAAGTGGTATTTAACCCCCGGCATGACGTAGGAAGAACATGAACACCATCATCAACATAGAAAACCTTTCGAAAAGCTACGGTAAGCAACCTGCGCTCAGGGATGTGAGCCTGCAGGTGGGCAATGGCGAGCTGTTCGGGCTCATCGGGCCCGACGGTGCGGGGAAAACCACCCTGTTCCGGATTCTGACCACGCTTCTGCTTCCCGACTCGGGCAGCGCAATGGTGCTGGGGCTGGATACGGTCCGCGAATACCGCGCCCTCAGGCGCCGCTTCGGTTACATGCCGGGACGTTTTTCGCTGTACCAGGATCTGTCGGTGGAGGAGAACCTGGAGTTTTTTGCCACCATCTTCGGCACCACCGTCGAAGAGAACTACGACCTGATCCGCGACATCTATGTGCAGATCGAACCGTTCAAAAAACGCCGGGCTGGCGCCCTATCCGGCGGCATGAAGCAGAAGCTGGCCCTGAGCTGTGCCCTCATCCACAAGCCGGATATCCTGTTCCTCGACGAGCCGACCACCGGGGTGGATGCCGTCTCCCGGCGCGAATTCTGGGATATGCTCCGCCGTCTCAAAGAGGGCGGCCTCACCATCATTGTATCCACGCCCTATATGGACGAGGCGTTGCGCTGCGACCGCGTAGCCCTGATGCAGGAGGGACGTTTCCTGGCCATCGACACCCCCGAAGGCATCGGTCGTATGTTCGGCCGTCCCCTGCTGGCCGTCCGTGCCCGCGAAAAATACAAACTGCTGCAGCATCTCCGCAGCCTTGAATCGTCCGTTTCGGCCCATACCTTCGGCGAATACATCCACTACACCGACCGCCGCGATTCCCGCACCCCCGAACAGCTCGATACCCAGCTGATCGACGAGGGTTTCACCGATGTGGATGTAAAACGCATCGACCCCGGCGTGGAAGACACCTTCATGTCACTCATGCAACAAAAGGAGGAGGCAAAATGAAAATATCCCCAATCTTAGCACTAATGTTAACCTCAATCTCAACCTCAACCTCAACCTCAACCTCAACCTCAACCTCAATCTCATCCTGCCAGTGCCATCTTCCCAAAACACTTCGCAGTTCAATTGTTCACATGTTCATCTGTTCCCTGATTCAAAGCATCCCAACAGCACCGCAGTTGTAGACATCCAGATTGTATAACCATATGCCCCCCTCATCCATCATAGAAGCCCGTGACCTGACCCGCAAGTTCGGCGATTTTACAGCGGTAGACAGCATCAGCTTCCACGTGGGCCGCGGGGAGATCTTCGGGTTCCTCGGGGCGAACGGTGCCGGCAAAACCACGGCCATGCGCATGCTCACCGGCCTGCTGGTGCCAACATCCGGCGAGGCAACCGTGGCGGGTTTCGATGTATACCGCGAGGCGGAGCAGATCAAGCGCCGCATCGGCTATATGAGCCAGAAATTTTCGCTCTACGACGACCTGACCGTGGCAGAAAACATCTGGTTTTTCGGCGGCATCTACGGGCTGGGTAAACAGGCCATCCTTGACAAAACTGCGTCACTTCTGGACCGCCTGGGCCTCATCCATGTTAAAGACCGCATGATCGGGTCGCTGCCGCTGGGATGGAAGCAGAAGATCGCCTTTTCGACCGCCATCGTGCACGATCCGGATGTCGTTTTCCTGGATGAGCCCACGGGCGGGGTCGACCCGATCACACGCCGGCAGTTCTGGGACATGATCTACGAGGCTTCCGACCGGGGCACGACCCTGTTCGTGACCACCCACTATATGGATGAGGCCGAATACTGCGACCGCGTCTCCATCATGGTCGACGGACGGATTGCAGCCCTCGACACACCGGCCGCGCTTAAGAGCGAGTTCCGGTCGGCCGATATGGATGAGGTATTTGTGAAACTGGCAAGAGGGGAGAAAACAACATGAAATCATTTTTCGGCTTCATCATCAAGGAATTCCGGCACATCATCCGCGACCGGCGCACACTTGTGATCCTGTTCGGCCTGCCGGTGATACAGCTGGTCCTGTTCGGGTACGCCCTGCGCAACGAGCTCACCGAGGCGGGAATCGCCGTGCTCGACATGTCGAATGATCATGTGACGATGGATATCACTGAAAAGGTGCTTTCATCCGGTCATTTTCAACTGAATGCGAGTCTTACGCACCCCGACCAGATAGAGCCGGCATTCCGGCGCGGCCACGTGCGGATGGTGCTGCTGTTTGAGCCCGGTTTTGCGGAAAACCTTACCCGCGACGGCTCGGCATCGGCCCAGATCATCACCGATGCGTCCGACCCGAACATGGCCCAGCTGCTTCAGGGGTACGTGATGGCCATTCTTCAGGACTACGAGCGGTCGTTACAACCCCCGGCAGGGATAAACGTGCAAGGCGAAGGCACCACTGCCGGGCTCGCAGGGGCCCTCACATACGGAACCGGAGCCGGTGAGCTGGCCGGCGGCACATCTGCAAGCGGCACATCTGTATCCCAACCCGGACGCGTGATGCCGGAAGTGCGCATGATGTTCAATCCCGAGCTCCGCAGTGCAAACATGTTCGTGCCGGGGCTCATCGCCTTCATTTTGATGCTGATATCGGCCCTGATGACCTCCATTACCATCACCCGCGAGAAGGAGACCGGTACGATGGAGATCCTGCTCGCCTCCCCGCTGCATCCCGTTCAGATCATCCTGGGCAAGGTGGCTCCCTACCTGCTGCTGTCGGTCGTGAATGTACTTACGGTACTGGTACTCGCCCTGCTGTTGTTCGATGTGCCGTTCCGGGGCAGTTTCGTGCTGTTCATGGCGTTGTCGGGGTTGTTTATAGTGACGGCGCTGTCGCTGGGCATCCTCATCTCGACGATTACCAGCAGCCAGCAGGTGGCCATGATGATCGCCCTGGCGGGGCTGCTGCTTCCGGTGATCATCCTCTCCGGGTTCATCTTCCCGATATCGAACATGCCGGAGGCGCTGCAGTATTTCAGCCATATTGTGCCGGCCAAATGGTACTTGATTATCGTGAAGGGAATCATGCTGAAGGGCGTGGGCATGGCCTACATCTGGAAGGAAACCCTCATCCTGGCAGGAATGACCCTGTTCCTGCTTATGCTGAGCATCAAAAAATTCAGGATCAGACTACAGTAACAGCAGGAAGAAACCATGCGCATCCTCAGAATCATTGTAATGAAAGAATTCCTGCAGATCTTCCGGAACCGGATGATGCTGCCTATCATTTTCGTGATGCCGTTCGTACAGCTCATCCTGCTCTCGTACGCCGCCACGCTCGAGATCCGCAACATTGATCTGTACGTGGTAGACTACGATCAAAGCCCGGACTCAAGGGAGCTGATCGACCATT
The DNA here is from genome assembly GCA_047921215.1 of Cyclonatronaceae bacterium. Taxonomy (GTDB): domain Bacteria; phylum Bacteroidota; class Rhodothermia; order Balneolales; family Cyclonatronaceae; genus RECM01. Next base: position 58,417 of record JBLRWO010000018.1, on the reverse strand, counting down.
TCCGGGCCGCCGGTCGTTTCAGGATTGTTGGCTATTCGATGAACAGTCAGGATGCAACCGATGCCCTCATCCGTAATGAAGCCAAGATGGCCCTGTACATCCCGCGGCAGTTCGGCCGCGACCTGGTCCGTACCGGGGCCGGACCAGGTTCCGGAACAGGGGCGGGGGCGGGTACCGGATCAGGTTCTTCGCGCCAGGCCACAGCGGGTGCGCCCGTTCAGGTGGTGCTGGATGCGGTCGACGGATACACGGCGGGTATCGCCTGGCAGTACGCCGTGGCCATAATCGGGCAGTTTAACGAATCGCTGCAGCCGGCGGGACTGGCAACCGGATCGTCAGCCGGGCTGGCAGATGGGTCGGTAACGGGATCGTCAGCAGGATCATCAACCGGACCGGCATCCGGCGGCGTGGACCGCCCGCCCCGCATCGCGGTCGAATACTCCCACTGGTACAATCCGGAGCTTGATTTCAAACTGTACATGGTGCCGGGTATCCTCGTGCTGCTGGTGACCATGATTGGCGGGTTCCTGTCGGGCATGAACATCGTACGCGAGCGGGAGATCGGCACGATGGAGCAGATCAACGTGACCCCGGTGCGCAAGTCGCAGTTCATTGCCGGCAAGCTGATGCCGTTCTGGATTCTCGGGCTGGTCGAGCTCAGTTTCGGCCTGGTAGTGGCCTGGCTGCTGTTCGATGTGCCGATGACAGGCAGCCTTGGCCTGATCTATGTGGCGGCCGGCATCTACCTGATGGGCATCCTGGGCCTGGGACTGCTGGTCTCCACGATCACCGACACCCAGCAGCAGGCCATGTTCATCACCTGGTTCTTCTTCGTGGTGTTCATCCTGCTCAGCGGCCTGTTCACCCCCATCGACAGTATGCCCGGCTGGGCGCAGAAGATCACCTGGTTTAACCCGGTGGCCTGGTTTATCGACATCATGCGGAGGGTGCTGCTGGCAGGCGCCGGGGCCGCCGACATTGCCGGACCGCTGCTCGTGCTGGTCATGTTTGCGGCGGGAATGATCCTGCTGTCGGTACGGCGGTACCGCAAATCGACCGCGTGAAAGAGTTTGTAACGTTTTATGGCTTTAACCCACAAAATGGTTAAACATGGCGGAATATCATTTGCATTTTCCGGTGGGAAGACACCAGGCCTGATGAAGGGTTAACAGCTTGAGGATGATAATTATAAATAATAGAACAGCAGTAACATGAGAACATCACTGAAAGAAGTAAATGTTGTGAACTATCAGGAAATGAAAGATAAAAGCAGCCTTGCACAAGAGGTCCTGAAACCATGCCCGTTCTGCGGCGAGAGGGAACCGGTACTGTGGGATGTGGTCGGATCGGCATGGGTGCAGTGTGGCAGCTGCAGCGCATCGACCGGTATCCACAATGCCAGGGAAGTGGCATTTAACAGCTGGAACGGGCGTGTCGGAAAAATCTGAGAGGAAGCATTCTCGGTATGCCGGCAAGGCGGTATGATCATGCCCATTTATGCAGATATTGGATTAATTACCGGTTTCTGCGCTATCAACAGCAATTAGAATCTGTTAATTTTATCGGTAATAACTTGCCTCTTAAAAGTTTAAGTGTAAATTATACCCCCTGGCTTCAAAAAAAGCTAAATAACGTATAATTCGAACTATCAGTCTCCCGGGGTACCATTCAAATCATCATAAGTGCATGCGGGGGAATGATGTCTAAAATAAATGATGGAGGTAACGTAATAATGTCATGTAATATCTTAATTCGAAACCGGAGCGTTTTTCCGGTAATGCTGCTTGCAACCGCACTTACGCTTGCAATGCTGACGGGATGTACCGACAATCAGCCGCTTGATGCCGAAGCGGGACTGTTTACTGAGGATGTAATCGCGAACCACGGCGGCGCAATGGCTGCCAGCCGTGGAATGGCGGGCCATTTTGAAGAGACCGATCCTGAGCTTGTAAGGGCTGTAAAGGCCGCTACGGCCCGTTTCAACTCAATGACACAGGCTGCCCGAGCGGGCTATATGGATCCCGGACCAGGCCACTGCGTGGCCGTACCCGGCCTGGGCGCCATGGGTTATCACTGGGTGAATATGGATCTGGTCGACCCGGTATTCAATCCCCTTGAACCCGAAGCCCTGCTCTATGCCTACGACAAAAACGGCAACAAAAAGCTGGTCGGCATCGAGTACATCGTGATTGATGAGGGGCAGGATCACCCGCACTTCGGCGACCATCCTTTCGATGTAGGTGGAACGCCGATACCGGACGATCATTACAGCCTGCACGTATGGCTGTATGAGTCGAACCCGAACGGTATGTTTGCCCCTTTCAATCCGAATGTGTTCTGTCCGCCGGCAGAGGACCACGGGGAGTAACTTTGAGAGGTATTCGATGCGTTTTGACGGACGGATAATGACCGGTTAACGTATCAACATATCTGATGCCGAATCAGTTCTACTGTTCAGGCCTGTACAGTTTGACGTATTTACAGAATAGCAAAAAACCCCGGCTGTTTACAACGGCCGGGGTTTTTTTGTAATGGTGTTGCCTGAAGTTAATCTGAACACCGGAAAACATGTTATGTTAGATGCAGGGTTGTTTTTACTTGTCTGAGTGTTGGAAGCGTTACAACATCGAGTCATTACATGTCGAAACATGTCGAAACTGGAACCGATGTAAGGTTCACAATCCGAATGTTATCAGCGAATCGAAGAGTGGGGTTTTACGGGCTTTGTATTTAAAAGAGAGGAGTGAGGGATCTCCGGCACTCATCTCTGCCAGACCGAAGCGCGATAACGGTTCAATATATACGCTGAAACAGAGGTAATCGAGAATAACCCGTTGAATTTTAGACTCTTCGGGTGTCGGTGCATATTGGAGCACTTCAAAGAGGCCGGGGTGCATAAGTTGATCGGTTAGTGCCTTTGCAGACTTCATCGTACTGCCCTTCATTTGGTGCAGCTGGTAGAGTGCATAGGTTACATGGTCCTGAATATAAGCGATAAGTTCACCTGTGCTATCATCTCCGAAACGAGACACCATATCGTATTCCAGATACAGGGTTTGCAGCATAAGTGCATAGAGTTTCGGAGCATTCCGGGTCATCAGATAATCTGCTTTTGCACGAACAGGAATGAATTTCCTCTTTTTAATGGTAAATAGTCCGGAGAGTACCAAAACATTGGCCAGCTGCTCTATGAAATAATAATTGGTGCTAAAAAAATCATCAATCTGATTGGCTGAAGGCGATTCCGTTAAATGTGAAGCCCGGAGGGATTGCCTGTCGGTTTTACTATCACTGTTTGAGTTTTCATTCTCAGGGTGTTCCCGGGAATTACTGCCACTGGAATTGCTCCTGTGCTTGCTTCGCCACTCCATTGAATATTCCGGCCATACCCCGTTATCGATCATGTACTGGATCGTTTCCTTAAGGAATCGTCCGTCGCGGCCAAGTGACAATTTGCCGCCGGATTCCAATACATGTTTATAAAGTGCCTGTACGTTCTTCATGAATGGAAATGAACGCGCGATATCCGGATCGAGAGCCTCATAGTTGATTTTGATACCACCGATGTTGTGCATCCAGTCGTTTTGCGAACACAGATAGTCTATTTGAATTGAACTAAGACCGCCGATATTCTTCTCGAACCTGTCCGGAATTGCATTGATCTGATTTGTTACAAACTGTTCAATCACCTCGCTGAGGCTGATATTTTGTTCGTCTGCCTGCTCTTCCAGTGTTTGCCGAAGATCTTCAAGTTCATCCATATCTTTCTGGTCCTGAAGACCCAGCAATTGTACAGCTTTAAATAACGTGTGTTCTCCTCTGAGATATCCGGCTATCACATTGATGTGCGTTTTCATGGTTTCCAGTTCGAACAGTTTCAACAGCTTTTCAATACTTTTTTTGTGCTTGTCAAATTCCTTAAGGTACAACTCCATAGAGTTCATGATCATCATTGCAAGCGGAACAGGGAGGGTCAGGCTCACTTCATTGGTCAGAAATTCGGCAAGATTATGAAGCCCGGTGGCCCCGTCCGGCTGACCTGTTTCAAGCACTTCTTTTAGTACGGAGTAGGTTTTCTCCGGCATCCGGATTTCAACCAGTGCCGAGTCAAGCAGCAAAGCCTTCATATCCGGACCGGATAAGAACGGGTTATCGCCTGATGTGATCCGCGAGTCAAAAGGGCTCTCCTCAAACTGGGTGATGACACCACTCAACCTGCATTTTTTACATTCCCACCGGATTTTGTCCGGATTTTCACTCATGCGGGTTTGTGCCTCGCAGGGCAACATGTCGCGGTTGCTCCTCTCGCAGGACGTAATATCGGTTATAAACCAGAATCCGGGCTCACACTGTGTAGCGCTCTGAACAAGCTCGGTATAAAAATGATAGTCATTAATGAGAGTTGACGAAGGTAGTTCCGCCTGATTCATTTCATTGAGCAGCCGTTTAAACTGCAGAAATCCGGATTGTGGCATGGCAGCATCTGTTGTCTGTTGAAGTTGAACGTGAAGTTATGTATCTCAAACTACAAAAAACAGGAAGCGAAAAAAGCTGAATATCAGCGGTATCTTCCCTGGCACTTCGCGGTTCACGTGCGTACTTGTTCAACTGTTGACCTGTTTGAAGCTTACCATGTCCACAATTGTTGTCGTTACCAGAATAGTGTTGCTCTTAACAGTAGATTGCCAGGGGGCAACCAGTGACCTGTTTTATATGTCACTGTAACTTCAATCTACTTCACCAGCACCAGCTTCCTGCTCTGCACAAAGTCGCCCGCCCTCAGCCGGTACACGTATACGCCGCTTGAGAGAGCGCTGCCATCGAAGGTGACCGTGTGCCAGCCTGCCGAACGGCTGCCGTCAGTCAGAACCGCCACACGCCGTCCGGCAAGGTCGTACACCTCAAGGCGTACATCCGCCGCTTCCGGCAGGCCGAACCGGATCACTGTGCTCGGGTTGAACGGGTTCGGGTAGTTCTGGGCCAGGCTGAACTCGGCCGGCAGATCGGTTCGCTCAATCGAGGTGGGCACCTGAACGGTGGTTACTGCCTCGGGTTCAGTGCCGCGTACGCTGCGGTTGCCCACCTGGTCGGCGGCCGTGCTCCGGAACGCATAGGTTGATCCGTCGTTGCCGGTATACGCCATCGAAGTGGCCTCCGTATCCGACAGCCATACTTCCGGCTCCCCGCCATTTTCTGACACATAAATCGTGTAGAAACGGATTCCGCTCGCATCGTCTTCGCCCGACCAGCTCACGGTGAATTCAGTGGTAGTCTGCACACTGTCGAGCGGGCTCACCGCGCTCACCGGGGCTTCGGTGTCGAGGATGTTGCTCCAGACCGGCGTATCGATGGGCTCGTTCTCATCAAAGATGATGCGGGCTGCGCTGCCGAAACGGGTGGCAGAGGGCACATCCTCCTTCAGCGATACGAAGTAGCTCACCAGTCCCTCGCCATCGAAAGTTTGATTGTTGGGCGGCAGGAAACCGGCCAGCGGATCGGCTGTTGGTTCAAGCGTCTCCGGATCGAGGGAGCTGAACACCCAGGTGATCACGCCGGTTTCCGGATCAAGGTCCGCGTCGATGCGCACCACGAGGTCCATGACGGGGCGAAGATCCACGTCGGCTGTGGCGCTGAAGACCGGTTCCGGTCCGCCGGTTCCGATCGTTCCGGTGGTGTCGGGCAAAAGCACGGCCGAGGTGTCGGTCCAGGCCACCATCCCGAAGGAGAAGCTGCTGAGGTCAACCACGGCCACATCCAGTGTGTCGGTGATGATCACGATCTGGGCAGGGGCTGTAGCCTCCTCCTTGTTCTCGAAAAATACGGTGTAGGCCATCGAGTCGCCGCTGGCGATATAACGCTCCGTTAAAATGCCCTCGGGACCGTATTTGTCGTTCGGGTCGGCGGCAAAGATACAGGTGGTGCTTGATGACGACGATCCGGCTACCGATCCGCTGCCGCCTGTGCTGCTGCAGGCATCGAGGGCACCGGCAATGCCGCCGGCCTGCCCGGCCAGCTCGTTCAGTTTGAGCATCACCTTGATGGCTTTTGAGGCCGGAAACACATCACCCGCACAGTTGATGGCGCCAACCATGTTCGCGGCCAGGTAGGCCGGCAGGTCAAACTGTCCCGCGTAAACGCCCTCACCGATGGAGGTTCCGATGCCGGCAGCCAGCTTGAAGCAGTCGGCTCCGGGAACGAGTTCGAGCGCCAGCTTGGCGATCGCGTAGGCACACCCTGCCATATTATCGTTGGTAACCGGCGTGCCGACATTCACGGATGCACTCACCGGGTCTGTTTCGCATATCTGGCTCTGCCCCCAGTTCAGGTCGCCGGTTGGACCCATCACCGCGGTGAATTCGGTGCGCGATCCGCCATTACTGCCCCCGCCCGATGAGGGGATGACCGGGAAAAGCTCCATGGCCAGCATGGGGTATTCTTCGCCCTCTTCCGGTTCGGGCGGTACGATGCCGAACGGGGCAAGACGGCATTTCAGGTTCTCGTAGGCATCGTCCAGGGGGCAGTGAGGGCCGGCCGGCTGACCTCTCCGGTCGAGGTTTTCTGCCTCCACACCGAAAATGACCGCTTCGCCCGGGCTGCTGATGGTGGCCCGGAACGGTGCGTTACGCCCGGTACGCTGGAAGGGCGGACTGTTTACCACGGCCGACATCGACGGCGGCGGGGCGATGGTGATGTCGGAGCCGTCGTACACCTCAACAGCGAGGTTGCCGTAGCGTATGGCAAGAAAAATGTCGCCGGCATCCTGCCCTTCAAAGGCCGCAAACGAACCGGTACGTGTTCCTCCCGGCCAGGTGGCCACCTGGAACACATCGTTCTGACCGGGGATGTAGCCACCGGAAAGCCCCAGCCTGAGTGTGCCGTCCAGAACCATGTTGTCGGCCCGGAGCTGATCGTAATCCGTACCGGCGGTCTGCCCGCCGATGAACGCCTCAAGCACACCCGCCTCACCCTGCGTGTAGGTTCCGTCGATAAAGATGAGACCTGCGCCTGAATCTCCGCTTCCGGCCCCGTTTGCACCTGAAACGCCCGGCCCCGGCGAAACGGTGCCCGACACATTATCGAAATTCCCGGTAAGGGTTCCACTCCCGACAAGAAGACCGCTGCTTACCGCTCCCCGGTTTACCCGGAGAACGAGTGCCGACTCGCCCAGGTCGATGGTGCCTTCGTTGATGAAATCCCAGTTCACCGTGATCGGTCCGCCGGTCTCCACCGCCCGAAGCGTGCCACGGTTGATGTAAGACGGTACCTCCGTACTGCCTCCGAAAATCGAAAAGGTGGACGTACCGCCCGGCATGTTCACCGTCGCAGTTACATCCTCCCCCACAATGAGGCGCCCGCCGTTGCCCCCGTTCATGAGCGAACCGGCGATCAGCATGTCGCCGCCGGTCACTTCGAGGGTATGCCCGTCGAGGTACTTGTTCCAGCTTGCACTGCCTGCGGTACCGGTAATGGTGAGCCCTCCGTTCACGGTGGTCGGTCCGGCCCCGTCGAGGGTGCCTCCACGCCAGGTCATCAACCCCTGAACAGTTGTTGGGTGGATGCTGGTAAAACGTGCCGATTGATCGTCGAACAGAAAGGTCCCGTTCACCGTGAGGGGGCCGTTCATTACCAGCCCGCCGCCGAAGCCAACATGCAGATCGCCGATCCAGAGCGGTTCGGTCACCTCAACGAAAAGACGTCCCCGGTTCCCGCCTAACAGCAGGGCATTGCCGCCCAGACGGGTGATGGATGCAGTCGCCGGGATGGTTACCTCCGGAGTGTCGCCTCCGGTCAGGTTTTTCACCGATAGAATTCCCTCGAAATCAAGCGTTCCGTCGAGCCGGTAATCGATGCGGTTACCGCTGCCGCCCGTCCCCCCGAAGTTGATCCGCCCGCCCGCTCCCGCCCGCAGCAGCGAGGTGTTCTCAAAAATGTAGGGCTCCCCGCGCGCGGGAGGCGAAAAATGGAGCATCCCCGACTCGGCCCGGTATGATCCGCCTACATCCAGAAGCGGTCCGGAAAATCGCAATTGCGACCCCTCTAAGTCGAGCAGCACCTCTCCGGAATTCACCAGGTCCCAGCCGATGGTAATTTCGAACGTCGTGCCTGTGTTTTTGCGGATGGTACCCTCATTGATGAGGGTTGCCCCGCCCGACACGGTCATCACCTGCGAGTTGTTGTTCATGGTCAGGTCCAGCAGGGCTCCCGGGCGAATTTCAACGGTGGCACTGTCGCGTCCGCTGAGCAGGTTTCCGGGATAGTTGAAAGTCTGACCTTCGGGAATAATCAGATTGCGGTTCCGCAACACCTTTACATTGTCGGCGCTGCCGGGGCCGCCGGTCATCAGCAGACCCGCATTTGCCGTAACCGGTCCTTCACCCTGAATCGCACCGCCGCTCCAGGTAATCAGGCTGTCGACAGTTATCGGATGCAGCGAATTCAGTGTGCCGGAGGCATTATTTATAAGCAGGGTTCCACCGATGTTCAGCGGGGATGAGACGTCAAGCAGGCCCTGGAAACTGATCTGAACATTATTCACGTTAAGCTCATCCGTGTTCAGAACGATAAGCCGGCCCCGGTTGCCTCCCGTTTGCAACAGGTTGCCCGATAATTGCTGCAGTACGGCTGTTTCAGCGATGGTTATCTGCGCTGTGTTGTTTGAAAACAGAGTACGTACCGACAGGGATCCGGGAATATTTACCGTCCCCGCGATGTCAAAGAAGGAGATATTACCGTCTCCCGTATAGCTGCTGAAGAGGAGGTGACCGTCTGTTCCGGTCGAAAAGACCGATCCGGATCCGAAAACATAGCTCTCTGCCCGTGCCGGCAGATCCAGGCTCAGGATTCCTGTCTCAGCATGCCAGGTTCCGCCGAAATCGGTCATAGCCCCGCGCAGGCTCAGGTGCCCGGTCTCCAGGTTCATTTCAATCAGCCCGTGGTTTTCGATATCCCAGTCGAGGTTTACCTGGAAGGTGGTGCCGCTGTTTTTCAGGATGGTGCCGTAATTCTCGATTGTGGCGCCGCCGATGCCTTTTACAAACACCGAGCTGTTATTACCCGTTGTGATGTCAAGTACGGCATCATTCTCAATTTCGACAACGGCCCCGTTGCGGCCGGAAAACAGGCCGCCGTTCTGGGTAAACGTCTGCCCGGATGCGACAATCAGCCGTGTACCGTCGAGCACCTTTGCATTGCTCGCGCTGCCGGGCCCGCCCGTCATAGTGACATCGCCGCCGGCACGCACGGGGCCCGGTCCCGACATGATGCCGCCGTTCCAGTTCAGTGTGCCGCTGATGGTAAGCTCCCCTCCGGCAAAGAATTCGGCGGATGAGATGCTGAGGCTCATATCCCCGTTCACCATCGCATTCCCTTCGAACCGTAGCGTACCCCCAAAACCGACGGAGGCATTGCCCACATCGATCACATCCGGCGAGCCGGGAGCCCGCAGTATGATCAGGCGCCCCCGGTTGCCACCGGCCGAGATGCCCGTCGCACCAAGTTGCTGCAGGGTGGCCGTCTCTTCCACCCGCAGGTTGGCATACGTATTGCCTGAACTTGCCACAGAGAGGGTGCCGGCAATATCCGCCAGACCTTCAAAACTGAAAAAGGTATCGGTGCCGTCACCGGTCCGGCTTCCGAAGTGGATACGGCCCGCAGTGCCCGACCGTATCACCGACGTCGCACCGAGCAGTATGGTGCCGGGTGAGGCTTTGATATCGAGGGTAAGCGTGCCGGAAGCGGCTTCATAGGTGCCGCCGAAATCGGCCAGTGCACCGCCGAACCGCAGGTCTGCATCGGGCTGATCGATCAGAATGAGACCATGGTTATCGAGGTCCCAGCCGATCTCAAGGGCGAAGGTGGTACCGCCGGTTTTGGTGATGGTGCCCCGGTTGATGAGGGTCGCACCACCCGCACCTGCGTTAAAAAAGGAGAAATTGTTGCCCGTGGTGATAGCGAGTGTGGCGCCCGATGCGATCTCGTACTCCGCCCCGTTCACCCCGTTCAGCCGGTTACCGCTGTGCGTGGCAATCTGCCCGGCCGGTACGTTAATACGCCGGCCGTCGAGGAACTTGTCGTTGGTGGAGCTGCCCGCACTGCCCGATACGGTGATGCCACCGCCGGCCGTGGTCGTGCCCGTGCCGCTCATCCACCCGCCCGACCACGTCAGGAGCCCGCCCACAAAGATGTCGCCTTCAAAGGAGATTTCGGAGGCGGCATTGCTCATGTTAAACGTTCCGGTGATGGCGAGGCTCCCCGAACCGGTTAGTTTGCCACCCGAGGTGATCGATAGGTCGCCAATGGTGCGTGCACCCGAAGTGGTCACTTCTCCCGACGCAATGGTTACCGCGTCGCCGGGGCCGGGCACTCCGACCGGGTTCCAGTTGGCGGCTTCATCCCAGTCGCCGATACCACCGACCCACTGGTAGGCCAACAGGGCAGCCGATCCGGATTCATATTCGGATGCAGTCGCCGCCATTCCGGCCGGTACCGCAATCAGCAGCAGAACGAGGATAAGGTAGTGGTTAAGGTTCTTATTTATGTTCATAGACAGGTTTCGGATGTGCATTTCTTGATCATTTTCAGTGGTGATATGACAAAACCGGGTGGTCCGCAAAGGAGATTCTTTTTCATAAGCTGGATATTCAGGGGTGTTGATTTCCGGAGTGGATACATGTGCCAGATTCCCGGATTCATTGTCAATTTTCATAATGTGTTGCCGGGGCAAATCTGCAAGCTGCCAGTGAAACTGCAACAGACCCTAATTCTGCCTAAATCGACAAAATTGCCTGAAAAAGATCATTCAAAACAGGTTGGATTTGAAAATGTTCCGGCAATCAGATTGCTGCCAGGCATATGTTGTACCTGCGGGCCTGCGCAGGGTTGTGAACAATAAATCAACACGCAGGATCGAAGTCGGGTAATTTTCTGTTTTGACGTTATTTAAGAGTAACAAGAAATCAATATTGATAAATAGGGAAATATTTTTAGTTTTGGAGCCGGGGTGTTACTTATAAAAAAAGGTGTTTTATGGACAGAAAGTCATTTCTAAGGGACAGGGGATTCATGATCGGCGCAGGTATGGCCCTGCCATTCGTGCCGGGACTCACTAAAATTTCACCGGATGCAGCCGCCTATATCGGGGCCAACCCGGGAGAGATCGCCCTTACCGGAAGCACCACCGAGGGTCTCGGCACGCTCTATTCCGGATTTAAGCTAAAAAATGGTGACGAAATCCTTACTACCACCCCCTGCGTAATCAATACCGAACAGGAAGTGGAAGCCAGCCTCAGGGCAGTCGCGGAATTGCGGGAGTATCATAATGATGGTAAGATTGGAGGATGAACCACTCTGCGGGGAGCTTCGCACTCCCGCAGGAGGTTCATACCACCCTACCGCAGGAGGTTCATTTACTTCACCCTCCCGCAGGAGGTTCATTTGTCTTATATTCAGATACACAGTCACAAACCCCTTCCCATCATGAACTACAGACCTTTTGGAAACACAGACCTGAACGTGAGCGAAGTCGGTTTTGGCGCCTGGGCCATTGGCGGTCCGGCTATGGCCGGCGACATCCCCATAGGCTGGGGTGATGTGGATGATGCCACATCCGAAAAAGCCCTCAAACGTGCGCTTGAACTGGGCATCAATTTTTATGACACCGCCGATTTTTACGGCCTCGGCCACTCCGAGGAGCTGATCGGCAGGGTGTTCGGCAACCGCGATGATGTACTGATCGCCTCGAAGGTCGGGCACCGCCTGGCCGATGACGGTTCCATCTTCCTCGATTATTCGCGTGAACACATCCTCAATTCCTGTGAGGGCAGCCTGAAACGGCTCGGACGCGATACCATCGACTTCTACCAGTTGCACACTGCCAAGGTGCCCGACCTGGAGAACGGTGAAAGCATCCAGGCCATGGAGCAGCTGAAAAGCGAGGGCAAGATCCGCTGGTGGGGCGTGTCGCTGAACACCTTCAGGCCCGGCCCGGAGGCAGACTTCATGTTCAGCCATGAGGCCGGCCACGGGTTTCAGCTGGTGCTCAATATCATCAACCAGGAGGCGCTTGGTATTGTGGACAGGGCGCACAAGGCGGGATACGGCGTGATTGCCCGCATGCCCCTGCAGTTCGGGCTGCTTACCGGCAAATTCACGAAAGAGACCCGGTTCCCTGATGATGATCACCGTGTGTTCCGGCTACCGCCCGACATCCTGGACGAGTCGCTGGATGCCCTGGAAAAGGTGTGGCCGCTTGCCGACAAGTACGGCATCACCAAAACCGAACTGGCTATGAGCTTCATCCTCAGTTTCGGGGGCGTCTCGACGGTGATTCCGGGCATCAAAACACCGGAACAGGCGGAAAAGAACACCGGCGGTATTGTGAAACTGTCTGATGAAGACCGCGACCGGATCCGCTCACTTTATGAGCCGGAGTTCAGGGAAATTCTGTTCCGTATGAAATAATCAGGCACGGGTTCATGGACATCCTGCTCCGGATCAAATAGAGTTGCCGGAGTTCAGGGAATTCTGTTCCGCATAAAATACGAGTGCCCGTGTTTATGGACATCCTGCTCCCAATTGATTGATTTTTTACGGAGTTTATGAACGTTCTCCTCAACATAAAATGAAGTTGAGGACTCCATCTTTGCCGGGCCGGGCCCGCATTATAGGGAGCAGTACCGGACGAATGAACCTGTGCACATATTATGCGGTGAGAGTGGGGTAGGAAGACGGTTTGGCTAAGGTTCATAAATATCAGATAGTTGATATTATTTGAGCGAAACAGCAATGCAAAGCATTCCGTGGCAGGCCGGCTCCAAAATGTGGGTAACTTGTTGAAAAACAATTGGCTAATACTGTATTTAATTTGGTAATATTTTAGTAAACTTAGACGCCTAACTTTGCAATCGAAACAGAAAGAACCAACCTAATTCTACCCGGAACGAATTAAAAATTCATGAAAACAAAACTACTGTTATTACTTTGTGTGGTACTATTACCCGGCCTGCTTATGGCGCAGGGTGTAACAACATCGTCCATGACCGGATCGGTTACCGATACCGCCGGTGAAGTGCTGCCCGGCGCCAATGTGGTGGCCGTGCACCAGCCCTCGGGTACCGTATACGGTGCCTCAACCGACATCAACGGAGTCTACCGGATTCCCAACATGCGTGTTGGCGGTCCCTATCGTATAACCGTCTCCTTTACCGGTTTTGGATCCACCGAACTCGATAACCTGTTTCTGCGCCTTGGTGAAACCGAGCGTCTCAGCTTTGAACTGTCGGAGATTGTGACAGAGATGGGCGAAGTGCTCGTAACCGCGACCGTAGGGTCGGCGGGCCTCTCTTCGGGTACCAGCACCCAGATCTCGAATGACGATATTTCCACCCTTCCCTCCATCGACCGTAACATCAATGATTTTTTGCGCCTTACCCCTCAGTCGAGCGGGTTTGACGGTAACGGAATCACGTTTGCCGGCATGAACAACCGGTTCAATGCTATTTACATCGATGGTGCGGTAAACAATGACGTGTTCGGCCTGTCTTCTACGGGTACGAACGGCGGTCAGACCGGAATTTCCCCGTTTTCCCTCGATATCATCGATCAGCTTCAGGTCGTGGTGTCGCCGTATGATGTAACCCTCGGCGGATTTGCAGGCGGTGGTATAAACGCGGTTACCCGGTCGGGTACCAACACCTATACCGGTTCGGTTTACCGCTACATCCAGAACCAGAGCCTTGTGGGTAAAACAAACAAAACGCAGGCCGACCGGTTCGATATCGAACGCGAGCAGGTGGCCGATTTTACCCAGAGCCAGTTCGGGATTTCGCTGGGCGGACCCATCATCAAAGACAAGCTGTTCTTCTTTGTGAACGCCGAAATCCAGGATGATGAAAACCCGCGGCCCTTCAATCCGGTAGAATACACATCGGTGGCAGGCCGGGCCTCGAGCCAGGACCTCACCAACCTCCGCAACCACCTGATCAATAACTACGGATACGACCCCGGATCCTTCGGCGACACAAAAGGTGCGCTTGAGGGGACAAAATTCTTTGGTAAGATCGACTTCAACATCAACCAGGACCACCGCCTCACCCTTCGTCACCAGTACACCGATGCCGAACAGTTCAACCGTTTTGCCGGCGGCAGCCGGACGATTAACTTCGACAATAACGGTATCTATTTCCCGAGTACCACGAATTCGTCGGCCCTTGAGCTGAACTCCGTTTTCGGAAACCGGTACTCCAATAATCTCATCCTGAGTTATGTGAGGGTGCGCGACAATGCCCGATGGCTGGGCGATCCCTTCCCGTACGTGATCATCAACGATGCCGGCGGGCAGATCCGCTTCGGTAGCGAGCCGTTCAGGGCGGCTAACCAACTTGACCAGGATATTTTTGCCATCACCAATAATTTCCAGATCTACCGCGGCAATCATACGATCACGATCGGTACCCACAACGAGTTCTACAGCATCTACAACCTGTTCATCCCGCAGAACTTCGGTCAGTATACCTACGCCAGCCTGGATGATTTCCTGAATGATGCCCGTCCGAGCGGGTATGTCCGCGGCTATTCACTGGTCGACGACATCACAGGGCCGGGTTCAGCGGCTGCCGCCGATTTCAACGCCATGCAAATCGGCCTGTACGCACAGGATGAGTGGAACGTGAACAGCCAGCTGATCGTGACCCTCGGGCTCCGCCTCGACATGCCGATCATAACCAGCGATCCGCGCGACGACGGCTTCCTGAATTCAACCGGTCTGCCGGCCATGGCCCAGTTCTATGATACGGCCAACAATACCCGCGGCGGCAAGGCACCCGACGGACAGCTCATGTTCTCGCCACGTGTCGGTTTCTCCTACAATATGCTGAATGACCTGAACATGGTTGTTCGCGGTGGTGCGGGTGTGTTTACCAGCCGGATCCCGTTTGTATGGCCAGGCGCCATGTTCAATGAGAACGGTGTAACCAGGGGTAATGTGAACCTAAACAACCTGGCCGGTCAGACGGTTAACTTCCGCCCTGATATCAACAATCAATATGTTCATCCGAACATCTCGCTGCCACAGGGTGACATCAGCCTGTTTACCAAAGATTTCAAATATCCGCAGGTGTTCAGGACCAATCTTGCGACCGATTTCGAGCTGCCCTATGGCATCCGTACAACGCTTGAGGCGATCTATACCAAAACCATCAACGCATTGTACTACACCAATATCAACTCGAACCCGACGGTCGACTTCCGCTGGACCAACACCCCGGATACCCGTCCGGTTTATGTGAACAGCAGTATCGTGAGCCAGTACAATGCAGTTTACCTTGCACAGAATACATCAGAAGGCTACGGTTACAACCTGGCTGCTACCTTCGCGAAAGTGTTCGATTTCGGCCTGGATGCCACCGTCGCCTACTCATGGGGTGATTCAAGATCCGTTGCCGAAAACACCTCCTCACAGAATTCTTCGCAATGGAGGGGGCAGGTCAACATCGACGGCCGTAACAATCCCACATACGGACGTTCCGACTTCGCCGCCGGTCACCGTGTGATCACCGCGCTGAACTACCGTTTCAACTGGACCCGCGACCGGAACAACGCAACCACGATCTCCCTGTTCATGAATGCACAGTCGGGTCAGCCGTACTCTTACGTGCTGGGTGGTGCCAACAACGTACAGCGTGAGCGCGGCAGTACCAGCCGGAACAGGACCCTGGTATTCGTACCCGCCGATGCCAGCCAGATCAACCTGGTTGAGGGCGGTACCGGTATCTCCCCGGCCCAGCAGTGGGAAAACCTGAACCGATACATCGGGAACAGCAGCTATCTGAAAGACCGTCGCGGCAAATACGCCGAGAAAAACGGTGCTTTTGCACCATTTACGGCGATCTTCGATCTTGGTATCCGTCAGGATGTGGGTATAACACTTGCCGGTCAGCGGCATCGCCTGCAGCTTTCGGCCGATATCATGAACATTGGTAACCTGATCAATTCGGAGTGGGGCGTGCAGTACAGCATACCCGGCGACTTCAACAACTACGAGCTCTATAACTTTGCTGGCTATGAAGCTGACGGTACCACCCCGCGGTTTACCTACACCGGTGTGGAAAAAGGTCGTGATTCGTTCGACATAGCCGGAACGCTCTCCCGCTGGCGGATGCAGTTCGGTGTCCGGTATCTGTTTAACTGACCGGTGATGTTCTGAGCAGATCTGTTCTGCAGTTTATCAGGAACCGTTCAGGTATTAAAGGAAAAAGCCCCGATCCGGGGCTTTTTCCTTTTTAATGGTGCTGCAAAAGCCTGAAATCTTAATATTGCAGTAACATTCAAGTTGACATACTTCATTATCATCTGCTGTTAAAAAATAATACGGCGCACCCGGAATGTATATCCGTCGGATATTCGATTACCTCTGTCATAGGGGGAAGGGTTGCCTGTCCATTTAATACGGAACGTAACGTACTTCCACATTAACTTGCATATTGACTACCACATGCAGATGAACTTTTTCCGATACATTGCCATTGCCGCCGTCATAGCAGCCTGTCAGCCGGATACCGGCAGAAACCAGTCAGAGGCCACAGCGGATCAGGGCCTGAATGAACCCGCAGGTTCTTCAGAGACCGTCCGTGTACAACCGGTGTTTATCACCGAACCGGCTCCCTACGATACCGATGACCCGGCTATCTGGATACATCCCGAAGACCCGTCGCAAAGCCTGGTCCTGGGCACCGACAAGGGCGGCGATACCGATCAGGGAGGCCTGTATGTATATACACTCGATGGCCAAATTGATCACGAACGGTCGGTTGTGGGCCTGGACCGGCCCAATAATGTGGATGTGGCCTATGGCTTCACGCTGGGATCTGAAACGATCGATATTGCTGTGGTTACCGTCAGGCGGGAGAACGCTATCCGCATCTTTTCACTGCCCGACATGGCTCCGGTCGACAACGGTGGTATCCCGGTTTTTGAGGGAGAGGAGATGAGAGACCCGATGGGTATTGGTTTGTACACCGATCCGCAATCGGGTCGCATTTACGCGGTTGTCGGCAGAAAAGACGGCCCGGCCGATGGTACCTACCTCTGGCAGTATGAGCTTTCAGACTCCGGCGAGGGCTACGTCACCGGTAGTCCGGTGCGGAAACTGGGCAATTACAGTGGCCTGAAAGAGATCGAGGCCATCGCTGTTGATAACGAGGCAGGCTACATCTACTACTCCGACGAAATGTTCGGTGTCCGGAAATATTACGCCCATCCCGACAGCTCAACCGGTGAGCTGAACCTGTTCGGAAGGGAACGGTTTGTACGCGACCATGAGGGGATATCCATCTATAAAAACCCGGATGCGCCCGGCACGGGGTATGTGATCGTATCCGATCAGCAGGGGCAGCGGTTTCAGCTCTACCGCAGGGAAGGCAACAATGAATTCGTGAAAACGGTTCATGTGGAGGCACTGGAGAGCGACGGCAATGAAATTACCCATATACCGCTGAACGACCGGTTTCCGCGAGGGTTGTTTGTGGCTATGTCCGACGACAAAACCTTCCATTTTTACAGCGCCGCGGAGATCGTTGGTAACGATTGAACGGCAGTTAGTTCTTGGCGAGCTCAGACGGTCGTTAGTACCGTGGTGACTTAGGCTGCAGAGGCTTCTGACGTTGCTGCGGTTGCTATGGTTTGCTGCTTACAGCACCACTTTCACGGAGGATTTTGTTTCAGCTGCTGATGTGTAAGATCACTGCTCCTGGTATGCACCTGCTTCCGCTTCCCGGATCAGGGTCAGGGTAACTTCTGTTCCGGCCCAGCCTTCGGAGGTTGTTACACCCGCCCCCTTGTAGGATGTGAACCAGGTCTCGAGCAGCTCCGGGATCAAAGGAAAATCCTCCAGGATGCACTGCCAGGTGGTACAGTGGATACTCTGCAGGGCCACATCGGCCGGTACGGCCAGCACCTTGTCGTCCTGCTCGCCCCGGTCGGTCAGCCGCAGTGTGGCTACGGGAATTACCGTGATCTCGTGTCCGGTGTTCAGCTGCCGCGAAAGGATCATTACATCCATCGGGTCGCCATCGCCCCCTGTTTCCGGATCGGAATACGTACCGGGGATGAACCCGTAGTTGACCGGGTACGGCAGGTAGCGGATGATGCGGTCGACCTCAAACAGCTCCGTCTCCTTGTTGAACTCGATTTTCCGGTGCTCGCCGGCCGGGATTTCTACCACCACACGCATCAGCATTGAATCGGCCGCTGCGGATGCCCTTGCCGGGGCAGGGTTTGGGAAATGGCCGCGCACGAAACCCGAAGCCTGCAGGGCTCCCGTCACTGCAGTGCCGGTGGTGCCCGGTGAGCGGGGTTCGACGGTGCTGGCCGTTGTCGCGTCCGGTAAACCACTGGCCTGATTCAATGTAAAGGGGGTGGCAGGAGAGGAAACCAGGCTGAACAGGTATAAGGCCAAAAAAAGTCCCGCCCCCAGGGTTACGGGGGAGCGGGACTTCAGATTGCAGTTACTATTGGTCTGATCAGCAATTACATTCAGATTCATCAGGTCGTGTTGAGGTACTGCTGATATGTTGATGTACTGATAGTCTGCTGGTACGATCAGTTGAAAAGATCCACTTTCAGGCCAAAGTTAAAGCGGACATTGTAGAATTCCTCCTGCATCATACGCGATGCCACACCCTGATAGTACCGGAGCGGCTGGTTCGTGAGGTTTTTGACCTCTCCGAAAATCCGGATTTTAGGTGTTATCGTGTAGGAGCCGTTCAGGTCAACAAAGGTCTGCTTGTCGTAGAAACGGTCTTCAAAGGCATCATCCCCGAGCTCGTCGATGTAATCGCTCGCGTAGTTCAGCGAGGCCCTCAGCGAAAGCCGGCTTGTTTCGTAGGAGAGGGAGCCGTTGAACATGTTTTTTGCCGTGCCCGGCAGCGCTATGTCGTCATCGCGGCCTTCGATGCCCGTTGTTGACGATTCTGTGCGGGTATAGTTCAGGTAAATGCCCAGGCCGCGCCAGATCTGGCGTTGCACGGCAACCTCGAATCCGTACACATCAGCCGTACCGCCATTGGCAATGGTGGCGAAATCGAGACCGGGACCGAATACGGGATCGGTGTAATTCCGCTGGGTGCGGGCATAGATGAAGTCGTTCACATCCTTGTAGAACACCCCGGCAGAGAGGATGCCCACATTGCTGAAGTAGTGCTCGGCCATCAGGTCGAAGTTCATGGCCCTGGTCGGCTTCAGGTCGGGATTGCCCCGGGCAAGTTCATCATCCTCCCGTATGAATTCCGCGTATGGTACCAGGTCATAGTAGTTTGGCCTGGCGAGGGTGTTGGTCCAGGCAAAACGGATGATGGAGTAATCGCTCAGCGCGTAGCGAAGGTGCAGGCCCGGCAGTACGTTCAGGTAGCTGTTGTTGCCGGTGGTGCTTGAAAAGGTCTCCTCGTCGATGTCGAACACATAGCCCAGGTAGTCGAGGGATGTGTACTCAAGGCGCAGACCTGCAATCATCGACAGGCGGCTGGTGAGCTGGTGGTCGCCCATCAGATAACCGGCATAAATTTGTTCATCGGCCGTGTAGTTGCCAGATATGTATTCTTCAATACCATCCACCTGCTCGAAAAGCTGAGGGTTTCTCAGGTCGAGGCCCCCGAGATAACGCGGGGTTGTGAAGTATCCGATCTGATACCTGCTGCCATTCAGGAACCCGGAATCCGACTGGTCGGAATTGGGCACCAGGCCCAGTGTGGCAAATGGATCTTCGTTCAGAGGCTCATAGAAAAAGAAGTTGTTGTCGCGCTCTTTTTGTTTGATCCGAAGCCGGGCCCCGAATTTCAGGAAACCGTCGCTGCTGTAGGGAAGCAGGAAGTCGATACGGGAATTAAAGTCGCGGTCAAAGGTTTTACGATTTTCTTCTGAAAGTTCATGGAAACCGATCGAGAAATTCTCATCCGGATTGGCCAGCCCGATGATGGGCTTCCGGGTGTTGGATATATCCATTACAGCATCCCTGCCGCCTGACCGGTAACTGATATAGCGTTCGTTCGGGCGATCTTCTGAAGCGCGTGCATAGGTGGCCGACCAGTTGATCTTCAGGTTGCTGATCAGGTGATCGCCTCCCAGGGTCAGGTTCAGGTTCCGCTGGTCTTCGAGGCGGCGCATTTTCACCCTGTCATTATCAATGCCGCCTTTTGTCTGGTATTGAACCCGGGCCGGCAGGGCAAAGGTGCCGTTTCCGGTGGCCACGGCCTGATTGCGGTCGAACGCACGCTCGATCTGACTCACGCGCATGCGGTACCGGTTTTCCCAGTCGTCCCTCCAGTTGTACATCCCGGTCAGGTAGATGGAATTTTCGGCGTTGAAACGGTAGTCGAGCCCGAGCGAGGTGCTTTTGCGTTCGCGGCGAACCAGGTACTTGCGGATGTCGAACTCGCCCATCACCACATCGCCGTTATCGAGGCGTACCCATTCCGCTTCAATGTTGTCGGAGCCGAAATCGTGGTTGTGGTAGGAGGCCGAGAAAACGGCACCGAGCCGGTCGTTCAGGAACCGGTTGGCGGCAACGAGAGATCCATTCCAGATCGGTTTGTTCGACAGCAGATTCATTCCGCTTCCGGCAGTCGCCGAAATCCGCATCTCGCGAGGGGCCGACCGTGTTACCAGGTTCACCGAGCCACCAATAGCATCGGCATCCATATCGGGCAGCACAGCCTTGTGAACCTCGATCGACTGGATCATGTCGGAGGGGATCAGGTCGAGCTGCACCCGGCGGTTGTCGCCCTCGGCCGAGGGGATGCGCTCGCCGTTCAGCATCACCGAATTGAGCTGCGGGGCCATCCCGCGGATGATGATGTCGCGGGCTTCGCCCTGGTCGCCCTGCATCGTGATACCGGGAATCCGCTTTAGGGCATCACCAACATTCTCATCGGGAAAACGGCCTACCTGATCGGCTGAAACCACGTTGGTGATGTTCATATTGTTGCGCTGCTGGTTCAGCGCCCGGGCCTGGCCTCTCAGGGCATCCCCGATCAGTACCACATCATCGCCTACCACGGCCGATTCAACCAGCTCCGCCTCTACCGGCTCGTTGGTCCCGGCCTGAATGGTTACCGGGATCCGCAGGGTTGAGTACCCGATATAGGTGACCTGCACGGTGTATGATCCCGGAGGGATGCCGACCAGGGTGAAGCGGCCGTTCACATCGGTGCTGGTACCCGATGAGGGCCTTTCGGCCAGAAAGACAGACGCTCCCGGCATCGGCAGTCCGTTATCGTCAGAAATGCGTCCCTGCAAGGTACCGCTCTGGGCGGTTGCCAGTTCAGGGATGATCGTCATAGATAAAAATGCGATTGCTATGTAAAGGAATTTCATAAGGTTGGTTTGGTTGATAATGTTGGTCAACCATATTAGCTACCCAATGTTATCCCTGTGTTAAGATATTGTTTACAGATTGTTACGAAGTGTACCGTTACCGGGTGAATGGAAGTTCTTTGGTCCGCATCCGGTTCCTGTCCGACTGATCAGACTGCAGCAGTGAATTCTTTTGTTATACGTAAGCAAATAAGAAATCATCTGCAAAGAATTTGACAAATCAATCACTATATTTATACCGATCAGTTAAAGTATAGTTTGATTGATGTCATCAGCGTACCTGATATGAAATATTGATGTTCTTACGTGGCCGCTCTTTGCTGTTAGTACTCATGGTGTTGCTTCCCGGGGTCGTATATGCAACAGACATCAGTCAACCCGACACCGTGGTGTATCAGCTGATCATTCATGCCAATGCCGATTCCTTTTTCGTCGGGATGAACGACCGTTATTACTATATTGCTTCGGGCGACACACTGGAATTTACCGAACGAGTACCCCGGGTAACCATTATTGCCCGTGACCGCAAGGAGACAGCTTTTAACTTCATCAGGTCACAGGGCCTTGTGCAGACCTACAATCTGTGGCTCGAACATGAAAATCGCCCCAAACGCTCCCGGTACATGGTGCTGAAGACCGGCGATAATGTGGTGATACACACCGCTCCTCATACCAGGATACTGATCGATGGAGAATACGCAGGAACGGGGATGTACCGGTCGGCAAAACCGGCGGGACATTACCGGGTAAAACTGGTCAACCCGAACGGTTTGTCGCGCAGTGTGAACCTGAAACTGAGAAACGACAGGCTTACCTATCTGCCGAAAACGGTTAACTCCGACAGAAAAACAATTATGGCCCTCTCCCTTTTGCCCGGCGCTGCCCAGTTCCAAAAGCACCAGCCTTTGAAAGGGATGTCATTTCAGCTGGCGTTTATCGCCGGTATTGCCGGATCCTACCTCCTGAACCAGCAGTATCTGGATTCGCGGACCGAATTCCGGGAGATCCGCGAAAGGTATCGGATGGCCGGTAGCGATAACACGGCGTTTGAACTTGGCGAAAAAATGGATGATGCCGCATCTGTGGTCAACAGGAATGCCATGGTCCGTAACCTGGTGGCTAGTGCCGTGGTGCTGGTGTATGCATATAATATCTGGGATGGAAACCGGCCTCCGCGGGGAGGGTTTGAACAGATTAACCGCATCAACCCGTGGGTCGACTACCAGCCTGATACCGGCATGAAGGCAGGCCTCACCTATACACGGAAACTTTGAACCGTTTTTTTAGATCCCATGATGTATCATGATTCCATTATCCGCTGTCTGACTTTGAGTCAATGGCCCGCTGGCGTGAAATCCGCATTGTTGGGTGGCGGACGTGGTGTTTGCGTGAAGACCGCAATGTTGGGTGGTCAACGGTGTGCTTGCGTCAAAATCCATTTAAAGTAACCGTATGAACCGGAATAAATCACAAAGGATACCCGCTCCCGGCATCATCATACTGGCATTTCTGACTATGATGACCGGTTCATGTGAACTGACCGCAGTTGAATCTGTCCGCGATAATATATTGGATCCGAAGAACGAAGAATTTATCCCGGCTGCGCCGACCAACATCCGGGCCGGCAGCGACGGCACCAATGTACGTGTAACCTGGACCAGAAATACGGAGCATGCCGATGGTTACCTGATTGAAAAGTCTGTTAACAGCACCGGTGATTTTCTGGAAATAGGCAGGGCAGCTCCCGATGAAAACCGGTTCATTGACCAAAGCGGCCGCTTCGGTGTGCCGACACTGTACAGGGTAACGTCGTTTGTTATCCGTGACGGGGTTTTTAAAGCCCATCCAACCAGTCCTGCCGGATTGCAGACCAGGGCTACCTTTGTGATTTTGCCGCATGAAATTGCGGCCGACGGATCCGGCATTGAAATTCACTGGCGCCACTTTTTCCAATTGCACAACGGTTATCTCATCGAAGTGAAAGTAGACAGTGCGCCCGGGTGGGAATTGTACACGAACTACCGGCACGTTATAGCGGTTGATAATTCTTACAGTTTCTGGTATCCGCTCGATGGGTCGGAAGAGACCATACAGTTTCGTGTATCACCCTATTTCGATAATGACGATGGTTTAACAATAATTGCCGGATATATATTCCCGAAAGTGTTGCTGCCATGAAACATTTCAACCCCGGGTATATAGTCAGCCAAAACCTCCTGCCGGCATACATCAGGCTGTTCATCGTGCTGCTATCTGTTACTGCTTTGGTGTTACTGGCGCACGGTACAGCGGCAGCCCAGACCGGATCCGGTGAAACACGGCCTCCCGGTATGACCATCTGGACCGGCGACATCGTGGTGCACGCGAATGCCGACTCATTTTATGTAAAAGCCGGCCGGGATGTGCACTATATCGCATCGGGCGATACGGTAAGCTTCAGCGGCAGGCTCACATCCATCCGGGTGAGTGCCCGCAATTTCAGGGACGGAACGGTTGAATTCGAGCCATTTACCAACCAGGTCAAAACCTTGCAGGTATACCTGGTACCGGCAACCGGCACAAGGCAAATGCGTGACAACCTGTTCTACTATATGCACTATGATGCCAACCTGTCGATAGCGGCAAGCCCCGCAACCAGGCTTTATGTGGATGGTGTAGAAGCGGGAACAGGGCGGGTTATGATGAAGCTCCCACCGGGAATCTACCGTGTGAGATCCGAAGAACCCGGTGCAGGAAGCCGTACACGCAGGATTGAACTCACCGATACCCGCCTGGTACATCTGAATATGCATATACAGCCCACCCGCGGGCAGATACACTTTTTATCGTGGATACCGGGTGCATCCCAGTACCGCAAACACGAGAAGGTGAAGAGTGCTGCATTCGCTGCAACCGTTTTTGGCGGCGTAATAACATCGGTACTGCTGCACCGCAGATGGCAGTCACGGCTGGATGAGTTCAATAAACTGAGGGATGAATACTGGGTGTCGAATACAGAGCCCAAGGTTATCCAGCTCGGGGAACTGGTTCGCAGTGCTGAAAAGAAGGCAAACAATACGGGCCGCCAGCTAACCTGGGTTATTGGAACTACGGCTGTACTGTATGCCTGGAATGTGTTCGACGGGCTGCAGGCCCCGCGCATGGGCTACCGTACCGAAGATACCTTCAATCCCTACATCGTGCTCGATGCGGGATCGTCAACACCCCTGTTAGGCATGAGGGTTAATTTCAGATGAATACAAAAAATCGACCGGCCACCCAATCCCCGTCACAGATCCGGTGCGGATCCCGGTCGCCCGTCATACAGGCCGTTGCTTGGGCCATCGATTGGACCCTTTCCCGGTTCAGGCCTCTTATGCCGTCTCAATTGGTTACACTGATGGCAATGATGATTGTGATGGTTCCGGCAGGGGGATGTGATCTTTTCCAGGTTTCGTTTGACAGAGACAATGAGCTCGACCCTTCGAACCCTGCTTATATACCGGCACCACCCGGCGAGCTCGCCATCAGAAAATCGGCAGTCAACCTGCGGAATATCGAAATACAATGGGCGATACAAAGCGTTGGGCACGAAGGATTTCTCATCGAAAAATCAATGGGAAATGATCAGCCTTTTGAAGAAGTTGCAAGGCTGGCACCGGATCGGACCATTTTTGTGGATAACAACCGTCACCTGGCGCCCCGGATGTTGTACAGGGTTACATCGTTTGTAGAAAGAGATGGTGAACTGCACCGGCGCCTCACCGATCCGATAAGCATAGGGTATGGTGATTTTACCCATCTGATTCAGGCATGGCTGGCGCAGAGTACACCAAGGATATACCGGTTCGCTATAGACTGGCGGGATAACATTGATATCAGGGTCCGCGACGGCTATGATATTGTGGCCATCCGCGACGACGGGCACGAATATCTGCTCGTCAGCATCAATCCCGACCCGCGGTATTCGTACTCTGTGCGCGAATCATATGAAGGGGTCGATGCCGACCGATTCCGGTACATCCGTGTTGATGCGTTCTACCTTGAGGGTGACGAAAAAAGATTCTATTCCAGCCTGAAGGCCGAATTGAATATATCGTTTTAGTACGGTTCCGGGGGACAGGGGAACAGGAGAACAATAGAATAGGGAATAAGGAAAGTGGAAGTAAATGGCTTTCGTCATCCCGATAGAAAACATTGACTTAGTATGTTCTTGTATCTGATACATCATTGCCCTTGCTGTCGGTCACGGTGAGTCTGACCGAATCAGGGTTGCTTCGCGAACGCAATTCGGTACTGCCTGAAGCGCTGCCTCCGCTCACACTGATGGTTGCTGACTCGAGAACGGATCCACCGCCCAGCAACTCAATAGTCACCTGGGTAAGGTCACCGTCCGAATCAGAAACGGTCCAGCTAACACTGGCTCTGTTCCAGGGGCCTGTGGATGAAGTTGACACGGTGAAGGTGTCGATAACAGGGGGATTGTCGCCGGGATCGCCGGGGTCACCTGGATCGCCTGGATCGCCTGGATCGCCTGATCCATCACCAAACAGGCTGTACACCATGTGATTACTGGCTGTACGGGAATTGCTCACAACGTTTTTTGTGCTGGCTTCCGTGATGGCATCGTAAACAGCCTGTGCCGATGCGTTCGGGTTGCCCTGCAGGAAAAGCGCTGCAACGCCGGCCACGTGCGGGGCCGCCATACTGGTGCCGCTGATGGTATTGGTGGCCGTATCGCTGGTATACCAGGCAGCCATTATTCCGGAACCGGGTGCAAACATGTCAACACAGTCGCCATAGTTGGAGAAGGAGGTTTTGGAATCATTGCTGGACGTGGCACCAATGGTATAGGCGCCAGGTGAACCTGCCGGTGAGTACCCGCAGGCATCCTGACCTCGGCCGGCCCTGTTTCCATTACCGGCTGCCACAACCAGTGGTACACCGGTATCCACCATCCGCTGAACCGCATCGTTGATGGAGGTGCTGGCCCCGCCGGTAAGCGACATATTGGCCACGGCAGGGCCGCTGGCATCTGCTGCCACCCAGTCCATACCCGCGATTACGCCGCTGAAAGAACCCGATCCGTTACAGTCGAGGATGCGGACGGCCACAAGGTCCACATTCTTGGCAACGCCGTATACCGTACCACCGACCGTTCCGGCAACGTGCGTGCCGTGTCCGTTGCAGTCTTCGGCACTTCCGGAGAAAGCACTGTATCCAAGCGTGACCCGATTACCGAATTCCTGATGGGTTGAACGGATACCTGTATCGAGGATGTAGGCCGTAACGCCGGATCCGTCGTTGTCATAGACATACGTGCCGTTGAGTGGCAGGTTGGGCTGATCAATCCGGTCGAGTCCCCAGGTGGCGTTGTTCTGGGTTGTGGCTGCGGTGGTCACCAACCCGTCCTGCTCAATGCGTACAACGCGGTTGTCGCGCAGAAGACCCATGCGTGCCGCGTCGGAGATGTGTCCCGCAAAACCGTTCAGTACCGTATGGTACTCGAAATCGGGCTTGACGCCGAAATCGCGGGCTACATCCGATGGCCTTGCACCCGGTGCCAGGGTAACGATAAACCGGCCCGGTATGGCCTGGATGTTGGCGGTTCCGGCCGCATTATCGGAACGCTGGTTCAGTTCGACCGCAGAACTGTCGTCGCTGGTGATATGCTGGCCGCTGTCGCAGGCCGTGAAGATCAATACCGCTATTATGGGTATAAAATACTGTAGTTTTCTGAACATACTTACCTTGTTTGGTTACTGTTAACTGGACGCAAGCCGGCCATGTCTCACTAACACAAAAGCCTGATTCACACGAATCTGTTGAATCTAAGAAAATCCTGACCGATGTCAAGTACTAATGGATAACTATCTGAATTGCAATGTGTTTCATTAGAATTTCCCCGTCACCTTGAGCGCAGCCCGCAGCATGCCCTGAGCGCAACACAGTGAAGTCGAAGGGCGCAGCGAGGGGCGAAGTCGAAAGGCCACGGGATGGTATGTCAGGTTAGGCGGTGCAATTGGATAAAATGGGTTGAATTGTTACAGATGAAAAACCGCCGGTCGGGAGGCTTGAAAGCCTCCCACGGGCTTCGACTACATTCCTCGTTTCACTCGGAATTGCGCTCAGCCAGACGCAGGGGCCGCACCTCCCCTCAGCTTCCTAGTCCCCTTTAAACCACTTCAACAGCTCATCCGCCCCCATCGTGTTCAGTACGCGCTCTTTGCCGAACCAGCCCTTGCGGGCGATGGACACACCATACCTGACATCCTGTAGCCCTTCAGTGTCGTGGGCGTCGGGGCAGATGGCCGTCATGAGGCCGGATTCGCGGGCTTTGAGGCCGTGGCGCCAGTCGAGGTCGAGGCGCCAGGGGTTGGCGTTGATCTCTATGGCCGTTTTGTGGGCCGCCGCGAGTTCGATCAGTTCGTTCAGGTCGATGTCGCTGCCGTCGCGCCGCCGCAGCAGCCGTCCCGTGGGGTGACCTACAATGCGTGTGTACGGGTTTTCGATGGACCGGCGGAAACGGTCCATCATCTTCTCCCGGGGCAGCTCGAGCGCGGAGTGCACGCTGGCGATCACAAAATCGAAGCCCTTGAGGATGTCGCCGGGGTAGTCGAGCGATCCGTCGCCGAGGATGTCCGATTCGATGCCCTTCAGGATCACAAATCCCCTGCCGTCCTTGTCGAATTCGTTGTTGAGCGCGTCGATCTCCTTCCACTGCTGCTGGACGCGCTCGATGCTGAGCCCGCCCGCGTAGGCCGC
The DNA here is from genome assembly GCA_047921215.1 of Cyclonatronaceae bacterium. Taxonomy (GTDB): domain Bacteria; phylum Bacteroidota; class Rhodothermia; order Balneolales; family Cyclonatronaceae; genus RECM01. Next base: position 30,310 of record JBLRWO010000018.1, on the reverse strand, counting down.
CGTCCGCGAGTGATCGGTGAGGCCCAGGTAGCCGTACCCCAGCTCCATGCAGGCCTCCGCCATCTCTCGGATGCTCCGTTTCCCATCGCTCCAGGTGCTGTGGGCATGCAGGATGCCGCGGATATCGCCCTCCTCCAGCAGATCGGCCTTGTCGTGCTTCGCGAACCAGTCGAACTCGCCCCGGTCTTCACGCAGCTCGGGCGGAACGAAGCCGATGTCCAGCTTTTTGTAGATGTCCGCCTCGGTGGGTGCATCCACAGGGCGGTCGAAATCGGTGCCTCCCTCCGCATCCATGTGGAAAAGGCCGTATTCGTTCAGCGTGAGCTTGCGGTCGCGCGCCCGCTGCCGCATCCCCACGTTGTGCTCTTTGCTGCCGGTGAAGTACATCAGAGCGGCCGCGAACTGCTCCGGCTTCACGATGCGAACATCCACCTGCCGCCCCTGGGTGGTGCGTACCGAGCTTTTCGTGTCGCCCCGCCCCAGGACCTCGGTCACCAGCTCGTGGGAGGTGAACGTATCGAAAATCGCGGATGCATCGGCCTCGTCGGCCGCGATCAGGATGTCGATGTCGCCGATGGTCTCGCGGCTCCGCCGCAGCGATCCCGCCACGGAGATCTGCTGAACGCCCTTCAGCCCCTCGAGTTCCTTATATATGGCCTCAGCGATTTCGGTGGCCTCATCCAGCCGGCACCGTTCGCCGAACTGCTCCATCCACTCGATCGATTTCAGGATTTTCTGCGCCGTCTTCTCGCCCATGCCCGGCAGGGAGGCCACCGACCCGTCCTCGCAGCGGGCCTTCAGCTCCTCGATTTCGGTGATGCCGAACTCGCTGTGGATTTTGTAGATCTTCTTCGGTCCCATCCCGGAAATGTCGAGCCAGCGGATAAGGCCCGCCGGCACGCGTGCCCGAAGGGATGTCAGAACCGGGATTTCGCCGGTTTCGGCGAGCGCGTAAATGTCTTCGGCGATGCCCTTGCCCACGCCCTTCAGGTCGGTGAGGGTCCGGTTCACGATGTGGTCGTTGATGTTGTGATCGAGCCCCTCGATAGTGCGGGCCACGCGCTCAAATGCGATCGCTTTGAAATCGTTTTCGCCGGCGAGGCGCATCAGCGTGCTGATTTCAGTGAGTTTTCCGGCGACAAGGTCGTTGGTAATGGTCATAATGGTGACAGATAATATGCCGTCGCACACGTGCAGCAATTCAGAGACGCTGCAGGCTCCTGCGTTCCGGTTTGCGGGTTGATTTCAGATCCATGTTTAACCGGTCCCTGTTAATCAGGCTTAAAATTATTCAGGCTTAATAAGGCATTACCAGGGCCGGATCAATATAAGGGAATATAAAGAAGTGCCGTCTCCTCTGCCCGGTTACCGTAAATCAGGTCAAAAATTTTAACTCGGGGGATATTGTAATTGCAAAATATTCAATAGTTTGCAGGAATGTACTAAAATCATTCAATAAAAATATTGAATAAATAAAAAATCATCGTACCTTTACATTCAACATTAACATTGAATGAAATCGGCATAACACCAACCGACACCGTGAAAACACGAGACTTTAAAACATCCCTGTATAATGAGATGGCTTCGGTAACCAAAGCGCTGGGCAACCCGCACCGGCTCGAGATACTGGATCTGATCGCCCAGGGACCGGCACCCGTTGAATACATCGCGGCCAATACCACCCTGAGTATTGCCAGCGCCTCACAGCATCTGCAGGTTTTGAAAAATGCCGGTCTTGCAGAAACCGAACGGCAGGGCAAATACATCTACTACAAACTGTCGAATGATGAGGTTTTTCAGACATGGTGCGCACTGCGCAGGCTCGGGTTCTCTCTTAACAATGAAATCAACACCCTTCTCAGCGACTACCGGAAGAAAAAAGGCACGCTGGAGGCTGTATCAACCGATCAGCTGATCGACAAAATGAAACGGGATGAGGTGATTCTTCTGGATGTGCGCCCCGAAGAGGAGTATAAAAACGGCCACATTAAGAATGCCCTCTCTTATCCCGGAAAAGATATGAAGACCCGGATGGATGAACTGCCAAAAGACAAGGAGATTGTGGCTTACTGCCGCGGACCGCTCTGCCTGATGGCCGACGAGACGGTGGAACTGCTGAAAAAACACGGATTCACTGCATCGAGACTGGATAAGGGATACGCCGACAGGTTGAATACCGAAAAAGTTTAAAACATTTTTAAATAATTACTTAATCACTAAATCCCAAAAAAATGAACTACTCAAAACCAACGATACTGGTACTGGGCGGAGGTATTGGCGGAGTATATACGGCCAGAGAACTTGCCCGGAAAATCGGGAACGAAGACGGTGTTGTACGTGCAGACATACTGGTGTTTGAACGGGAAAAACAGAGCCTGTATTCACCCTCCCTCACCTGGCTGATGGTCGGCAAACGCAAGCCGTATGATGTGACCCGGGATATGAAAGATATCGCGAACAACGGAATTGAAGTGATTGAGGGTGAAATTGAACATATCGATCCGGCAGCAAAAACGGTTACTTCGGGCGGGAAGGTCTACCAGGGTAACTATATGATCATTTCACTTGGTGTGGAGCAGGATCAGACCGGGAACAGCCTGTCTGCAGGCCATAATTTTTACTCCGTTGACGGTGCCACATCGTTTTTTGACCAGCTGAAATCATTTGAGGGGAACAGGATTACCATTCTTGTAAAATCGCTTCCGTACAAATCGCCGGTGGCCCCCTATGAGTCAGCCATGCTGATAGATAATTACCTCAGAGAAGAAAACAGGCGGGATGATGTTGAAATCAGCATTTATACTCCGGAAGACAAACCCATGCCGTTCGCCGATAAAAACATCATAGCCAGGGTAACCGAACTGATGAACGTGAAAAACATCCGGTACTATCCTAATCACCAGTTTGTCAGGGAGGAAGACGGAAAATTGATACTGAAAAAAGACGGTGACACATCAGTTACGGTCGATCCGGGCCTTCTTGCCTTTACACCGAAACATACTGCCCCGCAGATTCTTGCTGAAGCCGGTTTGACAGGTGCGTCGGGATGGGTTGAGCCTGATGCTGCAACACTTGAGACGAAGTTTGAGAATGTGTATGCAATTGGTGATGTGATTGATATACCAATTGATGCCACTCATTCACTGCCGAAGGCAGGCATTTTTGCACGGCATCAGGCAGAAGTGGTTGCCCATAACATCATGAGAAAAATCGCTGACAAAGCCCCGGATAAAACGTTCGGGTTTAAGGGATCCTACATTCTTGACCAGGGAGATAAGGCCGATAAAATCAGCGGTGATTTCAGCCCGGATGCCGGACAATCGAACTACAGTGGTGTGCTTCGCCATTGGGAGAAGGTGTTGAGCGAGAAAATGTGGTTCCTGAACAACTTCTGATTCAGTTAACGAAAACATACTACTAACGAGAACATACAACCCGGTTATTCTATGGATGGCAATAAAAGAACCATCAGACTACTTGCAGGAAGCATGATTACCGGCAGTTTGCTTCTGGCCTTCTTTGGATCATCATACTGGCTTCTGGTAACACTGTTTGTAGGGCTGAACCTGATACAATCCGCTTTTACAAACTGGTGTTTTGCCGAGAGTGTCATTAAAAAATACAATCTCGGGTTCAAAAATTAGGCCTGCCGGACCTGCAGATTCCACCGGGAGTCCGGGCGGAGTGCAGGAAGTAAAAACCCCTCAAATACTTAATATTTACAGACTGAAATGAAATTGAAACGTTCATTTATACCCATGGTATATCTGCTTGCCGTGTTGTTTCTGGCACCTGCCCGGCTAACGGCACAGACAGTGACGGAAGACGGTGCCACGCTGTCCCTGTCTCTTAAGGAGGCCGTTGAAATCGCGCTGGAGCAGAATTTTGCCATAGAACAGGCACAATTCGACATTGAAAAGACACGGGCACAGTACCGGCAGACGAACGCGGTTTTTCTGCCGCAGCTTTCGTTTGAATACAACGCGGTTTCCACGACCGATCCCCTGAATGTGTTCGGGTTCAAATTGAAACAGGAAGTTGTTTCCCAGCAGGATTTCAATCCGGCCCTGCTGAATGACCCGGATGCGTATGAAAATTACAGCGCAAAATTCGAGTTGCGCCAGCCGCTGTTCAATCCGGATATGATGATGCAGCGCGGGGCGGTGAAAAGCCAGCTGAATTCGGCCGGTGAGCAGCTTCAGGGGACAAGAAATTACATCCGGTACCAGGTGCGCAACCAGTACTACAGTTTACTGCTGCATACGCGGCAGCTCGAAGTGCTTGAATCAGCACTGAAAACGGCCGCGGAACACCGCCGTCAGGCACTGAATTTCTTTGAAGAGGGCCTGATCAGCAGGCAGGATTTCCTGGCATCGAGGGTGTATGAGCTGGAAATGGAAAGCCGGAAGATCCAGACTGAAAATCAGCTTGAAAACGTGCGGCAGGAGATGGCCCTGCTGCTGGGCCTGAGTGGCACGGTGGCCGTGGTTCCAACCGAAAGCCTTCAGATTACGGAGGGGGTCAACATCCCTTCAGATCTCATCAATATCAGGGTAAATAATGCCCAGACCCGGGCGGTTGATTACCGCGTACAGGCGGCAGGACAAATGGCCCGATCGGCCAGATTCAGCTTTTTGCCGAAAATCAACCTGTTCGGAAGCTACGAATACAACGATTCCGGTTTTGCCGGCTTCGGTGCGAACTCGTACATGATCGGGGCAAACCTGAGGTGGAATATCTTCTCAGGATTCAGCCAGGCAGGCAAAATCATGGAGGCGCGGGCAGACCTTAAAAAAGCGAAAAGCATGCAGCAGAGCCACCTTTTTGAGATGGAAAATAGCGTGCGGAACGCTTATCGCACCCTTCAGCATGCCGAAAAAGAGCTTGAACTGACCCGGGAGGCTATCAGCCAGTCGACCGAGGATGTAAAAATCAGGTCGAACAGATACAGGGAGGGGATGGAGCGCACAACCGATCTGCTTGAAGCCGAAACGAAGCTGGCCGAATCCCGGCTGAAAAATGTGATGGCCCTCTACCAGTACAATATGAGTATCGCCGCGCTGGAGATGCTTCTTGAACAGAATTTTACCAACCAACCTTAAAATGATCAGGATAATGAACAAAACCTTCAAACCGATTTCAGTAACAGTGATGCTGCTTTTTGTCGCAGCTCTGATGGCAGGATGCGGATCCGACGAACCGGCGGTTACTGAACAGAACAGAATTGAAGTCGAACTCAGAACAGCGGCATCTTCCGCTTCACTTGCTGAAGTGGTCTTTCCGGCACAGGTAGAAAGCAACAGCCAGGCGAACCTCAGCACCATTGTAATGGGAACGGTAACCGATGTCCCCGTTACGGTCGGGGACCGTGTTAGAAAAGGGGATCTGCTGGTCAGGATTAAGGATGACCAGATCCTGGCTCAGAAATCGCAGCTGGAAGCAAACATGGTTCAGGCCCGTGCAAACCTGGAAAACACGGAGAAAAATGTTAACCGAATCAGGAATCTCTATGCCGACGAGAGCGCCACATCGAAAGAGCTCGACGACATATCCACGATGTATGAAATCGCAAAAGCGAACATGGAAGCCCTGAACGCACGGCTGAACGAAGTGAACGAGATGCTTGCCTACACCGTGATCCGGGCACCGTTTGACGGAATTGTAAGCCGCAAGTTTGTCTCCGAAGGTGATATGGCTTCACCGGGCCATCCGCTGGTTTCCGTTTCGGATCCCGGCTCGGTCAAAATCACGGCTGCGGTTTCAGAGAACCGGATTTCGCAGATTGAAGAGGGTTCAACCGTACTGATATCCGTCTCCTCGGCCGGTATTGAAAACGCCCCGGCGCGGCTCACCGCAATCAGCAGTGCGGCCGACCCGATGAGCCGTCAGTTCTCCATCGAAGCTGTCATTATCGATCCTGAAATCGCCTCGAAGCTGAAAGTGGGGATGTTCGCAAAAGTCCGGATGAACCTCGACCAGACCGAAAGTCTCTACATCCCCGCAAACGCCATTGTTGAGCGCGGGCAGCTCACCGGAATTTATACCGTCTCCGACAACAACCGTGCCATACTGCGATGGGTCCGCCTCGGCGACCGATCAGGCGACCAGGTTGAAGTGCTGACCGGTTTAAAACCCGATGAACAATATGTATACGCCCCCGGCCAGTCCATCCGCCAGGGCCAGCCGCTCAGCGTGAGATAGTTGCCTGCATTGTCATCCACACTGACACTGCCTGTCAAACCACTTCGCAGTTCACATGTTCACATGTTCACTTGTTCCCTAATTCAAAGCATTCTGACAGCACCGTCGTTGTCATCTCCCAACCATTGTCATCCCAACCGTCGTCATCTCCCAAAATTGTGAAATTAATTGCTCACATCGACATTCAAGAAAATATTAATCGAAACAGAATTTAATGAAAACCGGATTAGCAGGTAATATTGCACAGGCGTTCATCGACTCGAAGCTCACAGTGCTGCTGATGATCGCCTTCCTGGCCATCGGCGTGTACGGCGTATGGCTTACACCGAGCGAAGAGGAACCCCAGATCGACGTGCCAATGGCCGATATTTTTGTCGGATACCCGGGCGCATCTCCGCAGGAAGTTGAAAACAGGATATCCATACCGCTTGAGAAAATTCTCTCCAACATCTCGGGAGTGGAATATGTGTACTCCGCATCCATGCCGGAAATGGCGATGGTTTCCGCCCGGTTCTATGTGGGGCAGAATGTTGAACAGAGCCTTGTTCGCCTCTACAACGAGGTGATGAAATTCATGGATACCAAACCGGAACCGGTAACCATGCCGCTTATCAAAACCAGGTCGATAAACGATGTGCCAATCGTAACCCTCACCCTGTGGAGTGACACGGACGATGACTACCAGATCCGCCGGGTGGCCCAGGAGCTGGATCATGAAATAAAATCCATTACAGATGTGGCTGATACCAAAATCCACGGCGGACGGTCGCGTACCATACAGATCATCCTCGACAAGCAGAAGATGGCCTCGATGATGATTGATCCGCTGCGGCTGGCCCAGACCATTCAGGCTGCAAACAGCGAGTTCCGGTCCGGCTCATTTACGCAGAACGATCAGGAGATCCTGGTGCAGACCGGCAGTTTTCTTGAAACGGCCGCTGATGTGGCCTCCCTTGTTGTGGATGTCCGTAATGGTGCCCCGGTCCTGCTCAGGGATGTTGCAGAGATCACAGACGGCCCCGGTGAACCGGCAAACTACGTCTCCTACATCCCCGGACCTGTTTCCGCAAAGGAAAAGTACCTTGACGCCGGAACCTCCTATCCTGCGGTTTCCATATCGGTGGCCAAGCGCCAGGGAGCCGATGCCATGATGATTGCTTCGCAGATTGATGAGATGATTGAGACCCTCAGCGGATCGGTCATCACAGCCGACATCCGGGTTGAAACCACACGGAATTACGGCGAAACGGCGACCGAAAAGGTGAATACGCTTCTCGTCCACCTGGTGGTGGCCGTACTTGCCGTATCGTTTGTCGTATTTCTGGCCATGGGCTGGCGTGGGGCCCTGGTGGTCTTTATCTCTGTGCCGATCACCTTTGCACTTACGCTTTTCTTCTATTTCATGTACGATTACACCCTCAACCGGATCACCCTGTTTGCGCTGGTGTTTGTAACCGGTATTGTGGTAGACAACTCCATCATCGTGGCAGAAAATATGCACCGCCACTTCAAGATGAGGAACCTGCCGTTCAAACAGGCGGCCATTTACGCGATTAACGAGGTGGGCAACCCGACCATCCTTGCCACGCTAACTGTTATTGCGGCCGTTATTCCGATGGCGTTTGTATCCGGTCTGATGGGGCCCTATATGAGCCCGATAGCCATTGGCGCCACCGTTGCGATGATCCTGTCGCTGATTGTCTCCCTGATCGCCACCCCGTGGCTGGGATACCGGCTGCTGCGAGCGGCACGGGTCCAGTCGGGCAGCAAAGCCGGCAGGGCCTATAAGCTGGAAGAAACCATTATTTTCAGACTCTACAACAAAACCATGCGCCCGCTCATGGAGAGCACCTGGAAACGCTGGACGTTCCTGCTCGGGACCACCTTCATACTGCTCGCAACGCTGCTGCTCTTCTATTTCCGGTGGGTTGAAGTGAAGATGCTGCCCTTCGACAACAAAAATGAGATCCAGCTGATTATCGACATGCCGGAGGGGACAACCCTTGAGCGGACCGAGGCCGTTGCCCAGGAAGTCGGGCTGGTCCTGCTTGACATTCCTGAAGTGTACGACTACCAGATTTACTCCGGAACGAACGCCCCGATCAACTTCAATGGATTGGTGCGCAGCTACGACATGCGGCAGACATCCAACATTGCCGACATCCAGGTGAACCTGGTGGACAAAAGTCTGCGGTCCGACCAGAGCCACGACATCGCCAAGCGCATCCGGCCTCTGGTCCAGAGCGTCGGCGACAAGTACAATGCCAATGTAAAAGTGGTGGAAGTGCCTCCCGGGCCGCCCGTTATGTCGACCCTTGTGGCGGAAGTATATGGCCCCGATCTGGCGATGCAGCGTGAAATCGGCCAGCAGATCAAGAATATTTTTGCCGCAACGCCCGGCATTGTGGATATCGACTGGATGGTGGAAGATGAGCAGGTTGAGTACCGCTTCAGGGTGCAGAGGGAGAAAGCGGCCATGGCCGGAGTGATGCCGAACCAGGTGTCCCAATCGCTCGGGATGGTGCTGGGTCAGCATCCGGTAAGCTCGCTTTACAATGAAAATGAGGCCTCGCTGATCCCGATAAAAATGAAGCTGGATGAATCCGATCGTTCCGGGGTCCGGCAGCTGGGCGGCCTGCATGTACAGTCACGCACCGGGGCCATGGTACCCGTGGGTGATCTGATCCAGCAGGAGGAGCGGACGCTCGAAAAGAGCATCCACCGTAAAAACCAGCGCCGGGTCGTGTATGTGACGGCAGAAGTTGCCGGACAGATCGAAAGCCCGGTCTATGCCATCCTGGATTCAAAGGATGCGATAGATCAGATTCAGCTGCCGGCCGGATACAGCCTTGTGCAGCAGTTTGCCGGGCAGCCGTTCACAAGCGAAAACGTGACCGTAAAGTGGGACGGCGAATGGCAGATCACCTTTGAAGTATTCCGTGACCTGGGCATCGCCTTTGCCGTGGTGCTCATCATCATCTACATCCTGATAGTCGGGTGGTTCCAGGATTTCGGGGTACCCATAATCATGATGATTGCCATCCCGTTGTCACTGATCGGTATTCTTGTGGGCCACTGGCTGGTGGGGGCATTCTTCACGGCCACCTCGATGATCGGCCTGATTGCACTCGCCGGTATTATGGTGCGGAACTCCGTTCTGCTGATCGATTTCATCCAGATCAGCCTGAATGCGGGCAATTCCCTGCAGGATGCCGTCGTGGAAGCCGGGGCGGTGCGAACGATGCCGATCCTGCTTACGGCCGGTACCGTTGTAATCGGCGCCATCGTCATCCTCTTTGACCCGATCTTTCAGGGACTGGCCATATCACTGATGGGCGGGGCGATTGCATCCACCGCGCTTACGCTGGTAACCGTTCCGCTGATCTACTTTATGGTCAAAAACAGGGCAAATGCAGGTTAAATATTCAGACTCAGACTGCAAGAGCGAAAAAACATACGATAAGGTCAAAAACAGGGCAGAAGCATGTTGAAAACTCAAAAGAAAAGCTTAAACCGGAAAAATTCGCTCACATGAAGCATTTGAACCATAAAATAACCATCGCTGGCCGGTGAAAACGTTTTCACAAGTCTGAAATCACACCATCAAATCACCATCACCATGAAACTTCTGATCATACTGAGCATCGCCGAATTTTCGGATGAAGTCCGCGCAATGATGACACGCAACAACGTGCCCGTGTACAGTGAAACCGAGATGTACGGATTCCGGACTGAAAAGCACAAACCGGATATCCGGAGCTGGTTTTCGCAGGGCGATCAGGGCATCTACTCAACCCTGTTCTTCTCCTTCCAGGACGAAGCAACAGTAGCGAAAATCCTTACCGAGGTTAAAAAATACAACGAAGAGTACGAGGGGCACCTCGACAATCCGCTCCACGCCTACCAGGTAGCGGTTGAGGAGTTTGCCTGATGCGCATGGAAATCAATGATTTATGGATGCAGAGATATTTTTTTCCTGATTGATTCGGGTCTTTGAATGAATAATTTCCATTGTGCCACAACGGGTTAGCGGGGGTTTCGTGGCGGGAGCGAGAATAATTAAGAACTCCTAATTTTTCAGGTGGATTCGATTTTACTATGTTAATTCTCGTAAAAAGCTCTCACGGGGAAATAAGGGTCTAATCATCTGCCTGGTGGAATTAGGGAAAGTACTTCACATAGTGTTGTCCGACCGGCCGACGCGCAAAGCAACGTCCGGATTCGCTTATTATGCCCACGGCATCGCATCCGCCTGCCTGAAAAAAAAGATGCAGTCGGGCTTCAGGATCAACGGCCTTGCCGGGCTCAGCATTGATGAAATCGCGTGGGACAGTATCGCCGATCTGTTCGAACGGGATGAAAACGGCGTTTTCCATAAACTCCGCTGCGTTTTACGATCGCCCTATACAAGCGGAACAAACAGCCTGCCTGATGACGATGAATTGGAAGGGCTGGTGCACAGGGTGGTGATGGGCAAGGTGAACGACAGTCTGTTCCGCATACAACGCGAACACGACCCGTCGCTGGGCAAGCTCATCCGCAACCTGAAGAATGCGGTCAGGGATGCACCGGTAACCATGAAGAGGATATCCGGGACCCTGTGGATTGTGCTCGAAGACGACAACCCTGAACTGCTGCCGATGCCACCCGAGTTTTTTGAGGCCAGGCTGGCGGCGGGTCTTAAAAACGGCCTCACTCTGCCCGATGTGTTGCAGCGTTGCCTGCAGATACTGGCCGATCAGGACCTCTACCGGAAATGCATCCCGCTTACGCATCTTGCCTGCATTATCCGCTCGGCCTACATCCACACCGAATGCTGCGCGGGCGACGCTGATCCCGAACCACTTGTTCAACAGGATCACGCAAGAATGGTCAGGCATGCACTGCAAAAGGTGGAGCCCCGCATGTATGCCACCTATGTGAGAAGCAGAAAAGTGAGTGCAGAAACCTGGCTCATCTACATGGAATGTGCCAGGGAAATCCTGATTGCCCGTTACCATGAAAATGGTTCGAACCGCACAAGCTATTATGATTTTTTGAAACAAAAACTGATTCATCTGGAAAGAGATACCTATCATGAACAGCACCGGTCGAGCCTTGAGTACCTTGTGAAAGTGGCCCACGACCAGATGCTTCATCTTTACCGGAAAGATTTGGACCGGATTTCCGTGACGTAGTGGCATTGCAAGGAATTACGGTAGAGATCAGATTACGATTCACAGTGATGCAATCCATTGAAACACCCTGATGATCATTTAATACTGCGGTTTGTCCGGAATCCGCAAAGCCTGGATCCGTTCATGGCCACGCAGCTGCAGTACCATCTGCTTTCTTGCGCCGCGTGCAGGGGTGTTGTCGACAGTTACCGGGATTTTATCACGATATTCGGTGAGGTAAAACCGGTACGGCAGCGGTTCATTGAACGTCATCTCAACCGGCTTTTCCCGGAAGAGACCATGATGGTGCTCAGGCCCATAGAACAGGTACTGCCGGACCTGAAACTTTCGGAGCCCGAGGGACTCGTACTGGCCGCCATGACGCCGGTGGCCGCGCCGGCCTTCGGATCCAATCTTGCCACCTATGCCTCATCCGAACATGAGACACTTGCCCGGATTATGCAGGGCGAGGAATCCGGGCTGTTCAGGTTGTATGTGATTTCATCGGATCCCGACAGGATGAGTGATGTGATCTTTACCATACCCGCGCTCGAAATTGATATTGTTACCGACGAGCGGGGCAAGGGTGTATTCCGGGTTGACGAGGCCTTGGGGGCGGTAAACTGGGGCAGGTACGAGCCGGTGCTGCGCAATGCGGATCACCGGTACTCGATTAAACGTCAACCGACGGGAGAATGGGGGATGCAGCCATCCGGCGATGCGGAACCGGTACCGGCAAAACTGCCGGTGGTCCGCGAAGTGGATGGCTGCCTTGTTATTGTTCTGCCTGACGATGTTGAAGAAGCCGGCCAGGTGGTGATCACCTCGGCGCGGGGAATTGAGCTCAGGGCATCATCCCCGGCCGGAAAACTTAAATGGGAGCGGAGCCCGGAGATCGACGAATACCGGATGCTCATTTTTTCCTGAGAGGAGAAGGGCCTTGTATGGTATTGCGGAATCCGATCGACATCGAACACGCCTACCGGGAACTGATCCGCACGGATGCAACATCACCGTCGTGCGCTGCCCGCCTCGGCGCGATTTCCGATTTTCTTGAGCTGGCCGGTGACCCGGAGATGTATGAATCGTACATCCTGGATGTGCTCAGGATTCTTCAGGTGCCGCCCGGACCCGGGACATTGACAGGCAAGGACCCGGCCGCACTTCAAAACCTGATCAGCCGTCTTGAGCGCTGCCGCACGGTAGTACCCGAAGCGATGATGGAGTTGTACCTGCAGGACCTCGCCCGGCTGCGCAGGCATACCGCGCTTACCTTTTTCCACCTGGGCGAACAGGCAAAAATGCTCTCCATGCTCGGACTGCCGGAAGCGGATGCGGAAAGGTTTATCAGTGATATGGCGCGGGAACATCAAATGCAGGATCCTGGCAGGGAAACGGCTGCGGATGAACATCCTCAGGATTCTGTCAGGGAGAAAGACCATGGTCAACATATACAGGGCCCGGCCAATGAAAAGGACCGTGACCAACAACTGAAAGATCCCGCAGGGGTATCAGGCCTTGATGAACGGCCTCAGGACCCAGCCATACAAACGGGTCTGGATGAACAGCTGCAGAACCCGGCCATGGAAATAGAGAAGGAACTGGTCAGGGAAATGGACCTGAAACAGAACCTTCGACACCCTGTGTATGATACCATCGATTCCGCACCTGAAACCCTGATCAACCTGAAAAACAGGCTCTACAAGTCGGGAGAAGCGTCCGTGGCCGGAGAGGTGAGAAAGCTGGCCGGCATGCTTGAAGCCGAGTTGCAGGAGATGGCGAAAAGCGTGATGGTACCGGTAGTGGAGTGGACCAGCCGCGGAAAATCGACCGGTTACGGGCGCCTGAGGCGGGTATCACTGGACCTCGACCTGTCGCGATCGGCCGAAAAAGATGACATCCGGGTCTCGGTTTCATCACCGGGAAGCCGGAGTGGTGTGGAAAACCAGGTATCGGTACCCCTGAAAGCCGCCCGCCGCCTTGCCGATGCCACCATTCCGGGCATCAGGAAGCGGTTCGTGCGGGGCATACTCGATTTCAACATGCCGGGTGCCTACCACGAGGGTGAGTCGGCCAACCTGGCCATCGCGGCCCTTTTCTGCTCGGAGCTCTGGCGGTTGTCGGGGAAACGGGAATACTACCAGCTTGCCGGCCGGCTGGCCATCACCGGCGGCCTCGACGAAGAGGGAAACGTGCTGGACATCGACGAAGAGGGAATCGCCACTAAATTGAAGGCGGCCTTCTATTCATCGATAACCCACCTCGTTGTGCCCGCGCATCAGGAAGAGATCTTTCGGGCCGAAGTGAAAAAACTGAGCGGGAAATGGCCCCGGCGCCATCTGGAGATCACCGGCATCCGCACCCTGCAGGAGATTTTCTACGACCGGCGGCTCACCGAATACAAACGGATCCCCGCCAGCATACTGGCCGGCACGTGGATGCGCAAATACGGGTTCTCATCTGCCGGCCTCATCCTGCTTCTCGTACTGAGCGCCCTGCTGGCCATGGCCTGGTACGGCCCCATCGACAAAAACCCTGTAATGGGCGAGTACCAGGGGCAGTACCTGGTGGTGAAGAACCGGTTAGGGCAGACGATAACAAAGATTGATGTGGGAGAGGAAACCATCAGATATTACGCTGTAGGCTTCAAGTTAGAAGATGTCCACTCGTTTGCTGATCTGACCGGCGACGGCATCAACGAGGTGATCTGGATTCAATTCACAGAGTTGAATGACAATAACTACAGTGTTATAAGGGCGAAAAATATTGGCACAGGCGACATACTATGGGAGTACTATACCAGCAATGCATACAGATTTCCCGGTGCAACTGATTATGTAGATCATCATTATATCTTTGTGCACGTCATTCCTTTTTTTGACCGTGAAGCTGGCAGAACGGATTTCCTGGTACTAAAAAGGCATCAGATGTTTTTCCCTTCGTTTATTAAGAGAATCAATGGTTCATCGGGTGATGTGATCAGCAGCTATTACCATCCGGGTGCGATACATGACTTAATTCTCATTGATGAAGTAGGGGACGGGCATCAAAACATTTATTTCGGAGGAACTAATAATTCATACAACATGGCGGTGATGGGTATTCTGGAACCGAATCAGATGGACGGTCAGGCGATTGGCTATGAGCAGCACCGGATTGATGGGTATGAAAACGCGGCGGAGCTCGTCTATCTGAGGATTCCTCCTACTATTCTGGGACAATCGATGGAGTCACTATCGAGGAGGAATATTGTTTCAAGTTTAAACTCCAGAAGTGATGCGGGAATTGTTGAAATCAGCCTTGAAGATAATATGATCAGTCGTGAACATCAGGTTACGAGCGTGTTCAGAAGCCTGATCGGATATTTCACCACACAGCTTGAACCGATCGGATTCGGAACAAGCGATCGATATGACGATGCAGTGGATTTGATGATCACTGAAGGATTGCTGGAAGCACGACCAACGCCGGCTTATTTCAGGGAGTATATGGGGCAGATTGAATACCTGATCGATGGACAATGGATTAGTTGGGAGGATATATCTTCTGAGTTTTAATTGTTACAAGATCATTTGATTCTCAAACCCAACAACACAACAGTGAATGGATGAAATACCATTTGGTGATCAGGGTCTCACTTAAATTGGCTATGGCTTGTTTCTTCGTGATAAGAGCATTTGATCTCACCTGCCAAACCCAACCTCCACCCGTGTACCCTTTTTATTTTTGAAAACAATCTCTCCCCTGATCTGCATTACCAGCCCATCAACAAGCTCGAGCCCAAGTCCCTCCTTGCCGCGCCGCCGGTAGCCAATACCATCGTCCTGCACCCAAAGTTCGTACCTCGGGGCTTGCGGTTTTCCTTCTGAATCATGGTCACGGTCTTGTTCAGGGATATTACCGCGATCCTGCCCAGGTTGCCTTTCCTCAACCTCAACCTCAACCTTATCCTTATCCTTATCCTTATCCTTATCCTTATCCTTATCCCTGGTCTTGCCAATCCCCCCATCCCCCTCAATCCGCCGTAACCCTACCGTAATCGTCCCCTCTTTCCCGTCCGGAAACGCGTGCCGCATGGCGTTCGTCACCAGCTCGTTTACGATCAGCCCGAGCGGGATCGCCCGGCCGATGTCGAGCCTGATGTCGCCGGTTTCAAGGCGGATCGTGACCGCCGGATTCGGGTAAACGTTCTGCAGGTTGCTGATCAGCTTTTCGAGGTAGTTGCCGAAATCGACCGAGGCCATGTCATCGGCTTCGTACAGGTTTTCGTGCACCAGGGCCATCGACAGGATCCGGCTGTGGCTGTCGTCGAAAAGCACCTTCACCGATTCGTCGCTCACCTTCATGGCCTGCAGCTGCATCAGGCTCGAGATGAGCTGCATGTTGTTCTTCACCCGGTGGTGGATCTCCTCGAGCATCACCTGTTTCTCGCGAAGTGAATTGGCGATAACCTGGTCATTCTTTTGCAGGCTCTGCCGGGCCACAGTGAGCTCGGTGATGTCCTGAACGGTTCCGACCACCTTGACGGGATGTCTCTTGTCATCTCGAATAGTCTCGCCAAACTGGTGCAGATAACGTATTTCACCGTCGGTGCGGATGATCCGGTGGACCACTTCATCGGTTCCGTTATTCCCGATCACCCGCTTGCGGGCCGCTTCCACTAATTGCCGGTCATCCGGGTGTACAAAGCCGAGGAACGCGCGTTCGTAATCACCGTCGAAGGTATCACGGTCCACACCAAAGATGTTGAACACCTCGTCCGACCAGTCCAGTTTCATGGTGGCGAGGTCAAGCTCCCAGTCTCCGATCCGGGCGAGCCGGTGGGCCTGCGCCAGCCGATCCTGGCTTTTTCTCAGGGCCTCTTCAGCACGGATCCTGTCGCTGATGTCGTGTGCCTGCGAAAAGAACGATATCTGGTTGCCCTCGCTATCGAACAGGGCGGTATTGTACCATTCGCAGGTTACGAAACCCCCGTCCTTGCGAAAGTTCCTGTTCACAACCACGACGCTCTTTGTTTCGCCGCTGATCAACATCCTCATCACCTTTTTTACCCTCTCCTCATCATCTTCATGGATGAAATTCCATATTTTGAGGTTCTTGCCGATCACTTCGCCCGATTTCCACCCGAATATCTCCTCAGCGCGTTTGTTCCAGGAGATCATGTTGAAGTCGGCATCCCACTCCACCACGGCCAGCGGGGAGTTGTTCAGGTGGCTGCTCAGCCGGCGGTGAGCATCGGCCAGCTCATAGATCATGCGACGCTGCTCGGTGCGGTCGCTCAGACCGCCGATCATCCTTACCGCCATGCCAGAGTCGTCGCGGATGATGTGGCCCCGGTCGATTACGTAGGCCCACGAACCGTCCTTTTTCCTGAATTTG
Organism: Cyclonatronaceae bacterium; assembly: GCA_047921215.1. Taxonomy (GTDB): domain Bacteria; phylum Bacteroidota; class Rhodothermia; order Balneolales; family Cyclonatronaceae; genus RECM01. Next base: position 13,571 of record JBLRWO010000018.1, on the reverse strand, counting down.
TAATCATCCTGCCAAAAGCTGGCCGACCTGTTGATTGCCAGGTGGATGCCCTCGGTTATCCGGTCCCTGTCTTCGGGATGTATCCGGTTATACCAGCTCTCCGGGCCTGGTTCCAGCTCGTCGGGATTGTAGCCGAACAGCCGCTCGATGCCCTCGCTCCACCAGTGGCGGTTGGTCCGGAAATCCCAGTCCCAGATGGCTTCGTTGGTGGCCATGAGTATGGTGCGGAGGCGGGTGGTCATCAGTTCGGGCAGGTTTGCCGACGAAATATTCCCGCTGAAGTCGCTGAAGAGCCCCACAATGCCGGTCACAAGTCCGCGGGAGTTGTGGGTGCGCGTGAGCCGTGTGTACACCTGAATGCGGGTACCGTCTTTGCGCAGGTGCGACAGCTCGCCCGTCCACATGCCGTGTTCCTGGAACGATTCCAGTGATTGTTCGCGGCTTTCCAGGTCGTATTCCGTCTGAAGCAGTTCCTCGATGTTCCGCCCGATGGCCTCATCCGCACGGTAACCGTAGATTTTTTCGGCCGATGTATTCCAGCTTTTGATCGTCAGATCATTGTTCAGATGTACAACGGCTTCGGTGATGCTGTTTACCTGGGAGATCGAATCGTGTGCATCGGTAGCCGTATCCAGAAGGACCTGCTTCGTGATGCCGGTGAGGGCTGAAATCCGGTCAAGTGCTCCCGAAATCTCCGAATCATCCGTTTTCAGGGCCTGAATGAACTCCTCCAGCACATACAGCGGGTTTGAATATGGATTTACTTTGGCCAATGATGATATGTTACAGGATGAAAATAAGTGAAAATGATTGAATCAGGATGCAGTTACAAGTAATGCAATGCCCAAAAAATAGTACAATGCCGAAAATGGGATCATGTTGCAGAAAATCTTGCAGGATGCCGGTATCGATAGATCAGGGAGTAGTTAACAAATGTGAACTTAAAGCTCAACACCCAAAAAACTGTGATTCTACCCGTCATACTGAGCAGCGAAGTGCGGCCTCCTGTTATAACCCCCCTTGTGTCCACCTGTGACACTTCCAAATTCTATTGTTCTATTGTTCCATAATTCACAAACCCTATCTTTCCCAAAAACCACTTTCATCCCGTAATCAGGATCGCATGGCCCTTAAAATCATCACTTCATCCAGTCAGACCAGTCTCGCCGGCAGGCTTGCGGAGGTGGTGCGAGAATCGGGGGATGTGCAGGGCATTACTGTTTTGCTGCCGACCAGGGCGACGGTTACGTGGATGCGCCGCTTTCTGCAGCGGGAGCTGAACGATTTTGCTCCAAGACTCGATACGCTGGAGGGCTGGATCGGCACACTCGCCCTGCTCAGCATCGATCCGCAGCGCCGGCCGAAGATGGTGCTCAGTCCCGCCGAACGGCTGCTGGCCCTCGAATTCTTCCTGCAGACAGACGGCGACAGGAACCACGGATTCTCCTCCCGGAATGCCCTGAAGGCGGGCGCGTCGATCGCCGGCGACCTGCAGCGCGCGGGGCGGAACCTGGCCGACCTTCTCACCGAAGCCGGCAGGGAGAAACGGGATCGCGATCCCCGTTTCGCACACCTCCTGGCCCGGTTCGGAGCCTGGCTCGACGGGAAAAAATGGTACAACCGCGAAGCCGTGCCGGCCCTGCTCGACCGTCCCGATCCGGTGCTGCTCCCGGCGCGCAAACTGATCCTGTTCGAGATCGACCACCTGTTCGAGACCCAGAAACGGGCGCTGGATCCGGTTATAAGTGCCATGCTGACAGACGACAGCAGGGATGTGATCGCGTTTCAGACAGTGGAAACGTTGGATATGGTATCGACGGCAATTTCAAAACGGTCCGGTAACACCTGGAAAACCGGAATGGCCGAAACGGCCGGTAAACCCGGAACATCAGTTGTGCCGGTGGAAACGGATATTCCCGGAACTTCTGATTTTAAGGCTGCATCCCCCCGTTCAAACCCCGCCGACTCATATGTAAGTGACTATTTGGGCTGGCTCATCGACCGTTCGCCCGATGCGGAAATCCTGAACAGCGATCATGATGACGATCCGCGGTCCCGTATTGCCCGTGCTGTTGTGGATGGAACGGTACTCGGTCTGCAGGAAAAGACAACTCCCGTTTACCCCGAAGCGAAGCACCAGGCCCGTGAACCATTCGAGAAGCCAGCCGAAGGTTATCATAAAACGAAGCCAGACCCCGTTGAACCCGAAGTGCAGACACCCGGCGTTGATCACAAAGCAGGGCCAATTGCCGTTGATCCCAAAGCAAAATCAGGCTCTGGTGCTTCCGTCAACCTGTACACCTGCCACGATGAGCGGTCGGAGATTGAACTCGCCATGCGCTCCATCGTCATGGAGATGGCATTCGCAGACGATAAAGATGGAATCCAGCCTTATAACGATGGAAGGTCCTCCCGGTTGGTCATCGGAGGGCCTCATCAGAACCCGGGCAGCATCCCGCCGAATTACAGCGACTACGTGATCATGACTGGCAACACGAACCGGTACCGGCCGCTGGTGAAGGCACTCGCGAAGAAATACGGCATCCCGGTCGACATCCAGCCCGCCGATCCGATGATCAGCAATCCCGTGGTGCGGCGCTTCATCAGGCTGCTGGAGCTGGAAACCCTTGATTTCAGCATCGATGCCATCTATGAGATTTTTGCCGACAACCTGTTCACGCTGCCCGGACTGAAAATCCACAACGAGGAGAAGGCGCCCAATATCCGCTCGTTCACCCGGTTCTGCCGGCGGTACAATATCCGTTTGCTGGATGAAGCCACACGCCGGATTGATGATGTGAAGAGGGAATTACAGCGCAAGAGTGATGAAACCATTCCCGACGATATCGACCCCGATAAGACGGAGCGGGCCCGGGAGCGGAACCGGCGCGAGATGGACTATTATGAGGAGATCGTGGGACTGCTGCAGGATTTCCGGTCCAGGGAGTACCGGGAGAAAAAAATGCAGTTGTCGGACCGTGTGACCTGGGCCCTGAGGATGGTGGAAAGCCAGAAAAATCTCGGATCGGGGGATGCCTACGTGGCACGCAACCGGTTTGCCGAGATGCTGAACGGACTGCTCGATAGCTACCGGCGCCTTGACCTCGATCCGGTTCTCGACCATGAGCAGTTTGTGCGTCTGGTCCGTATCGCGGCCGGGGAGGCCAGGGAGAAAGCGATTGGTTATCCGAACGGTGTCCTGTTCTGCGACATCACCCACTTCCCGCTTACCGGCGGCAAGAATGTGTTCATCACCGGCCTGCATGAGGGTGGACTGGTAACTTCCGGGAACATGGATTTTCTCCGGTTCCGCTATCAGAAGGAGCTGGGACGCCTGTTGCGCGGGAACAAGCCCGAGGCCTACCTGAAAGCCCGTTTCCACCTGCTGCGGCACATACTGCGGGCCTCCCGTATCGTGCTCACCCGCCCGCTTTTCTCCGGCAATAAAAAGGTGATCGGATCGGTGATCTGGCAGGACCTTCTGCACAGCCTCGGAAAGGATGAGAAGGAGATAAGGGTGGAATCCGGTGACGCGGCCAAGCCCGTAATATGGTGCCTGGATGAACATGAACGTGATATGCTGCGGTCCGAATCCATAACAGATACAGCAGAGCAACACTATGCACTATACAGAAATGACCACCCCGGACTTCTCGCCGCGATCAGCAACGACCGCGAAAACCACGCCCGCATCGGTGCCTGGGACGGTGTGCTGGCCGGCTTCGAACATCCGGACCTGAAAACAGCGGCTGAAGCGAATATACGCGCCTGGTGGTCCCGCGAGCTGCAACGCAACGGCAACCGCCTGCCCCTGTCCATTTCCCGTCTCGACGAATACGCCGCATCTCCCATCGACTACTTCTTCAACCGGGTGCTGCGCCTTCAGCCTCTCGAACAGTACCAGGACGATGCCGAATCTAATGTAAAAGGGCTGATCGTACACAGCATCCTGCAGCATTTCTATACCCCGGACACTCCGCACAGCAAGGTAGAAATGGTACATCCTGCTCGGGACTTGGCCAAAGCCCGGCAGAGGCTGGATGAGATCAGGGAGAGGGTTCTGGATGACTACGCAAATCAGCTGGGCTACGACGATTCCCCGTTCCCGGATCTGCTCAGGACGAACATCCGCAAACTGACAGTCTGGTTCCTGCGATCTGAGCTGGAGATTCCCGGAAAGCTGAATGAGGATTCCTACCGGCCGGCATCCTTTGTGCCGGAGGCCGGTATGGGCATGGAGTACCGCTGGAACTTCACCCGTACCTGGAACGGGACCGACGTGCTGATGAACGGCTTCATCGACCGTATCGATGTACATCCTGATCTGAAAAAGGCGGTGGTGTACGACTACAAAACCGGCACATACGTGAAAACCTACGAGAATATCACCGACGGCATGAGCTATCAGCTCCCCATGTACTTCCTGGCACTGAAGGAGAGAGGTTATGAATCGCTCGGCGGGGCCTACTACAAGGTGCCCATCGGCAAAAAAGCGGCCGATGTGGAGGCCGATTACCATTTCGGGTCGCTGGAGGTGCTCGGAAAGTACGCCGATGAGTTGAACACAAGAAACAAAAAGAAAAAAGCCTTCATGCCCGACGAAGACCTGAACACCGTCCTTCACGAGGTAGAAAAACGGGCGGAGTGGATCGTGAATGCCCTCCGGAACGGCGTGTTCAACCTGAGCCTGACCGGAAAGGTGAAATGGTCGGATTACAACGCCATCAGCCGGTACAGCCACAAGGTGCAGAAACTCCGCGAACAGACGGAGCGGCAGGCGGCAGAGCATGCCGGTGTGGCCCTGAACCGGTTCTACCTGGCGGGCAGCAGCGCACCAGACGACACAGCTGAGGGGGGAGACTGAGATGAATATAAATGATGGCAAACCGAATCCGAATCCGAATCCGTACCCGAACCAGAACCCGTTAACGCATAATGACCCGAAAATGGAATCGTCGGGAAACCGGAACCCGACACAGCACAGAGACCCGGGTCCGGAATCGACCGGAGACCCGAACCCGACGCGGCGCAGAGATCCAGGTCCGGAATCGACCGGAGACCCGAACCCGACGCAGCGCAGAAATCCAGGTCCGGAATCGACCGGAGGCCCAAACGTGGTGTCTGCCGTAACCAGGTCAGGAATAAAATCCGGTCCGGAGGAAGTGGCACAAAAACTGCGGGATGCATCCGGAAACGTGATGCTTCGCGCCGGTGCGGGTACCGGCAAAACCTTCAACCTGACCCAGAAGGTGCTGCACCTGCTTACCGTGCGAAGGGTCCGCCTCGACCAGATTCTCGTACTCACTTTTACCGATTTCGCCGCCGCCGAAATGCGCGAACGGATCTACGATGGCCTCAACAAGGCCATTCAGAAGGCCGAAGATCCGGACCTGCGCAGTTTCCTGATCCGCGAAAAACGGGAGTTCCCCTCAAACTACATCTCCACCTTCCATTCCTTCTGCAACCGCATCCTTCAGTACTACCCCGACGATGTTTCGATGCTGGAGGTGACCGAATACCCGCAGGGCCTCGATAATACACCGTACGGAAAACCCGGTAAAATCCGTCTCGACTCCGGTTTCGAAATCCTGGGCGGCTATGAGGAAATCGTGCAGAAACAGGAGATCCGTCGCGATTACTACCGCATCTACAAAGACAGCCGGGTGCTGAAACACCAGCTCAACAACCTGAAGGCCCCCGACCTCGAAGCATTCTGCGGGCAGCTGCAGGATCTGGGAGCGGAAACCCTCGTGCGCCTCGCCGGGTTATCGGCCGACGGCTACATCGGAATCCTCCGCGGCATCACCGATGAGCTGAAGGCGGAGTCGGATGAACTTTTCGGGCGGATCCGATCCATTCTCGGGGAGTACCGCGATGATATAAAGGAGGAATACCTGAAAGCGGCCGCAAAAGGGGTCCATCATTACCTGGGGCAGTCGAACAACGATGGCAAAATCCCCAAAAAACTCATTCTGAAGCATGCCGACAAGGATGAAATCGCGAACAGGATTAATCCGCTGAACACCAGGCTGAAAACAGTAAACACGCTCATCGACAGCATTGAAGCGACCATTTCTGATCCCGCCCTTGAAGAAAAGCTGGAGAAATACCGCGAATCGGGTGACTTTGACGCTGATTTCGAGCTCTACTGGAGCATCCGCGAGCTCGCCGAACTGTCGCTGCGGTGGAGCAGTTATCAGCGTTTCCGCCGGGTGAAGATGGCCCGCCTCAATTTTGACGACATCATCTGGCTCACCCGGCGCCTGCTCGATTCCAGCGATGCCGTGGCCGCCGACCTCCGCAACCGTTTCGAATACGTACTGGTGGATGAATTCCAGGATACCGACCGCGAACAGTGGGAGATCGTCAAAAAGCTCTCCCGCATCACCGGCCAGGCGAACGTGCTGGTGGTGGGGGATGTGAAACAGGCCATATACGGGTTCCGCGGCGGCGATGTGACCGTTATGGACCAGGCCGCCCGCGACATGCAGACCGCCGGTTATGATCAACTGAGCCTCGATTTCAGCTTCCGGTCGAACCCGGCTGTGACCGGCTTCTGCAATGAGCTGTTCCGCCACTGTTTCGGCCGTCAGATGGATGCCCCGTACATCGCGAAAGCACAGGACCTGCTGGTGCCCGACAACGAAAACGCCCGGAACCGGACGGAGCCGGGCAAGGTGGTCATCCTCGATTACGATGCTTCGGTGCTTAAGGCGGGGGATGTGGATCCGGAGCTGGAAGAGCGCGTGAAGAGCGACCGTATATGGCTCGAAGCCCTGCGGATTGCCCGGATGCTCAAAAGGATATCGGTGGGTGATGAGCCCGGTTTCGAACGCGTTACGCGCATCATGCAGGCGGGCGAGAAGGCGGCTGGCATCCTGCTCCGCACCCGGACGAACCAGTACCTGTTCGAGATGGCCCTGAAAAAGTACGGTCTGCCCTATACGGTGAGCAGCGGGCGCGGATTTTTCAACCGCCAGGAAATCAGCGACATCGGCAATCTGCTCCGGTTCCTGCTCGACGCTTTCGATGACCTGTCGCTCGTGGGCGTGCTGCGGTCGCCCTGGGTGGGGCTCTCGGACAACGGACTGCTGGCCATCCGCAACGCCATGAACGAAAATCCGGCCAGATACCCGACCTTCTGGCCCGCCGTGAAAGACATTTCGGCCCGGGACGCGGAAAACCTGATCCTGCCCGACCGGCTCTCGCTCGGCCTGATGACGGAGGTGCTCGAAGAGCTGCGTCGCAAGACCAAGCTGATGAGGGTGTCGGAGCTGATCGAGTCGGCCCTGCTGGAGACAAACTTTCTCGCCGGCTACCGTAACGACCGGCAGGTGGTGCAGAATGTGAACAAGCTGCTCACGGTGATCCGCGAGATGGAGCTGAACGGGGAGGGCACCCTGTTCGAGATCGTCAACTTCCTGACCACGCAGGCCGATGAGGAAGCCGACGAAAAGGACGCGGAGCTGCCCGAGACAGGATCCATCCAGATCATGACCATCCACGGGTCGAAAGGGCTCGAATTCCCCATGGTCGTACTGGCCGATACGGCATCATCGAAGGGCGCAGGCGGCGTAAAGCTGCACATGACCCCGAGTGACGAACGCGATGCTTTCAAGTGGCCAAGTGACGATCATGCTGATTATAATCAGCCGGGCGGACATCGGGATGACAATCACCATGCAACCACCCTGCCCTGCTTCTCATACAACGTGAAAGACCGTGAGTGGAACGACAATGCCAAAGAGGGGGATGCGGCCATCCACGCCATGCTGAAGGCCAAAACCAAATCCCGCGAGGATGCCGAGATGCGCCGCCTGTTCTACGTTGCCCTCACCCGGGCTGAAACCCATATTGTGATCGGCAACACGCTCTCCTATCCCGGATCCAGGCGAAATCAGAGCACATTCGCCCTGTACCTGAATGACTGGCTCGACACTATGCCACGACCGGAGCTGTTCGAACAGCGCACCATTACCGCGGCTGAAACAAAGGCTCTGCTCGACGGGGATGACCACTATATCCCCGGGTCTGCCGCCACAGATGACCGTGATCTCCGCCTGGTTCCCCGCAACCGGCTGGATGAGATCGGAAAAACGGCCTTCCTGACGGTCACGTCCGTAACCGGTGCCGCTACTCTTCCGCGCGATGATGAGGATTTTGTGTCACGTACCGCGCATAATGATGACGATTTTCTGTCCGGAATGTCGCGTCTTGACGGGGACTTTCTGTCCGGCACGGCACGCGTTGCCGACGATATTGGGGCTGTTCCCGCATCCGAATTTACAACCTTAAAGCCCGGCGATCCAAACTATGATGACCCCTTTGTGCCTGAACGGAATTCCCGGGATCAATACGGCAGGCACGTGGAACCGCAATGGAGCTTCCTGGATGCCGGCCTGGCCGGTACCCTGATACACAAGGGCATCGAGCTGTCGCTGAAGTCACCGGAGAGCACCCGCAGGCTGCTCATAAACGCCGGCGCGCTTCATGGCATGGACCTGACCGCACCGAAAGCCGGGCGCGATCTGCAAAACATGATTCAGCAGGTCGATAATGCCCGGATGTACCTGAAAACCAGGTTTCCGGACCCGGTTGCAGTGATGCATGAGGTTGAGTTTGAGGTTGAAGTTGGCGCTAATGATGCTGCAGGAATTAATTCTGTTGGTTTTGGAAGCCAAATTCGACGTGGAATAATTGATCTGCTTCTGTTAGGATCCGATGGCTGCTGGTATATCATCGATTTCAAGACGTCACTGCCGGGAGAAAACCTGAAATCATTTGCGCTTAAAGCAGGTTATGCTGATCAGTTGCGGGAATATTGTATGGCAGTATCAAATATCAGCAGGAATAAACGGGCTATTTATCCTGAAAACGTTCAACTATTATTTACCTCCGGAACAGAAGCGGTATCCATTTCACTGCAGGATCTGATCGAATCTGAGGGATAATTAATTAAGTCATTCTTTACTACTGGTCAGACATCTTTCAAGTTAATTTTTGATTAATTCAAATAATAGTATTGACACGGCTGGATTTTTTCCATAAGGTAATAAAGGACTGAATTTAACTGCAAAACCATAAACTTATCTAAATATAAGTTTATATAAATTAATATGTAAACGATTACATAAAAATATGCAGTCGATAGCTAAAAATCAATACAACCGAAATAGCCGGGCGATTTTAGGCAGCCGCAGCGTACCGTTTCGCAGTGATGATTAATAACTATGGAAGCTCGTCACAATAAAAAATCTGATCAGTTATCAATAAGTGCACGTTGCCGGGCAATCTCATTAAATTTGCTGGTTGCAATGGTTATGATACCGGTAATTGAAGGTGCGGTTATCGCGGGTACCGCATCGGTCTTTGCTGCATCATCCCTCTCAATGGGAAGCCGATATGGACACATCGGCAGTGAATGGAATGAAGCTGACGGGTATGGTATCATTTTTGGCATGGTTCGTGATGCGGAAACACAGGAAATCCTGCCGGGCGCCAACGTCGTAATCCGTGAATATATGATTGGTGATGCAGCAGACGTAGACGGCCGATATACCCTGCGCCGTGTTCCAGCCGGCGATGTAAGGGTTCAGGTTTCCTATTTGGGGTTTGAAACCAAAGAGATAGATGTAACCCTGGCTGCCGGGCAGCAATTTGAGTTGAACATTGAACTGGAAGCAGATTTATTTGAAGGCGCTGAAGTCTTTGTTACCGCCCTTCAGCGGGGCCAGTCGAGGGCTCTTACAGCCCAGAGGCAGGCTGTAAGCATACGTTCAGTCGTTTCATCAGAGCAGATAGACCAGTTTGCCGATGCGACCGTTTCCGATGCGTTGCAAAGGGTATCGGGTATGGGGCATGGCGGTTCAAATATCAGGGGTGTTGGAGCCGGTTTTGCAAAAATTACCATGGATGGCCAGCGTATGGGCAGCACAGAGTCCG
>JBLRWO010000018.1:0-3619 GCA_047921215.1 Cyclonatronaceae bacterium | reverse complement strand
CGGAGCGTGGATCTCAGCACGTTATCGGCCGATATGGTGCAACAGCTGGAGGTGATAAAGGTTATCACACCTGATATGGATGCCGATGCCCTCAGCGGTGCCATAAATATTAACACAAGGCGGCCGGTAGGTGGTGAACGTACGATGAACGTTCGTGTTGGTGGCGGGTTTAATTCACGTTTTTTGTCGCACACAGGTCCTGCGGGGAGGTTGTCGTTCAGTTACGGCGATTCGCCCCGGTCTGATTTTTCATACGGGGTAAACCTGAGTTATCAACGGTCTATGGATGCATCCGAGCAGGTTCGGACCGACTGGGCCTGGCAGAATTTCCCTCAGATCGATGGTCCGAGTGATATTCTCACAAGGCTGCAAAATGGCATTACTTATGATCCGCGTGATCGTTATTCCGCCAGCCTGCAGTTTACCCTGCAACCTACACCTCGTTCCACGTACTACATTGTTACTAATTTTAATTTGGAAAACCGCGCCACGGAGGAACACTATTGGCGATGGATATTCAGGGATTTTTTCAGCCCGTTCGAGACACGCGGAATCGATAATCCGGGCCGGGCCGGTGATGCCGTGTATGGCGCGAGCCTGGATCTGGCGAAAATCTACCAGCATACCGCCAGGCTGGGTGCCCGTTATCTTTTCAATAAGTTTGAAATGGAATATAAACTGGGCTGGGGATACGGACAGAACAATGTAGAGCGGTTCCGCCCGGAATACAGCACACTCAAAGCGTTCGAGCACAGCATTTCTTTTGAAAGAGGTAATAATCATCCAATAATCGAAGTACTGCCCACCAGCTTCTACAAGGAAATACCAACCAGAAACCAGTTCTTCAATCGTTTTGATGAAGAACTTCGCTGGGATTTCCATAACAATAATGAATTCAGTGGTGCTGTAGACTTTACGGTACCCGTCAGGAAAGGGTTCCTGAAATTTGGTACCAACAACCTGCTCGCCTATTCAGATGGATCCAGCGAGAGATATTTACTCCTGTTTCAGCGCCAGATAACCCTTGCCAATTTCGATCCCTACCTTGGCCGCGATTTCCAGATATTTGACAGATCACATGAGACCTATCACATCCCGTTTTTGATGAATGTCAATAAAATGCGGGACTTCGCTCGCACATACCGCCCGCATTATGAACTGGATCTCGAAGCCTGGGCACTGACCGCTGAGACCAGTTTCTACGACGCGCGCGAATATACACTTGGCAATTATGTGATGGGTGTATTTAATTTTAACAGGTTCAGGCTTGTGGGTGGTGTTCGGGCAGAATATACAGACTCTAAGTATACCGGGCGTGCAGGTGCTATTGATGAGGAAAAGCGCTTTCTGGGTGCGGTGGATACCTTGGCATCCAACAAGTACCTGCACTTTTTTCCGAATACACAGCTTATCGTTACACTGGGCAAAATGACCAACCTCAGGTTTGCCTGGACCAGGTCCATTGGCCGCCCGACACTCCGGCAGCTTTCACCTTATGTGCTTTGGGATTTTTCAAGTGAACGTATTACTCAGGGGAATGCCAAACTTAAACCGATGATCTCTGATAATATTGATGTCCTGTTTGAGCATTATTTCATGAATGTGGGCCAATTTACAATCGGTTTTTATTACAAATTCATGCAGGATTTCATATTCAATACAACCGAAGTGATTGGACCAGATGGTGTGGATGGTGAAGGGCTTTATGCCAGATGGATAAGAACAGGTCTGGATAATGGCGAACGTGCCACCGTATATGGTTTCGAAGTAACATGGCAGCAACGCCTGGAATTTTTACCCGGCTTATTGAAGCATATCGGCCTGTACGCCAACTATTCGTTTGCAGCTTCAGAAGCCGATATCGACCGGCCGGGACAGACGACCAGGCTTCAAGGGCAAAGGCCACATGTAGTGAATGCAGGCCTTGAATACTCACTCCGACGGTTTTCGAGCCAGATAACCTATGCCTGGGGTTCACCATCAATAACATCGTACGGTACTCTTGATTTTGCCCCTACCCTTTATGGTGATTCAAAAAGGGTTTATATGGATTTCTACCGGGATGCTGCAAGGGATCTTTCGCTTACTGTGCGATACAAGCTAACAGACGAATTCCGGTTATGGGCCGATGCGAGCAATATCCTGAATAACAAAAGCATCAGCTATGTCTATAACCGGGATGTGTACCCCCGCACACAAAACCTCTCCGGACGGACAATAAATCTAGGCTTAAGGTATACATTTTGATGTCAGAGGTATATAAAAGGAATGAATGACCCATAACAATCAGAAATGAGAAAAGTGTTCGATGTTAGTCAAACCACATATTAACCAAAAGATTACCAGCAGATCAGCGATCCTGTTGCTGTCCTGTGTAATTATGCTCTTATTATGCGCAACAGATCTGGCTAAGTCGCAGGCTGGCAGTATCGAAGGGTTTGTGCAGGATGCCAATACAGGAAAACCGCTGGCTTCGGCACAGGTTTCAGTTAAGGGCATATCAACCGGAACCACAACCGACCGGAGCGGGTGGTTTTTCCTGGTTAATATCCCGTATGGGGAGCATGTCCTGGTATCGGAAATGCCGGGTTATCTATCCGTCGAAACCAATATCTCATTGAACAGCCCGGCTGTTCAGGCAGGGCATATCGAATTAAATCTCGCTGATGATCGTGCAGGCAGCCAAACGCTGGTATTTCAGAAAAGAAACCAGGCTCAGGTGATTGCAAACCAGCTCGCATCACCGGTTGTAGGTAACACTCTTTCCTCGTCCGAAATTCAGCAAAATGGTGATTTTAACGTGGAGCGCGCACTGGCAAGAATGCCAGGTGTTCAGGTGGGAAGGTTCGGGGATATCAATATCCGCGGGGCAGGCAGGGGCCGTTACAGTGTTCAGATGGACGGTCTGCCTCTTGCAGCTACAGATTATTCGGGCAGGACTGTGGATTTGGGGATCGTTCCTTCAGATTTGGTGAACCGTGTACAGTTGGTAAGTGCCCCGACACCTGATTTTGATGCTACAGGCATTGGCGGGGTTGTGCAATTGCATTCATGGCAACCTGTTGGAAACCGGGAAATTGATGTATTCCTGGGCGGAATGGCGTTATCGGAATACAGCATTTTGAACAGCCTGGGAAGGATGGCCAATGTTAAGTATGCCGAAAAGTTCAATGACAAGTTTTCAATGGCAGCCCAGTTGTCACACCAGCTGGAGGTTTCCGGTTATGAAAGTCTGGGCATCGATTATGGTATTGCCGATTTTGGTGGAGGGTATGTAGATGTAATCGACAGGCTGGCCCCTGGCCTGAACGGTACAAACCGGTCAAGATTTGCCGGTCGGGTGCAGTTTAGCTATAATCCTGACAGCAGAACAAGATACTTCATAACCGGCATGTCGGGTGCAGATAATAATGACTATGAGGGGCACAGGTCTGTAAGCGATACCAATGGCGACTGGATCGACCAGACAACTACCGGTAGTATTGGCCAGAGAGGGTTTTACTATTACAACCCGTCTTTAAACAAAACCGGAGTTTCCTATAATGTTGTACAGACCGGTGTTGATCGGATGTTAAATAGTACGCGATTGCATGTTACTATGGGCTGGTCTAATTCAAAC
>JBLRWO010000017.1:24360-79904 GCA_047921215.1 Cyclonatronaceae bacterium | reverse complement strand
AGTGAATGCGCCCTGCCGGGCGCACCACAAAAAAAATGGCAGCAGACAAAAGCCTGCTGCCATTCTGAATACACAGTCTATACTGCCAGTGTAAATCAGGCAATAATTGTGATCAGATGTGCCGTACGTGCTGAATAACCGGCCTCATTATCGTACCAGCCAACAACTTTTACAAGTTTTCCGTCAACCTTGGTAATCTCTGAGTCAAATATGCAAGAGTGCGGATTGCCGATAATATCCGAAGATACAAGCGGTTCATCAGTATACTGAAGAATTCCTTTCAGTGGTCCGTCAGCTGCTTTTTTGAAAGCTGATAATACCTCTTCAACCGTTGCATCCTTTTCGACAACCGCCGTGAAATCAGTCAACGATCCGGTTGCAACCGGAACACGAACAGCGCCGCCATCGAGCTTTCCTTTGAGATGTGGCAGAACAAGTCCTACCGCTTTTGCAGCACCTGTTGTTGTGGGTACGATGTTGATAGCTGCAGCTCTTGCCCTGCGAAGATCTTTGTGGGGACTGTCAACAGTGGGCTGATCTCCCGTGTAGGCATGGATGGTTGTCATGAAACCTTTAACCACACCGAAAGTATCGTCGAGTACTTTTACCATAGGTGCAAGGCAGTTTGTGGTGCAACTCGCATTTGAGAAGACGGTATCGGATTTATCGATTTCGGCGTCATTTACACCGAGAACGATCGTCTTAACATCACCTTTCGCAGGAGCTGAAATGATCACTTTTTTAGCGCCGGCAGCTATGTGCTTGTCAGCACCTTCCCTGCTGGTAAAAAATCCGGTGCTTTCCACAACAACATTCACACCCAGCTCACCCCACTTCAGATTGGCGGGATCTCTTTCTGCAGTTACTTTTATGCGGCTTCCGTTGATTACCAGATCATTGCCATCTGCTTTTACATCTCCCTGAAAACCACCCTGAATCGAGTCGTATTTAAACAGGTGAGCCAGTGTTTTTGCGTCAGTAAGATCATTGACCGATACGATTTCGATCTGATCATTATAATGTTTGAAAATACTGCGGGCAACAAGACGTCCTATGCGTCCGAAACCGTTAATACCAACTTTAATCTTAGCCATGAATTCTTTCCTTCGTTTAATTATTTATGTATTGATTCTGGCCTTTATTTGGCGGCCAGTTATCCATTAAAAATCTAACCTTAAACTATCATTTAAGCGCACGATTATCAAGTAAATCAGACAATTGGATTAAAGATCTGTCAGCTACGATTTTTACGTTAAAAAAGCGCTTTTAACCAGGCAATTAGTTCGCCAGACATCTTCGCATGCTTTCGGCATTACCCGAACTATTCAGTATATTTGAGTCATAAAATTAACCACATCCTAATCTTCAATTCGGTTGCCATGGCTAAAAATATTAAACCATTCAGAAACGAAACCTATCTTGATTATACCGACGAAACTATCCTCTCCGCTCAAAAAGCTGCCATCGAAGAGGTCCGTTCAAAACTGGGAAATGAATATGAAATGCTGATTGGCGGGAAAAGAGTAAAAGGTAAAAAAGGCACATTCAAACGGGAAAACCCATCGAACATTAAGGAAACCGTTGGCGTGTTTCAAATGGCCAGCAGAAAACAGGCGATTAAAGCCCTCGACGTAGCCTGGGATGCTTTCAAGACCTGGCAGTACGTATCAGCTGAAACCCGTGCTGATTATCTTTTCAGGGCAGCAGACGTGGTACGCCGCCGCCGTCTTGAGTTTAATGCCTGGGCGGTTACAGAAGTGGGGCAAAATTTTTCGGAAACGGATGCTCAGATTGCTGAAGGGATAGATTTCCTGGAATACTATGGCAGAGAAGCCCTTCGATATGCCGATGGAATGAATGTTACTGACTCACAAGGTGAACGAAATAAAACCATATACATACCTATCGGAGCAGGTGTTTCAATATCACCCTGGAATTTCCCCTTCGCTATTACCATTGGTATGGCTGCAGCTCCTATCGCCGCTGGTAATACTGTCGTGGCCAAGCCCTCTCCCGACTCTCCCATGATGGCTCAGCTTGTAAGCGAAGTGTTTGAAGAGGTCGGCCTGCCCGAGGGTGTTTTTAACCTCGTTACCGGCGACAATATTGAGGTTGGCGAAAGCCTGGTTAAAAGCCACAAAACGCGGTTCATAAATTTCACAGGTTCTCTCGGAGTCGGGCTCAGAATTACAAAACTTGCAGGGCAGTCAAACGAGAAACAGCATTTCCTGAAACGGGTTGCAACAGAGCTTGGCGGAAAAAATGCCGTGGTGGTTGACAGTGAAGCAGATCTTGATGATGCTGCACAGGCAATTGTTACTTCAGCTTTTGGCTATCAGGGTCAAAAATGTTCGGCTGGTTCACGGGCTGTAATCTGTGAAGATGTTTACGATCAGGTTGCCGAACGGGTAATTGCCCTTGCCGGCAAACTTGAGATTGGAAACGCCATGGATAATTATCCTGTTGGTCCGGTTGTTAACAAGAAAGCAGTTGAAAAAATCCTTAAGTATATCGACATCGGAAAGAAAGAGGGCCGGCTTGTAGTTGGTGGGAAAAAAGCAAAAACCGATTACAAAGGTTACTACATTCAGCCAACGGTTTTCGTGGACGTACCAGCCGATGCCCGTATTGCCCAGGAAGAAATTTTCGGTCCAGTGGTAGCCCTGATTAAAGCAAAAGATTTTGATGATGCACTGAAAATCGCTAACAGCACCAAATTTGGACTTACCGGGGCTTTTTTCTCCAAAAATCCGTCAAAAATTGATCGGGCTCTGCGGGAATTCCACGTGGGCAACCTCTACATCAACCGAAAATGTACCGGAGCCCTGGTGGGAGCTCAGCCATTTGGCGGATTTAATTTAAGCGGAACAGATTCAAAAGCCGGTGGCCGCGATTATCTTCTCTATTTTCTACAGGCAAAATCATTGACGGAGCGCCAGCAGAATGGTAAAAAATATGTTGTGGATGACTTCAGACATTCCAGTGAATAACAAGGGGCCACTTCCAAACCCGGCTACCATGAATGATGTTTGCATTTGCCTGAACACCGATTCCACCAGTCGCAGAACTACATATTGAACAAAGTACAAGGGCCGGCGCTCTGTTCGGGAACGACCGGCCCTATCCAACCAACCTTTAACGCTTTCGCGCTATTTAAATCATTAACGCCCCATAGCCGGTTTTCTTGTCCGTTATTAAAAAATAAAAAATCTGCAGTTAATGGATCTTACAACACCTGCACTTCTGTTTCCGGCCATTTCCCTGCTTCTGCTGGCATACACGAACCGGTTTCTAACCATTGCAGGACTCATCAGAAAGCTGCATGATCAGCATAAGACCGCCCCGCATCCGGTGATTGCCGGACAGATCGATAATCTGCGAAAGAGGCTGACGATGATCAAAAACATGCAGCTTCACGGTGTCGGAAGTCTTTTTCTGTGCGTTCTGTGCATGTTTTTGCTTTTTGCAGGTGAAATTCTGGCAGGAAAATTAATTTTTGCCATTAGCCTGGTAATGCTGCTCTATTCTCTGTGGCTGTCCATCAGGGAAATATATATTTCAGTTAATGCCCTGGACCTGCAACTGAGTGAAATGCAAAATTGATTTTTAATTCCTGGAAAACTGTATCAGGTTTCTAATCTCTTTCATGTCACTTGTTCCCTGGTAAGGGTAACACTACTGGTACCGCTGGCGAAAACATTCAAACCCACCGGAGCTACATAAACAGATTGGGGCAGTACGTCTGGTATCCGCCCAACTAATTGTATGATTTATCAATCCAGGCCTGCATCCGGTTCCTCGGCATCCTCATCGGCTACATCTTCGGTGCCGGTATCAATGTCATCGCTTGGCGTATAATCATCCTCATCATCCTCATCATCGTCTGCCGGAACAACCGGAGCCGTCTTCTTGGTGGTCTTTTCCTCAATCGCCCCGGCCCGTCGCAGCATAAGAGTTACCTCAATGTGGTCGTTTTCATTTGCCATGGCAAGGGCATTTTTACCATTCTTGTCCTTGATTTTAACATCTGCTCCCTTATGAATCAAAAACCTTACAATATCGGCATGCCCCTCACGGGCTGCCTGCATCAATGCCGTCTGACCCCAGCTCTGGCGCGCATTAACATCCGCCCCTTTTTCGAATAACAATCTTACTGCGTCCAGCCTGCCTTCTCTTGCGGCAATAATCATGGCCAGCGGACCAACCGTAGCTCCGTTCTCGAGCAGAAATCTCATCATATCGGTATTACCATTTTCAGCAGCTCTGTTCAGGGCGGTACCGCCAATCTTGTTTGTCAGATTGACATCAGCACCCTTTTCAACCAGAAATTTTACTGCTTCCATTTGGTTGCCCTGTGCCGCATAGATAAGTGCCGTTGATCCGTTCTTTGCCGCTTCGTTGATATCTGCACCATCGGCAAGAAGTTTGCTTATTTCAGCAGTATCACCTTCGGTTGCAGCCTGATGAAGTGGAGGAAGTTCCATAGTATGAGGTTATTGATTCCGGTGTTGTGGTGATCATCAAAACGATGATAACCAGCAGATGTTTCAATTTCAGTTACTGATATATTCACCCAATCCTTTTTTGGATCAGACTGGCCAAAATTAAGAAACTTGTATCAGAGTCGGCACTACTTTTATTTAATTTATTTATTACCCTAAGTAGTTTAATCTAATATATTTTCGCCCTTATAACCTCTAAAAAAATCAATTGCCTTCACAGGATTTTTGCCCTGAAGCTGCACATAACCCAACTCTACTGCTCCATCTGAGCAACCTGCAAACACCTTGCCGTTCAGTACCATAATCTCGGCCGGACGTATTTTGCCAGGTTGCAGGTCGGCTATTCCTGCCTCCAGAATGCGAAAGCGCTTGCCATCGAGCAGTGTCCATGCACCCGGAACAGGACTCAATCCTCTAACTTTATTATAAACGTCAACTTTAGGTGCGTTAAAATCAATCTTGCAATCTTCTGGATAGATTTTCGGGGCAGGTGTTGCCTCATTTTCATTCTGATGATACAGTGTATATTTGCCTGTAGAAATCAGATTGACCGACTGCAGAATAAGATCGGCACCCAAATGCATCAGTCGTTGATACACAGATCCGGTATTTTCATTTTTACTTATATCCGTTTTTTGTTGAAGCAGAATTTTGCCGGTGTCAACATTCTGATCAAGAAAAAAAACAGTACAACCTGTCTCGGTTTCCCCGTTTATAACGGCATGATGAATGGGCGCTGCACCGCGGTATCTGGGTAAAAGCGATGCATGAAGATTTATTGATCCGATCCCCGGAATTTCCAGAACAACGGGCGGGAGTACCCTGAATGCCACAACTACAAACAGATCTGCATTATAAAATCTCAGTTTTTCAACAAAATCTGTTGATTTCAGATTGTCTGCTTCAGTTACCGGCAATCCAAGATTCAGCGCTTCTTTTTTAACAGCCGTTGGTGATGTTTCTTTTCCGCGGCTACGTCTTTTATCGGGACCAGAAACAACAGAAACGATTCTGTGGGAGCTGTTGTGCAGTATTTTCAGCGAAGGAACCGCAAAGTCCGGCGACCCCATAAAAACAATTCTCAGCGGATTCATAGAAGTTTTTTAACGCAATGTGCCGTAGTGGACAATTCCATTCGAAGATCGCATTACTTTCTTACCGGGTATCGTCACTTTAGTAGAAGGCATAATTCATGTCAAACGGAATTTGATAATCCGGGGTGGGGAAATGAAAAAAGGTAAATTGTAATTAATCAGGCAGAAACGCTTTTAGCCACCAAAGGATATTCTGCTTCAACCATCCCTGCTTTTACCTGGTTGAGTTTTCCTTTCAACAGCCGTTTCCGGAACGATCCCAGATAATCGATAAACAGAATGCCATCGAGATGGTCTATTTCATGTTGAATAACCCTGGATGTCCAGCCCGATACACTCAGTTCTTTGTTCTTAAAGTTCCTGTCGAGAAATTTCACGGTAATGGTATCAGGTCGGGTAACACTGTCGCGAATACCAGGGATGCTCAGGCAACCTTCTTCTATGGTTAGCTGATCCTCGCCCCGAACTATGATTTCAGGATTTATAAAGACGAGAGGACCAAGATCATCTTCCTCAGTATCCTCTGTCATTACATCGGCATCCATCACAAAAAGGCGAAGCGATTCTCCTATTTGAGGAGCCGCCAGTCCGACTCCGCTTCCGTTATACATGGTTTCGAACATATCGTCAATGAGGGCCTGCAAGACCTGTGAATCAGCGGCCACTGGTTCTGATTTCTGCCTGAGTACGGGGTCATCGTACGTTACAATGGGAAGTACACTCATTTCTCTAATTTCTGTCCAGATAATCCTGTAATAATATAGCGGCTGCTACAGCGTCAACCAATCCCTTTTCCTGTCTTCTTTTTTTTGATACACCGGATGAACGAATACTTTGCTGAGCCATCAGGGACGTAAAACGTTCATCAAGGGTTTCAATTTCCATGCCCGGTAACTCCTTTTTCAGGGACTGAATAAAACGTTCAACCATTTCGGTAGACTGGCCAGTTTCTCCCTTCAGATTAACGGGCCACCCAACAATAATTTTTACAAAAGGTTCAGATAAAAAAAGGTTTTTCAGATACTGAAAAACCTTTGGTGTTTCAACAGCTCCGACCGGAGTTGCAATTGTTTGCAACACATCCGATCGGGCTATTCCTGTTCGTTTGATTCCAACATCAAGACTAAGAATCCTGCCTTTACTACTCAAAACAGGTTCCTGATTACTTGGTTGCTGTTTCTTCAAGTGGCTGACGCAGGAATTCTTTCAATAATTTACTTGGCTTGAAGTGTGTTTTACGGTGTTCAGGCACGTAGATGACTTCATTTGTTTTTGGATTACGGGCTTTTGGTTTCGCCTTTGTAATCTTTACTTCAAACACACCAAAATCTCTGATTTCGATGCGGCATGTTGGATTTGCATCCATCATCGTTTCACGAAGCGCGGTAATAACGTCGTCGACCCAGGGTTCAACCTGTACCATTGGCAGGTTTTTACTCTCTGAAATGCGACGAACAATATCTCTTTTTGTGTAGGTCATAAGTCCTTGTTAACTAATGAGTTATTATTTAATTAAGCAGGTTGTTATAACTGCTTTTGTTTGTCTTTTGGGCTGTAATTTTTTTTCTCTGACCCGCAAATAGCATAATATACCGGGATCAGAAAGGGGTAATCGTCTGTTTTTACATTTGTTATAGAATACGAAATTCTAACGAGAAATTAAAGAAGATAAACGCAAAAAGTTGTATAAAAACAGCACTTAGGCTAAGTTCATCATTATTAACAAATAATATTAAAACAATTTAATATACATCTAACAACGACTAACGATTGAGCTTATTTTACAGGTTGGTTTATAGATTCGTAAGGTTCATTTAAAACCCTTTGCAAGCATTCCATAAACTTACATTTGTTTCCATGAAGAATCAACAGCCTGGCTGGTAAACCGAACAATTATAAAGCTATATAGTAGTCATGGCATGTTGCCCAACGAATCTGCAACAAGTAACCTGTCCCCTCTTCATTGCTTTCCTTATAATAGTAACAGCCGTCCGTTTTGTTGGCTAGTTGAAAATGAACAGTTATATTTAATAGGGTTATATTAGAATAGATATAATACTTTTATAAACGGAGTAAACCTTCAGACTAATCATCTGCTCCTATGAAAAGAATAATTCTTCCTCTCATCCTGCTTATTCTTGCAACCAATCTCTATGCTCAATCCATTACCATTGATGAAAAAGGGATTGTGAAGTGTGCAGGGGTGGAAATCGGAACTACAGAAGTCGTCAATGGCGATACCTACGAGGTAGTAGACAGAAATTTGCTGATTCAGAGAAGGGACGAGGGAGCAGACCTCACCAAAGTGTGCGTGAGTAATGTGACGGATATGAGTCAGATGTTTGCGTCCAGTCCATTCAACCAACAAATTGGAAATTGGGATGTGAGTAACGTGACGGACATGAGACAAATGTTTATGAATTATGATAGTCAATTTGACGAATCAAATAGAATTAAATTTAACCAGCCCATCGGGGATTGGGATGTCGGAAATGTGACGAACATGAGTGAAATGTTTGCGGGAAGTAATTTCAACCAGCCCATCGGGGATTGGGATGTGGGGAATGTGACGGACATGAGTCTAATTTTTGCAAGCAGTCCATTCAATCATCCCATCGGGGACTGGGATGTGACTAATGTGACGAATATGAATGGTTTGTTTCGTGAAAGTGAATTCAACCAACCCATCGGGGACTGGAACGTGAGTAATGTGACGGATATGAGTGCAATGTTTCGGGGTAGTCTATTCAACCAACCTGTCGGGGATTGGGACGTGAGTAGTGTGACGAATATGGGTTCAATGTTTGCATTAAGTCAATTCAACCATTCCATCGGGAACTGGGATGTGAGCAGTGTTACGAGCATGAGCGGGATGTTTTCGTGGAGTCAATTCAACCAACCAATTGGGGACTGGGATGTGGGTAATGTGACGTACATGAGTAACATGTTTAATCTGAGTCCATTCAACCAACCTATTGGGGATTGGAATGTGAGTAGTGTGACTGATATGAGAAGGATGTTTGCACGAAGTCCATTCAATCAACCAATCGGGGACTGGGACGTGAGTAACGTTACAGCTATGGGTTCGATGTTTCAGGAAAGCCCATTCAACCATCCCATCGGGGATTGGGACGTGAGTAATGTTACGAGCTTGGGTGGGATGTTTGCGGGTAGTCGGTTTAATCAACCCATCGGGGACTGGGACGTAAGTAATGTTACGATTATGGGTTCGATGTTTTGGGCAAGTCAATTTAATCATCCCATTGGGAATTGGGATGTTAGCAGGGTCTGGGATATGACTTTACTGTTTCGTAATAGCCGATTCAATCAACCAATCGGTGACTGGGATGTGGGTAGTGTAACGTATATGAGAGAGATGTTTTTTGGCAGTAAATTCAACCAACCCATCGGGACCTGGGATGTTGGTAATGTGATAAATATGGAGACGATGTTTAGGGATAGTCAATTCAACCAACCTATCGGGGATTGGGATGTGAGCAGTGTAACCGATATGAGATGGATGTTTTTTGGCAGCAAATTCAATCAACCAATCAATATCTGGTGTGTGACAGAAATAACATCTGAACCATTTAATTTTTCAGTAGATAGTCCGCTGTCATCTGAAAACAAACCGAAATGGGGAACCTGTATTGGCACATCAATTGATATTGAAGAAGTACCCACTCAGTTTGTATTGAAACAAAACTATCCCAATCCATTCAATCCAACAACACAGATTCAATTCTCACTACCTGAAACTATACATGTACGTGTGGAAGTATTTTCCTTATTAGGTCAATCGGTTTCAGTTCTGGTAGATAATATCATGACAAGTGGAACACATACCGTAACATTCGATGCCAAATCCCTTTCAAGTGGTGTGTACATCTACAGATTAACGACTCCGGAGTTTACCCAAACACGACTAATGAACCTTTTGAAGTAAACCCACTAATAGTTGTTTATTCGTATCGGTAAACTTGCTTTATCCCATCGATTTTCTGTATGCGTTTAATTACTTTCTCAAGATGTTTAATATTATCAACGAATATAATCAAAGTTCCTTCAAAACTCCCACTATCACTATTCACATTAATGCTTTTCATGTTAGTTTTCAGCGTATTGGAAATAACGTTTGATATGTCGTTAATCAGCCCTACCCTGTCTTCTCCGATTATTTTTACAGCGCCAATGAACTGACTATCCGTATTTTTGGCCCATGCAACATCAACTATTCGTTCCGAGTCATTTTTAATAAGGTGCTTAAGGTTTTTACACGATGTGCGGTGAACTTTTACCTCACCATCACGGCTTATGAAGCCAACAACATCATCACCCGGTATCGGATTGCAACACCTTGAATAGGTGTATTTGACATCGGCCAGCAAACCATTCAGGATCAGGCCCTGTCCGGTGCGAAGTGTTCGCGCATCATCCAGAAACTGGTCTTTGGCCTCATCATCACCTTTGCCCGGCAAACGTGCGGTTTTATCTTCATCAACCCTGCCCTTACTCTGAAAACTTTTTACAGCCTTTACAAATTTATTGACATCATACATACCGGTACCGATATCGAC
Organism: Cyclonatronaceae bacterium; assembly: GCA_047921215.1. Lineage (GTDB taxonomy): Bacteria > Bacteroidota > Rhodothermia > Balneolales > Cyclonatronaceae > RECM01. Next base: position 69,731 of record JBLRWO010000017.1, on the reverse strand, counting down.
AAAAAGCCGGTGCAGCGACTCATAGTTAACCATTGATGCAATTTTCATCAGATCCTGGTCGCTTACATTAATTTTGTTCTTTTCAGCCCGTTTTTCCCAGAGTTCGCGACCTATATCATATACATGACGTTCTTTTTGTTTGATGAACTGTCGTATTCTCGACTTGGCCTTGTGTGTGGCCACATCATTGATCCAGTCGGGATTCAGGTTTACCTGCTTTCCGGTAATAATTTCCACCTGATCCCCACTTTTCAATTTATGCCTTAGTGGCATGATTTTGCCGTTAACTTTCGCAGCAAGTGCTCTTTCACCCACTTCACTGTGTATATCAAAGGCAAAATCAATGGGTGTGGATCCATTAGGCAGTGTTTTCAGCTCACCCTTGGGTGTAAATACATAGATCTCGTCCGTATATAAATTCAGCTGAAAATCCTCAACGAACTCGGTAGCAGCCTCCGGTCTGGGGTTATCAAGAACCTCCCGTACCCAGTTTACGAATTTGTCAATGGTGGTTTTGTCGTGACCCTCTTTATATTTCCAGTGAGCAGCCAAACCCTTTTCAGCTATTTCATCCATCTTGTGAGTTCGGATCTGCACCTCCACCTTCACACCTTTATTTGTGATCAGCGTAGTGTGCAGCGACTGGTAACCGTTTGCTTTGGGAACAGAGATAAAGTCACGGAATCGTTCCGGAATAGGGGTGTAGGAATCGGTTATAATGGAGTAGACACGCCAGCAGTCTTCCTTGGTATGCGGATCATTCAGAATTACCCGTATTGCAAACAGATCATATATCTCTTCAAATGGCTTCTGTTGCCGCATCATTTTTTTATAAATCGAATAGATGTGCTTTGGCCGCCCCTTTATATCAAAATTAAAGCCACCTGATACCAGCTTTTCCTGAATGGGCTCCATGAACTGGTGCATGAATTTTTCACGCGATTCCTTTCTCTCCTTCAGCTTTCTGGCTATAAATTTGTACCCGTTTGGATCCAGTGCTTTAAAACTGAGATCTTCCAGTTCACTTTTGATTTTAAAAAGGCCGAATCTGTGTGCCAGCGGAGCATAAAGTTCCATGGTTTCGGTTGCGATGGTCAGCTGCTTGGCCTTGGGCAGATGGTACAGGGTCCTCATATTATGCAACCGGTCAGCAAACTTTATGAGCACAACACGCAGGTCTTCGGCCATCGTGATGAGCAGCTTCATAAATGTTTCTGCCTGTTTTGTACCCTTGGTTTTAAAAACACCGGAAATTTTTGTGAGCCCGTCGATAAGGTGACTTACCGTAGGTCCGAATTCCATCTTTATATCATCAAGGCTTACACTGGTGTCTTCAACAGTATCATGCAGCAGAGCGGCAACTATGGACACATCATCCATGCCAATTTCACGCGCAATAATGTAGGCGACTTCAAGCGGGTGCAGATAGTAAGGCTCTCCTGATGCCCTGGTTTCACCATCATGCATCATGTAGCTCAATTTGAAAGCCCGGCTTATCAGATCTTCATCCACATTGTCAATGTAGTCGGAGCATACCTTCAGAAGGCCGGCGAGCTCTTCAGCCTGCGGTTCCGGAAGTCTGTATTCCGAAAGATTCTGTTTTATGTTAACTGCTGCACCACTCATATATGGTTGAAATGTACTTATTTCGCAACTTTTACACTATTGATCATTTTTTGGCTTGCAATTATAAACTCAAACTTGTGCTAACAGAAATCAAAACAAAGAAAACCGGGGAAAAATTCTCTGTTATATGTTAACTCAATGGAAATCATTACAGTAAGTGATCCGGATTCAAACATTTCAAATCTTCGGTAACAAACAGCCTTCCTTTTCTTACCAGTTCGCCATCCAGCCATATGTCGGCCCCTATACATACCAGGTCCCAGTGGATGTTGCTTTTATTTCCGTTAGATGCCTCTTCGTAATCCTGCCCGAGGGTGAGGTGGTTGGAACCATATATCTTTTCATCAAACAGGATATCGTACATCGGTTTTTCAATAACCGGATTGGTACCAAAGCTGAATTCACCAAAACGCCTGGCCCCCTTGTCTGTATTCAGTATTTCCTCAAGAGCAGGATTATTGGATGAATTAAAACCGGTTACCACACCATTTTTTACACTCAGTTTAACAAACTCAAATGGTTTCCCCTGATATACAGAAGGCGCATAGGTGATTTCACCATTAACAGAATCAAGCACCGGCGAACTGAACAGCTCACCATCCGGTATGTTTTTTGTACCGTAACAGGGTATCCAGTTCTGACCTTCCACCGACATCGTGATATCGGTTCCATCACCTGCAAGCCGTATCTCTCTCGTGTGCCGTAATCTCTCCTCAAGAGGTTTCATGGCCTCTCTCAGTTTGTTGTAATCGAGCAGACAAGCCTGGTAATAAAAACGGCTAAATTCACTTGTGGGCATTTTTGCATTCATGGCAAATGATGCGGAGGGATACCGGAGGATGCACCATTTGGTATGGTTCACTCTCTGATCAAAATGAACCGGCTTCAAAAAGGCTTCCGCATGGGCCTTGTTCGCCGAACCGCTTACTGACGAACCTTCATAAATATTTTCGGTAGCCCTGATTCCTATGAAGGCATGCATTTGTTTCATCAGTGGCAGCTGATCGGTTTTAGCCTGATTTTCCCAGAATGAGTGGTCGCCTCTTTCAAGTAGAACCCGCTGAATTTCCGAATCTTCCAGTCTTAGAAATGGATGTGCTTTCATATTGCGGGCTGTTTCAGCCAGTGCCCTTGCCAGGCCGATTCCGTTCAGCCCGACCAGTTGTATCATGATATTTTCATTTTCCTGCAGATTCACGCTATAAGTCAACAGCTTTTCTGCAAGTTGGTAATCCTCGGTTTTTATGTTCATACCTGGTTTATAAGGTTATTTTTTATAATCGTCTATTTGAAGTATCTGGTCACACATATCAAGTTCAGCGACTTGATTGGATGCCAGAATGACCAGATTATTTTTAGCTCGTATTTCGTTGATCAAAGCGGTGATCAGGTCATTCCCTTCCCGGTCAAGATTCGTACCCGGTTCATCCAGAAGTAGTATGGGTGATTCTTTAATCAATGCTGAAGCAATCCGAACCCGTTGCAATTGCCCGCTTGAAAGTGAGCCAACCGGCTGACCGGCAATACCTGATATGCCAAGCCTGTCGAGTAAATCAACGGCTCTATGGCCGGGTTTGTCTAACAGACGGCTCAGAAAATGCAGATTCTCAAGTACGGTTAATTCAGAGTAGAGATTGATATAAGGACCCGAAAAACCGACTTTTATCAGACGATCACTGTTCGACAATTCCATACCATTAATGGTAAATACTGACTTGCCGGATCCGGGTTTTTGTAATCCAATCAGGCACTTAAGGAATGTGGATTTCCCGCTTCCGTTAGGACCGGCTATTCCATGTACTCCGGAGGTAAAAACTGCGTTTATGCTTCTGAACAACAGCTTGTTGCCAAATCGTTTTGATAAATTGGTAATCTCAATTTTTTGCATGCACAGAAGGTAACACGTGATAATCAATTCCCCAATCAAAAGGGTTTGAAGGCTCATAACTTACGCCCTATATTTGAAAAAAAAATAATCTATGGAACGTATTCAGAAAACTATCACAGAAAGACTTCACAATAATCTGCCTGCTGACCTCGAATTCATTGATCCGCAGTGGCTTGGGGGATTCGGGATTCCGGGTTTTGTGGTTGAACGAATTAATTTTTTACTTCACAAAAAACTGCACAACTCTGTTCAGACTCCGTCAACAGATTGGGCAGATATGGATGCCAAATCTGTTCGTGCCACCTGGAACCAGTTTATTGTAGCCCTTGAGGCGGAAAAGAGGCTTCCTGCCGCTCATGCAAAATCCATTATAGAAGCAGCTGTTGAAGACGTGCTCCGTATACTGGTTGAGCCACGAAAAAACCTTCCCGACTATCTTTTTGGAAATGATAAAACCCTTGATTTCAAGGAAGCCTCAGAAAGGGCTGAAACCATCATGGTTTACAACCATTTCGGGCATCATCTTCCCAATTACATGCGGCGCAAACAGCTCGACTTTATAGACAGAGAGCGTTTCTCAAGTTTTATCAGCCAGCTTGATGACAAACTGACCGCACAGTACAATCCACTTAACTGGTCTCAGTTACTCAACCCTTTGTTTGAGCTGAATGAACAGCTGATAAATCCCGAATTACTGGCCCGTTTTTTCAGGGATAAGAACCGCAATCAACTCGCTGAACTTTTCGACCACCAGACACAAAAAGTGAGTCCATCACGATTTATTGAAATTCTATCCTCACCTCGGGTAGATCAGGATTCAACATCCGTTACCATTCCGGACAGCGAAAGTATGCCTGTTAAAGACAAGATCGAAGAGAAACCCGCCCAAAAACCAACTGCTTCTGATAAAGATCTCCGGGAAGATCAAATTGAAAAATCCGGTACGGAATCCGGCAAAGAAGAAAGTATCACCGAAAACAAACCCACCTCTGAACATATTGGTGCCGGAGTGACCTCGGCAGTACCACCCGCATCTGCATCGCATAACCACGCTGCCGAACCTGTTAAGCCGGTAGAACCTGCCCCGAAAACCGATTCCGAGCCTGCTCCTCTGTGGCAGCGTTTCAGACAGACGGACCCGGAAGAATCAACCGTTGAGAGAGAGTCTATCCGCAAAGCACCTGATATAAAAAAAGCATCGGAAGCTGAAAGAGGTGATATTCGGCCTGAATTTGTGACCCCTCCTGAACCGGAACCGGAACAGCAATCAGCTGACAACCAGCGACCGGAAACCAGAACTGAAGAAGGCGAAGATCTTCCCCTGGTCGAACGTTTTAAAACCGAAGAACCGGACCGGTCGCAGGCATCAGTAGCAGCATCAGCAGATGTTGAAACATCAGATAAGGATATCCGTGAAGATCCTGATACAGAGCATGTACCCATGTGGAAACGATTTATTACTGCCGCCACATCAGTAAAAATTCCTGAAAGAGGTAAAAGTGATGAAGTAACAAAGCTGGCCGATAGTTTCTCAAGCCCTGATGATGACTATGAACTGGATATTGAAATCGGAAATCCACTTCGTATAGATGAGATCAAGAAAACACTTGACGACAAGAAGAAATACTATATAAAACGCTTCTTCAAAGGCGATCAGGCAGCATTTAATACCGTAATAAGAGATCTGGCAGAAATGGAGTCCTGGAAAGAAGCTGGTCCCTATATCACGAAAAATGTGTTCAAGAAGAATAAAATTGACCCTTACTCCGACGAGGCAGTCAATTTTGTTGACAGGCTGCAATCATACTTTAATGCCTACAGTAAGTAGTTTGATAATAATCTCATATGAGCATGAAACAGAACGGCAAAGTTAACCACCTTTTGGAACTGCGCAAAGAGGCACTTCTTGGCGGCGGGCAGGAACGCATAAACAAGCAACATGAAGCAGGCAAAATGACGGCACGCGAACGTATTGATTACCTGCTCGACAAAGACAGTTTTGAGGAGATCGGAGCATTCGTCAGACACCGTTCAAGAGAATTCGGACTCGAAAAAATCAGTTATCCTGGTGATGGCGTGATAACAGGTTTTGGAACCATTGGAGGCAGACCGGTTTATGTATTCAGTCAGGATTTTACGGTTTTTGGTGGTTCACTTTCGGAGGCACATGCAGAAAAAATATGCAAAATCATGGATCTGGCCATGAAAAATGGTGTTCCGATTATCGGCATTAATGACTCCGGAGGAGCACGTATTCAGGAAGGTGTTGCTTCACTCGGTGGATATGCCGAAGTTTTCTGGAGAAACAGTATGGCATCGGGAGTGGTACCACAGATATCCGCGGTAATGGGACCTTGCGCAGGTGGAGCTGTATACAGTCCTGCTCTTACCGATTTTGTATTCATGGTAAAAAACACCAGTTACATGTTTGTGACCGGGCCCAATGTGGTTAAAACGGTTACACATGAGAATGTGACATCCGAAGCACTGGGTGGTGCATCGGCGCACAGTACCAAATCCGGTGTTGCCCATTTTTCCAGCGATAACGATGCGCAGTGTCTGCTTGACATACGCACACTCATGAATTACCTGCCTTTAAATTGCGAGGAAAAAGCTCCTCTGATAAAATCATCGGAACCTGATCCCGAAAAAGCAAAAAATCTGGTAAGCATTGTTCCGGAAAATCCCAACAAACCCTATGACATGAAAAATGTGATCAGAGGTGTTGTTGACAACGAATCATTTTTCGAGATCCATGAACACTATGCAGATAATATTATTGTAGGTTTTGCCAGGCTTGGTGGAGTTAGTGTGGGAGTGGTTGCAAATCAGCCATTATCGCTTGCCGGTTGTCTTGATATTAATGCTTCCATAAAAGGGGCCCGGTTTGTTCGCTTCTGCGACTGTTTCAACATCCCGCTGATTGTATTTGAAGATGTTCCGGGATTCCTGCCCGGCACCGATCAGGAATGGGGCGGCATCATTAAACACGGTGCCAAACTGCTTTATGCTTTTTGCGAGGCTACTGTTCCCAAGCTAACTGTCATTACACGAAAAGCCTATGGTGGCGCTTATGATGTGATGAACTCAAAACACATACGCGCCGATTATAATGTGGCATGGCCAACGGCAGAAATAGCCGTTATGGGAACAAAAGGTGCCGTTGAAATCATATTCCGCAAGGAGATAATGTCGGCAGATAACCCGGCAAACCGACAAGCGGAACTCGAAAAAGAATATGAGAAGACATTTGCCAACCCGTACAAGGCGGCTCAGCGCGGTTATATTGATGATGTTATACTGCCAGACGAAACGCGTACAAAACTGATTAATGCCCTGCATGTTATCCGCAATAAAGTTGACTCTGTTCCGAGAAAAAAGCATGATAACCTACCTTTATAACCTATATAGCCATTAAAGTCTTTGCTGGTAACCATAGCAACATATAATCAGATATATCTGGCCGACCTGGATAAAGCCAGACTGCTTGATTATGGTATACCTTGCGTTATCCAGGATCAGAATATGGTGGGCATGAACCTTTTCTATTCTAATGCGGTTGGTGGCATTAAATTGCAGGTGCCTGAACACTTTGCAAAGCATGCCTGTAGTGTTCTTTATGGTTCCGGAACAGTGGAAACTGAAATGCCTATGCCACTGCTATGTCCCGAATGCAAATCAAATGATATTACCCCTAAACGATATAACCCGGTAATGCTGATGATCAGCTCGTTACTTCTGCTGGTTCCATTTGGGGATACACTTTTTTCCACCTCTGTTTCCAGGTATCGGTGTAACGCTTGTGGTCACCTGTGGGACATGGCCGGAGATGATGAATGAGGCCGGGATCAGCTATACACATGCTGTTGCCATCACTTCTGATATTTCTGGCCGCCTGTGACCAACCACTGGGAACCGTTATCGACATTTCCGGTAGATGGACGGGAACAGCAACCAATTTCATTGATTACGGTGATGGAACTGCGTCTTTAATTATTATAATTGATCAGGAAGATGAATTCATATCTGGAACGTTAACAGCGAGTCCCGGGCAGCAACATCAATTTACCGGCAGTATCTTAAGAAACGAGGTATTCATCAGCTGGCGGAGCCTTGAAGATGGCATTGACTACCGGTTCACCGGACTCCTTACCGGAAGATCCATTTCAGGAACCTGGCGAATGGGAGATACAAAAACATTTGAAACACTCAAAGATGGTAAGTGGTCAGTAAGCAGATAATCAAATTCCCCCTGTTAAACAAATGGTTCAGGTCGGTGCAAAATCAACTCCTGGTATCAGAACGCTTCCCCGAAGGTCAGATAAAATCCACTCACATTTTTTCCGACTCCATAATCAATGCGCAGGTTGGTTGTATCATTTTTATTCAGATTAAACCTCAGGCCGAATCCTCCCGCATTCTTGGGATCGGACAGGCTGAACTCATGGAATCGTGACCACATAGTTCCGGCAGAAATAAAAGAGGTAATACCCAATCTCCAGAATAAATACTGCCGGTATTCGGCCTGAATCTGAAGAGTATTATTATCCCTGAACCGCCCATAATAGTATCCTCTGAGTATTGATTCCCCGCCGAGGGATGGATAATCTGTAAATGCAGGGTTCCCCGAGGTAAATACGCTCAATAAATTGAAAGCGGCCACGCGTTTACCATCATTTTGGAAATCAAAGTACTTGCGTTTATCAATCATGCTAATGATATAAGGATGGGTAGTACCCATGAATCCGGGATATGACATAACCATAACTTTCACCAGATGATTGCGGGTAGGTGTGAGAACACTGTTCCGGGCATCCCATTGATAGATGAAGCCTGCTCCGGATGAGATACTCCCTGCTGTTCCGTTAACCCGCGGTTTGCTCACCAGATTACCATCGGTATCGCTGAATTCCACATCCGAGATGCGTGACCATCTTACAATCGGACCCATAAACATATTGATTCCGATTTTTCTTTGAACAGATTGCACTAACTCCCACTGTCTGTACTCGTAGATCAATTCATCTGAGCTGTCCGAATTTTTCCCGATACCCCAAAAACTGTCGGGATACCGTTGATACTGATAACCACCTTCCATAATCCACCGTTCTTCCGGGAAAATGATATAGGGTGATAAACCAATCAGAAGCTGATTTTTCGTGGTATATATTGCCGAAGCCAGCACTACTGAAGATCTTGTATCTGCACCGGCATTGCCCGGTTTGGACTGACGCATTACTACCCCGCCAAACAGTAAACCTGTTTCCGGTGTGGCTCCTATGGCAGGAAGTATGGTATTGATGTTTTTATAGGCAGCAGTATACGTTGAGTCGGTCAGTACATCAGTAACAGATTGAGCAGTTACAGCCTGTGCAGAACAAATGATCAGAATAATTGCTTTACTGAATATTATAATAATGTTGGCGGGCATTTTGTTGGTCTGTATGCTAATTATTTCCCTTTATTGTCAATTCCCCGAAATTATGATGAAGGCTGGAGCAATAAAGACAAGAGCGGATAAACAATTTTCTGTTATCGTGAAAAATGAAATATTCTATTGCTGTTTTTCGCAGATAAAAATCAAAAGTTTCAGGAAAAGTTCACAGATCGATGAGCCCGGATCAAAGAAAAAGCCATGGATAGCTCATCTGATAAAGAGGCTGTCCATGGCTTTGGGGTACCGACGGCCGGACTCGAACCGGCACGGGCTATAAGGCCCAACAGATTTTAAGTCTGTCGTGTCTACCATTCCACCACGTCGGCTAAATATTGTTTTTAAAGCTGTTATAGCTTATATCTGTTTCCTCTGATTGACAAGTGTTCAACACATCTGGGCCAACCGCTTGTCTGATCATCACTATAAACAAACCTGTAATTTAATCAAATTTCTAACCCCGTTGAATCGTGAAATTACTAATTTTTACTTCTTTGCTCATCAAGGGTTAAACGTTTGTTCACTTCTATCACATTCTGAGATTACACTAATAATTAATCATCACACTGATATTTATAGGATTATGCAAGGGAAACATACTTACGTAAAAAGAAGTAATTAACATTAAGAAATTTTATATTAATTAGTTCAACATAAATAAAATCTGCCTTTCATGTTAAAAAAATTCATCACATCCTTTTCATTTGTCCTGATCCTGTTTGCCATTACGGCTAACTCATCATTTTCGCAAATCGGTCTCGGGGTTACCTATGAGATCCGGGATGAAGAACCCACAAATGGCTTTGGTGTTCACGCCCAGTTTTCTCTGCTGAATTTGCCTATGGTATCTCTTTCAGCCAGGGCTCACTACAGTTACTACAGTGAAGAAAACAGCCTGTCTGTGAACAATATTAATTATTCGCAGGACCTGACATCCAGTGAATTTGGCGCAACTGCCATAGTTTCAGTGGGTCTTGGTCTGTTTTCACCCTATGCAGGTCTGGGTATTGGCTGGCAGAACTTTTCGGTTGAAACGGCCCTTGCCGAACAGGTGACAGATGACTTTGATGTGGAATTTGATGGCGAAGAGAATTCGGCCAAATATTTTGGTGTTGTTGGTGCAGCTGTAACTCCCATTCCTCTGCTTCGGCCCTTTCTTGAGTATCGCTATGCCGGTATCAGCAAAGACAACCTGGGACCTTCCAGTCACGGAACCTGGGTCTTCGGGCTTCAGATCAGGTTATAAAGTTCAGCTACAAGACTGGTTAGTTGATAACCGGGCCGGATTATCCGGCCCAGTTGTCAATGCTGTGCACAACCTCGACGAACGTAATACCATCGCCGTTTTTATTGATGGCTGCTTCAAACTCGACGGGTTCATCTGCTTCCCGGCTGATTAACATCGACGCAAGGGGATTAACAACGTCTTTCTGTATCAGTCGCTTAAGTGGCCTTGCACCGTACACCGGGTCGTATCCCCTCCTTGTCAGCCAGTCTTTTACATTATCAGGAACTGCAAGTCTGATCTGTCTGCTTTCGAGCATCTTGTGAAGACGGGCCAGTTGAATATCCACGACTTTTCTAAGATCCTCAGTGCTTAAGGGATGAAAAACGATAATATCATCAATCCGGTTTAAAAATTCGGGGCGTATAGCCTGCTTAAGCAGATCAACAAGTGTGTTTTGAAGATTAGAGTAGTCTTCCCCGGTTAGTTTCCCACCAGTATCCTCTATTTTCTTCTGTATCATGTGCGACCCGATATTACTCGTCATTATTATGATCGTGTTCCGGAAGTTCACTGTTACACCCTTGTTATCGGTTAATCTTCCGTCATCAAGCATTTGAAGCAAAATATTGAAGACATCAGGATGGGCTTTCTCAATCTCATCAAGCAAAACCACTGAGTAGGGTCTTCTGCGTACCGCTTCAGTCAACTGCCCGCCTTCGTCGTATCCTACATAACCGGGAGGGGCTCCCACCAGTCTGCTAACACTGTGCCGTTCCATGTATTCACTCATATCGATGCGAACCATGGCATTTTCGTCGTCAAACAAATACGCGGCAAGCGCCCTGGCCAATTCGGTTTTACCCACGCCGGTGGATCCAAGAAAAATAAATGACCCGATTGGCCTGGCCTCATCCTGCAAGCCGGCCCTTGATCGCCTTACCGCATTTGATACACTTTCTATAGCATTGTGCTGGCCAACGACACGTTTGTGCAGTTCATCTTCAAGATGCAGCAGCTTCTGGCGCTCACTTTGAAGCATTTTGCTTACAGGTATTCCGGTCCATCTCGAAACAATCTCAGCAATATCCTCGGCATCGACCACCTCTTTAAGCATGGCATGTTCTTTCTGAAAATCAGCCAGTTTATCGTTTGTTTCCCTGAGTTCATTTTCCAGATTGTTGATTGTACCATATCGGAGTTCGGCAACTTTTTCGTAGTCTCCATCCCGTTCAGCTTTATCGGCACGAACTCTCGCCGCCTCAATGGCCTGTTTGAGTTCCCTGGTTTTCTTAATAAGATCGCGTTCATTGGTCCAGTGTGCTTTTAACTTGTTGGATTTCTCATTGAGATCAGCCAGGTCCCTGCTGATCTGATTAATTTTATCTTTGGCTTTTTCACGTTTTAGTGCCTCCCGCTCGATTTCAAGTTGCCTGATCTGCCGTTCAATATTATCGAGCTCTTCGGGTAACGAATCGATTTCAATTCGCAGGCGTGAAGCAGCTTCATCGATCAGGTCGATGGCTTTGTCGGGCAGAAACCGGTCCGATATATACCTGTGAGAAAGTTCGGCCGCAGAAACAATTGCAGAATCAGTAATCTGAACACCATGATGCAACTCATACCGTTCCTTAAGCCCACGAAGAATGGAAATGGTATCCTCAACGGATGGTTCACCGACAAATACCGTTTGAAGTCTGCGCTCGAGAGCTTTATCCTTTTCAATAAACTTTCTGTATTCAGTGAGCGTGGTGGCTCCAATCGCCCGAAGTTCACCCCTTGCCAGGCTTGGTTTCAGGATATTCGCTGCATCCATGGCTCCTTCTGAAGCACCGGCACCCACGAGAGTATGGATCTCATCAATGAACATGATGATCTCACCCTCGGCATCGGTAACCTCTTTTACAACTGCTTTAAGGCGATCCTCGAATTCACCCCGGTACTTGGCTCCGGCAACCAGGGCACCCAAATCGAGCGCGACAATCCGCTTCGACAGCAGCCCTTCCGGCACATCACCCTTTACAATACGCAGGGCCAGACCTTCCGCGATGGCAGTCTTGCCAACCCCTGGTTCCCCAATCAGAACGGGATTGTTTTTGGTTCTCCGGTTCAGAATTTGCATTACACGACGAATTTCGTGATCACGCCCGATTACCGGATCCAGTTTGTTCTTTTCAGCCGCCTCATTCAGATCACGTGCATATCTTTTTAACGCCTGATACCTGCTTTCGGCATGCTGATCATCCACTTTGTGCGATCCGCGGATCTCCTTTAGGATTTTGAGGATGTTCTCTTTACTGACCCCCTCCTCTTTCAGCATTTTTCTTACGGAACTTTCCGCAGTGGCAAGTCCGATCAATAAGTGCTCTGATGATGTATATTCATCACCCAGTTCGGAACCGGCTTTTGTGGCTGCATCAAATACCCCCTTTGAATCGTTCGACAAAAACTGCCCGGATACGGCAGCTCCTTTAACAACAGGATACGACGTAATTGCTTCATCCAGTTTTTTATCGATGGATGCAATATTGGATCCAAGTTTTTTCAAGATGGTGGATACAATGCTATCCCGATCGGTGATCATAACCTTAAGCAGATGGGCGGGCTCGAGTGCCTGATGATTGTTATTTGCAGCCATCTCAAGAGCCGACTGAACCGATTCCTGTGCTTTTATGGTAAATTTATTCAAATTCATTACTGAAACTCCATTCTTATCTCTTTCAATTTTTCAAACATCTCTTTTTCTTGAGTCGTCAGTTGTTCGGGTAACCGGCAATTCAATTTTAGAATCAGATCGCCGTAAACAGATTCATTTTTAAAACGTGGGAACCCCCTGCCCTTCAATCTTAACGACTTACCTGTCTGGGTCAATTCAGGAACTGTAACTTTAACGGTTCCCCGGGGGGTTCTCAGATCCAGCTGACCACCCAGCAACATCGTATACAAATCAACTTTTTTCTCAATAATCAGATCATCACCTGAGCGTTTCCAGGAGGGGTGCAGCTTTTCGTGAATCTCAATATACAGATCACCGATTGCAGCACCGGTCACACTTTTATTGCCCCGGCCTGCAAGTTTCAGCTTCTGTCCGCTTTTAATTCCTTTCGGTATCTTGACTCTTATTCGGTTATTATTCAGAATGAAGGTTTTCTCCGCACCGTTAGCCACATCCTCGAGTGTCACCTCCATAGTGGCATGAACATCAAGGTTTTCGTTGCGGGGGGCATACTGTCGTGTCGTCTGTTTTCCTGTACCAAATCCACCTCCCCCGAACAGGTTATCAAAAAAGTCGGAAAATGGTGACCCGCCACCCGCCCCAAACAGATCATCAAAGTTACCCTGGTATTCATAGCTGAAACCCTGCGGTCTGCCTTGCTGTTGCTGGTATTGCGACCAGTTAAAATCATCGGCGCTACCGCCAGCACGATGATACTTTTTCCAGTCATTGCCTACCTGGTCATAGATTTTCTTTTTTTCGGGATCACTCAGAACCTCGTATGCTTCGCTGACATCCTTGAATTTTTGCACAGCAATTTCATCATCCGGATTGGCATCGGGGTGGTATTTGGCAGCAAGCTTGCGATAGGCTTTTTTGATATCCACAGCTGCAGAGTCGCGATTTACACCGAGAATTTTATAGTAATCTTTATAATTCATTCATCTTGTCAGCCAGTTACTGCAATTTTGTCAGATAAAGTTTGACAACAACCCTTGTTGTCTTCAAAGAGTATTAGTGCAAATACCTTGCCAATCAGAGAAATATCATTAGTTCAAAGATTCACGGTTAACACGCAGGTAAAATCGTACGTAACAAATCGTTTTATCCTTGGAAATTTCGCTGCTTTCATTAACTTAATCACAGGTTATTTGCTGCAGATTTATCAAAATCTTAATAGATACAAATATGAAAAATATCATTCCTCATTTTGCAGGTATCTTCATAGTTGTCAGCCTGCTTTTTATTACGGCATGTTCTCAGGATGATGCACCCCGTACCGATAATGAACACCTGCGACCGGACTCTGTACTGGTAATTGAAGCTGGCAAAGAGATGGTCACCGAAACCTTTGCCGCTATTAGTAATGCGTTGGGTACGGCAATGACCCGGGGTGGAATTCCCCATGCCATACAATATTGTAATACCGTGGCCATTGATCTCACTGATTCGGTTTCAACTCAGTACAACGTTGAGGTAAGGCGGGCAACCCACAAACCCCGAAATCCGAATAACCGGGCCAACGAGATGGAAATGGCGAGTATTGAAGCGTATATGCAAATGATCAGCGAAGGTGCCGAGTTAACTCCGAGGCTTGCATACCAGGAGAACAGCGTTATTTATCATGCACCATTGCGGTTGATGACTTTTACATGCCTGAGTTGCCACGGCAGCAAGGAGGAAGATATTCTTAACGAAGATTACGCCATAATCCAGCAATACTATCCGGATGATGAAGCCACTGGATTTGAACTCGATGAACTCAGAGGCATATGGTCGGTTACTTTTCCCTATGAGTATTTCATCGAAACGAAAGAAACTGCTGATCCACAGGGAGCTTCCGGATCGACGCAATAACTGCTGTTCACATCGCAGTTCTTAAATGTGAACACAGGTTGACTACGGTTCAATCCTGAACCTGTACCTCTCCAAATTCATGCGCTACGGGGTCTGAATTACCTATGTATGGGAACAGCACTGTAAAGGTGGTTCCCTCATCCCTGATACTCTTTACATCAATAGTTCCGCCAATCAGGTCGACCAGTTCCTTAACGATCGAAAGACCCAGGCCCGTCGATTTTTCACCTGCGGTAGGTCGTGTAGATAACGTTTGATAACGCTTGTACAGACGCGGCATATCCGATTCAGGAATTCCGGCTCCCTGGTCAGTAACAGTCAGTCTGAAACCTTCACGATCTTCTTTCAGCGATACCACAACTCTCTTACCCGGCGGTGAGTATTTTATGGCATTCGATATCAGATTGTCTGCAATCTGCACAAAAATACCTTTATCCGTGTAAACAAGCTGCCCTTCGAAATCAATGTCCGTTTTCAACTTTATATTTTTCCGGTACATTGACGTTTCGTGGCCAAAAAGCAATGTTTTCAGCATGGCGTGTACATCTACATGCTCGGGTGTTACAGCATGCGTACCTTCCTCAAACTTATTTACCTCAAGCAGGTTATTGATAAGTGAAGCCATCTGTGCTGTAGATTCAGATATAAAATCAAGGAATTGCCTGTGCTCTTCACTGAACTGCTCTGAATCCATTTTCAGCAGCTCATTGATTGAATTAATTGCATTTAAAGGACTTCTCAAATCATGGGCGGCATTACCCATAAATTTACTGATATCCATGCGTAATTTGACCTCTTTTTCATTGAGCCGTATCAGTTTTTTGTTGTTCGCTACTTCAAGGGCCATCAATTGCCTGTTCTCTTTGCTTTTTTTACGAATTGTAATTACTGCTGCCAACATGGTAAATCCGATAATGAACAGGCCGGCAAATGAGATCATATTATAGGTGTAGTAAGCTTTTTCAAGTTCACTGGTCCTGTCTTTTTGTAATTCTTCTTCCAGGGCTTTAATCGTGCTGATCACTGTGCGCAGCGAATCCATTGTCAATTTACCCTGATCTGTTTTAATGATATTAAGAGCGGCTTCACTTCCTGACCGTTGATACTGTGTTATACTCAGTTCCAGTTCGGTTCGCTTTTTGCCGATGAGCGGGACAAGGCTGTTATGTATAATAGCCAGCTGCTTCGGGTTGTCATCCGTCAATGACTGCAGTCGCAACAATTCAAGATCAATTTCCCAAAGTGAATTGTTGTAAGGTTGCAGATAGTCAAAGTTCCCTGTGAGCAGATAACCTCTTTGTCCGGTTTCAGCATCCTGCAAATTTGACCATAATTGTGTCGTACTTTCAATAACATTATAACTACGTATCAGACTTTGTGTGTTTTCTGCTTTACGGGTGGCACCCAGGGCAATCAACAAAGCAGTGAAAAACGTCAGCAGTATTGACGCCGCCAGTAGCAAATATATGTGTATCTGACTCTTCAATTATTTACCCGAAAATTCAGGCTGTAAAGGCTCTCATCCCGTAATGACATGTATTTCCCGGCCATCTTATAGTTTGCAAATACAAAAATCTGTTGATGAACTGTTCATAAGTGCTGTTTTTCACAATGCTCAAAATTCTAACATTGCAACCTTTCTGCAATAATCAAGAACCTTTTGGTTGTTGTTATCTCGTGTTTTACCAAATTCCAAAGTAGTCGCGGCTGATGTTATCCTGTATAACTTTAAATTTTACTAATATTCCTGTCTCTTGTTTCTCAAATAGTAATTATTTGTTCACATACCAGGATTAAATCCGCAGAAATGATTTACCCCCTGAATTGAAAATGCCCTTTATACCGGGATTGATTAAATAACAATATCGACCAAACCCGTTTGTACCCGGATATCTGTCGGGTACAATCCCGACTGTTTATTTTAAAATCAGATACGTCTAAATAGGCATTCTGAATCCATAAACCAGAAGTACTCTGGTACCCGCTATATTAAAAAACAGAGCTACTCCTGATTTTGTGCGGCATAACAGCCCAGTACTTTCATAAATGCGGCTCTGGCTTCAAGTTCTTTCAGAGCTCTTCGAACAGCCGGATCTTTACTGTTTCCTTCGATATCCATATAGAAAAGATACTGCCAGGGCTTACCGTGCCGTGGTCTGGATTCAAGTTTGGTCATACTGATGCCATGTTTATTTAAAACCTGAAGGCACTTAAACAATGCACCCTTCTCGTGAACAGTAGCCAGCATAAGAGATGTTTTACACAGTAACTGGGAATCACACTCAACCGGATTGCGGGATACAACAACAAACCTCGTAAAATTTTCCGATTGATTCGCAATATCCTTAACCAGTATATGTAACCCGTATAAATCTGCGGCATAGGCACTGGCAATAGCAGCCTGTGAAAGGTCGGCTTCGTCACGAACTTTTTGTGCCGCCATAGCCGTATCATCATACGACTCAATTTTACAACGCGGCAGTTTTGCAAGAAACCGGCTGCACTGTGCTATTGCCTGCGGATGAGACAGAACTCTCCTGATATTTTCGAGCTGGACCTGTTCAGGTGCCATGAGGCAGTGTACGATTCGCAGTACTTCCTCACCAATTATATGAAGATTCTTCTCGCCGAGAAGGTCGTACGTATCGTTGATTGAACCGGCCGTGGTATTTTCAACGGGAAGAATTGCAACGTCAGCCTGTCCCTGTTCCACAGCTGTAGCAGCCTGTTCAAAGGTTCGAAACCCGTTGCATCGTATATCGTCGTATCGCTCATGAAAATGTCGCATCGCAGCCTGGTGGCTGAAGGCTCCGTCAGTACCCTGGTAGGCAACTGTAATCGACCGCTCGTCGTACATATCATTCTGATGGTCGAGCAGGGAGTGGCTCTGATACCGTACCGACTGGTAAATGATATCCCGAAAAAGCTGTTCGGCAAAGTAGGGATCAAGGCCAGAATCAACAGCCATGTCTCTGACTCTCTTCAGCAACAGTTCTTCTCTTTCATGGTCCCTGATGCGTGTAGTACCCGATATTTTGGCCGAGAACACTTCGCGAACTATTCTGTGGCGTTCTGCCAGTCTGTCGATGATCTGTTTATCCAGTTCATCGATAGTGCTGCGGTAATCGGATAATGTATCCGGCTTTTTCTTTTTGGACATACTACAGTACCTGGATGTTGATTTTACAGTTCAGGTACCGAAGATAGGCATTTAGTTCTTTATTGCGTACCAGACAGTGCCTTAAACAGATTATCTTCTTCTCAGTTCGTAGTAGGCCACAGTATCCTCACCCCGCCTCACAGCAATAACCACTCTGTTATCATCCCCGAGACTTCTGTCGGTTAACAGTTTAAGTTCATCAAGACTCGCAACGGCTTTATTATCGACGCCTGCAATAATGTCGTTGATTCGCAGGCCTCGCCTTGAAGCTTCTGAACCCGGTGTAATACCTGTAATTACGAGTTCAAAACTTTCCAGATCATCGGGTCTTGCAAGTTCGGCAACTGTAAATCCCAAATCAAATGAATGCGTATCTACCTCTGTTTCTAAATCGAGGATTACAGGCTGATCATCCATTCTCTGAGCCCATCTGTTGATTGATTCATTATCCATTCCATAAAGCCGGAGACTGGTTGTCAGGGTTTCACCGTTTCTCCAAACACTGAGACTGACGGAATCGCCGGGCCTGTTCAGGGCAATTCTGGACTGAAGATCATTCGATTCTGTTACGGGATACTCATCAACTGACAAAATTACGTCATTAACTTTCAGACCGGCCCGGTCTGCAGATCCGTCAGGAACCAGTTCAACGATTTCCACACCGGCAATTTGCATCAGACCAAGCTGCCTTGCCCGTCGGTCATCCACAGAAACGATTTGAACACCGAGAAAGGCTCTCTGAACTTCCCCGAATTCAATCAGATCGCGACCCACCTTAAATGCAAGATTGATCGGAATAGCAAAACCATAACCCTGGTTGCCCCCGTTTTCTGTGGCAATGGCTGTATTGATCCCGATAAGTTCGCCACTCATGTTGACCAGGGCCCCGCCACTGTTACCTTTATTGATAGCAGCATCCGTCTGGATGAAATGTTCTATGCTCATCCGGTCACTGATTATCTGAACATTTCTTCCCAGAGCACTTACAATACCAACAGTTACTGTAGAGCGCAGGCGTAACGGATTTCCAACTGCCATTACCCAATCGCCAATTTCCAGCATGTCAGAATTACCGATTATAATATGAGGGAGATCATCCCCGTCAACTTTTATTACAGCAAGATCTGTCTGCGGATCACGGCCGACAATCTGTGCATCGAAAAATCTTTTATCGTGTAAAGTAACGGAGACCATATCGTTTCGAGCTCCGGCAACCACATGGTTATTAGTCAGAATGAAACCATCGGGACTTATCAGAACTCCTGAGCCTATCGTATTGGCCCTTCTTTGGGGGAAAATACGCTCCCAGAAATTTTCATCCAGATTATGGTTTTCGTCATCCGGCATTGCCTGGCGGGCAACATTTACACTGGACTCTATGTAGACTACGGTAGGAAGCACCTCACGCGCCACATCCTTGAGGCCAAATCCGGGTATATCAACCACATTTTCCGTATAGGGTTCAGCCGGACCAGTCGATCGTTTAACATCTGTAATTCTGACCTCGACATTATCACCGGTATTAAATCCGTCCTGCCAGATCATAATGATCATTCCGAGCAGTACACCCGTTAGCAGCAACATCAGGCCGGTCAATATTTTCTGAAATAAACTCATGTAGTCATACTAATTTGTTCGAATATGACATCCGATTTCCGGTCTTTTAAACCTTCAATGTGGTGTTTCAGGTAAACGTCCATATGGTAAATCAGTTGCCTGATATCAGAAACATTCAGATTCTTTTTCAATAACGAAGCTGCTTTGTTCCCGAAAACAGCTTTTACATAGCCGGTTTGTAACGGTGTAAGCCTGATGCAGAACTCATTTTCCGGCTCAACTGAGAAGTTTCCGTTATTGATATTCATATAAACATAATTGGCGGTGCTTCGTTCGTTATCATCATACTGAAGCCCTATTCCCATGTGTTCAGCAAGCCTCATCTGAATATACGGAAATATGTTCCTGATCCGGCCTTCAGCATTGTGCAGCCACACGAGTACCGACTCGGCGAACTGGAAAAGATCGCCGCTGGTCTCATGACTGTGAACAAGCTGGTCTGTCATTTCAAGTAATGCCATGGCCACGCCCAGTTTTTCGTAATCGGATTGAATGTTGAACGTTTTCTGCCTGTAGGATGCATCGCTGAGTGACTGAACCGAGCGGGAGATTTTGTGGTAATAAATTACGTCCAGGATGTTCCCGGTTTGCATGAGGCCGGCATACTTGCTATTCGGACTTTTTGCACCGCGAACCATTACACTGACCTTCCCCTCCTGCTGTGTAAAAAGTGTAACGATCTTGCTTGATTCACGAAAATCAACACTTCGAAGAACTATCGCCGGTGTTTTTTTAATCAATTGAGAATCGGTTATTTTTATTCAATGAGTTTTGATATCTGTTGAAAACAGGATATTAAAATCTGATTTCCCGCCAGCTCCTTAATAGTCGTACCTGATCCAGTTTTTGTCTTCAAGAAACTGCACCAGTGCGGGCAAAATAGTAACCGCTGAAAGCAGGGTCATACCAATTCCAATCAGTGCCATTAAACCAATAGAAAACAAACCAGGGTGATTGGTCAGTAATAATCCGGCGAAACCAAGCATTGTTGTCATTGATCCAATGGTAATATGCTGGCCGGTACTCGACAATACATTCCACATACTCGCCCTGCCCTCTTCCCTGTATCTGCTGGCAAGATGTACACCATTGTCGTTCCCGATACCAAGTATGGCTGGCAGTACTACCAGGTTATAAAAGTTAAAAGAGAGATCAAACAGTATCATTATTGCAAACATCCAGCTCAAACCGATAATAAGTGGAAGCATAGAGATAATAGTCCACCGGAACGACCGGAATGAAATGTACATGAGTATCATAATCATGATAAATGTGGCGAGTACCATAACATAGCTTTCATCCTGCATGAGATCCAGCATTTCAGCTGCTACAATGGAGGTACTTGCCGCATGATAGATACCGTCTTCGGTTTCAATGGTACCAATTTCGTTCTTGAAGCCTATGGATACGCGACCGTCTGCCAGACTCTGATTCGGATAGATCATAGCAAAACGCCCGATTTCACCATCACGGGTTACGAATCGCTCAGTCAGGAATGTCGGCAAATCGTTAAAATCGAGGGGTTCGGTCACCTCCGAAGCTTTGCGAAGAATATCCAGATCACTGTTTTCCTGATCCTTTAAAAACGGATCCTCCAATCGCTCCCTCACCATGGCAACCTGCCTGAGTTTGGCCATCTCGGCTTCGTCAGTAACCGGAAAACGTTCCTGCAGAGATTCTACATCAAGTATGTATGTTTCATCACCGCTTTCCTCTTTGATCGTTCGTATGCGATCCAGAATTTTATCAATTTCCTCGTAGGAATCGGCCAGAATATATGCCGGGTTCCTTCTGCTGCCAGACGATATTTCCCGTGCCAGATCCCTTAATTCACGGTATTCGGGAAACTCAGCCTCAAGATTACCGAAATCGTACTCAAATTCCAGATTTTTAGTATTAAACGCCACAAATATGATAACACCAATACCGAATGCAAGTATCAATCTGGAGAAAGGATATCGTTTGGGAGGTTTTTTAATAAACACATCCCCTTCATTCTTGTTAACCAGGATTAAACCCAATCTCTCGAAAAAGACAATAAATGCCGGCAATATGTAGATCATTGCCATGTACGCAAAAATAATACCGAGACCCGATATGAAACCAAACTCCGAAAATCCTCTGAAATCAGCATAGGTTAACACAAACAGGGCAATCGCCGTGGTAACAGCACTTGTCATTATGGCGAGTCCTGTACTTTCGTACGTTTCGAGAAGCGCGTCCAATATCTCGGTCCCTTCAGAACGCTTCTCAAGATAACGGGCGTAAAAATGAAGGCCATAATCGATGCCAAGACCGAAGAGTATTACGAACAACACCGAGGTCATGGTGTTGAGTACCCCAAGGGCGAAATAGGCAATGGCAAAAGTATATGTGAGGCTGAAAAGCAGAGGTAAACCTATAATCAGCGTTGAAATTGGCATCCTGGCAACGTGTACCCAAATGCTGTGCGTTCTCAAAGCAGGATCGCCTCTTCTGTAATTGATGTACTTTTTAAAGAAAAAATAGAGCATTACCAGCAGGATCACACTGCTGATACCGGTGGTAAAACTACTAAAAACATCATCCATTATGGAATCAATCTCCAGCAGGTGCTTCTGTAAGCGTCCGCCGGATTTTACCACCATATCCGGATTGTAAGACGCCGGATTCAGTTCAGCGATGAGTTCTTCGTAGTCACGGAACATATCCCTCAGAAAACGAAGATCACTTCGAGAACCGGTCGGATAGAACTTGATCATCATGACCGTACTATCTGCACTGATCGGATATTCCGATGGTATAAGATCACCATAGGTTTCCTCGAAACTGTGCTTTCTTTCGTCTTCCTCTTCTTCGCTGTCTTCAAAATCGTCTTCAAAATCGATGAAAAACGGATTTGCATCGAGTTTTGCCTGTTCAATTTCATCATCCAGATAATCAAGCAGTTCATTGATTTCCGATTGCGTAGCAAGGTATAGCGCATAGCGTTCGAGTACTTCGGTATCTTTCCGGAATTCATACCGGGAAAAATACATACTCCCGCTTCTGGGATATTCCAGCTGCATACTTCTCTCGATCAGATCTCGAGCAAAACGCATATTATCATCAAAACTGTCTGATTTGATGACAACTTCCATCTCGGTTTCCCCGCCAACCCTCTCTTTAAGTTCATCAAGTGCAAGGACATATTTATTGGTTGGCGGAAGCAGATTGGCGATATCTGTATCGACGGTTAGTCTGAGAGCAAAAAATGCCGATACAACAGACAACAGAAAAGCTACAGCCAATACAGCGTATGGATGGGAATAGTTAAACCGGATCAGCGGCTTCAGGAAAGCAATTATTCGATTCATTAATTATGCAGTTGAGCGGTCACAAAGAATAAATGACGATCTATACAGGTTTTCAGGAATACCGAGCTGCTGCTTAAAATCACCAAATGATTTTCAGGGCATATGCCCCACAATATGCTGCAGGGTATCTGCTGAGGGAAAAGTTTTTCAAGCCAGCTGCTTTCAGCCGTTTATATAAACACATCAATGTTCAGATGGCTCCATATCTAACGCAAAATACAACAATAAGTTATTTTCTTTAAGTAATTTTGGTGACGCCCGGTACTGGTAACCCGGGCAAAATATTCCAATACTGCGCTGAAAAATAAAATGTGATTTCCTGAAACACTGATTACCGCAATGGCATAGTAAAAGGCACTTCTGAATGGCCAACGTAACGATTTGCTGGTAGCCTGCGATAAAATTTCAGAATTAATGGTGGTAGTCAGATGTATCCGCCTTCGAAATTTGGTATCATTCACAAATGAAACGTCCCGTTCTTAATGATCATATAAAAGAAGAAATCCGAGATGCTGCCGATATTGTTGATGTAGTATCGGACTATGTAAAATTAAAGCGTTCAGGCAATTCATTCACGGGATTGTGTCCATTTCACAACGAAAAAACGCCTTCATTTCATGTAAATCCACAGCTCAGGATTTATAAATGTTTCGGATGTGGTGCAGGTGGCGATGTGTTCAATTTTGTAATGGATATTGAGGGCATCGGTTTTGTGGAAGCCATGAAATGGCTGGCAGACCGTTTTAACGTAACTATACCGGAGATGGAATCGGGCGAGTCTGATGCCGGCTATCAGCTAACAGAGGGTGTATTCCATGCGCTCCGGTTTGCGGGTGTACATTTCCACCAGAACCTTGTTGAGGCCGACGAAGCCGCTCATGCCCGGGAATATCTCTCCAAAAGGGGATTTACATTAAAAACGATACGGAAATTTGGAATCGGCTATTCACTGAATTCTTTTGACGGCCTGATTAACGATGCCCGTACAGCGGGAATAAACGATGAATATCTGTTTGAAGCTGGCCTTACGAAGTATTCGGAGAACAGCAAAAATGCATTTGATGTATTCAGGGGCCGGCTTATGTTTCCGATTTTCAATGCAGCCGGCAAAGTCATTGCATTTGGCGGTCGCATACTCAGAGATGATAAAGGCCCAAAATACATCAACTCACCACAAACCCGTGTATACAACAAAAGCGAAGCACTGTATGGTATCCATCTTGCAAAAAATGATATCAGGAAACAGCAGGAGGTCATTCTGGTTGAAGGCTATACGGATGTGGTCTCACTGTGGCAGGCGGGCATCGGAAATGTGGTGGCCAGCAGCGGCACCTCCCTCACTGTTCAGCAACTGCAGATTCTGAAGCGATACAGTCCGAATCTTCTGATGATATACGACGCAGACAATGCGGGACAGGCAGCCATGATTCGTGGCATTGAACTGGCTCTTCAGGAGGGAATGGATGTTCGTTTGCTTAGCCTGCCCGATGGCGAAGATCCTGATTCATTTGTGCGCAAATTCGGTGCTGAAGCATTCCGAAATGTCCGAAAAAAGGATGCCACAGACTTTGTCACATTTAAAATCAGACAGGCTGAAGCTTCTGGCAGTTGGGATGATCCACTTAAAAAGCAACGCGTCATCAGCGATATCGTTCGGTCAATTGCTCTTATGCCAAATGAGGTTGGGCGGGAAACCATGATTCTTCACCTCAACACGTTTGCCAGAATTGGCGACAGGGCACTTTTTAATGAGCTCGGTCTGGCTATTTCACGGCAGAGCCGCCAGCCGGACATATCTGCCGATATCGATAGCTATTCCGACAGAAACAGAATGGCTGAAGATTCAAATAATCCCGATGCGATTGCTAAAACAGGGCAAAGCGGGGGAAGGAAGCACATTTCCGGTGAAACCGGACAGCCTTTCACTGAAAACCCTTTAAAAAGGAACAGAGTACCGGCTATTCCCGGTTACGAAAAAGAGATCATCCGGCTTTTACTCACTTACGGCGATCGAATGATAGATTACATCGGTTCCAACTGCAACCCCGACCTGTTCGAACACCCTGATATTCGAATATTTTTTGAAGACATCATAACCCGCTATTCCGATGGTAAACCTGTGTCGGTAGATCATTATTCAGGCAGAGAGCACCCATATCCGGGACTTACCGGTGATATTGTACTCGACCGCTATTCAATTAGTGATGAGGGAAACAGAAAGAGGGGCAATATCATTAAAAAGGATACTGATCCGTTCAAAACAGCGCGAGGCGCTATGAAAACACTCAAAATCCACTATCTGAAAAAGTTGCACATCGAACTTGAAGATGCAAGCACTTCACTCTCGGGAAAGGAACGGGAAGAGGCGTTAAAGAAACAAATGCGGGTTCGTAAAGAACTATCAAGGTTTGAAACCGTACCAGCCGATGAATTATTTGCAAAGGAAAACCATTGATCCCGTAAATCAGCTCCTGGATGTTTGTCTTAAGATGGGGATGGTGGTATATTTCGACCGAAATTTTCTGATTATGTTACCTGAATAATTCAACCAATCACCTCATGAGTGTACTTGTAGGAAAAGATACCCGCCTTGTAGTACAGGGCTTCACCGGTAAGGAAGGAACATTCCATACCGGACAAATGATTGACTATGGAACCAATGTGATAGGCGGCGTAACACCCGGTAAGGGTGGCACAAAGCATCTTGACAGACCGGTATTCAACACGGTGGCTGATGCCGTAAATAATGAAGGGGCAAACACGTCAGTTATCTTTGTTCCTCCTGCATTTGCCAGTGATGCTATTATTGAAGCCGCCATCTCCGGAATCAAGGTAATTGTGTGCATTTCCGAGGGTATTCCTACAAAAGATATGATACTCGCCAAAGATGTTGTGAACAGGTATGGATCTGTTTTAATTGGTCCTAATTGCCCGGGTATCATAACACCGGGCGAGGCAAAAATCGGGATCATGCCGGGCATGATTTTTTCTCGCGGCCCCGTTGGGGTCATCTCCCGCTCGGGAACCCTTACCTATGAGGCAGTCGATCAACTGACCAAAGCCGGTCTTGGTCAGAGTACAGCGATAGGGATTGGTGGTGATCCGGTTATCGGCACCAATCATACCGATGCCGTAAAGCTTTTCAATGATGACCCGGAAACAGAAGCCATCATCCTTATCGGAGAGATTGGTGGTACAGCTGAAGAAGAAGCCGCAGAATACATCAGGCAGCATGTAAAAAAACCGGTCGTTGCTTTCATAGCCGGACGAACTGCACCTCCCGGCCGGCGTATGGGGCATGCCGGTGCAATCGTATCTGGCGGTAAAGGTACAGCCCAGGATAAGATGAAGGCACTTTCCGAAGCCGGGATAACGGTTTGCGAGAGCCCGGCAGTAATCGGAGAAACCATGAAATCAATACTGCTTAATCTGTAAGCTTCAGACAATACGGTCTGTATCACTCAGATCGGGCAGGCTTCCTCTGTATCCAAATAGATTACGGATCAATTTGATCTGCCATAACTTTTGATTTTTCACATACCACTGGTCTGCAGCGCGCCTTACTCCCAGACCGTATGTAGGGTACGGATGTATGGTGTCAGCAATTTTTCTGAGTGTTAACCCATTACGCATGGCAAGTGCGAGTTCTGCGATCAGATCACCCGCATGTGTACCCAAAATGTCGGCACCGAGAATTTTACCCGTAAACGGTTTCGCATATACCCGGATCCAACCATTTTTGTCCGAATCGGTCAGGGCCCTGTCAATTTTTGAGTATGGAAATTTGTAGACTTCAAAGCCGATACCCTTTGCGACTAGATCTTTCTCAGATGCACCCACGTGAGCCAGTTCCGGATCTGTATACGTGGCCCATGGTACATGTTTCACGTCCATTTTGAAAGGTAGCCTCAGCAGTGCATTAGTTGCTGCCACTTTGGCCATGTGCTCGCTCATATGGGTGAACTGGAAGCGACCAGCTACATCACCCGCCGCAAAAATATGTTTGCGGCTGGTCCGGCAACGATTGTCGATTTCAATCCCTTTTCGGGACCAGTTTACACCGGCCTCATCCAGACCCAGACCCTCAGTATTGGCACGTCTGCCGGCAGAAACCAGAATTTTCGCCGCATCCAGTGTATGGCTCTTATTCTGCCACTCATAGTGAACCCGTATACCATTTTGAGTTTCAGAAACATTCTTAACACCGGCTCCAAGAATAAATCGGATTCCCTCCGCTTCCAGGCTTTTCCTGAGTTGCCCTGACAGCTCCGGATGATCATTTAACAGTATACTGTCTGCCATGTCAAAAACGGTAACCTTACTGCCAAGACGAGTGAAAGCCTGTGCCATTTCAATGCCGATAGGCCCCCCTCCTATTATCGCGAGCGACCCTGGAAAATCGTGTTGTTCAAACAGGTTTTCATTGGTCATGTATGGCACATCCTTTAAACCTTCAACAGGAGGAACAACAGCTGATGAACCGGTCGCAATAATAAAAAAACGCGATGTTACTTCGCGCATCTGAGTGCCGTTGTCAATAATAACCGTGTGAGGATCCTTGAAGCGGGCTTTCCCAAATACAACCTCAATACCCATTGATTCATATATCTCAGGTCGATCGGCCTCCTCATAGACATCACCGCGTACCTTTTGCACATAGTCTATGAGCTTCGAAAAATCTATTTCAGGGTCCGAATCAAGAAGACCGTACTGACCGGCGTGCCTTAAATGTGAGGCAACCTTGGCAGCTTTCAGCAACACCTTACTGGGTACGCATCCCGTCCACGTACAATCGCCTCCCAGCCGGTGGGCCTCAACCATCATTGTTTTCGCGCCCAGGTTAGCGGAAATACCTGCAGAAGTAAGGCCTGCCGCCCCACCTCCGATAACGATCATGTCATACTCCCATTTCAACGGCACTCTCCTTACGCTTTGTTCTGATAGTTTGCCAGGTGGCGTAGAATGAGTATATGACGATCGCAACAATGATAAGATATACCCAAAGGGGAACGTTCTGCCCCACAATGATAAGATAACTGTATGATGACACCGCACATGCCGACATAGCTATGACCGGTGGAGCTATAGGTCGTTTACGCCTGATATTTCGCACAAGCCAGGCACTGGACAGCCAGAAAAAAGGTATAGCTCCGATATAGATGGCACCGAAAATAAACGGATTTACTCCATACCCCTCACCAAGAGAGAAAAACCAGGCTCTTATAGTATCTATGATCTCCATAAATTATGGTTAATGTTAATGTTTATAATTTCAACGCTACTGATTTTACATACTGCGATCAAATACAATCACATGCTCATATAATAGGGTACATCCATCGCTCATTAATCACATATCTGTCACATCATTATTCATAATAAATCACGTCTGTACTATCCTGATTAACCCGTTCGAAAAGTATTACCTGCATATACTACGTTAAACATCTGTTATTGCATGAGGCTGCTGTAATTTTATTAACACTGCGACACAACAGTGGATTTAAACCAAAATATGCATCACTGAAAAAAGCGGGAAGAATGCTGATGGATTTTGATAGCAGAGGGCAGGCAGCTTATGTATTGATATATTCGGAATTACCGGAATTGAGTTCTTTCTTCATACCGGTCTCATTCGCCTTGCCGGATATTTTTTTACAGATACCATAACCACTGTATCCTGTCATTACTACGGCAATACCATACACCCAAAAAGGAATATTTTGACCGGCAATTAAAAGATAGATATAGGTGCCAGAATAACACAAAACCGTGATCACAAGAGGGATGGTAACAGACAGCTTTTTGTTAATATTCCGGATAATCCAGCCTATACTCAACCACAAGAGTGGTATTGTTCCAGCATACAGCAGACCGAACATTATGGGGTCCACTCCATAATAGGTACTGAGTTCGAATGCTTTATCCGTCAGTAGTGTCCAGTAATTCAGAAAAAGATCCTTCAAGCTTTATACCTCGGCAGCCTCTAACTTTTATCAGGTGTTCGTATCAAGGGGGACATAATATAGATTAATCCCAAAATTATCAATAACCTTGGCTAATTCCATATATCTACATTGGTGAACACTATCATTCATACATGATCTGATTGCAGTACTAATTTTTTCTCTCATCCGTGAAAAAGTATTGTGTTTTCGGCAAAAGTTTATCTGCTTTTTCAAATACGCACACATTAGGTAATGATATCTACAGATCATTTATTGAATTTTAGTAGAAGTGAATTATCTGATTAATTAAAAAAAGCTACAGCCGTCAGGTAACATAAATCTGCTGAATTCAACGCTTTTACCTATTTTGCGCCATTAAATAATCCAAAACCAGTTCCATGATGCGCACAGCTGTCCTTATGTTCACCCTGTTAATCCTTCTCCAACAATCCTTCGTTCTTGCCCGTCAGTCTACCGGCGACATCAATCGTGAAGCGGCCGTTAGATTGCTGAGCCAGGTTCCACTCATAGACGGTCATAACGATGTTCCGATACAATACCGGCACCGGGCGGGTTATAAATTTTCTGTGCTTGATCTGATGGAGACCACCCGTTTGGACCGGCCCATGCACACCGACGTTAACCGACTGCGTAAAGGTCAGGTTGGTGCACAATTCTGGTCGGTATATGTATCTCCGAATACCCCGGAAAGCGAGTCAGTTCAGGCCACACTTGAACAGATCGATTTTGTATACAGAATGGCCGAAAGATATCCTGATCATTTTGAAGTGGCTTTTTCAGCCGAAGATATCGAGAGAATATTCGCCGATGATAAAATCGCATCGCTGATCGGTATGGAGGGTGGCCATTCCATTGGTAACTCACTGGGTGTTCTGCGTACATTTTACAAACTGGGGGCGCGATATATGGGCCTGACCCATTCACGCACTATAGACTGGGCGGATTCGGCCACAGACGACCCCAAAAGCAACGGTTTGTCAGAATTTGGCCGCGAAGTTGTTCGGGAGATGAACCGTTTGGGTATGCTTGTAGATCTCTCTCATGTTTCAGAGCAAACCATGATTCATGCGATAGAGACATCTGCTGCACCTGTTATCTTTTCACATTCATCGGCAGCTGCCATTAACGCTCATCCCAGGAATATACCCGACAATGTGCTCCAGCTGGTAAAGGAAAACAATGGCATTGTAATGGTGACCTTTGTACCGGCCTATATTTCAGAAGAGCTCAGAATCTGGATGGAAAAGCGTGCAGCAGAAAACAGCCGGCTCAATGAAATCTACCCCGATCATCCCGACCTGATAGACAGTGAGATGCAGATATGGGCTGAACAAAACACAGCACCTGAGGCTACTTTGGCACAGGTAGCCGATCATATTGACCACATCAGAAACCTGATCGGCTCTGAATATATCGGTATCGGTGGCGATTATGATGGAATAAGATCGCTCCCGATTGGTCTGGAGGATGTCTCCACATATCCGGATCTTTTTGCTGAACTATTGCGCCGCGGCTACAGTGACGATGAAATAATGAATATAGCCGGCCGCAACCTGCTTCGTGTATTCAGACAAGCCGAAGCAGTTTCACAACGATTGCAGATGGGTAATGAGCCTTCTGAACTTGTTATCACCGATACCATAGCAAAACAAGACTATGTTGATACCCTGCCCACCTATCCAAACCGGCATCTTCTTGTCGAGGCTGTTGAGCTTCATGAACGGCTTGCAAGCCAGCTGGTTTTCCTGATCGATGCACGTGAAGAAGCGGGAGATTCGCTCATACCCGGCGCGGTCCGTTTTCCGGTAGTATCAAAACTGACTGATCCCGATAACCCGGTTGCAAACCATCTGATCGGCCCCGGTGCATTTGAACAAATGATGCGGGAAATCGGGCTTTCAGGGAATGATAACGTGGTTATTTACGACAGCGGGAATTCCCTGGCATCAGCGCGGCTGTTCTATGCACTCGATTATTACGGCTTTTCGAAAGCAGCAATCCTGAACGGCGGATTTGCCGGATGGCTTGCAGCCGGTCTTCCTGTTACAGCCAGACCCATTACCAGAGAAGCAGGAACATTTGCCGTGGATGTTCAAGAAGAAAAATTCTGCTCATTTGAATATGTACTTGCCGCATCCGGCCAGTCAGATAAAATTATCTTTGATGCCCGTTCCGAAGACGAATTCACCGGCGCGGATGAAAGAGCTGCCTACAGCGGACACATCCCGAATGCCGTAAACCTTGAATGGCGAAAAGTGCTTGAACCGGAGGGTATCCCCTATTTTCTGCCCGCTTTGGCCATACAGCAGCAGTACGATGCCCTGGGCATAACACGCGACAAGGAAGTTATACCCCATTGTCACACGAATGTACGCGGATCACATGCATATTTCACCCTCCGTCTGATGGGGTATGATTCGGTTCGGGCTTATGAGGGTTCCTGGTCGGAATACGGGAACCGGGAGGATGCCGTAATACAGAAGCAATGATCTTTGTGTTAAATCGGGAAAAACAAGTTTTTCACCAGTCTCATGCGTACTATATTTCTTTATAACTGGATATTTAATTAACATTTTCAAATAGCATTGTATGGAGGGTATCCCCTTATTAGGTGAAATAGTTACTATTTTCGCGCTGTCTGTAGTTGTTGTCTATATTTGCCAACTTATTCGTATTCCGACCATTGTAGGTCTTCTTATTACTGGTCTCATCGCCGGACCGTATGGTTTCGCTTTAGTCTCGGCTATACACGAAGTTGAAGTGATGGCTGAAGTCGGGATTATGTTGCTTCTCTTTACTATCGGCCTGGAATTTTCGATCAAACAACTGATCAAAATCAAAAAAATCGTACTTATAGGCGGGGGTTTGCAGGTACTCATTACAGGTTCAACAGCCTATTTCTTTACACAGTATCTTGATTTCAGTTATGGTGAATCAGTTTTTTGGGGTTTTCTCATTGCCCTCAGCAGTACCGCCATAGTTTTGAATCAGATTCAGGACCGGGGTGAAATCGACACACCCCAGGGCCGTAATATGCTGGGCATTCTAATTTTTCAGGATGTTATTATTGTTCCCATGATGCTGATTGTCCCTTTTTTGGCAGGAGCAGACAATGAAATGACGGAAACCATTTGGGGACTCTTATTGAAAGCGGGACTTATTGTAGTATTTGTGATAGTATCGGCCTACTATATTGTGCCGATTATACTACATCAGATAGCCAAGACAAGAAACCGTGAGTTATTTATTCTGTCAATCGTTGTTATCGCTTTTGCAGTTGCATGGCTGACCTCAAGTCTGGGTTTATCCCTGTCGCTTGGCGCTTTTCTTGCAGGTCTTATCATCTCCGAATCGGAATATAGTCATGCTGCAGTCGGCAATATTATTCCTTTCAAGGATGTATTTACAAGCCTGTTTTTCGTCTCCATTGGAATGCTCCTGAACCTCGAATACCTTTTTGGAAATATTGTGTTAATCATTACTACCGGTATAGTTGTTTTAATTGTAAAGGCAATTATTGCTGGTGCAGTAGTAGGTTTACTCGGATTTCCGTTTCGTATAATGATAATTGCAGGACTCGGACTGAGCCAGGTAGGTGAGTTTTCCTTTATATTATCGAGAGTTGGTATTGAATACGGTCTTATCTCTGGTGATGCCTATCAATTGTTTTTGTCTTTTTCCGTACTTACAATGGCTGTTACACCTTTTGTAATCAACGGATCAACTGCTATTGCCAAATTTGCGTTAAAACTGCCGGTTCCTCAATGGTTGAGAAAGGGATGGCAGAAAAGAGAGCCTGACGAGTTCCGCGGCAAGCAAGACCATTTGATAATTATTGGCTTTGGACTTAACGGTTCCAACTTGGCAAGGGCCGCAAAACTTGGCGGAATTCCTTATGTAGCCGTCGAAATGAATCCCGATACCGTCAGGGAAGAAAAAAAGAAAGGAGAACCCATATTTTTTGGTGACGCCAGCCATCCGGAAATACTAAACCATGCGAAGATCAATACGGCCAGAATTATGGTTGTTGCCATTTCTGACCCGGTTAACACACGTCGTATCGTCAAAATGGCCCGTGAATTAAATCCCAATATACATATCGTAGCCAGAACCCGATTTACAGGTGAAGTTCCATCCCTGCTGGAACTGGGCGCCGATGTGGTAATTCCGGAAGAGTTTGAAACCTCGATACAAATTTTCACCCGCGTACTGAAAAAATATCTGATCCCAGAAAATGAAATCAATGATTTTATAAGAGAAGTAAGATCAGACAGCTATGGAATGTTTAGAATTTCAAAACCGGAATCTCAGACCCTTGATGATTTACCTTTTGACCTGAATGATATTGAAGTTACTCCTGCCAGAATCAAGTCAGGCAGTCCGGCGTGTGACAAATCAATAGCAGAGCTACAAATCAGAAACAGCTACGGTGTAAATGTCATTGCGATACAAAGAAAGGAAAACTTTATACAAAACCCGGATGCCGATACGACTATCCATGAGGATGATATACTACTGCTGATCGGTAAACACAATGATATTCGAAATGCCGTTGAAGGACTGGCAGGATGAAAAATGTGTCAAAAACAAACCGGAATATTTATATAAACTTTCGGCTGCTGAAAAGAAGGTGGTTTGTGTGGAGCAAAACGCGATCCGGGAAAATAGTAACCAGCGGATTCAGGTACTTTATCATTCTTGCAGTTCTGGGATATCTGATCTATCAGATTACTACAATCGGGTGGATCGAACTATGGTATGCATTACCCGGTGAGCCACTATTTTATTTACTTTTGGCAGGCATATATTTAAACCTTC
The DNA here is from genome assembly GCA_047921215.1 of Cyclonatronaceae bacterium. GTDB lineage: Bacteria > Bacteroidota > Rhodothermia > Balneolales > Cyclonatronaceae > RECM01. Next base: position 36,086 of record JBLRWO010000017.1, on the reverse strand, counting down.
CGCTCATTGAAACGGCAATTTACCGGCATGCCTGGAAACTGCCGTATTTAAAAATATTACCGGCTATTCAACAGAAGCGCGTTTATAATTCCGAAGTGGCCGGATACTCGGGTGAAATCTATCTGTTAATGTGGGCCAGAAAGAATACCGGCCTGGCGGAATCGTCGGTGTGGCGATCCATTAAGGATAACACCATTGTCTCATCAATGGCCACAACATCATTTGCAGTTACGCTGCTTGTCTATTTTCTGGTTGCCGGAGAGTTAAACCTGCTCGACAGTGATGCTACAAGCTGGGCTGTGGTCGGCGTTGCCGTGATCACAGGCATAATCTCCTCACTGATAATACTCAGAAAACGGATTTTTTACCTGCCCGGCAGATCGCTCGCTGTAATCGGTGGTTTTCACCTGATACGGATACTTGCTGTCAATACAATGCAATTGCTCCAGTGGATGGTGATTCTTCCGGAGGTATCGCTCTCGGTTTGGATCACTTATTTGTCTGTTAAAATTATGATCAGCTGGCTTCCCATGTTGCCAGCAAAGGATATGTTCTTTCTTGGGGCCAGTTTTGAGTTGTCTCGGGCTATGAATGTCCCGGCGGCCGATGTTGCAGGTATGCTGCTGGTAGCAAGTGCTCTGAATAAAATTATGAATACCGCAACTTTTACCTGGTTCAGTATTGCCGGTGATAAATCAAAAACAAACAAGGTTTTTCCTGTCGGTAAATGAATCTGAAACTGACACACTTTCTCTAACGGGTATCAGCACTCCGTAAATAATTTGCCAGCCAGATTAAGTGTTTTAAGATGAAACATATTATAGTGGTTGTTCGTCTCCACCTCTGATACCATTATCCACCGGAAGTCATTTGCATCCAATTAAAAATAGACACGGTATAAAATTTTGATATTCCGGCCGGGTTCAGGCATAATTGATTTTACACGCGACAGATGCATTCTGTAATCTTCGTCGGTCAGATTATCGACGCCCACAGTAAAAGTGTGCAAATACTTACCACTTGAAAACATATACCGGGCAAAAAGATCATAAACCCTGTAACCGGCAGTGGATTCTTCAAATTCACCAAGGCGGTTCTGAGCGGAGGCTGTACGCAGAGACGTTCCTACAGAAAAATCCCGCCGGTTGTACTCAAGATCGAACTTTCCGGTTAGTGGCGGCATAAATGGGAGCGGTTGGTCATCCTCTGTTAGTTCACCTCTTACATAACTGAGAGTACCAGAGGTTGAAAAATTCCATATCAGCATTAACTCATAGCTCAGTTCCCATCCCTGCATCAATACATCATCGCCTGAGTATTGGTAAACAGGCAGCGGACGGCGTTCACTTTCTGTGCCTGTATTTCTGGGATACAGATAATTTCTGACAGAGTTTCTGAAAACAGCTGCATCTATCTTCGCTACAGAATTGTGGATTTTTGCGAACAGCTCCAATCCGAATCCTTCCTCTGCATCCAGTTCCGGATTACCTGTATCATAACTGTATGCGGGCAAATGCGGGCCTTCAGAGTACAGTTCTTCTATTCCGGGCAATCTGAGTGTTTTCATAAAATTCATGCCAATATCCATCCATCTGGTCATTTCAAAAGTCAGCCGGCTTCCGGCCGAAAAGCCATTAAATCGACGGCTTCGCATCAATCCAATGATTCTGGATTCGATCTCCTCTTCAGGATTGACCGACCTGACATCAAATCTTCCCGACAGATCAATTGTAAGCCTTCCGGTTACAGCCTGCTGATAGGCCATCAGGGCGAGTCCAAATTCCTGAACGGGGGGTGTAAAAGTGAATCCACCAGAGGTATAATCACGGTATTCTCCAAACAGACCGAACATCCCACTGCTAAATGGTCCCCAGCTGTTGTTACGGAGCAGTGTGTTGACGTTGAGAGTATGCAATTTATACTGGGCACCTACAATATCGTGAGTTTCCCGCTGCGTGCTCCATTCCAGTTCTCTGTGGAAATAGTAATTATAACTCAGATTAAAATCGATTCGTTTTAAAAATTCAAGTTGGGGCAGGTAGTCAAGCTTGGTATGCAATTGCCTTCTGACCAATTCTATTTTCACCCCGTTGGGATGAGATCCGGTGAAATCTCCGGGAATTCCGTAGTTACTGGAAAAAATGTTACCCGAAATTCCAAGAACTCCCCAGGGATTAATATAACCGGCGCCAACTGAACCGCTGACTGTATTAATTGCAGTATTGTCCAGCCTGCCCTTAGCAGTTTGAATATCACTTGCCGTTCTGGCACTAAAATCGGCTCTGGCTGTTACTTTCCCCTTCGTCCCTTCCAGATTGAAACCTGAACCAGCACCGGTGTTTACCGATTCAAGTTGCAGACTTCCGCTCCCGTGAAGGTGTTCGGTGAGCACAGTAGGTATTTGCCCCCGCGAAACATTTATAACCCCACCCAGTGTATTGGATCCGTAAATCAAGGAGGCTGGTCCCCGGATGATCTCAATTCGCTCCGCATTCATCGGATCAATCGCGACCGCATGATCCGGTGCTGATGACGACATGTCTCCGGTCCGGTTACCGTCTTCAAGAATGAGAAGACGGTCGCCACCCAGCCCCCTTAGTACAGGTCTTGCGGGTGCTGAACCCATCGACCGCTGCGACATCCCAGGCTCATTCACAATGGTTTCGGCCAGTGTTCTGCCAAGCTGCTGACGGAGTTCTGTGCCAGAAATTGTACGGATCGGGCGAGTCAATTCATCAGTGTTTCTGTTGGCACGAATCTCAACCTCCCTTCCTCTGAAAACGGAACGCTTCAGCTCAATGTTGATCTGCAACGTGTCATTGGCAGTTATGGCTATGCGCTGTATAAAGTTTTCATATCCAAGACGGTACGTTCTAAGAGTATAACGCCCTGATGGTATATTTCTGAAGCTGAAACTGCCGTCTTCGTGTGCAACTGCTGAGCGATTTATCTCCTCTATCAAAATGCTGGTCCATCCAACTGGCTCACCTGTCTCTGCATCGGTTACGATACCTCTGACAGCCCCTCTGCCATCCTGCTCCACTGCAAACCCGTAAAGCGTTTGTACTGAAGCCGTAAAAAAAAGACAGGCGAACCCAAAAATGAACGCCTGCTTTAGTAGATTTCCCAATGTAATCAGCTGCTATGTTTAAAACACACGGTATCAGTTATAAAAAATAACTCAGTCCCGTATTATATCATAAAGTTATCAGTCATCGGAACTATGAACCTGAACAGTTATCGGTCTTGATTCAAAATCAGCGTGAATTCCATGAAGCAAGGATATCTGGATAATCCCGTCACCTTCCTGCTTACCTTCTACCATGAATCCCCATCGTGCCTGTGACGGGTCATGATACACATTATATTCCAGAGTACTGGTTGGGTTTATTTCAATGGAAAAATCGCTATCGGTGATCACAATGTTATCTCCGTCAGGATCTTTGAAAACGACAGTCATCATCGGAGAAGTTTCACCCGCCACCACATCAATGGTTCCATCAACTTCAATCTGACCCGACTGGGGGTTTCTTGCCTGTATGACAACGGGTTGGCCATCCAACAGAATTTCGAGACCCACTATGTCCAGGTGATCATCATCATCATGGGTGTCGTTACATGCCGATAATAGTGTAAGTAAGGCAATTAATACGATAAGAAAACTGATCTTTTTATACATAGTTTTAGCTAAGTATTGTTTATATGTTAAAATGCAATTGCAATGTAGTTGCATTTCAATAATAATGCAACCAAGTTGCATTATTTAACAAATCCGAAACATGTGCATTAATAGCGGGAAATTGATGCTGACTAATACTTCCGCTTCCAGTATTAAAGCTGATCTGCCTACTTAAGAAGATGTGGCAAAGATGGAATAAGCCTGATCTTTAAATTAGAATTCATAAATAATATGATCACGTAATCATCTTAATCGGCTGTTTCAAATTCCTCTACCGGCGGACAGCTGCAAATCAGATTTCTGTCGCCATACGCACTGTCAACTCGGCTAACAGGAACCCAGAATTTCGATTCTCTGACCCAGTCAAGCGGCCAAGCAGCTTTCTCCCTGGAATAGGAATGGTTCCAGTTGTCGTCAGTTATTGTATCTGCTGTATGCGGTGCGTTTTTAAGAACATTGTCATTTTTGTCGGCATGTCCGTCCACTATTTCCTGGATTTCACGGCGTATGGAAATCATGGCATCACAAAATCTGTCGAGTTCTACCATGGTTTCACTTTCTGTGGGTTCAATCATCATGGTACCAGGTACCGGGAAAGAAACCGTAGGAGCATGGTAACCGTAATCCATGAGTCTTTTAGCCACATCTTCAACTTCAATACCATGCGTTTTGAATTCACGCAGATCAACTATGAATTCATGTGCGGTTCTGCCCGACTTGCCTGTATACAGTATTTTATAGTGGCTTTCGAGTCTTGTTTTTATATAGTTGGCGTTTAGTATGGAATACTTTGTTGACTCGGTGAGTCCGCTGCCACCCATCATTAACATATACGCATACGATATTGTAAGTATACTGGCACTACCGAATGGTGCGGCCGCAACTGCCGGGATTCCGTTTTCACCTCCCGTTTTAACAACAGGATGTGAGGGCAAAAATGGAGCCAGCCGTTCGTTTACGGCAATTGGCCCCATACCCGGGCCACCACCGCCGTGCGGTATACAAAAAGTTTTGTGCAGATTAAGATGACATACATCCGCGCCAATGCGGGCCGGTGAAGTCAGACCGACCTGTGCGTTCATATTAGCTCCATCCATGTAAACAAGCCCGCCGTTATCATGGATAATGGAACATATTTCACGGATATCTTCTTCGAATACTCCGTGGGTAGAAGGATAGGTAACCATAAGTGCAGCCAAATTGTCCCGGTGTTTTTCCACCTTCGTTCTGAGATCCGACAGGTCAATGTTGCCTTTTTCATCGCAACGGGTAATTACGACATTCATACCCGCCATTACGGCACTGGCTGGATTCGTTCCGTGTGCTGATGACGGAATGATTGCTACATTTCTGTGATGGTCACCCCGGCTGTGATGATATGCCCGAATGGTCAGAAGGCCGGTAAGTTCGCCCTGTGCTCCGGAATTTGGTTGCAACGAAACCGCCTGAAATCCGGTAATTTCGCACAACCACCTGGTAATCTCCCTGTTCATTTCGTTATAGCCCTCTGCCTGCCAGCCAGGTGAGAACGGATGCATTTGACCGAACTCCGGCCAACTGAGTGGTATCATTTCCGTTGTTGCATTCAGCTTCATGGTGCACGATCCAAGCGATATCATTGAGTGGACCAGCGACAGGTCTTTGTTCTCCAGACGCTTGATATAACGCAGCATTTCATGCTCCGACTGGTATGAATTGAACGCAACATGCTGAAGGTAGGGTGTTTTTCTGCTGAGTGCTTCCGGTATTGTAGGCTCTACCGACATGCCCTCTCCTTCAGTATCAAAATTCACTATGAGATCTCTGGCTTCTGCAAATACCTCAAGAACCCGCGCAATATCTTCTGTTTCCTTACCCTGATCAAGAGCCACGCCGATGGAATTATCGTCGAAATACCGGAAATTGAGTTCATTTTGAATCGCAAGATTCTGTATTTTATCGCGTTCCTCTGGTGTGGAAACAGTAATTTTCAGTGTGTCAAAATAAGAGCTGCTAACGGTTTCATATCCCAGGGAAGCCAGACCCATTTCCAGCAGCCTGGCCATTCCATGAACCCTTTTTCCGATTCTGAGCAGTCCATCAGGGCCATGGTAAACTGCGTAAAAACCCGCCATAACAGCCAGCAGCACCTGTGCCGTACAAATGTTACTGGTCGCCTTTTCACGCCGGATATGCTGCTCCCTTGTCTGAAGGGCCATTCTATAGGCTTTATTGCCTTTGGAATCAATAGAAACGCCGATAATTCTGCCTGGTATCTGCCGTTTATACTCTTCTCTTGTAGCAAAAAAGGCGGCGTGCGGACCACCGTAGCCCATAGGTACGCCAAATCTCTGAGCCGAGCCGACAACAACATCAGCTCCCATCTCACCGGGTGATTTGAGCAATGTGAGACTTAGAAGATCGGCAGCAACCGTAACGAGAATTTCATTTTCATGGCATGACTCAATGAAAGCGCTGTGATCTTCAATTCTGCCGTGGGTATCTGGATATTGTAGCAGAACACCGAATATGGATGGATCGGACATTTCGATGGACCGGTGGTCGGTAATTATAAGCCTTATGCCAAGTGGTTCAGCACGGGAACGAAGAACGTCAATCGTCTGGGGATGACAGGCATCGGATACGATAAAAATGTCGGCATCTTTTTTTGACCTTGATTTAACAGCATGTATCAGGCTCATCGCTTCTGCAGCAGCGGTTGCCTCATCCAGCAATGATGCGTTTGCCAGTTCCATACCCGTAAGGTCCATCACAGCAGTCTGGAAATTGATCAGAGCCTCAAGCCTGCCCTGAGCAATTTCTGCCTGATACGGGGTATATGCTGTGTACCATCCGGGATTCTCAAGAACATTGCGCTGTATTACAGCTGGGGTAATCGTATCATAATAACCCTGTCCAATGAACGATGTGAACTGTTTGTTATGAGATGCAAGTCGACGGAACTGTTTAATAAATTTATGTTCCGATATTCCTTCGGGCAGCAGCAGGGGCGTTTCAAGTCTGATTCCCTGCGGTATCGTTTCGTCCATCAGGGCATCGAGCGACGCAGCCCCAATAGTTTTCAACATGAGAGAAAGTTCTTTTTCAGATGGGCCAATATGACGGTTTAAAAAGTATTCTCGTCTCGACAGATCAATACTCATAAAATAGTTTTTGATGTTAGGATGATTTGCTAAAATATCTGGTACCTGGAATGCATCAGTAACACAGGAAAAGTACGGAAAATTCGATTTATATATTAAATCTGACAATACCTTCCCGGTCCAAAAAATTAAGCCCCGTTGCGTATGGCAACGGGGCTTATATTTCAGATTTCAGATTATTGGCGGGAACTTATGAGTCTTTTTTCTTGTCGTCGTCAACAACTTCAAAATCAGCATCTACAGCATCATCGCCAGCACCCGATTCTGATGTACTCTCACCTTCTTTCGGTTCGCTGCCGGCAGATTCCTGTTCCTGGGCAGCCTGATACATTTCGGCAGATGCAGCTGAAAACGCCTTGTTCAATTCATCCATTGCAGCTTCAAGTTCATCCACCTTTTCCTCTTTGTGAAGCGTTTCAACCCTGGCAAGCGCATCATCGATGGTTTTTCTGTTGCCTTCAGATATTTTGTCACCAAATTCTTCCAGTTGTTTTTTGGTAGAGAAGATGAGGCTGTCGGCACGGTTCATCAGTTCAATGCGCTCACGGATTTTCTTGTCTTCATCGGCATGTTCTTTGGCTGCATTCTTCATGCGTTCAATTTCCTGCTCGCTCAAACCGGAACTTGATTCGATGCGGATCTTCTGCTCTTTGTTCGTGGCTTTATCCTTTGCACTAACATTGAGCACTCCGTTGGCATCAATGTCGAAGGTAACTTCAACCTGAGGCACCCCTCTTGGTGCGGGGGGTATGCCATCGAGATGGAACCGGCCCAGGGTACGGTTGTCAACTGCCTTAACACGTTCACCCTGTAGCACATGTATCTCCACACTGGTCTGGCTATCGGCGGCCGTTGAAAACACTTCCGTCTTGCTGGTAGGTATAGTCGTATTGGCATCGATCAGTTTTGTCATCACACCGCCAAGGGTTTCAATACCCAGCGAAAGCGGGGTTACATCAAGAAGTATCACATCCTTCACATCACCAGAGAGTACCCCACCCTGGATGGCTGCACCTACGGCCACAACCTCGTCAGGATTTACACCCTTACTTGGTTCTTTCCCGAAGAACTCTTTTACAGCCTCCTGAATCCGGGGAATTCTCGTTGAGCCACCTACAAGAATAACCTGGTCAATTTCACTTTTACTGACCTTGGCATCCTTGATTGCTTTTTCGCATGGTCCAAGTGTGCGCTTCACCAGATCACCAACCAGTTGTTCGAATTTCGATCGGGTAACATCTATGCTGAGGTGTTTTGGTCCGGACTGATCGGCTGTAATAAAGGGAAGGTTTACGTTGGTTTTTTGTGAGCTGGAAAGTTCAATTTTAGCTTTTTCAGCTGCGTCCTTGAGCCGCTGCATGGCCATCGGATCTTTCCTCAGATCAATACTCTCCTGTTTTTTGAATTCGTCTGCAAGGAAATCAATAAGCCTTGAGTCAAAATCATCTCCCCCCAGGTGGGTGTCGCCATGGGTGGATTTAACTTCAAAAACACCGTCTCCCAATTCAAGAATAGAGATATCGAATGTACCACCGCCCAGGTCATAAACTGCTACTACTTCGTTTCTTTCTTTTTTATCAAGACCATAAGCAAGTGCGGCAGCAGTCGGTTCGTTAATAATCCGTTTCACATCCAGGCCGGCTATTGCACCTGCTTCCTGAGTGGCTTTGCGCTGCGCATCATTAAAGTAGGCAGGAACGGTGATTACAGCAGCGGTCACTTTTTCACCCAGGTATTCTTCGGCTGTCTGCTTCATTTTTTGAAGTACCATTGCCGAGATTTCCTGCGGGGCATAACTGCGATCTTCAACCTTGGCCCGTGCGGTACCGTCGTCAGCTTTTACTATATCGAATGCAATATTCTTAAGTTCGGTTGTTACCTCATCATACCGCCGGCCCATAAAGCGTTTGATCGATGAAATGGTATTCTTCGGATTCGTGATAGCCTGCCGTTTAGCGGGAGCGCCAACGAGACGTTCACCATCCTTGCTGAATGCCACAACCGACGGGGTTGTACGTCCGCCCTCAGAATTTGGGATTACAACCGGTTCGTTGCCTTCCATAACGGCTACACATGAATTGGTTGTACCCAGGTCAATTCCAATGATTTTTCCCATAGTGTTCTTCTTTCCTTTTTCTTTATTCGATTTTAATTGAAGCTGAATCAATGTCTGTTTCGGTCCGTTTCATCGTGACCGTCAGCACACCATTCGAAAATTTCGCTTTTATCTCTTCAGAGGATGCATCTTCAGGCAGTGGAAACGACCTTGTGAAAGCTCCGGAAGAGCGTTCTTTTCTCAGGAACATTTCATCCTTGCCTGTATTAATTTGCCGTTCACCATTTACGGTGAGAATACGGTCCTGAACTTTCAACCCTATATCACTTTTGGTTAAACCGGGAAGATCGATATGCAGTTTGTAACTGTCATTGCCTTCCACCATATCTGCGTGGGGACGGTACCCCCCGGTAGATTTAGCTTCAGGCACAATCTTTCCGATGAAAGAATTCAGGTCTTCGCCCAACTGATTGAGGCGGTCTTCGAGTTTATTGAATGGTGAATCCGGCATAAGTTCCCTTTTTAATTTTGTACAGTTCAACAACAATGCCAAAACAGGCTACACCTTATAAATCATGACGTATTGACACCTTAACAGAAAACAATCCGCACAATTTGTCAGAGCGAACTCGAGAATTGTTGTTGATTATCTTCTTCCTGCCAGAATATCAAAATGTTGCCAGAATTCAGCATAAGATACACTGGCGGCATCGGCATGACAGATTGTAGATGGTGTCCTGCTCAAGCCGGCAAGAATCGCTGCAGACATTGCAATTCTGTGATCGTGGTAACTTTCGTACACGGCTGCCATAGGGATACGCCCCGGTTTGCCATAAATTTTGAGGCCGTCAGCAAATTCAGTTACATTTACCCCGGCTGCCCGTAACATTCTGGCCACTGCATCAATCCGATCACACTCCTTGTGCCTGAGTTCTTCGGCACCTCTGAATTCCGAGATACCATCAGCAAATGCCATAGCAACAGAAATCACCGGTAATTCATCAATGCAATTGGGTATTTCTTCAGGTTGTATTCGGGTAGGTTTCAGATCTGATGTGACCACCCTGATATCGCCCATCGGTTCAGGAAATGACCCGGTTTTATTGATAACTAATATATTGGCTCCCATTCTTCTCAAGATATTCATCGCGGCAGATCTGGTCGGATTAAGTCCGGTTGATTTAATAGTAACTTCAGAATCGGGGTAGATCAGCCCTGCTGTGAGCCAAAATGCCGCAGATGAAAAATCTCCGGGAATGGTTAAATCAATTGTCGGTATCGGATGATTTCTGGATGAATGAATGCTGAGCTGACCATTGGTTCTGACTGTTTCAAGATCCAGGATTTTCTCGGTATGATTCCTGCTTGGCACAGTTTCAATTACGGTGGTGCCATCGGTAAACAGGCCGGCAAGTAAAATACATGACTTAAGCTGGGCACTGGGCACGGGAAGTTCAAAAGTTATTCCATGAAGAGAGTGGGCGGGCATTATATGAAGCGGTGCCACATCACCTTCAGCGGCATTGATAACAGCTCCCATTTCCCGCAGTGGATCAACAATCCGCTTCATGGTTCTCTTATTGAGAGATGCATCGCCTGTAAGAACCGCTGCGCTGCCACTGCCGGCAAGGATGCCGGCAAGCAGCCTCATGGTTGTGCCTGAGTTCCCGCAATCAATGATTCCTGCATCTTTTGGCAGACCCGATCTGCCGGTACCGGTTATTACCAGTTGATTGTTACCGCCCTCAATGGTAGCCCCGAGCGTTTTTATGCAGGCAAGGGCGGTCTGGGGATCAGCTGCCGAGGGATAATTACGTATAACAGATTTTTTATCGCTGAGAAGTGCAAACAGGGCTGCACGCTGGGCTATTGATTTGTCGGGTGGAGCCTGTACTGATCCTCTGAGACTGTGAACCGGCATTATAACCTTGTTCATTAACGTCCCCTGAGCTTTTGAGCGGCTTCAAGCGCTTCATCCGTTCCGGGATATGACTCCTGGATGTTCCTCAGAATAGTATCAGCCTCCGTGTCGTTTCCAATAGCCCTGTAACATTCCGCACTACGCAAGAGTGCCCTGGCTACCCAAATTTCATATATACCAAACAACACCCTGACATTGGCATAGGCCTGAATAGCATCGTCATAGTAACGCTGGCTCTGATAGATTCTGCCGAGCATGTACTGGGCCTCGGCACCGGGCTCCATAGTGCTTTTTTCGGCAAGATCCGTGAATATCCGTCTTGCCTCATCAAGGTTATTTCTGTGAAATGCAACCTTACCCAAACCGATCCTGGCTTCTTCGTTATCCGGGTTCAATTCATTTGCACGGGCAAAATATTCCTGCGCACGGTTGTAATCCCGTTTGCCGATAAACCCGTTACCAAGTCCAATGTTGGCCTCAAACCGCATAAGTGTGGATGTGTCGATAAGCCGCTGGTAACTGCCAATGGCCTCATCATACCGGCCTCGGTCATTGTATATCCGTCCCAGGCTGGTGAGGGCAGGCTCATAACGTTCAGAACGGCGATGATTTTCAACTATGCTCCGGTAGGATTCAATAGCCCCTTCAATATTGTTGGTCTGCTCGTAAGCATCCGCCAGATTGTACAATGCTTCCGGAATCATTGCCTCATCGTTGGTTACCCTCAGATACTGTCGGAAAGAGGCGATTGCACCCTCAAAATCGCCGGCCTGCAACTGGTTCTCAGCCTGCCGGAACCTGAGCCTGTCAGCTGTTCTGGATTGCGGGTTACCGGCCAGAAATTTTTCCAGGATCTGATTACTGCTGTCATCAACACCCAACGCCGACTGCGCGAACTGTATTCCGTTAACAGCCTCAATAATGAGG
>JBLRWO010000017.1:0-24350 GCA_047921215.1 Cyclonatronaceae bacterium | reverse complement strand
GGTCGCTTCGGGGATAATTATCAAGTACTTTCCCGTATGCCTCAATGGCTTCTTCATTGCGGTTCGCGTTATAGTAGGCATCACCGATATTGTATTGAGCCCGTGCAGCCCACGTTGAACCGGGAGAACGATTTATGAGTGCAGAAAACTCCTCAATTGCCTGATCGTAATTGCCGGTCAGAAAATAGATATATCCGATGTTGTATTCAGCCTGTTCACGGAGAGTGCTGTAAGGATATAAGCGGATGAGCCGTCTGAATGTACTGACAGCCTCATAAGACTGTTCCATTCTGTAATAACTGTTGGCTACCTGGTACATTGCGTAGTCGCCGCCGGGTTCTGCACCAATGGCCTGATTGTAATAGGTGACTGCTTGAGAGTAGTTCCTCAATGCAAAATGGGCATCACCCAGACGCAGACGCGTATCTGTATCGTACGGGAAAAGCTGGATCGGGGGCGCTTTGTATTCACTAAGGAAACGCTGAAGTGGTGCTATAGCCCTGTCATATTGGCCGAGTTTGAAATAACTCCATCCCATTGAATAATAAGCAGCACCCACAAATTCATGATCGGGGAATTCACGCACAAACCGGTCAAACTGTGCCAGTGCAGTACCGTAATCCTCCATACTGTAATAACTGTCAGCGCTCCAGAAAAGGGCCTCGCCACTCAGTGCCGCAGATGGATCTTCGCGGTATAACTGTTCAAAACCCGGTTGGGCCTGCGCAAAAGCATTATTCTGATACATCACCCATGCCCTTTGGAAGCGAGCCTGCCTTTTTACATCATCATCAATTTCCACTGCTGTTTCGGCAGCCTCAAAGGCGGCGATGGCACTGGTATATTCATTATTTGCAAAATAGGCTTCACCAAGCAGACTGTATACTTCACCGGGATTTTGTAATTCCGGAACATTCCGGATCATGCTGAGCAAAATTTCTACTGATTCACCATAGAAACCTACCTCAAAAGCAATAACGGCCCACTCAAAGTAGGCCTCTTCAATCCACTCACCGGTTCTGAAACGGTTACCAAACCTTTCGAAGGAACGATATGCATTCTCAAGCCGGCCAGCCAGTTTCTCATTAACAGCCTGATAATAGAGCGCTTTCCTTGCTAACTCATCGTCGCCCTCAGCTGCTCGTCCGAACGATTCGGCCGCCCAGTGATACACCTCCTGCCGGTGGTAGACCCATCCCATTCCATAATGGGCAAATCTGACATCTTCCGAGCCTTCCATTATATTGATGTACCGTCGATACCAGGTAGTGGCCTGATCATAATTCCCGAGATAGTTATTGCTTTCGGCAAGCATGAACACAGCCCTGGCCTCACCTTCCCTGTCAAGTGATGCCAGCACACTTCGCAGTGCCTCAATGGCCTCAGCATACATTCCCTGCTGAAAATAGGATTCGCCCAGTGCCGTACCTACCCGTCCTGCCTCAGGACTTAACGGATAACGTTGTCTAAGTTTGGCGAATGCAGCGGCGGATTCATCAAATTTCTGATTATTCAGGTACAACCTTCCAAGGGCAAAAAGGGCCTGAGAAGCAAGTTGCGAATCAGGATAACGATCAGCAATGATGTTGTAATTTACTTCAGCATTGTCATAATCGTGCAACTCGCCATAGCTTTCGCCCAGATGGTAGTGAATTTTTGCGGCTTCCTCTGCGGGAGGGTTCAGTTTAACCGCCCTCTCGTAATACATGGCCGCATCGGAATAGAGACCATCCCTTTTTCTGAGATTTGCAATCTCCGTTAACAGCATACGTGCATTTTGAGAGTGCGAATATTCCCGTAGGAACTGTTCATAGTGGAATGCAGCACTTTCCGGGGTCAATGCCGCCCTGGCCTGAACAGCATAAAAGAGAGCATTTTCCCTCTGGGCGGGCATATGGTCCGATTTTAAATACTGTTCCAGAACCCTGTCAGCCTCCGTAAAAAGGCCTTCTTCGTAAAGCCGTATTCCTTCCAGAAACAGATGGGCAGTGGGGTCGTCATTTTGCCGCGCTGTTAAAGGCACAGCAATCAGCACAAAAAGTAAAGAAAAGGAGATCAGTTTCTTATTCAAGGCAAGGCGGGAATTAAATTGTTCGTATATCAGACTTCAATTCTTCAGTTAGCAAATATAGCAATAGGCACTGAAAAATGTTCTCTCAATCCGTTCTGATTCTTAATGCCGATCGAACACTTTATATTGTACGTACCGATCAGATATTCAGAAATCTGATAAATTCATCGGCACGGTCTATAAATTCGACGTCACTTGTTTCCGATTTGGTTTCAAGTGTAATAATGTAGCCGTAACGCCGCAGAGCTGCGTTAACCTTGGTGATATCTCCGAGATTAAGTTTTATAGATACTCTGAACCGGTCGTTTATTTGGTCCGGATGTTCAACTGCAAGACCAAGAATCTTACCCCCCTCCAATTCAATGATCCTTACAATATCGCTCAGTACAAAATCTTTCTCATCCAGTTCGATAGTAATCACTGAACCCGTTTCAGCCAGATTCAGCATACCGGATAGCGCCTCAAGAACATCCGTTCGACTGACAATACCCAGATAATTTCCATTATGGTCAAGTACCGAAACAACCTGACGATTGAATTTTGCAAGTATGCGGGCTGCCTCAAATACATGCTGATCTGCAGATACTTTGGTTACCAGTTCACTTCTGTGCATCATTACACTGGCATCCTTGCGTTTTACCGTTTCAATATCCTGCATTAAAACTTCACCAATAAGCTTTTTGGTGGTAAAATCGATGAGAGGCAGATTATTCACCTTGTGTTCGAGCATGGATTGCATGGAAGATGCAACGGTGTCCATCGCACGAAGTGGGATCAGCTTGTCATTTATGAGTTCTGATATCCGCATTGGATTCGATTCAGTTGTTTTCTACAGAGAGTATACTGCTGTTAACATCAAACGTTTCAAAATCGGTCGCCTTTACAAAATTTTTCAGGCGTTTGTAATGCAACCGGTTCATAACAAAAGAAATTTCAAGCCACTCGTCATGGTACTTTTTTTCTTTAATCTCTGCAAATTCATGAATAAATGAAATACTTTTATAATTCCTTGGGTGGATTCTGAGGGTCTGTTGTACATACTGCTCGCCAATCAGGCTCGTCAGGCTCTTTTCAAGCTTGTCGAATCCGATTCCCCTTGTTGCTGATATGTAAACGGCGTCCTCATGTGTCCTTTTCAGGTTTGCGAGGATTTCAGCATCTACCATATCCACCTTGTTGAAAGCCATCAGGACAGGTTTTTGGTCGGCATCAATACCTTTCAGTGTATCATTGACAATTGCGATATAATCCTGTGAAAACGGTGAGGAGGCATCTATAACATGGATCAGGATATCAGCTTCTCGTATTTCATCAAGTGTAGACTTGAAGCTTTCGATCAGGTGATGAGGGAGTTTTCTGATAAACCCAACTGTATCCGAAATCAGTACAGGATGATTCCCGATCCGGTGTTTTCGCACCGTTGAATCGAGTGTTGCAAAAAGTCTGTTTTCAGCAAGCACGTTGGTAGACGTAAGTGCATTCATCAGCGAAGATTTACCGACATTGGTATATCCCACCAGTGCAATCCGGGTTAATTCTTCCCTGCGCTTACGTTGTGTTGTTCTTTGCTGATCCAGCTTGATGAGTTTCTCCTTCAGGGTGGATATCCGTTTACCGATAAGTCTCCGGTCGGTCTCAATCTGTGTTTCACCCGGACCTTTTGTGCCTATCCCACCTTTTTGTCTTGAAAGGTGCGTCCAGTACCGGGTGAGGCGGGGCAGCAGGTACTGAAGCTGAGCCAGTTCCACCTGCGTTTTTGAAGCCGCCGTCTGTGCCCTGGAGGCAAAGATGTCCAGTATGAGACCACTACGGTCTATGATCTTTGTCTGTGTGGTACGTTCAATATTACGAATCTGTGTCGGGCTCAGGTCATCATCAAAGATGATTGCGTCTGCCTTCATAGACTTCACTATTCCACTCAACTCCGAAAGTTTACCCTTCCCCACATAGGTTCTTGAATCGGGTTTGTCCCGGTTCTGAAGAATTTTATGGATCGTGGTACCCCCCGCCGTATCCGCCAGCATTTCCAGCTCGTTTATATGTTCATCTGCCTCCTGCCTGGCAAGCTCGGATCCGTATATACCGACGAGCACTACACGCTCTTTTTCTTTTACCGTATTGTTATGCAATTATTTCAAGATGTGATATTAGTATTGAATATCTTTTTTGCAGAAGCTGTTAATTGATTTGTTTAAACCCAGGTACAGACACCTGGTCTTTACTGAACCGGCGGCCGAGTTTATGGTCCATTATTCGTCTGAAAGCGTCAAGATGCACATTTGGAACACCTAATTCAACCCTGATGCATTCTCTTGATCCGGCCAGGTTAGAGTGAGGCAAATAGAAAAAGGCATAGTTTTTGCCACTTTCATGTTCAATTTCGACCATATCATGTACATCTGACCACGGTATGGTCTGGGACGGGTCATTTATATTTTTCACGATACCATTGTCGGTTATGTATCGCCTCGACATAAAATAGCTTGATATCAGCCAGTTAAAGCTCATAAGAACATAACAACCAAGAACGGCGTTATATCCGGATATACCCATAATGTTAACCCCCAGTAACATCCCGATTGTAAACATTAAGAAGACAGATGCGAAAAGCGGAAAACCAAACAGTTTGCCGGAATCCCAGCTCATTAATATGTTTCTCAGTCTGTATGCATTGGTTAGGGTTACAAACACAAGAATGCACGAAGCTATTGTAAAAAAAGCGACCAGCAGGTTAAATATGAAACTCAGATCGATCATTCGTAATGACAGCTTTTTAGTTTTTTTCGGTCTTGTACAATCTTGATAATATGCTTTCTGCAATCAGGCATATTAGTGCGGCAATGATAAACCAATACCAGACTTCCGAACCGAATCCGGCTGATTGAATGGAAGCCAGCAACTGGTCGGTCGTCATTCCGCCCGACATGATAACGTTCTGTACATCTACATATTCTTTGAGCACATTTTCAAATTCTACGGGAGTTAACGTCGAAAAATCGGATTCTGATATATCCTGGTTTACAGCCATCACTCTTTCCGTTTCCCCGTCGGTAATACTATAAAAACCGGGAACCCACTCATGTGCACCGTAAAGCAGGCGAATTCCCTGAGATGTTCTTACTGCTTCCGGTCTGAATATCTGATCATTCATACTGATCTGAACATTTACATTATCCAACGGAAGTACGGTGTCAAAACTGCTCCCCAGGGTATGTTTCAGCATACCGCCCTGTTCCGAGGCTGCGGCATACAACACAGATCTGTAAAACAGCGGTGCATACAATGGATTCACACTTAAATTTGACCAGCCAGGGTCTGTACCAACAGCAAATAACAGTAAACGGCCACCACCAAATCTTGATTCAACCAGTAATGGATCATTGAGTGTTGATCTTAGAAGTACCTGACTTCCCCCTCCTCCGGGGGGCTCAATTTTCTGGTAGTAATACAATCGTGGCAGTTCGACCAGAATTTCTTCATCGTCTCTTTTATCAAATATTTCATCGAGAACCGGATGGCCTTCTACCAGCCGGTCGAGTCTGGCAATTTCATCGAATCTGCCATAATCTCCTGCAAAACCGGTAATTCTGCCGGCATTAAATGCATTCAGAAACTTGTTGTAGGAAGGTATTGAAGAGCGGATTCCCGGCAGTATAATCAGGCCTTTACCATTTTGAACAAAACGTTGCAACGCGCCATGTAGAAATTCCGGAATTTCAGAAAGGCCATCAAGAATTGCAGCGTCAAAATCATCTATGACGACGGTTGCCAGAGCTTCCGTATTAATTCTTGTAGTAATAATATGTGCACCTGTTTGTTCAGCCGCTTCAAGAACCGGATTAATATATGAGGATGAACTACCGGCCGGTTGCTCGGTAACCAGAAGTATTTCCCTTCGTTCCGGAACCCTCAACGAAAAATATCGTGTATTGTCAAAGCTTATGGGGTCCCCGTCAAGTATCACCCTTCCACGAAAATCGCCGGTCTTTCCGGCAATAATCTCAAAGTAGTAAGACTGCGATTCACCAGCATCGAGATCGATTTCATATTGGCCGGCCTGTCCCCTATCCGACTCCAGGGTTATAAACTGGTTTACTGCCGGCACTTCAGAAAAGTTCACAACATCTACATTCACACCAACGGGTTCATCCGGACTGATTATCTGGGCAGGAACAGAGACAGATGCTATCGCGATATTGGGTGTAAATTCTTCACCGATAATGACGGGAAGAAACGGTACCCGGCCCCTGATATTTTCTGATGGCCATTCCAGGCCATGCAAAGCTTCCACCTGGGTTTTTCTCGCGTCTGATATCCAGTACATTGCACTTCCGGGCTCATTATCGGAACCAAGCCTGACCATAAGCTCACGAAATCTTTCTCTGGTATAAGATCCTTTATTGACAACCTGAATGTCGTCAATGGCCATTATTGCCTGTGCATGAGATAAACGATCGCGGTATCTGTGCTCGCCATGGGTCGTGTAGAGGAAAAACTGATCATCATTGCGGGACTTATCAACGAGCATTCTGGCAATATCCTTCGCCTGATCTATATAGGGACCTCTGCCATCAATCTGGCCCATTGAAGGTCCATTATCGATTAAAATTCCGATCAGCACCGGTGAGCCACTTACAGAATAAACAGGAAAACTGGGTGTAAGCAGTGGCCTTGCAAGGGCCGTTGCCATAAAAACCACCGCCAAAGTTCTCAACAGCAACAACAGCAATCTTTTCAGTTTTAAATTTCTGATCGTACTTTTTTGGAGTTCCTTTAAAAAAAAGACTGTGGAATAGGCCAGCTTATTCGGTCGCCTGAGATTGATTAGATGAATTAAAACCGGTATGGCTACCGCAATAAGCGAAATAAATAAAAATGGATTTAAAAAACTCATCTGGATTTGAATATCTTAGGAGCCCGTACTTATATATACTATATACTCAGACGCGCAGTTTAACGTTTTTCCCCGATTAATGGAATCGATTACTGCTACTATAACAGCTGTTTGAATAACGGCACAAGTCAACTTCTATGCATAACAGAATTACCCAGGTATTCATTGTCTTGTTCTTACTGACGGGCGCCTGTTCAAAAATTGCCAGAAACAACTGGTACCATGCTGTTCCTGCCGATACACCCGCCCTGGTTCTTGCAAAGCCGGGAACAAGCATGTCTGCACTATTACAATATGAATACATGAATTTGTTTGATGAGATGAGCTCTGCATCGATCACGCTGTTCAGTGGGTTGGATCATACTTTCCTGAATCAAACCGAGGCAAAAGCAATATTGCTCTACCCTAACAGAAGTAATGACTGGCAACCTGTTTTTATTGGTTCATCGCCAGACGGACTTCTTCAGCAAACAGCATCGTTGTACAAGCGCAGTTTCACGGAAAATCAATATCGTTTTGAAGGTGTTACCATCTATCGTTTGTTTTACGATAACCGAATTTTTTTTGGTGCACAATTATCTGATTGGATACTGATTTCTGAAAGCAGTTATGGTATTGAGGAATCCATACGGAGTTATTTAGGACTGAATCCTTACCTTGATATTACCGGGTTTACCGGAAACGAGGGTGAAATTATCATAAACACACCCAATATGGATCGCCTTATCGGTCAACTCTCAGCCGTTCGTTATAAACCGGCTATTGATGACTTTTTGCAGGGTACCGGAGCCGGGATTTTACAGAGCAGTACCATATCATCCTCATCTCAGGGTCGACATGACAATATTCGAATTAACGGAAGTATTCCCATAAATGATAGCGACCGATCAAACCTGGTAGAAGCTATCAGTAACGATAATATTCCAATATCTCTCGACAGGATTATCCCGTCGGATGCAGCATTTTTTTCCATTTTCAACGCCCCAGCTTCGGGAAAAATGCCTTCCGGATTTAGTCCTGAAACCCGTCTTGATTCCCTGCTGTCACGTGATCCGGGCCTGTTTGCTTCCATGGCTGCCACCATTGCCAACGAGTTTGCATTTGTGGCTTTCCATACCGCAGGCTTTATCTCGGAAACTGAAAATGTTTACCTGCGGCGAATGAGTAATTCAGCTGAATTTTTCAGGCTTGTAAACCGCCTTGCTGAAGAAGGATATGTGAACAGGAACGGCAATGCTTTTTATATACGCAGTAAAATGCTGGCCGTGCTTCTTGGCTCTCCTTTTTGTCACTATGATGAATTTTACCTTCTTGACGCTGGTCAGACGGCTGTTTTATCCCCCAGACTTGGTCTCGCACAACGTCTGAGAGGAGATGTTAACCGTCGCAGGGTCATGTATTTCGATGAAACCTTTTCGGGTGTTAAGCGAAGTTTGCCTGAAAGGGTGAGTGCGCTGGCATACGTAAACAGTAATTCTTTCATGAATTATATAGCCCCCATGCTTGCCCTGAATAATTATCTTGGCTCGGTTCTGTCCCGTTTCGATATTGCTGCTGTTTCTTTACAGGTGTCGGATACTGGCGATGCCCTTGATTTTGATCTCCGCACTTATCAACTGGAAAGATCAGAAGTACCCTACCAGGATCTTTGGGTCTATCCGCTCGAACAATCGGATCTTACAGGCAAACCTCTGCCGGCTGACATTACCGGTAACAACCGTTCTGAAGTATTGTTCGCCACAACAAACAGTGATGTTATTGCACTGGCAACCGACGGATCTATCATATTCCAGGCAAGAACAGGCACCGATACCCCCATAGGTTCTCCCATTGTTTATGACTGGTATGCAAACAATCAGAATGCTGTAATTTTGGCAGCCGGTAACAAAATATACGCCTGGAACAATCGGGGGGTACTGCTGCCCAATTTTCCCTTTACGTTGCCCGAAGAAATAACTGCACCTGTAGAAATTGCAGACATTACACGAAGCGGTTTACCAGAAATTGTCGTTACAACTGCCGACAGGAAAGTCCACATACTTAACGGACGCGGACAAAATATTAGTGGCTGGCCACAAACAGTTAATGCAATCGTACAGAACAAACCTGTAACTGCCAGTGTTGACGGACGCTGGGGTATATGGATTTCATCCGAGAATACGATTCATGCATGGGAGGTAAATGGCAATCCAAGAACTAATTATCCTTTCTTTGCAGGTTCATCGCTGAATGGATCCCCGGTTTTTACAAACAATACCCTTCTTACCGGAACTGCGGATGGCAAAGTACTAGCCCTTGGCAGTCATTCATTGTTAAGTGATACGCTGGCCACTGTCAGAACCTATTTAACATCTGAAAGTCCGAAAACTGATATGGTAACCGAAATGCAGACCGGACTTAATACAACACCTGATTTTTCCGTGCAATATATTCAGGTTGCGAACAGTCCGGTTACCGTAGCAGATGTGTATCAGAATATCAGAATAAGGGATGAGACCGAAGAATTTAATACCGGGGCGGTTTTTACTGTACAGAGCAGTAACGGCTCCGTTTTTATCTATAACCTGCGCGGCCACCTCCGACTGGTTAAAAGTACTGGTCAATCGGCAACGGATTCTGATCTGCCATTTCTAACCGATGTCAATGCTGACGGATGGCATGAACTGTTTGCCGTCGCCGGTTTCGGCCGTCTTTATGGCTGGAACCTGAATACTGATGAAAGGCTTGAAAATCTGCCCTCTGCCGGAATGTCATTCCCTGTAATTCATGACCTGACTGGTGACGGTTCAAAAAATCTAATAGCTCAGACAAGAGATGGGCTTCGCTGCTGGAGAATTAATCCTTAGATAAATCTGAACCGATTTCAGTTTAACAAGCAATTAAAGGCGTCTGCTTTGAATTGATTGCCAGAGAGCTCTTATTTAAACTACCGCCCGGCAGGCATTAGTTCAATATATTTTCTATAGCTGGTTCAATTCCTCGATATTCAAACTGGAAACCCCACTCCTGCAGTTTTACCGGTATCATCCTGTGGCTCGCAAGTATTGGTCCAGACGCTTCGCCAAGTGCAAGATTCAGCGCAAAACCGGGAACGGAAAGCCATGATGGCCTTCCCATAGCCGAGCCGACGGCTGATGAAAAACGGCTCATTGTAACAGGTTCCGGGGAACACAGATTAAAAACACCTTCAGCCTTTTCATTTTTGATAACGAATTCTACGGCTCTGATAACATCCTTCATATGAACCCATGGCAGATATTGACGTCCATCTCCAAGCGGGCCACCTGCAAAAAATCTGAACGGTGCAAGCATCTTTTCGAGTGCTCCGCCATCCTTTTCAAGTACTATACCCAACCTTGGTATTGCAAGCCTGACTCCTGCGTCGGTAACAGGTTTTGCCGCATTTTCCCATGCCATACACACTTCAGTGAGAAATCCGCTGCCTGCCGCACTTTCTTCTGTGATTATTTCATCTCCCTGATCACCATAATAATCGGCACCAGATGCTGAAATCATGACCAGTGGTTTTTTTTGGGCCTCCTTGATGCCCCTGGCCAGAGAGCTGGTAATACCTACCCGGCTCTGCATTATCCTTTTTTTTACCGTATCAGTCCAGCGTTGATCGAAAAGATTCTCGCCGGCCAGATTGATAACTGCATCACTTCTTTCGATCTCTGTTTTCAGATCCTCCCTGATTTTAATATAGAGCCGGTTTTCTGTTTGAAGACCTTCATAATTGTCGGGGTTACGTGTCAGAATACGTACTTTATGGCCTTCAGATATAAGATAATCGGTGAGATATGTTCCAACAAAACCTGTACCACCAGTTAGAAGCACAACCATACAATACACCCTCTCTTCATTAGTAAATTTTTACTTTCAGTCAAATATGTTCTCAATCAGGTCAACACCAAGCCCGTTACTCTCGTTCAAGGTTACATATCCTTCCTTGTCAACAATAAGACCTGAAAATGGATTTCGGTTCACAAGCAGATGACCGTCAATATCGGCATAGTCAGCCCAAAGACTCAGAACAGCAGAAGCCGTATCGGCTAGTGAGGTTTCAACCATACAACCAATCATTACTTTGAGGCCGTGTTTTCTGGCTTCGGCTATTTTCTGCATTGCAAAACGCATGGATCCTGTTTTCATAAGTTTTATGTTGATTCCATGAAATGCTTTTGATAATTCCCCGAGATCTTCCCTGCCGGTAAAGCTCTCGTCCGCTATCAGTGGAATATCCGATATCTGCTTGAGTTGCATCATTTCGGCATGCATTGACGATGGCATCGGTTGCTCTATCAGACCGATGTTCATGTTCTTAAGGAAACGAATATGTTCAACAGCTTCATCTACTGTTTTCCACCCTTCATTTGCATCAACGAGAACAGGTTTATCGGTTGCCTTGCGAATTTCGCTGATAATTTCACGGTCATAAGGTGATCCGAGTTTGACTTTGAGTATAGGGTATTTCTTTCCTTCTTCCACTTTTTCTGCTATTAACGAAGGTTCGTCAATACCGATAGTAAACGATGTTTGCGGACCGGTCGAAGATGGTGCATTCCAAAGCCTGTGAATCGGTGTTTTCAGTTTTTTTCCCACCCAATCGAGTACAGCCATTTCAAGTGCGACCTTGGCTGAAAATTCAGACTTGTGCAACGAAGCGATGTATTCGTTTACATGACGGCTGTCGTACGGATTACTTATACCACCCGAATTAAAAGTTTTAAACACCTCAATTACCGATTCAGCAGTTTCGTTATACCGGTGGTTTGGTGCAGCCTCTCCAAATCCTGTTATCCCTTCAGATTCAAGAGCAACATAGACCACTTCAATAGCATCCCTTGATCCACGTGAAATAGTAAAAGTACGTTTAAGTGGTATCTGAACATACTTGTATGTGAGCCTGAACATGGTTATAAATATAATTTAACAATGGATAGATAAAGATAGACTGCCGGAGCAGCAATCATGACAGCGTCGAACCGGTCATACACACCACCATGACCGGGAAAAATCGAGGAGGAATCTTTAACTCCAAAAGATCTTTTCAACTTGCTTGCTGTAAGATCACCAACCGGCCCGAATATACCTGTGACCAGGATGAGCGGAACAGCCTGTACAAGTGTCAGAGGAAACGCTTCCATCGAAAAGAAGACAATAACCAACCCGGCCGCAGAACCTATAAAGCCGGAAAAAAAACCCTCCCAGGTTTTTTTGGGACTGATTGCAGGTGCCAGCAGCCTTTTTCCGAAGGTTGTGCCACCGAAATAGGCAAAAACATCATTACCCCAAACCATAAGCATGAGTGCCAGTGTTACTGAAAAACCGGCTAAATTACCTTCAAAAAGCACAGAACGCAGCAGGACGAGTGTCAGAAAAATGGCAGGTACACAAACGGCGCAGTACACCGTACTGAACAGACGTTTAAAATCTTTTTCCTGTCCACCGGTAACTTCCATAAGAAACAGCAACAGTAACAGGGAAAAACCGATGAGATGGGCTTGAGGGATTTCCGGAAGCCAGAGCACCCATATCGCACTCAGATGCATGACAAGATAATTTGGCCCGAATCCGTCAGTTCTCATCATCCGGGCAATTTCGGTCTGAGTGGCAATGGTAATCAAAAGTATAAGAATCTTGAAATACAAACCCCCGAGCCACATTACTGCTATAAAAAACGGGGCTGCTACCAGTGCGAACAGGATGCGCTTTTTCAGTTCTGACAAGACGCCTCCTTATTCTTCCTCGTCTCCGTTTTCTGCAGATGGCGGCTCAAAACCTTCAATCATTTCCTTTGCCTTCTCTGCAAATTCAACAGGAACATACACGAAAATAAGTGCAAGGTCACCAATGTTTACATTAAATGGAGAATCTCGCTTACTCAAAATCTGACAGGGAATTTCCATATTCTGCAAACTGTTTTTAACCATTTCTGCTTCGTAAGGTGTACCTGTCTGGTAAACACATTCCCAATTTTCAATATCAGGTGATGATTTATCTTTCATCGTTGAGCACCTCCGTCTCGTTTTTTTACTTTTTCTGAAATCATATATACTAATATAGCTGAAAAAATTATCGATCCGCCAATGATCAGTGGATTCAGTGTGAAGGTTTCCGAGTATTCTATAGCAGCAAGTTCAGGATATCTGTTGGCCAGCAGAACACTGCCTCCATTATTAGCAAGATGTGCTGCCATGGCCGGGATCAGACTGTTCGATTTCCAGGCCAGCCATGTAATTACTATACCAAGAAGTATAAGAGGTATCAGTTGAGAGATTCTCATATGATATGCCCCAAATATGAACCCTGTGATCAGAATTGCCCAGGCAGGCGAAACTGAACGTTCGAACATCCGCATTACATAGCCCCTGTACATAATTTCCTCACAAACAGACGGAACAACAGCAATGTGAATCAGAGTAACGAGCAGTAACTGATCGCCGGTTAACAATCCGGTAATCAGCTCGTTCTGAGAATCTTCAAAACTCTGAATAAAATCGGGTAACGGTATCTGGGCATTCAGATAGCTCAACAGATAGATCAGCGGTTGCATAAATACAACAAGCAGGACAGCGAGTAAGGAAAACACCACCGTGCGGTTGTCGGTTTGCAGGCGGAGAAAAGATTTGATATCGGCAGACTGAACAGACAACCGGGCAAACAGCACGGTACCAAATGCAAATATCAGAATCTGCATGATACTGTTACCGGTTATCAGATAGGTTAGATAAGGCTCAATATTGGCGGGTTCTTCCAGGAATTCAGTTATCTCACCGGTAACGAATAAAGACCCCAACAAAAAAATAAGACCGCCAAACTGAAACAGGATAAATGCCAAAATAATCCAGAAAAGTGCCATTACCCATGGCGCAAACCCGTTTCTGTCTGACCATGAGGAATAATAGTATTTCGCTGTATTGCCAGGGTATGCTTCCAAGTTATTCCGATTATTTTTTATAAATGTTAGCGGCCAGCATACCGGTCAAAGCATTCAGTGCACCGGTAAACACAAGTCCTCCGAGCATACTCCAGATAACTCCGAGTACCGTTCGGCCTTCCTGCATCTGATTGTAGGTCGCATCAATCATAGCCTGTTTCGTTTCATCGGGAATAAACTCCGAATGTTCATAGGCTGCGATCTGAGCCTCGGTAAGACGCTGCAGAAAAGTACTGTCGATCAGAAAGTAAATTTCGGAAATAACCTGACTGCCAACTACAATAACACATGCTGTCAAAAATCCGATCAGTGCACCCCTGCCAATCGTGATATTCAGACCATGATCCGTTACGTATTGGCGTACAGCAAATAAGCCCCCGAATGCAATAAACAGGCATACGATAATGCCCGAGAAAAACAGGGCCATCAGGCTTGGCGATTTAATGAGCAAAAAATTGACTACCAATGTAAGGAACGTGTCTGCTGCCGCGAAAATGAGTCCCCATTTCAGAACAGCACTCCAGTAACTTTCTTGTTGTATTGGTTCCATATAATTTTCAGATTTATTCTCTGTTGAAAAAAATGGCAGCATATAAGCTGCTACCAAGCACCAGACCGGTAATGAAGCGGGAAGTTAAGGTATTTTGCCATAAACCCGCTACATCGATTATTACATCAACGGCAACAATAACTGCAGCCAGGGCAAGTATCACTATTGCTGCCTTCCTCAAATGAAAACGGACAGGAACTAGAACGGTGAGTGGTAATCCGGCGAGAAGCCCCCAATAAAACCCATAACAGCGGCTGCATACGGCCATAGGCACATCTGAGAGATAAAAGCTGCGTTCCGACAGTTGATGGCAGGTACCTTCAAACAAAATCCGCTGCCAGCTATTTATCCATTCCGGGGCATCGGCAGTACCAAACAAACCGGGTCCTGAAGCCACGATTACGGTAACAATCGCCCCCAGGAAAACAGCAATTTTGGGTTTGATGTTCGATGAATCCAAACCAGGCTAATTCTTTGGCTGAAAAATCATGCTCAGATCCAGTGCTTTTACGGAATGTGTAAGTGCACCGATTGATATAAAGTCAACCCCAGTTGTCGCCACCGATACCACCCTGTCGATAGTCATATTCCCGGATGCTTCCAGCTTGGCCCTGCCTGCGGTCATTAAAACTGCCTTTCTTAGCATTTCATCCGACATATTGTCCAGCAGTATAACGTCACAGTGAGACGTATCCAGGGCTTCGCTTAACTCATTCAGGTCACGAACTTCTACTTCGATTTTCCGGTCAATCTGCTTTTCTGACCGATATACCACACATCGATCAACTGCTTTTTTTATACTACCGGCCACGTTTATATGATTCTCCTTTATCAAAAACATATCGTCTAACCGCATCCTGTGGTTTACTCCCCCACCGAGACTGACTGCCCATTTATCTGTCAACCTGTTGCCGGGTACTGTTTTTCGGGTATCAAGAATTACGGCAGATGTTTCCGAGAGCGCCCGAACGAATAATCGTACATTTGTCGCGATCCCGCTCATACGCTGCATAAAGTTCAGCAGTGTCCGTTCAGCGGTTAATATAGAAGCAGCGTTTCCTTCAATTTTCAAAATATTCTGCCCGTCTTTCACAAAATCACCATCGCCGACAAATTGTTTGAGCTGCAGGGTATCATCAATTTTACTGCAGATTAGCCGGGCCAGTTCCATACCGGCAATAACACCATCCTGTTTGGCAATGACCATACCTGAAGCAGCTTCCTCACCTGTATAGATGGCAAGAGTCGTAATATCGCCATTACCCCTATCCTCACGAAGGGCAAGATCAACAAGACTGACGATATCCGGATGATCAATATTGTACATGGCGTTGCATGGCGTCGAGTAACTGCTGAGGTACCCTCACGGGTTTGCGTGTCTGTTCGTTCACAAAACAGAGTGAAACCCGGCCATAGGCTTTCAATTTGCCTCCGGTACCTGTAACCTTGTAGTGAGTATGAAGCCTGGTTTCCGGCCACTCATATACATGTACCAGAATCCTGATCTCCTCATCATAAAAAACGGGTTCAAAATATCTGACTTTTACATCAAGAACAGGCATGATAATCCCTGAATCTTCCAGCTGTTTATAGTCGATCTCACCAAGCCTAATCATTTCAGTTCTGGCTACATCAAAATAATCAATATAGCGTGCATGATAGAGATACCCCATTTTATCGGTTTCTCCATACCGGCATCGTACAACAATACTGTGCTGAAAAATGGGGTTTGTTCCGGGGAAAAGTTCAGCAGAACGAATTCCCTTAACCGATTTTTCAGAAAATCTGTTATTAGCAGATACAGCAGATTTTTTATTATCTGCGGACCTGTAATCTGATCCTGAAATATCCTCTTTACTCTTCAACCCAGACACCCATTTTGGAATATTTTTCAATCCTGTGCTCAACCAGCTGGTCAGGTTTCATCTTTTTGAGACGTTTTATACTAATGAGCAACTGTTTTTTAACTGCATCAGCAGCGGCTTCATGATCCCGGTGTGCCCCGCCCAGTGGTTCCTTAATGATTCCGTCAATAATCTTCAGGTCCATCAGATCGTTGGCTGTAAGTTTGAGGGCAGCTGCTGCTTCTTCCTTATAGTCCCATGTTTTCCAGAGAATTGAGCTGCACGATTCCGGGGATATGACAGAATACCAGGTATTTTCAAGCATGTAAACTTCGTTGCCCATTCCAATACCGAGAGCACCACCACTGGCACCCTCTCCGATAACCACAGTAATTATGGGTACCCTCAATACCGCCATTTCCCTTAGATTGCAGGCAATAGCTTCAGCCTGTCCCCTCTCTTCGGCTTCAAGTCCCGGGAATGCACCCGGGGTATCCAAAAGTGTGATTACGGGCATGTTGAACTTTTCTGCAATCTTCATCAGCCTGCGGGCCTTTCTGTACCCTTCAGGATTGGGCATACCGAAATTCCGGTATTGACGCATCTTTGTGTCGCGTCCTTTTTGCTGCCCAATCATCATTACCGAATATCCATCCAGCGTAGCAGTACCCCCCACAATTGCCTTATCGTCACCATAATACCGATCACCGTGAAGTTCCATAAAACGGTCACACATTTTAAAGATATAATCGAGTGTATAAGGGCGGTCTGGGTGGCGGGCTACCTGTACGCGTTGCCAGCTGGTCAGGTTTTCAAATATTGATACCCTGAGATCGTCGACCCTTTTCCTCAAACGCTCGATTTCGGGAACAAGAACGTCATTTTCAGCAACCGAGATGGTGTTCAATTCAGCAATTTTCTTTTCCAGTTCAGCAATAGGCTTTTCAAAATCAAGGTAATTCATATAAATGTCCTGTGTCCTTATTTGTCTTTCCGGAGGTTTTGTAACCGCCTGGTTAACTAATATCTTAAGATGTAAGATAACAAATCACGCCGATTGGTTGGTAATAAGGTTTATCGCTGTACCGATATAGAGAAAAAATTTTGATGCTTATCGGTTAACCCATTCTGAGAACACTATTTTCCACCACTCTGTAAACCCGTGGAGTTATGTGCAAATCTGAAACACAGAATCGGTTTACCCCTGGAAAACCCTGCAGAGTACTGATGTGAATCATCAGATTTACAGGTCAGAGCCGGTTAACCAGACTTCTGAATTTCAGTGCCCAAACCATCCAAATTGCTTCGATAATGATGGATTTGGACATTTTGGAAACCCCTTCGGTGCGTTCTCTGAAGATAATGGATACCTCTTTCAGTCTGAAACCTGCTTTCAGTGCACGATAGTGCATCTCAATCTGAAATGAGTAGCCGTTCGACCTGATTCTGTCCAGATTGATAGCTTGGAGTACTTCCCTTTTAAATGCTTTAAAACCGGCAGTAGTATCCTTGATAGGTAATCCGGTAACGATCCTGGCGTAGAGATTAGCCGAATAAGACAAGATAAGGCGGGACAAAGGCCAGTTAACAATACTAATACCGTTGTGGTAACGGGACCCAACAGCCACATCCGATTCATTATTTTGCAAAACACGCAGCAAACGGGGCACATCATCCGGATCGTGTGAAAAATCGGCATCCATTTCGATGATGTAACGGTAATTGTAATCAAGAGCAAATTTAAAACCGGCAACATATGCCGTACCAAGACCCAGCTTCCCCTTTCTGCTGAGCAAATGTATTCGTCCCGGAAATTCCTTTTGACGTTCCTCAACAACAGATGCGGTACCATCAGGCGAGCCATCATCAACAACCAGTACATCCACTGCAGTATTCAAAGCCATCAACCGGGTCAGAATTCGCCCGATATTGTGCGCTTCATTGTAAGTCGGAATTATTACCAGGGATTCGTTTGACATCTGGTCCTTAGTGTATAATCAGAAAAAAAGGTCAATAAAGATAAACTGGCTTAACATGAAAACATATAAATACGGACGAATTAAATTATGATGGTATGGTGACGGCCGGTTACCATTCACTTACCTGTTCACTGACCTTTACCTGATATCATGGTAGAAAAGGTATTTATCAGGATTTTAAGATCCATACGTAATGACATGTTCTCCACGTAAAACAGGTCATACTTAGTCTTTTCGACCACATCGTCAAAGCTTTCGTCGTATTTCCATTTCACCTGGGCCCAGCCTGTGATACCCGGTCGCACCCTGAGCCTTCTGTGGTAAAGCGGGATCTGTTTCAGAAACTGTTCTACAAAAAACGGGCGCTCAGGTCTTGGACCAACAAGGCTCATATCACCGCGAAGTACATTCAACAGCTGTGGGACCTCATCAATTCTCAGCTTGCGAAGCCAGTAACCAACAGGTGTTATGCGCGGGTCATCGCCACGTGCCCATACGGGTCCGGTTCCCGTTTCTGCATCCTCATACATCGTCCGGAATTTATACATGGTAAACTGCCGGCTGAATTTTCCTACCCTTTTCTGCCGGTAAATGGCCGGGCCTTTGGAAGTTGCCCTTACCAGCAATATCACTGCAAAAGTTACAGGCATCGTTACGATGAGCAATATCAGGGAAAGTACAATATCCATCAGCCGCTTGAAAAATTTCTCCCATGAGGGCATGGGATCCGGCATAACCTCAATCAGAGGAAGCCCAAAAATCTGATTGGTCTGATTAAGACCACTAATCATCTGGAAAAAGTCGGGGAGTATTTTAACCGAAACGTCAGGTATATCAATTTTATCAAGCACATCGATCAGCTTATCCCGGTTCTCAGGTTCCATAGCAATGATCACATCCTGTACCGCTTCCTTCGTTATGATCTCTTTAATATTACTGATTTCACCCAAAATATCAGCTTCAGGAACCGCTGCGTCAATAACCTTGCCAGATCCGTTCTGCGATACAAAACCGACCACATTGAGTCCCGAGGTTTTATGCCTACGTATATTATCATGAACTTGTAAAGCCGTAGGCCCAATCCCGACAATTAAAGCTTTATGCAGCCCTTTCCCCTGTTTCACCTTAAAACGTTGAACCGATCTTATTACGAAGCGGTTTACAGATACAAACGAACATACGATCATCCAGTAAGCAAGCGTGTAGGTTTTTGCATATCCGATGTTATCCGTATTCCAGTTTGAACTCTCAATAAACAAAAGGAAAAACAGGACAAGTGTTCCAATGATGGTGATTTTTCCGACTCTTACGATTTCATCGAACCTTGATATGAGATACAATTTTTTGTAAAGCCCGAATATTCCGAAGATTAGCAACCAGTAAAATGCCAGAACAACAGATGGTAAAAAAAGAACCCGTGGCCTTACTGTTTCCACGATATCAAGCCATCCCCATTCAAACCGAACGTAATAAAACGCGTACCAGGCAAGCACCAGTACAAACAAATCACCCAGCAGGGTAATCATGATGTCGCGGGTGCGTTCGAATCTTAGCGTTTTTTGACTATTTGATAATGTTTTACTCATGTTCGTAATCAAATCAGCGCATATAATACGAATTTGACGGCAATCATATACCGGCACTTTGGAGAACAGTATTTTTAGTTATCGGCGATTATTATGAGACTATGTATCGGAAAGTGTATCTTTGCTGCCCAATATGTATATCCATGTTTGAATTACTAAAAAAAGATTCTAATACAAAAGCCCGTATCGGGAAGCTTACAACCGGTCACGGTGTTATCCAAACACCCATTTTTATGCCTGTGGGCACCCTGGCTACAGTAAAGGCCGTTAAACAAAACGACCTCAGGGATGTTATCAAAGCCAGGATTATACTGGGTAATACCTACCACCTGTATCTTCGGCCGGGTTGCGATATTATTCAAAAAGCCGGTGGGTTGCACAGGTTCATGAGCTGGGACGGACCCATACTCACCGATTCCGGCGGGTACCAGGTCTTTTCATTGTCTGATAACCGGATCCTTGATGAGCAGGGAGCTACATTCAAAAGTCATCTTGACGGATCCACACACAAATTCACGCCTGAAAATGTCGTCGATATTCAGCGGATTCTTGGCTCCGACATCATGATGCTGTTAGATGAATGTCCTCCATGGCCCTGCAGCTATGAGTATGCAAAAAATTCAATGGAGTTAACACATCGCTGGGCCTTGAGGGGTCAGAAAGCTTTCCGCGATTCCGAACCCATGTACGGACACAACCAGATGCAATTCGGGATATGCCAGGGTGGGACAAATGCCGACCTGCGAGCAGAATCAGCTGCTTTCATTGACGCTAAGGGTTTCGACGGAAATGCCATAGGAGGCCTGAGTGTTGGTGAACCTGCCGATCTCATGTACGAAATGACTGATCTGGTTACCGGGTGCCTTTCGGATGATAAACCCAGATATCTAATGGGCGTTGGTACTCCCGGGAATTTACTAACCTGCATAGCCCTTGGAATAGACATGTTCGATTGTGTGATGCCTACAAGAAATGCAAGAAATGGTATGATCTTTACCCGTAATGGCATCATAAATATGAGAAATGCAAAGTGGAAAGATCATTTTGAACCGGCTGATGATGGCTTTGAAAGTGATTTGTGCAAATACCACTCCATGGCCTATATACACCATCTGTTCAGATGTGGCGAAATACTGGGAATGGAACTGGCCTCACTGCATAACCTCCGCTTCTATCTTTGGCTGATGGAGGTAACAAGGGAGCATATCAGCAATGGTACTTTTCATAAGTGGTATCCGGGTATGGTACAAAAACTTGAGAGCCGATTATAGACGTCAATTATAAAAGTTCAAGTTGATGTAACTCCCAAAAATTGTTTCTGATTTCCTGTCGATGTTTTGCCGGATAAAGCACTATTGAACTAATTTTGATGATGACTGGTAGTGCGTTAGTGGGAAGTAATCGATTGTCTGTTACTTCAGTACAGAAAGCATTCAGGCGTACATGTCAGGGTTTCCGGGATCATTATTATCTGCATAAATATAGCAGCACCTGCCAGATAGCACGGTTTTGAACAGTATTTCAAAATCTTTCCATATCGTATAATTCTGTAGATAATATAATTCAAACCGGTTTTTCTCCTCATCTCTGTAGAGACGCTTATCGTTGATTTGCAACAGGCCTGTCATTCCGAATTTATAACCAATTTTATCATTTATCGGCTGATCGGACAGCGGGGCCCCCACCAGGCTTATTCGTCCCTGCAACGTGGCAATGATAAGGTGGAAAAAATTCAAAAATGGATGTCTTTTCAGAGGATTCCAAAGCTTAAGTCCCGGTTTAAGCAGAGGATCTGAACCAAGCGGAATATGCAGTTTGCGTTTTTTACCAGATGCCTTTAATCTGAAGAAAGGATAGAAAGGCAACATCACCAGTATCAGTATTATTGAAATGAGTATATCAACTCCGCGCTTAACAAACCGGTTCCAGGCACTATTATAGGGTAATTCAACGTCCATTACAGGGATATCATCGAAGTACTCCACATGTGACTTGCCAACGATATAATCCAGCGATTCAGGCACAACCTTGTATACAACATTGCGATCCTCGATTTTCGACATCAGTTTCAGAATATCGAGATGTGATAAACTATCGAGCGTAAATAGCACCTGGTCGGCCCTGTAGCTTTTAACCAGTTCAGGCAGCTGATGTATACTGCCAACTACCGGTACATGTTCAAGTTCTTGCCGTTCCGGATTGGTTTTCTGAGATACCAGGCCAATGATATCATAATTCCAGCCGGCTTCTGCCCTTATCTTCCTGATCAGATTTTCCGTGATGTCGCCAACACCCGCAAGCAGTAGTCTGGGCCTGATAATCTGACTGCCAGCTCTGTGAATATTGGATGGGCGCGTTTTTTCAAATAAACGCAGAACAGCTATTAAGGCCGGGCCGATAATAGCGCCAGCAAGCAATATCAAACGTGAAAATGCAAAATCCCGGAAAAAGAAGGTTACAATTACTACTCCGGTAAAAGCAATAAATGATGACTTTATAACGGCAGAGACAGAAAAACGGTTCTTTCCATACTGATCATAAAATTTTCCGGCCACCAGGTAAAATACAGACAGCAGAAGGTTTACAATAAGGAAACGGGATTGATAGGCACCTGTAAATTCTGAAAGAGGAATCGAATAACGGATAATAAACAGAACTACTATCAGCACATTCAGTATTAAAAGATCTGTAGCAGGTCGGCTGGCTTTCTTTACAAGAGTAGCTAAGTAGGAGAGTATGGTTTTGAGCACAATACCTGAATAAATAAGCATCCGGAAAAAAAGCGTATATCCGTAGCTGTAGTGCTTATCGAAAAACTGATAAAGGGCTTTATTAAATGTGATAACATATCTGAGATTATCTTTCTTGGTACTTTCTCCCTTGTAGTGAATAATACTGGTAGAAGGTACATAATCTATCCTGTAACCTGCATTGGCCACACGATAACACAAATCAATATCCTCTCCGTACATAAAGAAACGTTCGTCAAATCCCTCGAGTTTTTGGAGCAGATTCGTTCGGAAGAACATAAACGAGCCTGATAAAACAGGCACAGATCCGGGCTCATCCGGATCCATCCAGCCAAGGTAGTACTCAGAAAAACGCCTGTTTTGAGGAAACAGCGTTGTAAGGCCCAGTACTTTCCACAACGCATTTACCGGTGTGGGAACAGAGCGTCTTGATTCCGGGGCAAATGATCCATCCGGGTTAAGTATCTTACATCCGCAGGCACCGGTATCGGGATTGTTCTCCAGATGCCTGTAAAGTGTTATCAGTGTATTTTCACTGATAAGAACATCCGGATTTATCAACAGGGTATACGTGCCTTTTGCTAATTGCAATGCCTGGTTATTTGCCCTGCCAAACCCGACATTCTCCCTGTTAGCTATATACTCAACATGGGGAAAACGAGGTTTCAAATAGGCAAGAGAACCGTCATGCGAATCATTATCTACTACAATGATTTGAAGAGAAAGATTGGACTTTGCCCTGTCCACAGAATATAACAGATTGGCCAGATACTCTTTTACATTGTAACTAACAATAATAAGGGTGATGTCGGTCGAATGGTTTTGAGTATCGTTCATCCGGGTAAATGTGGCAATAATGAGTCAATTCAATTTCGAAAGGTAGGGGGAAAATAACAATCTGAAAAATTACCACGGCAATCGGGGCAAAAAAAAAGGGGCTGACGCTCCGTTATGGAAGTCAGCCCCTGTAAGAAGCGATGAGGCGGCGACCTACTCTCCCGCGTGTGCAGTACCATCGGCGCTGAGAAGCTTAACGGCCGTGTTCGGAATGGGAACGGGTGGGGCCTTCTCGCCAGGGCCACCTCATCAAAAGTGATGCCCTTGTGTTGGGGGGTATTGTTCCCGGGTGCCCGTTCTGGGGCGGGCCCGGGGGGGGGCACGAGGGTGGTGATGGCGACGTGTCGTGTGAAGGGGTTGCAGGGGGCTGCCAATGGGGTGTGACCCGGGCAGCGACCAGCACAGTGGTTAAAATACAAGCCTTAAGAGCGATTAGTACGGCTCGGCTGAACATGTTACCATGCGTACACCTGCCGCCTATCTACCCCGTGATCTTCGGGGGCTCTTGGGGGAATACTTATCTTGGAGTGGGCTTCGCGCTTAGATGCTTTCAGCGGCTTATCCCGGCCGAACATAGCTACCCTGCGATGCATGCGACCACACAACAGGTACACTAGCGGTTCGTCCACCCCGGTCCTCTCGTACTAGAGGCAGATCTCCTCAATATTCCAACGCCCGCAGTAGATAGAGACCGAACTGTCTCACGACGTTCTGAACCCAGCTCGCGTACCGCTTTAATTGGCGAACAGCCAAACCCTTGGGACCTTCTCCAGCCCCAGGATGCGATGAGCCGACATCGAGGTGCCAAACCTCCCCGTCGATATGAACTCTTGGGGGAGATCAGCCTGTTATCCCCGGAGTACCTTTTATCCGTTGAGCGATGGCGCTACCACGAGCAA
>JBLRWO010000016.1:0-88648 GCA_047921215.1 Cyclonatronaceae bacterium | reverse complement strand
CCCGGGGAAAACCAAATAACCAAATCCCCTCCCAAAACCGCCGGTTGAAAAAAGAAAGGCACCCATGAACAGAACCAACATGCTCAACACACTCAAAGAAAAGACCGGTTACTGGGATATGGTAATCGTCGGAGGCGGTGCCACCGGTCTCGGCGTCGCTGTGGATGCAGCAACACGCGGATACAAAATCCTGCTGCTGGAGCAGAGTGATTTTGCCAAGGGAACCTCGAGCCGCTCAACCAAGCTGGTTCATGGCGGCGTGCGTTACCTGCAGCAGGGAAACGTTTCGTTGGTGCTTGAGGCGCTTCGCGAACGGGGACTGCTGCTGCAGAATGCGCCCCATCTGGTCAGAAACCAGTCTTTTATCGTGCCCAACTACGACTGGTGGGAAGGCCCGTTCTATGGCGTTGGCATGAAGGTGTATGATATGCTGGCCGGGAAGCTCGGCTTCGGCAAATCGAAGGTGCTGTCGCTTGAAAAAACCATGAAGGCCCTCCCCACCATCGAGCCGGGCGGTCTCCGGGGCGGCGTGATCTACCACGACGGGCAGTTCGACGATTCACGGCTTGCGGTCAATCTCGCACAGACCTCGGCCGAAAACGGCGGCACGCTCATCAATTACATGAAAGTGACCGGCCTGATGAAGTCGAACGATATGATCGACGGCGTAACCGCCAGAGATATGATCGGCGGGGAGGAGTACGAGATCAATGCCCGTGTGGTCATCAACGCTACCGGTGCATTTACCGATACCCTGATCCAGATGGACGACAAGCAGGCTGAATCGATTATTTCGCCGAGCCAGGGTATTCACCTGGTTCTCGACAAGCACTTCCTGCCGGGCGATAGTGCCATCATGGTTCCCCATACCGACGACGGCCGCGTTCTGTTCGCTGTACCGTGGCACGGCAAGGTGGTGGTAGGTACGACCGATACCCCGGTAGACAAGGCGGAGCTGGAACCGAAAGCACTCGAAGAGGAAATCGGGTTTGTTCTGAAACACGCCAAACAGTACCTCACAGGCAACCCGACCCGGAAAGATGTGCGGAGTGTGTTTGCCGGACTCCGGCCGCTGGTTAAGGCGGAGGGCGCAACCAGTACAGCCTCGCTGTCGCGCGACCATACGCTCATCATATCACCCACCGGGCTGGTAACCATTACCGGCGGCAAGTGGACCACCTACCGGAAAATGGCCCAGGATGTGGTGGACCAGGCATCGACCGTTGCCGGGCTGAACCGCCGCGACTGCATCACGGAAACCCTGCGCATACACGGGTGGCTGAAAAGCGTGAACACGGCTGAACCGCTGCACTATTACGGATCCGACCGGGTGGCCATCAACAGGCTTATTGATGAAGACCCCGAACTCGGTAAACCGCTTCACAAACGCCTGCCATATTTAAAGGTGGAAGTGGTCTGGTCGGTACGCAACGAGATGGCCATGACGGTCGAGGATGTGCTATCGAGACGTACTCGGGCACTGCTGCTCGATGCCAAAGCCAGTGTAGAGATGGCTCCGGAAGTTGCAAGGCTGATGGCGAAAGAAACCGGCTACGATGCAAAATGGCAGAAACAGCAGGTAGAGGAGTACACCGAACTGGCCAAAGGTTATATCCTGGAATAATCAGACCAGCCCCGCAGGTGCTGTGACTCTGTATTATCGAATTGGCTATATCCTCGAATAGATCCTCGAATAAACAGGTCAGCCCTACGGCAATTCCGGTAATATCACCGGATTTCAAGGAAAAATAATTCAAATATCCTCCCATTAAACGGAAGAAAGGGGGGGGTACAACCCAAAACGTAGCATGGAGAAAAAACAATGTCACCAATCATAGCGGAAATAATTGGAACCGCCATTCTTATCCTTTTCGGAGGAGGTGTTGTAGCAAATGTGGTTTTGAACAAGACGAAAGGAAACAGCAGCGGCTGGATCGTCATAACATGGGGTTGGGCCATGGGTGTTTTTGTGGCCGTTTTTGCCATGGGACAGTTCAGCGGCGCTCATATCAATCCGGCCGTTACCATCGGGCTGGCTGTTGCCGGGCTTTTCGACTGGGTGATGGTGGTTCCCTATATAATTGCACAGACCCTTGGCGGATTTCTGGGTGGTATCCTGGTATGGCTGGCCTATAAAGACCATTTTGCCGCCACGGATAATGAAGGGCTAAAACTGGCCATTTTCTCGACAGCGCCTGAAATCAGGAAGTATTCGTCGAATGTTCTTACAGAGGTGATTGCCACCTTTATCCTGATTTACGGTGTACTCTACCTGTCATCGCCCGGGTTCATTTCTGTAAATGGTGAAATGCTTTCGACCATTGTGATTGAAGGCAGGGAGGTAGGGTTTGGCCTGGGATCGCTGGCGGCACTGCCGGTTGCCCTGCTTGTTCTGGGAATTGGCCTGGCACTTGGCGGACCGACGGGTTATGCCATCAACCCCGCGCGTGACCTGGGCCCGCGTATCGCACACGCGCTTCTCCCCATCCCCGGCAAAGGAAAAAGCGACTGGGCATACTCATGGGTACCGGTTGTCGGTCCGGCAATCGGGGCAGTTCTGGCCGCACTGCTCTATCTGGTCTTTTAGAAACCCATAGCGGTTACGCCTGTGACAGCACTTCATCCCCGAAAGCCACATTAATCACTTCATTCCCAAATGATGCCCCTTTAGCACAAGGCACCAGGTTGTGGGGATGTCTCCACCCTATTTTTACTTGATTCAGCGTGGTTACCGGTGTTCAGCCGGTTTCTCGCCCGAGCTATGTACCGGAAATACGGTTTGATGTCTCTGAGAGCCGGTTTTGTTGGCTTAAGAACACGGTTTGATGTCTCTGAGAACCGGTTTGATGACATTGGACAGGTTTTGATATCTCTGAGAACAGCTTTTGATGACCTTAGAACAGGATTTTTAGTCTTGTATACAGCTTATTATTAACCAAAGCATACGATTATTATGAAAAAATTGAGAAAGTCCATGGTATTTATATCCACCATCACTGCAGCTTTATGCCTTTCGATTTTCCCTGTTCAAATGAACGCGCAGGGAACCATTTTTACTACTGAAAGCGAGTGGACACTGGGTGTGTCGGGGGTACTGCCGGTATTTCTGGTGGCATCGGGCCATAAGGGCTACAGCAGTGATGGAAACGATCAGTTTGCGACCCGGGTAATGTCAGGTTTTAACCCGGCCGGGATCACTTTTACGGTTACTGCCCCGGTAAGCGGCGGACTGACCGTGACTGGTGTATTTCAGATCAATCACCATCTGCAGGGGGCGGGCATTCAGAACGATGGCCTGTTTGAGGGACGTGTAGCAGAAATGCAGGTCTCCGGCAGTTTTGGCACCGTGAGCATCGGCAAGGGGTTTGGCATTTTCAACAGCATATCCATTGGTGATGCTGGCAGCGGGATGGGCGTGGGCCGTTTTGGCGGCCCCGAGTCGGCAAATGCCACACTCGGCCGGATCGGTTCCGGATATACCTACGCCAATTTTAATCCGCGGGTAATGTACACATCCCCCGATCTGGGAGGACTGACCCTGAAGGCGGGCCTGTTCAATCCGGAAAAACCGGGTGGTTTAACAGACCGGTCAACCGGCATGGAAACCGCAATGCCCAGGTTGGAAGCCCAGGCCGACTACCTTATCGGGTTTGATGCCGGCACCGTCAGGATTTGGGTGGGGGGCCTCTATCAGAATGTGGATGTAATCTCGTTTGACTATGATTACACCATGTCGGGTTTTGATTCCGGCTTGCGTCTGATTGCCTCGGGTTTTACCCTTACCGGAGCCTACTCGCAAACTACCGGCATCGGTGCCGATGGCCTGATCGGGCTGAACCTTAACGGATCGGGTCTGGACCAGGCCGAAGTGGAAGCAACCCAGTGGTATGGTGAGATAACCTATGATTTCGGAAGCATTCTGATCGGCACCAGCTACGGGGAGGGATCTCAGAATGCCGCGGTCACCCCGGTCGGCTCATCGCCGGATATTACCAATAAATTGCTGATGGCTTTCGCCAGGTATCGCATAACCGGTAACCTGACCCTGCTGGGCGAGTTTCAGACTTTCAGGTCGGAAGCGCAGGCCAATTATGCAGCGGTAATTGCCGGGATGCAGTTCGGTTTTTGAGGCACCGCCTCACCCGATGAACGAAAGCCACAGATAGAGGCCGAGCAGGGTGAAGAACAGGGTCGGGATGGTCAGTATAATCCCGATTTTGAAATAGTACCCCCAGGTAATCTTTACCCCCTTTAACGACAGGATATGAAGCCACAGCAATGTCGCGAGAGAACCGATCGGGGTAATTTTTGGTCCCAGGTCGGATCCGATCACGTTCGCGTAGATCAGGGCTTCACGGATCAGCCCCTCCGTATCGGTGGCCTGTATGGCCAGGGCATCAATCATAACCGTGGGCATATTGTTCATGACCGAAGAGAGGAAGGCGGCAAGGAACCCCATCAGCATGGTACCGGCGAACAGGCCCTCGTCGGCCCCCGTCTGTATAACAACCGCAAGCAGGCCGGTCAGCCCCACGTTCTGAAGCCCGTAAACCACTACATACATACCGATGGAGAATACCACAATGGCCCAGGGTGCATTGGTAATGACCTTGCGCGTATCAACAGCCCGGCTTTTCATCCCCATCAGTGTAAAAAAGATGGCAATGGTGCCCGCTACAATCGAGACCGGCATGTGTACGAATTCAGCCACAAAATACCCGATGAGCAGAACCGTAAGTACCATCCACGACATCCGGAACATCTTGTGGTCTTTGATGGCTTCATGAGGAAGTTTGAGGTCGTTCATGGAATAGTGCCGTGGAATATCTTTCCGGTAAACCAGGTACAGCACCACCAGGCTGGCCAGTACCGCGAAAAAGTTGGGGATGATCATGCGGCTGGCATATTCGATGAATCCGATCCCGAAAAAATCGGCCGAAACAATATTCACCAGGTTGCTCACGATGAGGGGCGTTGATGCCGTATCGGCGATAAAGCCGCTGGCCATAATGAACGGGAGGATCATGCGGTCTTTGAACTTCAGGGCCCGTACCATTGAAAGAACAATAGGGGTGAGGATGAGCGCGGCCCCGTCGTTGGCAAAGAAAGCGGCCACAATGGCGCCGAGAATGGTGATGAAGATGAACATCCGGATGCCGTCGCCGTTGGCGAATCGGGCCATGTGCAGGGCCGCCCATTCAAAAAAACCGATCTCGTCCAGAATTAGGGAGATGATGATGATGGCAATGAAGGTGAGCGTGGCGTTCCAGACAATTCCGGTTACCGTGATTACATCCTGAAAACTGACGACCCCGGCAATGAGGGCAATTACCGCCCCGATGCCGGCCGACCAGCCAATCGACAGCCCCCGGGGCTGCCAGATTACCAGTACAAGTGTGAACAGAAATATCAGTGTTGCAATAATGGCCATGGTCATATCGGTTGGATTATAAAAGGGTACACCCACGGGCTGAATTCATCCGGATCAAAGGTCAGGTGCTCTTCATTGTTTGTCAGCTTTTCTTTCTGCGGGTACCGTCAGTACCGGGATGCCGGCATTTCTGATCACCTGCTGGCATACGCCGCCGAGGAACAGATCGCTTATATAACCCCGGCCCTGGCTGCCCATGATTATCATCGTCGCGTCGTTGTCATCCGCATACACGAGAATGTTCCTGACCGGTGATCCGTACCCTATCTTTACATCTACCCCGGCATCAGTGACTTTGAGGAGGTCTGCCTTGAGCCGGTTGAGCCGGCTGGTGTCGGTTTCGTCAAACTTTTTCAGTGTTTCCGGATCGTCAACACCGGGGCGCCCGCTGGCCTGCACATGCAGCAAGGTAACTTTTTGGGTATTCCCGGCCGCCAGCTTTTTCACAACCCCTAATGCCCGTTCAGAAATCGGCGAGAAATCGGTCGGATACAAAATATGCTGCAGCGAATCGCGGCATGACCGGGCACAGAAAAGCGTACGGCTTTTAAGGTCCGGTTCGTCCGATACCGATATGTTGATCAGATAAACCGGCAGTGAACAGCGCTGCAGTACCTCCGTGGCCGTGCTGCCAAGCAGAAATTCCAGGTACTTGTTGTAGCCCCGGTTGGCAATGATGATGTAATCTGCATGGTGTTCCCTGGCCGCTTCCAGAATCTCGACGGGTGCGTAGGCGTTGATCTTGAGGCGTGTTACGGTCTGCACCTCGATGCCCAGAGGCTCGAGTTTCTTCCGGTAACCATCCAGATTCTCCTTGTACCTGCTACCATCGCCGGTGCCCAGACCGCCGGGATAGGGAATGCTGACCGACGTGAACAGGGTAAACTTCTGTGTTCCGAATTGCCG
Organism: Cyclonatronaceae bacterium; assembly: GCA_047921215.1. Lineage (GTDB taxonomy): Bacteria > Bacteroidota > Rhodothermia > Balneolales > Cyclonatronaceae > RECM01. The sequence goes on along the minus strand of JBLRWO010000016.1, from coordinate 82,311 downwards.
GAAGTGCCCCAGGCAGTTGATGATGATATCGCTGGCATCAGACTGGTCGAGGGCCACAAGGGCATGGTTGAAGTCGATGTTCATGCTGCTTTCCGGGTCGGGTTATTGATTTCACTATAACGGGTTTTATCGTTTTCTGCATTATATCGTAAAACTACGATAATAGGGAGGCAAAACCAATCTTTTTTTGGTTGTATTTGCTGAGCAATAGAAGTTAGCTACCATGTTGCAGGGTGGAGGTTGCAGGAAGGCGGCAGTCTGATCAGGCCGGCGTTTCCGGGTATTTATCAGCCCGAACGCAATCTGCGGTATTGAACCGGCGAACAACGTGTAAACCTCCTGAACTGACGGTTAAAGTGTGTCTGATTTTTATAACCGCACTTTCGGGCGATCTGTCCGACCGGTTCTTCGGTGTGAACGAGCAGCTGGCAGGCCCGGCGGATCCGTATCTCATTCAGATAGACGATGGGAGGTTTGCCCGTACGCGAACGGAAGAACCGGCTGAAAGCGGATTCATTCATGGCCGCGATGGAGGCCAGATCGGCAAGACTGATACTGTTTTGGCAGGCTGTGTGGATGTAGTAAAGCACCCGGTCGAGCCTTTTTTCGATTTTCCGGCTCAGGTTCGGTGTATATCCCTCGCTGCCAAGTCTGACCCACTCACCGGTCTTCCCCAACCAGTCGAGCAGTTCGATCAGTCCGAGCAATCGCCTGAGTTCGCTCTGACCGTGGAGCTCAAGCAGTCTCTGACGTCCCCGTTTTGCCGACAAACCTGTAAACCGGATGCCGGCTTCGGCCTCTTCAAACAGTACGTTTACCGTTCCCATTTCAGGAAGGTCAAGCAACGGACTGGCGAGCAGCTCACGGGGAAACTGCACAACGATGGCCTTGTTCCCTTTTTGGGAGACCCCATACCGACCCGTCTCACGGCCCGCCCAGGTATGGGGCACGTTCGGGCCGATCAGCACCAGGTCGTTCGGACCAAACTCGCCGATGTGGTCGCCGACCAGCCGGGTGCCCTCACCCCTGAGTATGCAGGTTAGTTCAATCTCGGGATGGTAGTGCCAGAAAAATTCAAACCTGGGCACTTCGGTTATGAAGAACCGCAGGGATGCGTCGTCGTCGGTGGATAGATGTTCGTAGCCCGGTTTCATGTCTCCGTCGGTACAGATTACACGTTGACACCAATTTCAGTTCGTAAAAATTAAATCAGTGGACTTCATTTATTTTAGCATAAAAAACACAGATAATGAATAAAAATGCAAATATAGTATTATAACAGACAAAAATACGTTCACATAAAAGGTTGTTTTTTTGTCATTATGTAACCAATATTGAACGTGTAAATAAATTTTCCGGCGAAGGCCGAATTGCGTGCGGTTCGAAACGTTGCTTCAGGGTGTTGCGTGCTGCCTTCAACCGGGCACCCGGCATCCGGCGCCCGGCACTCGACAACTTGCACCAGGCCAAACGATCATTATCCGTTTTAACAGCATTAGAACTCGGATTAAACCCCGATTTAACCATTATAAACGACATGAATAACAGCGTGACAGATCCTGTATCCGGTTTTGTGGATGCCAAAACTGCAAAGACCTACCTCAACGACGGCTTTGTCCACATTCAGGGCCTTCTGCCGCCCGGCCACATCACCCGTTATGCCGGTGAAATAACCCGGAAGGTGATGGAGCTGAACACGCTGGATGTTCCCATGGATCAGCGGAACACCTACCAGAAAGCATTCATCCAGGTAACGAACCTGTGGAGGCACAGCCCGGTGGTTCGGGAGTTCGTTTTCAATGAAGCCCTGGCACGGGCCGCCACCGCGCTGATGGGAACCCGGGGCGTTCGCCTGTACCACGACCAGGCCCTGTACAAGGAGCCCTCCGGCGGCTTTACCCCCTGGCATGCCGATCAGTTCTACTGGCCGCTGGCCTCCGACAAGTGCGTAACCGCCTGGATCCCCCTGCAGGATACCCCCATGGAGATGGGGCCGCTGGCTTTCAGCAGGGGCAGCCACCAGTTCACCTTCGGCCGCGACCTGCCCATCAGCGACGAGAGCGAACAACGGATTCAGGATGCACTGAATGCGGAGGGCTTCCCGACCATCGAAAAACCCTGCCGTCTGGGCGATGTCAGCTTCCACGCGGGCTGGACCTTCCACCGGGCCGGCCCGAACACAACACCCGATCCACGGAAAGTGATGACCATCATCTACATGGACATCGACATGAAGCTGAAACAGCCCGAAAACGCCAACCAGCAGGCCGACCTCGACGCATGGTGTCCCGGAGCGGTGCCGGGAGATATCATTGATACAGAATTGAATCCGGTACTGTTTGAAAATGGATGATACCCCGATCAAAAACGTCCCCACCTGGGCGCGGGGCATCGTATGGTACCAGATTTACCCCGAACGGTTTTATAACGGAGATCACGGGAACGACCCGGTGGCGGCCGACCAGAAAGGATCGTGGCCCCACGACCATACATCCCCGCTGAGTACCCACCCTTGGACATCCGACTGGTACGAATTACAGCCCTGGGAACAGGAGAACGGCGGCGATATCTGGTATAACATCCAGCGGCGCAGGTATGGGGGCGATCTGCAGGGCATCATCGATAAACTCGGCTACCTGCAGGACCTCGGCATCGGCGCGCTCTATCTGAACCCGGTTTTCTGGTCGCCGTCGCACCATAAATACGACAGCAGCGGCTATCACCATATCGACCCGAATTTTGGTCCCGACCCGGCCGGCGACCGCCGGTTGATTGCCGGCGAGGTGCTCCACGATCCGGCTACCTGGGTCTGGACGGCGGCCGACCGGCTGTTCCTCCGCCTTGTGGATGAGGTGCACCGGCGTGGTATGTACGTCATCATTGATGGCGTGTTCAACCATGTGGGGCTGAACAGCCGGGTGTACCGGGATGTGCTGAGGAACCAGCGGGCATCGCCCTACCGCGACTGGCTCGCCGTTGAATCATGGGCCGATGAACCCGGCGGCTTCAGGGTGCGTACCTGGGAGGGATTTCATGAACTGCCCGAATGGCGGCAAAACAGGGCCGGCATTACCGGCGGACCGAAACAATACATTTTCGACATCACCCGGCGCTGGATGGATCCGCCCGGGTTCGGGCGCGGGCACGGAATCGCATCGACAGCGCGGGTTTTTACGCCCGGCTGCAGGAACTCTGGTCGGCTTATCCCACCGATACCGGGCTGGTGATGCAGAACCTGCTGGGCTCGCACGATACCGACCGGATCGCTTCGCGCATCGCAAACCGGGACCATTTGGGCATCCGGAACTGGAATCAGTGGCATGCCCGAACCAAAGGGAATAATCCCGCCTACAATACATCCAAACCATCTGATACCGATTACGAGCGGCTCCGGCTCATGGTTTTGTTCCAGATTACCTGGCCGGGCGCGCCCATGATCTATTATGGCGATGAAGCCGGCATGTGGGGGGCCAACGATCCCTGTTGCCGCAAACCGATGCTCTGGCCGGAATTAAGCTACGCGGATGAAACCATGCGTCCGGATCAGCAACCAAACCGCCGTCCCGCCAGCGTCGGGTTCCGCCGGGACCTGTTCGACTGGCACAAAAAATTGATCCATCTGCGCTCCGGTCACGCAGCCCTCAGAATCGGAACCGTAGAAGTACTAACCCGCAACCGGACTGATTCACTGTTCGCCTTTACGCGCGGCACAGGTCCGGGCCGGCTGCTCATCGTAGTGAATGCCTCATACGAACCGGCACTGTTCACCCCGGATCTGCCAGGCAACGCCCGCCTGGACCTGCTGGCCAAAACCGGCACAATTTCGCTCACAGAACCCGGTATAACCCCCGGCGGCATCAGCGGCGCCCTCTTCCATATCCGTCATCAATAAAAATATCAGGACCCTTATCCGAATATTTATTAAACTGACCGGTGTCTATATAATCATGTACTTGTATATATCTGTTAAAACCGTTCACCATACTCCGGCAGTCCCCCGAAAACCAATCTTTATCCCTGACCAGGGTATTAAAAGTCAAAAGTGAACATTCTCCCGAAACAAATACGTAACATGTTAATTTATTGGTCAACCACATTCGGGCAACAAAATAACGTGTCAATACTAAAGACTCACGTCCCACGTCTCTTGTCTGAGGTCTGACGTCAGAAATCTGAAGTCTCACTACTCACTATTCACTACCCAAAACCCAATTCCCCCCAACAACATGCTCGGCCCGTTCAAAAAGCCCCTGCTGACCCCCATCACCATTACCCTGTTGTACCTGGTATCGGGAATACTGTGGATCGCGTTCTCCGACCGGTTACTTGAAACCATCATTGATGATATTGAGCTGATGGCAAGGCTGCAAACCTATAAAGGATTGTTCTATGTGTTTACGACCGGCCTGTTACTGTATCTTCTCATCAGATTATACTCCTTCGGACTTCGAAAAACCGGGGAGGAGCTGCGCCGAAGCGAAATGAAGTACCGGAACCTGGTCGAACACAGTGGTTATGCCATCCTCCTGTTTACAAGAAACCTTAAGATTGATTACGCAAGCCCGGTTCTAACCAGGGTGCTGGGTTATAGATCCGAAGAATTTGCAGATGGTAAATCAACAGGAGATTTTCTGCACCTTGATCACCACCAGCAACTCGAAGATGCCATTGAACAGCTCGGTACGGCCGGGAAGCAGCGGGTTACCCTCGAAATGCAGTGGCGGAAGAAGGATGACAGCTGGATATGGACCGAATGTATCCTGTCAAGGTTTAACGACACCGGAAACGGTTCCGGTCATCTGCTGATGCTGCAGATCCGTGATATTAGCCGTATCCGCGAATTGTACCGGCTGGCTGAACAAAGCCACAGGAAATTCGAAAACCTGTTTCAGTATGCACCGGTTGGCTTTCACATCTACGGTGCGGATAAAAAAATACATGAGATTAACCAGGCCGAGCTTGACATACTGGGCTACAGCAGGGATGAAATTGTAAATAAGAAATCATGGACCGATTTGATCAGTTCCGACCAGCATACGCTGTTTGAAAAAAGGTGGCAACGCATTTTCAGAACCGGTTCACTTGATAATGCCCGCTATACCGTGAAAACGAAAAGCGGCGATCTCGTCGAAGTGGTTAAAAACGCCCGCTTGCTGCTCGATTCGTCCACCGGCGACTACCTCATAATCAGTAATGTGGTGGATGTGACCGAGAAAAACCGGGCCGAGGAGATGCTCAGGGAAAGTGAAACCCGTTTTCGCTTCCTTTTCGAAAACAATCCATTGCCGATGTGGTTTTACGACAGGGAAACCCTGGCCTTCATCAATGTGAATGATATGGCCGTTGAAAAATACGGATACACCCGGAAGGAATTTTTGTCGATGACGATAAAGGATATCCGTCCGGCCGAAGATGTGCCGATTTTATTGCAGACCTACCGCGATGGAGAGAATTTACACAATGCCGGGATCTGGCGGCACATGAAAAAGGACGGCACGGTGTTTCAGGTTGAAATTATTGCCAACCCGCTCGTGCTGAACGGTAAAGAGGTGGAAATTGTGCTGGCCTACGATGTGAGCGAACAGATAAAGGCAGAAACCGAACTTCGCGAAAGTGAGGCCAAATTCCGGAAACTGGCCGAAACCATTGATGCGGTGGTGGTCATCTACCGGGGTGAGGACCTGGTATTCGTAAACAAGGGAACCGAGCGTATTACCGGGTATTCTGCAGATGAACTCAAATCCATGAAGTTCTGGGAGGTGGTCCATCCCGAACATCAGCAGTTAACCCGGGAAAACGGGTTGGCCCGGCAGCGGGGTGAGGAGATCGAGCACACGTATGATTTCAGGATTGTACGAAAAGACGGCGAGATCCGATGGCTCAGTTTTTCGGCGTCTCCCATCCTGTTCGAGGGAAAAAATGCGGCTATAGGCACGGGCTTCGATGTAACCGGCAGAAAACTCGCCGAGATGAAAATCAGTGAACTGAACCGCGACCTTGAAAAAAGGGTCCGGGAGCGCACGGCAGAGCTGGAGGCGGTAAATGCAGAACTCGAAGCCTTCAGCTACTCGGTGTCGCACGATCTGATGGCACCGCTGCGCAGCGTGGATGGCTTTAGTGAGGCACTGCTCGAACACTGCGTTGACCGGCTGGATGAAACCGCCCGGAAATACCTGTCGAGGATACGATCGGGTACCGCGAGGATGCGCGAACTGATCGATGAACTGCTCAAATTGTCGCGAATTGCCCGGGCCGATATGCAGATTCAGGATGTTGACATTTCCGCTATGGCAAGGCAGATTATGAGCGATCTTGCCCGTTCAGAGCCCGGCAGGAAGGTGGAGTTTTCATGTATTGACAACATCCGGGTATACGGTGACAAGGGCCTTATCAGGGTCGTACTGGAAAATTTGCTCGGCAATGCCTGGAAATTCACGTCCCGAAAAGATCATGCCGTTATCAGTATAAGCAGGTACCGGAAAGATGGGGCGGGATTTATGGTGCAGGATAACGGTGCCGGTTTCAACATGCAGTATTACAACAAGCTGTTTTCCCCGTTTCAGCGCCTGCATAAAAGTTCGGAATTTGAAGGGTCGGGAATCGGTCTGGCCACTGTGCTGCGGATTGTCAAGAAACACGGGGGTACCATTGAAGCAGTATCGGAAAACGGTGCCGGGGCCACCTTTATGATCAGCCTTCCCGAAATGGATACCGGGGATCCGGATCACCTGAGCATCAGCGCTGCCGGTAAATAGGTATATTACCTGTTTTCTTAGTAGATTGATACGGTTATCTGCGCTGATGGTAACGGATGTGATGAATAAACAGGTTCATAAAGGGTTGTTAAGAAGAAACGTATTACGGACCTGTCGTAACCAACACCTGACTAAAATAAATGGATAGGAAAATAACGGTCCTGTTGATAGAAGATTCAGTATCAGATGCTGAACTTGTTGAGATGACACTGGCCAGGGGCAACCTTCATGCAGTGGTTGAACGGGTTGACTCACCCGGGGATCTGGACAATGCCCTGGCAAAGGGTAACTGGGATGTGGTAATATCAGACTACAATCTGCCCGGCTTCGACGGCTTGAGAGCCCTGGAAATCGTGAAAAAGAGCGGGCTCGATCTGCCGTTTATTCTGATATCAGGCAAGGTAGGTGAGGAAACAGCCGTTGCCGCTGTACTGGCCGGAGCGCACGACTATGTGATGAAAGACAACATGAAACGTCTGCCAACCGTCATAGAACGGGAAATTAAGAATGCCGGCATCAGAAAAGCGCGCGGAGAGACTGAGCATGCCCTGCAGGAAAGCGAACAGCGGTTCCGGCTTATCGTTGAAAACAGCCACGAGGGAATACTGCTAACCGATGCCGACGGAGTTATACTTACGGCCAACACGCCGGCCTGCACTATCCTGATGTGTGAAATGAGCGATCTGATCCACGCAAACTGGCAGCAGGTGTTTGCCCTCGAAGGCCCTGAAGGCGACTTCATCGAAAGCAGGATACGGAAAGGGCAGTTCAGGGGTGAACTGATCCTGACCAGAAAAGATCAGACCAGGTTTCCGGCCGAAGTTACAGCCGTGAATGTTACCGACCGGAACGGGAATAACCGGAGTTCACTTTTTTTCAGGGATATCACTGTCCGCAAAAAAAGCGAGCAGAAACTCAAATCGTCACTAAAAGAAAAAGAAGTATTACTCGCCGAAATACATCACCGGGTAAAAAATAATCTGGCAATCATCTCGGGCCTGCTCGAACTGCAGTCAAACAGTGTTGATAATGATCAGATAAAAGACCTGCTGAGTGAAAGTGTACACCGGATCAAAGCCATTGCCCTGCTGCATGAGAAAGTCTATAATTCGGAAGATGTGGCCCGTGTTCACCTGGGTGAATACCTGGAAGATTTTATCGAAACCCTGAAAAGCTATTACCTGCAGAATGGCGAAAATATTGCCCTTGATATCAGAATCCCTGAAACATATATCAGTTTATCAAGTGCAATCCCATTAGGACTGATTGTAAATGAACTCATTACAAACGCCTTCAGGCACGCCTTTCGTGGCCGTGAAAGGGGCAATGTATGGGTCAGTCTGGATCATGTTAACGATAAATATGTACTTAAAATCACTGATGATGGTGTCGGAATGCCTGATGATGTGATTTCCGGTAAAACCAGAAAACTGGGAATGACCCTCGTTCATGGCATGATACACCAGCTCAGGGCAGGGATTGAGTTTAACAGAAATAACGGAACAGCCATTATAATTACCTTTGGCGCTGTTCCTGACAAATAACCCGGACTTTGAAAACAGTATTGATTGTTGAGGATGAATGCATTATCTCCATTCTGATCGAGAAGCTCGTTCAGAAACTGGGATACAATGTGATTGGCAAGGTTGAAAACGGTGAGGATGCCGTTGATGCCGCGCTGCGCCTCAATCCCGATATCATCCTGATGGACATACAACTCGGGGGGAATATGGACGGGATACAGGCTACCGAAAAGATCAAAGAAAATACCCGTGTATCTGTTATTTTTGTTACCGGAAATTCGGATTTGAGTACCCGCGACAGGGCCATGAAAACCAACCCCGATGCATTCCTGATCAAACCTGTGGATATGTTAACCCTCAAGAAGCATCTAGACCAGGCTGTTGAAAACAACTGATTGCCCTCTGCCCGCAACGGCCGTTAATGACCGTATGAACTTAATTAATTTCTGCTGAACCGAATCATCATGCCAGGAAACGATCCTTTAATACTGCTTATCGAGGATAACCCGAGTGTTATCCGTCTTCTCGAGTTTAAGCTGGCAAAGGAAAATTACCGGTTTGAGTACAGGGACAATGGGCCCGACGGTATCGAGGCAGTAAAAGAACTGAAACCCGACCTGGTGGTGCTTGATGTGATGCTGCCGGGTATCGACGGGTTCGAAGTGCTCCGGCAGATCCGGCAGGACCAGTCGATAAAAAATACCCGTGTAATGATGCTCACCTCAAAAAACATGGAGGATGACCTCGAGCGCGGCTTTTCGATGGGAGCACACGAGTATATGTCGAAACCCTTTAAACTCGGCGAGTTCATGATACGCTTGAAACGCATACTCAACCCGGTAAATCCGATCCAGTGATCCCCTTTCCGGAAATATTGGCAGATGAACTGGCAAGAAATTTTGTTCTTGTGGTGCTGGTCATTTTGCTCGTGATGAGTACCTTTCTGGTACTCACAGCGGTTATTCTGCGGAAAAAACACGAGCGCGACGAGGCCTACCGATTGCGTAAAAAAGAGGAGCTGTATCCGCTCATCCTCAACTATCTCGACCTGGATCCGGCCAACACCAAAGAGCTTGAAAAAGCGGAATCCGGTATCATCAGGTTGCTGAAAACCGCCCGCGACCTGGAGGTTATTGAAGATCTCATCCTCGAAATCATGTACAATATTGCCGGCGCTGAAAAACTCAGGCTGCGGCAGCTTCTGCTCATCCAGCCACTGTATACCCAGCGCTACCGGCAGCTGAAATCATGGCGGATCGAAAACCTGATTCAGGGATGTCTCTATTTTGTGAATGTTATCAATCAGCGCAGCAATGTGCTCGAACAGATCTTTCCCCTGCTCGATAACCGATCGGTTCTGGTGCTGCATACTGCCGCCAGTGCCATTTTTGCCTGCGATGATGTCGCCACAAGGGGGCGGGCCCTTGAAAAAGTGTGCAGACGTACCGGCATCAGCGAAATGGCCCTGCTCGAACTGGTGTATAAATTCCACAACAAGGAATTCGACCAGATGGATGAGGAGGTGTCTGAACTGAAACGGATTATCTCGGACCGGTCTGTTCCGAACGTGAACCGGGGTGTGATCATTAAAAGCGTGGCCGACATTGGCTATGCCACCATGGCCGATTATCTGTATAACCTGATTTCGACCATGAAGGAATCCGATAACGGGGTGATTGCCAACAGTCTTATTCACGCCATGGGGCGGTTCGAATATACCGGTGCGGCCGGATTGCTGGCAGAAAAATTCAGTGACGCACTGAACGTATCCATAAGGGAAACCCTGGCCGATACCCTGGGTCAACTCGGAAACAAAGAGTCCATCCCGGTGTTGATCCGGATGAGTTCCGACGCCGATTTCGGGGTCCGGGTGAGGGCCGTTTACGCGCTGGCCGCTCTCGGAGAACCCGGTTATGAGCCACTCAGGGCCATGGAGGGTACCGAAGACGAAATTCAGCGTATCGCCGCGAGCATTATCGCACAAATGGAAACAGGCAACCAAAAGGAAAAAAAATAGTATGGACTTCATCAGAGAATTTCTGGCCTGGTTCAACAGCGGCATCCTCATATATTTTCTCATGATCAATTTGACCTATATCATACTGGTCACCATCTCGTTTTTTTATGTGCGTGCCCAGCTGAAACGTAAAAAAGTGTATGACCTCACCGGGTTATTCACCTCAAAACTCTACCTGCCGGTGAGCATACTTGCCCCGGCCTATAACGAAGAGGCCAATATTATCGCCTCGGTAAGGGCCCTGCTACAGCTCGAATTTCCGGAATTTCAGGTGGTGGTGATTAACGACGGCAGCACCGATGAAACCCTCCCAAAACTCATCGACCATTACAAACTGCATAAGGTCGACAAGTACTACCCGCTGATCATCAATCACCAGCCGGTTAAAGCCGTTTATGAATCAGAGCTGTTTCCTGAACTCACGGTTATCGACAAGCAGAACGGCCGCAAGGCGGATGCCCTGAACGCCGGGTTGAATATTGCCAGGCACGACCTGGTCTGTTCCATCGATGCCGACTCCATTCTTGAACCGGATGTTCTCAAGAAAATGCTGCGCGCATTCATGGAAGATGAAGAGACGGTTGCTGTGGGCGGAATTGTTCGCGTGGCGAACGGCTGTACCTTCAGCCAGGGACGGATACAGAAAATTGACACACCGAAGTCCTTTCTGGGCCGCATACAGGTGGTCGAATACCTGCGGGCGTTCCTGTTCGGACGGGTTGGCTGGGACTATCTGAACAGCCTGCTCATCATTTCAGGAGCTTTCGGCATTTTTGACCGCAGGGCGGTGATGCGCGCAGGCGGTTACGTTCACGATACAGTCGGCGAAGATATGGAACTGGTAATCAGGCTGCATCACTACTATCGCAGCAGAAAGATACCGTATAAAATCCGGTTCCTGGCCGAACCGGTCTGCTGGACCGAGGTGCCCGAAGATATTGCCACACTGTCGCGGCAGAGAAACCGCTGGCAGCGCGGGCTTGCCGACAGCCTGTGGAGGCATCGCCGAATGATGTTCAACCCGAAATACGGCCGGCTCGGATTCCTGGCCATGCCGTTCTTCATCATCTTTGAAATGCTGGGTCCGGTCATTGAAGCGCTCGGGTGGATTGCCATCGTCGTAGCCATACTGTTGGGTGTGATCAGCTGGCCCTTCTTTTTCGCTTTTCTGGCTGCCGCCGTTTTCCTGGGGATGATCCTTTCGCTCGCGTCCGTTCTGTGCGAGGAATTCACATTCCGCAGGTATCCCAAAACAAAACACGTGTTCATTTTGTCGCTGTACGCGTTTTTCGAGAATTTCGGGTACCGGCAGCTTCACACCTGGTGGAGACTCAGGGGCATGTTCGATTTTGTAAGGGGCCGCAGGGAATGGGGCGATATGGAACGCAAAGGCCTGGAACAGCCCGGCTCCTGATGGTGCACGGTTTACGGCAGCCGGCCGGTTAGCATGCAGTTTTTCATTTTTTAAACGGCCATGCTGGCCTGATGCCGATAGAAATAGTGTCTATACCATGAATCGTGCTTGCATCATGAATCGTGTTTGCATCATGAATCGTGTTTGCATCATGAATCGTGTTTGCATCATGAATCGTGTTTGCATCATGAATCGTGTTTATTCCCGGGATTCGTCTTCCGGGGCACCGGCATTTTTTTTCAGCTTGAGCGATGCGGAATTGATACAGTACCGCATACCGGTCGGACCGGGTCCGTCGGGGAATACATGGCCGAGATGTCCGTTACATTTAGCGCACAGCACCTCGGTACGGACCGTAAAATGGCTCAGGTCTTTCTCTTTCTCTACATTCTCCTCATCTACCGGTGCATAGAAACTGGGCCAGCCCGATCCGGAGTCATATTTGGTATCTGAGCTGAATAGCGGATTCCCGCAACCCGCACACACGTAGACCCCTTTCTCCTTGCTGTCGTTGTATTCGCCCGTAAAGGCCCTTTCTGTACCTTTCTTCCTGAGGACGCGATATTCATCTTCACTCAGTATTTCTTTCCATTCAGCGTCGGTCCGTTCGATTTTTTCCTGTTTCATTTATTAGTCCTGTTTTCCTGATTTTCGATTCTTTGTGATCCTGTCTGCATACCTGTCAGAATCAAAATACGTGTGATGGTACACAGTTAAAACAACATCGTTCAACCCGGAAACCGTTCATCCCGATAAACATGTCAATCCACCACACTACCAGCAACCCCACTTCCACATTCCATATTCTACTTCCATATTCCACTTCCATATTCCACATTCCATATTCTACATTCCATATTCTATTGTTCTAATGTTCAACTCACTCCGTATCTTTAAACGAGTGATAAACAATCAAAAAGGTTCGGATGCAACATCAGCAGAAAAAACGGGTAACAGCTAGCGGGATCACACCGGAACCGTGCAGTCCTGAAGAGGTTGCCCTTAAAAGTTTCTTCCTCGGGCCGCAATCGGAAAACGCGCCATGGCTGCGGGAGCTGGTGATGCAGATTCTCGACAACTGGTTTGCCTGGCGGCGGCTTCTGTACCCCGGCGACGGACGTGCCATATCGGTAGCGGATCAGGAATCGGTGCGTTTTCTGGCAAAAAGGGAGGAATTCAGGACCCGGATTCATGAACTGATGCTGCGATTCCAGGACGAAATGCCGAGCTTCTCGCCCCGGTACATCGGCCACATGCTCACGGAAGTCTCCATGCCGGCCCTGCTCGGCCATCTCATCACTATTCTGCACAATCCGAACAATATTTCGGGCGAGGCTTCCCGCGTAGGTATCGAGATTGAGGAGGAAGCCATCCACGAACTGATGAAAATGGTGCGCTACAGGCCGGAGGAGGGGAACGGCCATTTTACGTCGGGCGGAACACTGGCAAATCTGGAAAGCTGCCTGAGAGCCCGTGGCAGAATGGCCAAGTGGCTGGCAGCAGGGGCAGCTGCAAGGGCTGCAGGAAGTTCTATCGGTCTGATTGAGGCCGCGCACATGGGCTGGGAGTACTACGATAAACTCAGGGTTGATGACCGGGTGGAAGACGAACTTCTCGACCGCTATAATTTTCTGAAATCAGGCGCCCTGCGAACCATTAAAGATTATGAAAAACTGTTTGGCTTTGCGTATGAAGGTCCGGTTGCCCTGGTTCCCAACAACAAGCACTATTCATGGAATAAGAGTCTCGACATTATGGGGATGGGGGAGGAGGCCTTCCGGGGCGTGCCTACCGACCGGAATGGCAGGCTCAGCCTTGCCGGACTGAGGGGTGAACTGGACCGGGCCCTGAAAGAAAAACGGCCTGTGATGATGGTGGTATCTATTGCCGGAACCACCGAACTGGGTGATTTCGATCCTATCCACGAAGTTCAGCATCTGCTTGACACCAGGCGCCAGCAGGATGGCATCCACATCTGGCATCATATCGATGCGGCGTATGGCGGTTTTTTCTGCACACTCGATATCGACAAAAAAGACCTCATTTCGGAATCGATGACCGAAGCCCTGAAAAGTATGCACAAGGCCAATTCGATCACGATCGACCCGCATAAACTGGGTTATGTGCCCTACTCATCAGGGGCTATACTGTGCAAAAACAAAAGGGAATACTTCTATAAAAAGACCCATGCACCCTATATCAACTTCAGGGATGCCGAAGACCGGGGCCCGCAGACGGTTGAGGGATCGAGAAGCGCGGCCGGTGCCGTTTCGACCTGGCTCACGGCCCGGTCGATTGGTCTGAACAGAAACGGATATGGGATCATCCTGGAACGGACCATCAGGTCGAGAATGAAACTCGAAAGCCTGTTTGCGGAAGCCTCGGAACGCATACGTGTAAACCCGCACGCCGAAACCAACGTACTCTGTTTCTGCGTTGCCGATAAAGGGGATGCGTTCAGCGTTATCAACAGAAGAACCCGGGCCATTTATGAGGCTTTTTCACCCGAAGAGAACCATGATTTTTTTGTTTCAAAAACAAGCCTGGGGTGCAGCGATTATAAAGCCTTTATTGATGACTTCACCTCGGAATGGAAAGCCGTTGCAGACACGGGTGAGTTAAGCCTCATCCGCCTTGTACTGATGAATCCCTTTTTCGATAACCGGGAAACCGACGTCTACTACCCGGAAGAGTTTATCAGCAGGCTGATGCAATTTCTGCAGACAATCGGATAGCAGAAAAAACAGCAGCATTTCCGTTTAACACCGCTGGAAATACCCTGGCCTGCCCACAACCATTTCGCAAAAAAAAGACCATCCCGGTTTCGAATTCAACCGTCTCAAATCAAAGAGCCCAACTGTAAAATTGCTCTTTTCCCCGCTTCTGGCGGAGGAGAGCACTTTCTTAAAAAAGGGAGGGAGTTACGAAAGTGTAGTGCCCTGAGCAGTGCGTGGCACTGTACGCATGCTTCGGCTTCATTCCGTGCTTCACACGAAATTGTGCCATTCGACTCCGCGGCGCTGCGCTCAGGACTGCGCTCTTCAGCTTGTGCTAACAGTGACAAGTTATCCACCATGACGGGGTCACCCTCCAAACAGTGTTGCCCGCAACGGGCAAAATTACTTGCTCAAGTATGACGTGTGGATGCGCCGCTCTGCCAGCAATCCCACTTCCTCATTCCTTTTACTTTATACCTCATTCCTTATTCTTTATTCTACTGTTCTCAAACGTCAGGGCTGCTGAATTGATACAATAACGAAGTCCGGTCGGTTTCGGCCCGTCGTCGAATACGTGACCGAGGTGACCATCGCACCGCGGGCATAGCACTTCTGTTCGCAGAGCATTAAAACTGTCGTCATCAACCAGTTTAACATGTTCATCAATATAGGGGGCGTAGAAACTCGGCCACCCCGAACGGGAATCATATTTCTGATCGGTATGAAATATGTGAAGGCCGCATCCGGCACACTTGTACACCCCCCGTTCCTCATTGTAGTTCAGAGGACCTGTAAAAGCCGGTTCCGTTCCTTTTTCACGAAGCACAAAGTAAGCCAGTTCCGGGAGCTCCTTCCTCCATTCAGCTTCGCTTTTCACGATATGTTCGCCACTGTATTCAGCGGCCGGCAGTTTATGGGCCGGTACCCTCATATCATTTATAGTACGGAGTTGTGCATCGCAGGATGATACTGCAAGTGCAATCAGGACCAGGGCAAGAAGAAGGCGTTTCATAGATCAGTGTTGAAGGGTTTCATCAGGAAGTATTACATCCAAGTATTATATCAGGTATTAGTAACACAATTGCGACCCCGGAAATTTCACCCGCGGCAAAATAAGTAAACCGCGGCCTGCATATAATGATGTTATCCAAACAAATGTGTTAAATTTTGGTGTATTCTTTATTTTAGTGTGCAGTAAGGATGTTGAGCGATGCCGGATAAGTATTGAATGTTCGGAAATCTCTACGAAACCGCGGATATCCTGAATGTACTATTTATTAACCGTTTTCCCGGCTGAGGTTATTCTGATCACAGCCCGGAGCGCATAACCAGGAGGACAGGATATGAAGACATTAGTACCGTTCATTGTTGTCGCACTTACGCTTTTTGCAGGAGTTCGAAACGCCGATGCCCAGATATATATTGGTGCGGGGGGTGCTGCAGCCACCGAATTTGAAGGGCTGGGAATGCAGTTCGGGGCGGGTATTCAGCTGCCCGTGTTGCCGTTAAGGCTGAGCGGAGACTACATCCTGTTTTTCGAAAAAGATGATATCGGTGTTAAGGAAAAATGGAACGAATTCAACATCAACCTGGGATTTCAGTTCGTAAGGCAGTTCAATTTTTCATCGTATGTTTTTACCGGCCTTAATTCTGCCACTCAGGAGTTTGGAACCCTGAAAACCACCGAATACGGTATAAATGCGGGGGTTGGCGGGGAATACAGTTTCGGTCTGCTCGGCTGGTTTGGTGAGTTGAAGTACACCATCAGTGAACTGGACCAATTTGTATTCACGACCGGGCTGAGGCTGAATTTCGGTATATAAACAGGGCCGAAAGACGATGTAAGCAGCAGCACCTGCTAACTTGATTCCCTGGCCGAAAGACTTACCGGAATGAGCGAAAGAATTCCCATCTGCCGGTCAGGGTTCAGGATTTTTTCTTTCATCGCATTCAGGGTAACCGAACCCAGTTTTTGGAAATCGGTTTTGATGGATGAGATCGATGGATGACTGTGTACACACATGGGCAGGTCATCGTAACCGATCACAGCCAGATCCTCGGGTACACGGATACCCTGATAGCGGGCAGCCTCCATAAACCCGTGACACATCAGATCGTTACTGGCAAAGACAGCCCTGGGCTTTATGTCGAGTTTTTTAAATTCCTCGAATGCCTTTACGCCTGCATTGTAGTTAAAATCACCCTCGCATTCCCAGATCAGCTTTGATCCGTTGTGGCTGTTTATAAAATCCCTGAAGCCATTATACCGGAACCGGGATTCGGCTTTTGTGAATGGTCCCTTGATCAAACCGAAACTGGTATATCCTTTGCTGATCAGATGCTGGGCCGCAGTGTGCCCGCCGCTGTAACCGTCGAAAGTGATGGTGGTAAAAACGGGGTTTTCGATGAGCGCATTGGAGATTACCGGCAGCTCTTTAGGCAGGGTTCTCTCAAGATCCTCATAATCGGACCGGTTGAATTCCGGAATAAACAGAATAAGGCCATCGATGTACAGCTCGCTGACGTAATCCATGATCTCTTTTTGCGACTTTTCGGGATTAAGCAGGCTGATAAGCGAAAGCCGTACACCGGTTTTCTTGGCAGCTTCTGTAAAGCCGTAAAACAGGGATGCATAGAATTCGCCCTGGTGGAAATCGGTGATAAGTCCGACATTCAGTGTTTCCCTGTTACGCTCTGCTGAACGCATCCTCGAAACAGGATACTTAAGCTTCTGTGCCGCGCTGATAATTTTTTTGTGGGCTTTATCACTAATTTTTCCTGAACCGCTCAACACCCTCGAAACGGTCGAAACGGAATAGCCGGTTGTATTGGCTATGTCCTGCATGGTGATTTTCATGGCAAACGGAGATAAGCTGAATTTTATATAGAGGTTGTAAAAGTAGTATTGACCATCCGGGCGTGGCAAATGGTCATGCAACACGTGCAACAAATTTGCATAAAAATTTTCACAATTCCAACTTCGGGTTATTAAAAAAAATGTTCCGGGCCGTTCGGCTGGCAGGGGCTTTTACCGGTCATTGCAGGCATGAGAACATACCGGCCCCTGGTATAAACCAGCCAGATCGTGTTACCCTGGGGAGCCATTATCTGCTTATGATGATTCCCTCACGATAACATCGACAGGGATCAGGCTCAGTACACCGGTTACTGAACGGGTTGCGTTCTGCTGATTCTTCAGTACCCGCAATGTTGCCTGGGAAAGCCTTCGGAAATCCGTTTTTGCTGAGGTCAGTTTCGGATGGGAGTGCACGCACATGGGGAGATCGTCATATCCGGCCAGCGCCACGTCATCCGGAATCGATAAACCGGCATTATGGGCAGACTGAAGAAAACCGTGGCACATCAGGTCGTTGCTGAAGAATATACTCTGTGGTTTGTTTTCCAGGGCCATATAGGCATCAAAGGCCCGGCAGCCGGCATCGTAGGTGAAATCGCCTTCAAATTCGAAAATCAAATCAATGCCATCCTGTTGTGCAATATAGTCCCTGAAGCCGTTGTAGCGAAAACGCGATTCCGCTTTGAAATTGGGCCCTTTTACGATCCCCGTAGTGCTGTAACCACGGTCCTTGAAATGTACGGCAACATTGTGCCCGGCACTGTAACCGTCGAACGTTACGGTAGGAAGTACCGGATTTTCGATCAGTGCATTCGAAACCACGAGGAAATCGGCAGGCAGGTATTCCAGTATGTTTTCATAATCCTCTTTTGTGAATTCTGGTATGAACAGTATCGCCCCACTGAAATGCTGATCATACAAACACTCAAGGTTCTTCCGGAACATGGCCCTGGGTTCCGGCAGACTGATCAGTGAAATCTTGTAATCTGATTCCTGTATACCCTGTATGTAACCGTAGAAAAAGGAAGCATAGAATTCGCCTTCCTTGAAGTTGGTAATAAGTGCAATGTTATTGTAGGGGCGGTTAAAACCTGCTGTATTTACGCGTTCAAGCGGATATTTTAGTTTTTTTGCCGCATTCAGAATGCTTTCAACCGTTTTTGAACTGTATTTGTCGGATCCTCTCAGCACCCTCGATACGGTGGAAAGGGAGTACCCGGTAGATTTGGATATATCCCGTAGTGTAACCTTCATTTGCTATCTTTGAGGTTTGTCAATTGATAATAAATTTGATGTCAAAAACATACATGCAGAACAATATTTTCAGACATTGTCAGATTCAGTATCCTGTCATTTTTTGTATTGTTGACGTGGCGGGCGAAGAACACGTAACCGGTTCTGCTATACCGGATTTTGGTGCATAATATGAAATTATTTTGACTGGTATCCTGTAGATCATTCAGTTAATATACTTGCAATCATACCCGGGTATTTCGCACCCGTTATCTACCCGTCGGGATTATGACGGGTTCTCTGGGAAACTGCTTTTATGGATCAGGTTATACAGAATGATGCATCCCCCCGAGAGGGTGACCAGTCCTGTACCCAAAAGGATCCATTGTACTGGCAGAAAAATGGGAACAAGCAAATACTGATACATCCCGAATGCAAATAAAAGTAGAATCATACTGATGGCTCCCGAAACGAAAATCCATGTCCCGTAACTGATAAGGTTGTTCCGTGGCGAAGAAATTGCAGGCACAGTGATGAGCCAGATCACGGCCATGCTGGCAAAACCGAGCAGAAGCAGATGTACAAAACCGATGGCGAAATAACGGGTCGCGATCAGGCCCTCGCCGATACCCGGCAGGGAGGCAAAGGCATGGAATAGTGACTTAAAAAGCAAAGCGATTACAGCTGTGAAGAACAACGCTTTTTGATGTCGGATCCGATCGCCTGAACGTTTGAACAGCTTAGCCCCGATTACCAGGGATCCTGCAAATACGGCGAATGATCCTGCAATTCCGGCATAAAGCAGGACTTTGCTGTCTGTGAATTCTCTGACCATCGGTTCAATCGACGGTAACAGGCCGGCGAACAGCAGCCAGAAGGCAACCGTGCCGCTTCGCCGGTTTATGCTGATGTTGTTTTTATCAAGGAATGCGATGATAAGCCCGATAAGGGCAAACGTAATCCATCCGTTGAACTGCAGGTGAAGGTAGAAGGCCACCCATGCCCGAATCCAGTCGGGGCCCATCATGGTGCCGCCGGCCAGGGCAAGCGGACCGACCGATGAAAACACCATCCAGAATACAGCTGCGTTCAGAAAATTTCTTGTAAGAGAACATACATCAGGGTTCTCGTGCCTGAAGTAGATGATGGCAAACCAGAGCGACAGCAGTATGAACAGGGTGGACAGCAGGATGGAATAGAAGGCGTAGCCCTGAAGGGCAAAGGCTATGGTCATGCCGCCAATCGAAAAATGAAGCAGGGCCAGATAAACAGGGTTGCCCATCTGTCTGCGGCCACTCTCCGTCATGCCATAACGGGCAATGAGACCGGCCAGGGCAAGAAACAGCCAGCCCAGCATGGCTACATGTGAGTGTGAATGGATCAGGAATTTGGGGTTAAAAACCATCATCGACGGATCGGCCCACTGCAGACGAATCCAGCACCCGGTTACCAGGGTTACGATCAGGTAGAACAGGGATGGAATCAGGTACTTTTTGAGCAAGGGTCAGGAGTGCAAAACAAAGGTTCAAGGATTCATTTTGTTGCAGTAGTCTTAAGCCGGACAACCCGGGATTATTGCAGACAGTTTTGTCTTAATTTAGCGGATATCGTACTTCCTGACAAGGGGGGGGATGAACAGTGATGTCTGACATAATGAATGAAATAAAAAAGGCTGCACGGTTTTATCCGTGCAGCCTTGTCTCAAGACATCTATGATAGAAAAAGAGTGCTTACTTGATCAGCATAAGTTTCCTGGTTTCAACACGATCGCCGGCTTGCAGACGGTAGATGTAGGTACCGCTTGAAAGAGCTGAGGCATCGAGATTAACCCGGTGCCATCCGGCAGCGAGTTGTTCGTTGGCAAGAACGGCCATTCTCTGACCGAGCATATTGTACACTTCAAGAGTAGTGAAAGAAGCGTCTGCCAGACCGAATTCGATGGTTGTGGTCGGGTTGAAGGGGTTCGGGTAGTTCTGTTTCAGCTGAAGATCCTGCGGGACTTCTGTGCTGATCTGATCGATGCTGGTGGTACCATCAAGGAATGAGAAATTGTCGAGGTACCAGGTGAAGCGATCGCCACCGGTTCCTGAAGGGCCCTGAAGGTCCATAATAATTACGACCCGATCCCATGGAGCGTCACGGTCGATACCACTGAGGTCCCACTCAAGTTCCAGCCATTCGCCGGATGCAGTAACATCTGCAAACATGTCGCCGGTGTTTACATCCGGAAATGCTTGCAACTCAAGCTTGAGCAGAGCAGTAATGTCAGCAACGTTCGACCAGACTTTCATTTTGAAAACGGTTTGGTCGGTCACCGTAACTACTTCTTCGAGATGGTAGAAAAAACCGGCCCATGGCTGGCCTGCTGCTTTAATGTATTGCAGAACGAAGTCGGTATCGTTCAAACCTGATTTATCAGGGTTTGCGATTCTTTCAAGTGCTGCGCCTTCGAAAGGGAAAAAAGTGAAACCTTCCCAGTTTACATCCTGGTTGTCCATATTGAGAACCAGAGGGAGCAGTTGCAGATCGCCGGGGCTCTCGGGTGCTTCAATTACCTGTGCATTTAATCCCGAAGCGAGATAAAGCGGTAATAGCATACCAAGTATCAGGCATTTTATTGTAGCGTTAATCTTCATAGTATCCTCACTGAATTGTTTATTTATACATTTATAGGTGCAAATCACACATTGTGGTTACTCAGGCTGCATGATATAAGTCAAATAAAGAAATTATTTACTGTTTTGCAAATTAATTGTGCAAAAAATGAATTATAATGCAAAATAAGTGCAATAACATGTAAGAATATAATAATATCAATAATTTATCACAATATAATAGTCTGTCATCAGCAGAAACTGCAGTGTCGGATGTTCAGGTGATAATCTGGCGTATATTTGTTGACGTTGCACCCGGAGATGAGTCGTCCGGCCGGCGGGTTGAACCCTGTTATGTAAACCTGATCATTAAGATTGATCGGGTATTTCAATTCAGGCTTGTGAAATGGCTCATCGATGCGGGTGTTATTGAAATTGCACTTCAAAAGCGCTTACAGTCATTGTTAAATCAATATGATATCTATCGGTATGAACCCGGGTTTGACCCATGTTTAACCCGCCGTGATACCCGTTTGCAAGATTTCCGATGTACCGTGCGGGTACGGGTATGGTGTGGTAGATCCGCTTCTGATAAGGCCTGCTGAGGATGAGCGGGGTTCTGCAAGTAATTTTACAATGAATGAAAATTTTGTTGCAAAATATTGCACCAGATTTAAATGTTTTGTATTGTATTTATGGCCGACTGCTCTGGAAGGGCTTTTGGGTCTAATCTCTACATTATAATCCAGCATGGCATGAAAAATTTTAAATCGCTACTACTTCTTTTTGTAATGTTATTTGCCGTCACGATCGGGGCCAGAAGCCAGGCCGTGAGCGGAACGGTAGTTGATTCCCAGACCGGTGAACCCCTGATTGGTGTAAACATAGTACTACAGGGTACAAGTTTTGGAACAACCACCGATGTTGACGGGCAGTATTCTCTTACTGTTCAGGGTTTGGAGGGCAACCTCATATTCAGCTATATCGGGTACGTATCCAGAATAATCGGTATAGAGGGAAACCGTGAAATCAATGTCGAACTCGAGCCCGATATCCTTATGGGCGAAGAGTTTGTTGTTGTGGGTTATGGCCTGCAGCAAAAAAGCCTGGTTACCGGCTCCATATCGAGAATCGGGGCCGAACAGATTGAACAATCAGCATCACTTCGTGTTGAACAGGCCCTGCAGGGCAGAACGGCCGGTGTTATGGTGATGCAAAATTCCGGACAGCCCGGTTCCGGAGCAACCGTACGGATCCGCGGTATTGGTACCACCGGTAACGCCGATCCACTCTACCTGGTTGATGGAATGCCGGTTGGTGGCATCGATTTTCTGAGCCCCAGCGATATCACTTCGATTGAGGTTCTCAAGGATGCATCAGCAACCGCCATCTACGGAGCACGCGGTGCCAACGGTGTGGTCATGATTACCACAGCCTCAGGCAAGCAGGGTCCCATCCAGGTTTCCTACCACGGATATCTCGGTGTGCAAAGCCCGTGGAAAAAAACGGATCTTCTTGATGCTCCCAACTACATGAGGATCATGAACGAAAGTTTTGCCAACGACGGTCGTACTATTCCGTTTCCTGATATCGATGACCGGATTGCTGAAATCGGATCGGGCACAGACTGGCAGGATGAAGTATTCTATTATAATGCACCGGTGGCCGATCACAGTCTCAGACTGTCGGGCGGCTCGGGCACATCTACCTACATGCTCTCCATGTCGTACCGCCAGCAGGATGGTATCGTTGCGCGGGGAAAATCAAACTACGAGCGCTTTACAATACGGATGAATTCGGACCACAAGCGCGGCAGACTCACCTATGGCAGCCGCGTAAATTATACCAACAAAATCACAGAGGGTATCAATCCGAATGAGGAATTTGGTGGTATCATGGCCCGCGTTTCCAATATCGATCCGGTTACTCCGGTTCGTAATGAGGATGGCACCTTCGCCCAGTCTCCCTATGCTTCACAGGAGGTGGTAAACCCGGTCGCTTCTATCGATATTATCAACTCGCAGTGGAAGGAAGATAAATTCGTGGGCGGTGTCTACGGTAATTTCAACATCCTTGACAACCTCAGCATCCGGTCGACGCTTGACCTGGAGCTTACCTACGGCAATAACCGCACGTTCAACCCGATCTACAGCCTGGGCGGAAATGTGTCGAACTCTACCACATCGGCCCTGCAGGAGCAGAATAAATGGATCACCTGGCAGACCAGCCATGTGTTGCGTTACACGCAGGCCATTCAGAATCACAACTTCAGTGTGCTGGGTGGTTTTGAAATGCTCTCGCACCGGAATGAATACCTGGGTGGGGTTGCGTTCAATCTGAGCATGGAGTCGTTCGAGAACGCGTGGCTCTCGGTAGGTACCGATGAAGACAACCAGAGCAACTGGGGTGGGCTCGGACTCGAGTCTATTGCCTCGTTCTTCTCGCGTGTGAACTATGACTACAACAACAGGTACATGCTTGAAGGTGTAATCAGGTACGACGGCTCATCCAAGTTCGGTCCCGATAACCGCTGGGCACTTTTCCCCGCATTCTCCCTGGGATGGGTTCTTACAGAAGAGGATTTCCTCGATGACCAGAACATCTTCAGTTTTCTTAAACTGAGAGGCGGCTGGGGCCAAAACGGAAGTGATAATATCGGACAGTTCAATTTTACCCCGCGTATTACCACACACGCAGGATATGGTTTCGGTGTAACTCCCGCACTGGTTACAGGTGCCTATCCCGGTCAGATTGCCAATCCCGGTCTCAAATGGGAAACGTCTGAACAGACCAGCGTTGGTATTGAAAGTGCTTTCCGTAACGATCAGATCTACCTGAATCTCGACTTCTACAGAAAAGACACGAAAGGCCTGCTGCTGGCCGCACCCATACCGTTCTTTATTGGCAACTCACCTCCTGTTATCAATGGCGGGAACGTGAGAAACACCGGTTTTGAAGTGGAGTCCGGTTACCGGCGTACTTCCGGCGACTGGCAGATGAATTTCAGTCTCACCGGTACCTACAACAAGAACGAAATGACGCAGATCAACAATGAAGAAGGCAGGTTGTTCGGCGCGGGTGTATCCACCTCGATGGATAATGTGGCTATGGCCATGGTGGGACATCCCATTGCCTTTTTCTGGGGGTACAAAACCGGAGGTATCTTCCAGAATGTGGAACAGATTCAGAACCACCGGTCAACCGATGGTACCATCATACAACCCAATGCGGTTCCGGGCGATATGATTTTTATTGATGTTAACGACGACGGTCAGATCACTGCCGAAGACAGGGTACAGATCGGTAATCCGTATCCCGATTTCACAACCGGATTCAATATGGATCTGAACTGGAAAAACTGGGATTTCAACATGTTCTGGTATGGATCTTTCGGCAACGACATCTTTACCGGTGGTACACGCCGGCACGACCTGAACATGCCCAACTGGAAAGCCGATGTGCTGAACCGCTGGACAGAAGAAAACCCGTCCACAACCCATCCGCGGGTCACCATCATGGATCCCAACGGTAACTTCACCCGGCCGTCAGACTTCTTTGTGGAAGACGGTTCCTACGTGAGACTGCGTAATGTGAGCCTCGGCTACACACTGCCAACCCGCATTGTACAGCGGGCGGGAGCAGCCAGGGTACGTGTTTATGGCAGTGCCCAGAACCTGTTAACGTTTACAGGTTACTCAGGCCACGATCCTGAAATCGGTTCTGGCTGGGCGCTCGATGTGGGCATCGACCGGAATATCTATCCCCAGGCCCGCACTTTTACCATGGGCGTCAACATTGATTTTTAAAATTAACAATATACCATCATGAAGAAGCTATCCTTTATACTTACGTTTACCGTCCTGTTACTCACGGGTGGTTGTGTTGATGATTTTTTAGATCATAAACCGCCCGTAGAACGGACACAGGACAATTTTTTCCAGTCGCAGAGTGATGCCGAACAGGCACTGTACGCCATATATGAAGTGACCACGTTTTCGCACGGTCGCGGCAACTTTGGTTTCCATCCGTTTGATTTAATATCGAACGTTTTGTCGGATGATGCCTATGCCGGTGGATCCGGCCCGGGCGACCAGCCCGAGATTGTGGAATTCAACGCCCACAACATTGCCGTTACCAACGGCAAGGCACTCGGATTGTGGTCAGACCGGTATACTGGTATTTACAGGGCAAACCTGCTGCTCCAGTATATCGATGAAATCGATTTCGATAGTGAAGAAACAAGAAGGATATTTGCGGCTGAAGCCCGTTTCCTCCGCGCACTGTTCTATTTTGACCTTGTCCGGTTTTACGGATACGTCCCGCAATTTACCCGCCCTCTGGTTGCTGCCGATATTGAAGTACCCCAGAACAGTCCTGAAGAGGTGTACAATTTCATCGCTCAGGAGCTGGTGGAAATTATTCCGGATTTGAGAACGAACATTCCGGCTGCTGAAGCCGGCCGGGCCTCGGCCTGGGCTGCCAAATCGATGCTGGGCAGGGTTTATCTGTACCATCAGGATTATGCCAAGCCCGTTTTCGGCATCGGTGATTTGCCGGTATCACGCCAGGAGGTACTGGCGCATCTTGAGGATGTGATCCAGAACAGTGGTCATGCCCTGTTGCCGAACTTTGCCAATCTGTGGGGCCGTGCGGGCAACAATAATAATGAAGCCATCTTTTCGGTGCAGCACATAACCACATCCTTCGGCGACTGGGGCTTTCTGAATGGTTCCATCGGTAACTGGACGGCAACAATGTCCGGACTTCGGGGAGTTGGTTTTAATGTAAACTATGCCGGAGGATGGTCGTTCCAGCCGGTTACACCCGACCTGGTGGCTGCATTTGATCAGGCTAACGATTCCCGCTATTTCGCCACCATCCTGGATCCGGTAGCGGAAAATGTGCGCCACAATGCAGCAGAAATGTTCCAGTGGCAGGGATTCGCATTTAAGAAGTTTTATCCCCGCCGGGGCGATACACCGGCTGTTAATGTGGAGTTCAACTGGCCGTATAACCGTCCTGTCGTCCGCTTTGCCGACGTACTGTTGATGGCAGCAGAACTTGGTTCGCCCAATGCGCAGGACTATTTCGACCAGGTAAGAAGACGTGCCTACGGTGATAACTTTGTTCAGATTCCGGTTACCCGGGAGAACATCATGGCCGAACGGCGGCTCGAATTTGCCGGTGAAGGTATGCGCTACTGGGATCTGCTGAGAATGGGACTGAATACGGCAGCGAATACAATCAATGCCCGGGCAACACCGGATGTACCGATTAATTTCCGCACAGACCGACTCGGCCTGCTGCCCGTTCCCGAATCCGAAATCAATCTGTCAAATCAAACCCTGGTGCAGAATCCGGGTTACTGAGACTGAATGAATGGACGCGATTGAGTAATCACCGGCCGATGTTTATTGCATCGGCCGGTGATTTTCTGTTACAGCAACTGTTCGCAGCATGGATAGTAGTACCCGCTGATCATCCAAACACTTGACATTGTACAGCAAGTCTCGTGCCTTCTGATCAGGAAACGTCCGGGCAGTAGCCGTCTCGCCACAAGCGTACTAATAAGGAAACCTGCGGTCAGTTGTCGTCTCGTCACGTGTCATCTGATAAGGAAACTTCCTGTCAGTTGTAATCCGGTCACAAGCCTGCTGATCATGAACCTTCCGGCCGGATCGCCGGATTCTTTTAACTGATACAGGCACGTAAAGCGCATAAAGGGTCCTGTTCTGTACAATATATTTAAACAATGGAGATTATGATGAAACAATCACTTGCAGCAATACTGATGGCACTGACAGGTATCGTTATCATGTTGCCCGCCGGCACGCAGGCCCAGAACTGGCAGCTCGTTTGGGCAGATGAATTTGATGCTGCTGAACTCGACACCTCAAAATGGTCATTTCAGTATGGTACCGGTGCAGCTGAGGGACTGAGCGGCTGGGGAAACAGTGAACTGCAGTACTATACCGACCGCCCGGATAACATTTTCATTCAGAACGGTAATCTTCATATCGTTGCCCGGGAGGAAACCTTTGAGGGGATGGATTACACCTCGGCCCGCATCCGCAGTATCAACAAGGGCGACTGGAGGTACGGCCGTATTGAGGTAAGGGCCAAATTACCGACCGGGCGCGGCCTGTGGCCGGCCATCTGGATGATGCCTACCGATGCCGTATACGGGCGCTGGCCCGCCAGCGGAGAAATCGACATCATGGAACTGGTCGGGCACGAACCGGATGTTGTTCACGGCACCCTGCACTATGGCCCGCCACACACCTACACCGGCGATTCGTACACGCTGGGGTCCGGCATTTTTAACGACGATTTTCATACGTTTGCCCTCGAATGGGAACATGGTGAAATTCGATGGTATGTGGATGGTGAACTCTATCAGACACAAACCGACTGGTTCAGCAAAGACCAGGGGTTTCCGGCCCCCTTCGACCAGCGGTTCCACATGATTATGAATGTGGCCGTGGGTGGCAACTGGCCGGGCAGCCCCGGCGCCAACACCGTTTTCCCGCAGGAGATGGTTATAGACTATGTCCGGGTATACCAGGATGCGGATGCCATCTTCGGTACAGCCCTCCCGCTGATGTTCGAAGACCGGTTCTACGATTGGGATGCCGCTTTCACCGGTTTCGACGGGGGCGAGGTTACTATGGTTGAAAACCCCGGTCCCGACGGTACAAACAGCAGCGACCGTGTGGGCAAGATGGTTAAGGGCGGCGGAGCTTTCTGGGGCGGGGCGTTTTTCAGAACTGATCGCTCCTTCTCCTTTAATGCCGACAGGAATACCATATCCATGAAAGTCTGGTCGCCCCGCAGCGATGTCCTCATCCTCATGAAAACAGAGCAACAAAACGGTGATCTGGAGTTTGAGACAGCGAAGCGTACCACCACCAGCGGGGAGTGGGAAACCCTTACATGGACCGTTGACCCCTCTGCATACACTACACAATGGGACATCATCACACTAATTTTTGACTTTGAAGAGGGTCAGGTCGGGGACGGTGGTGAAGATTTTACCTGGTATTTCGACGATCTCGATGTATTTGGTGCTGTATTTGATGATCCCGGTACACCGCAGGGCCAGATCCCGGTCACCCTGCCCCTGAACTTTGAAAACACGAGATTCGCATGGGCCCAGGCCTTCCTGGGGTTCAGCGGGGGCGAGATTACCGTCATCGAAAACCCCTATCCCGACGATCTGAACGATTCGGGCCATGTCGGGAAGATGGTTAAAGAAGGTGGTGCTTTCTGGGGCGGTGCATTCATGATTCTGGACGACAAGTTTGTCTTCAGTGCGGAGAAACATACCATAACCATGAAGGTCTGGTCGCCCCGCACCGGGGTTCCGGTACTGATGAAAGTGGAACAGCGATTTGGTGTGCAGGACTATGAGATTGCCATGCCCACAACTACCAGCGGTGAGTGGGAAGAGATGACCTGGAACATGAGCGAAGCCGGATTTGAAAGGGAATGGGACCTGATAACCCTCATATTTGATTTCCAGCAGGGTCAGATCGGGGATGGCAGCGAAAATTTCACCTGGTATTTCGACGATCTTGATGTAGATGCGGAACGTGTGGGGACCTCACTGGATAATCCGGGTTCCGGCATGCCTGTGAATTTTGCCCTGAGGCAAAATTACCCGAACCCGTTCAACCCCACAACCGTAATTCAGTTCGATCTGCCCGGGCAGGACCAGGTTTCACTTGATGTGTATAATGTGATGGGGCAGCGTGTGGCAACCCTCGCCACCGGTACGTTCAGCGCGGGCCGACATGAAGTCATTTTCGATGCCTCCGGCCTGGCAAGTGGTGTATATCTGTATCATCTCAGAACCCCTACTTTCAGCAAGACACAGAAAATGCTGCTGGCCAAATGATGCATGGCTTCAATGCCCCGGCAGTACTGCCTGGCGGATGAATCATTTACAGCTGGCCAAATGATGCAATGATGCATCGCCACAATGCCCCGTGCAGTACTGCCTGGCGGATGAATCATTTACAGCTGGCCAAATGATGCAATGATGCATCGCCACAATGCCCCGTGCAATACTGCCTGGCGGATGAACAGGAAGAGGTATAACGCTTCGTAAAAGAATCCGCGGAGATTATTTTACGATCGTTAACCTGCGGGATTCCACGTTATTACGGGCCGTTAACCTGTAAATGTAAACACCACTGGCAAGACCGGTCGCATCAAATGGCACCTCGTACCTCCCCGTAACCTTGAATTCATCGATAAGAGTGGCAACTTTCCTTCCGAGCACATCAAAAACTTCCAGTTTGATGTCGCTGGCAACGGGAATTTCAAAGGGGATGATGGTACCGGGATTAAACGGGTTCGGATAATTCTGATAGAGCCGGAACTCGACAGGCTTTCCGGGGTCATCATCGATATTAGTGGTAGTATCGGGTACCGTTTCAAGGCTGATGTTATTGAAGGAGACCCGGTTGCCATTATCTGCCGTCATATCGGGGCCATCGAACCGGATCCGTACCCTGAAATCGGGATTATCCATAGTATCGTCAACGCCGCTGAAATCTATGGTGTAGTGCCGGTACAGGCTGTCGAGGGGGAAACGGTCATGCTGCAGTCCTTCACTTGACCATGCCGGAATTCCCTCCTGCGTCGAGTAGTCGATGAGCAGGGCGCTGGCCGCCCCCTCATCCATGGCAGCAAAGCTGAAGCGCACCCCTTCGAGGCCTGATGTGGGCATTTCAAATATGAGCGTGTTTTCGCCACCATCACCGGCGAATGGCTGCCTCACCTGCAGGGCACGCATGGTGTTCTGATCGTATGGGCGGCCCTGGTTTCCCTCCGGATGATAGTTGATGTCGGTGGGTTGGTTGCGGCGCTCCATAGAGGCTTTCCTCCACAGGGGGTGTGCCGATGTAAACGGATATCCGTCGAGGGCTGACTCATACCGGATTACTGCCTGCTCTACCAGGGAATAGGTGGCTTCAACCGTTTCAAGAGGCGTATTGTTTACCATTTCGTCACCGAAATACCAGAAATAGCGGAGCCGGGATTCAGGCTGACCGGAAGGTTCGGGCATTTGAGTGTCTATCCAGGCCATGCGCTGTTCCACCCAGCCAACCAGCCACTCGATCTCTGCTTCCCAGGTATCATATCCTACACGACTGTGCTCCCAAACCCACTCACCAAGTATGGGCCACCGCACGAAGTTGCGTTCCTGGGCTTCTTCAAGCAGCTCGGCATAACCGCGGATGATATTAACGATATGTTCGGTTGCGTAAGGACCCTCGCGCAGCTGCCACCAGCGGTCGCTGTACCGGCGGCTGAAGTTCTCGTCCTGAAAAAGACGGGTGTACCACCCGTTCAGGTATTGGGTGGGATTGAGATGGGTGTGGTACCATCCGGTTGGGGCGCCGCTCCAGGGGCCATCGTAATTGCCGGTACTCAGGTTGTAATCCCATATAGGGCCCATCACCATTTTGCCGCCGCGGTCTTTGTGCATCATGGTACTCAGACGGAATCCGTCCATCTCCTTAAGAGCCTCCACTATCAGATGATAATCGACAAAGGAGTCTGTATCGAGCCATGCGGCGTAGCCGTTATCGGGATCCTTGAAGTTTGAACCAAAAAGCGCGGCTTCCAGCCCGCCGGTGTAGTTCGATATCCAGGTGCGCTGTTGCGGTGTAATATCTTCGGGCGAGGGCCTGATCAGTATAAAAGGGGTTCCCCAGTGGGAACTGGTAAAGTCTTTGCCCCGGTCGTAATTGATGATGTATCCGCCGGTTATTTCAGGTTCGGCATTGTCGTCGGGGGTCAATTTGGTGATGTTTACCCGGTTGTTGTCCCACTTAACCCGCTCTGTAAGCATGTAAACACCGTGATAGTTGCCCGCCGTGAGCGGGCCGTTGCCATCATGCAGAAACAGTTCAACATAACGGAGCCTTGGAGCATATCGCCCCATATCCCGGCTCAGGTCGTAGGCAATGGCATTACGGATCAGGGTTTTGTCGTCGTAGGGGGCACTCATGATCCAGTTGTTTTCTGACGGCATCCCCAGTAGCGGTTCGTTCCGGTTTTCACCGGCATCATCGATCAGCCGAACCCCGAACTGTTTTTTTTGAAACCCGAGAGAACTGGATCCGCGGTAATTGGATTCACTCAGGCTTTGAAGGTGCAGGTTGTCGGTCAGCAGCCGGGCACGGCCATCTTCATTTACATCTATCACTGAAAAACCGACCGTGGACCGGTATTCGCCCCAGCGGTCAAAAACGTCGTCGAACTGGTGTACGATAACCAGGGGCAGGTTGGAATCGAATCCGGCCACACCCGGATGCAGCTGACTGTATATTTTGGTGACCACCCCGCCCGGCTCACTGCCGTCCTGGAACGTCCTTGCACGGATCATCACGGAACCGGATATGGCGATGGGATTGTCGGGGTCAAATTGACTGGCTCCCGGGCCAGGCAGTGTACCATCAGTGGTATACCGGATAACCGGGTTGCCTTCGGCAGTCAGGATCAGGTCAAATGGTTCGGTAAAGGTGCCCGCCTCGTGTGAAAAAACGGGAAATGGAAGTGTTTGTGCATTTAGTGAAACGCTTCCGAGCAGTACCAGGATGATTAACAGGGTACTGGCGCGTCGTATGTTGATGAACAATCGGATGTTGGTAACCATGATATGTATATACGGCAACGAAGTTGCGTTCTGAACGCATTTCGGCATATGACAATTTTAAAAAAGGCCGGCAGATTGTCTGCCGGCCGGCCTTTTATTCAACTAATTTAACACTGTTCTACTTGATAAGTTGCATCGATCGGAATTGCTGGCGGGAATCAGTGGCCATGCGATAAATATAGGTGCCAGAACCTAGGCCGCTTGCATCGAATCGAACGGTATGCGATCCGGCATCGAAGGGTCTGTCGGCCACAGTGGCAACATGCCTGCCCATGATGTCATACACTTCAATGGTTACATGAGAAAATTCGCGCAGATCAAACGCGATACTGGTCTCGGGATTGAACGGGTTTGGATAATTCTGATGCAGCTCGAAACGATCGGGTACGGATTTCTCCTCATCGATGGAGACCAGCTCGGCGTCCCGGTACACACGCACATAATCAATGGTCATAGTCTGCGGGAATTCGGTAGTCTGATCGGGCGCTCCGGGCCAGGTACCACCTACCGCTACGTTAAGCAGCATATGGAAGGCCTGATCAAACGGCCAGGGATGGGGTGCCAGGTTGTTGGGGGTTGCCAGCATAAAGAATTGCCCGTCCATACGCCAGACCATTCTGTTTGGGCTCCAGTCCAGGGTGAAAATATGAAAATCGTCGCTGAAATCTCCGTCACTGAGTGTGATGGAGCCACCATGCTCCTGATTATTTGGCCATGGGGGACCGTAGTGAACCGTGCCATGAACCACATTTGGCCGGTGCCCGACCAGTTCCATGATGTCTATTTCGCCGCTTTGCGGCCAGCCACCATACACACTTTCGGTGGGCAGCATCCAGATGGCAGGCCAAAGGCCCTGGCCTTTGGGTAGTTTTGCACGAATTTCAAACCGGCCATAGGTCCAGTCGCCCTTGTCGATGGTCCGGATCCGGGCCGAGGTGTAATTTCTGTTCACAAACTGTTCCTGCCTGGCCACTATATGGAGCATTCCGTCTTCGATGAAGATATTCTCTTCACGATCGGTGTAGTATTGCAATTCGTTATTGCCCCAGCTGTTCAGACCGTACTGGGCGCCGGTACCGAGCTGGAACGACCATTTTGAGGTATCAAGGGTATCGGCATCAAATTCATCAGACCACACCAGTTGCCAGGTTTGTGCGGCCGTAAAACCGGGTATGATCAGTAACAGGAGAAGTGTCGTGAATAAGGATACGATAGAGGTGTGTAATTTCATGCTGTTTTATCAGTTATGAAAAATCGGGATTATAAGTCATCAGGATTTGCCGGATTCATCCGGCACTGAAAATGGTTTGCCCTGTAACCGTTGATTGCTCTGTAATAACGTTTTTATACACCCGATCTGGTGCAGGTTATTTTACTGTTATTCTTTCTGACCATAATCGCAAATAATCTTCAATTGTGCAATTATTTTACAAAATTTATGCAATAATTTTCATGGCTGATTGATGAGAAAACCGTTTTCAGAAGATACTTTTCGAAACAATACAGCCACTTTGAAATAAAAATTCCGGCTTTTTGCAACTGTCAGGAACCGGACAGAATCCGGTTTACAATCCTGTCTGTATCTACCGCTTGAATTGCCCCTGAGGCCGCTTCAATTGCACCATCCAGGCAGAGTCCGTTTTCGGATGCATCCATGAAAGCTTCCCGGGCCGCTCTCAGGCATTCGCTGCGGATCGCTTCAGCCAGCTTCTTGCTGGTCAAACCGTCATTCAACTTGCTTGCCACGCTGTTGGGCACTCTTTCTGGTAACTTGCCCGCCGCCTTGCCGGCTGTTCTTTCTGCTGTTGTGTTCGCCATAATAAAGTGATTGAATCTTGGGTACGCTTCAGACCTTTTTAAAGGCCAGTTGTAGTTGTAAAAGAACAAGAGGCGTCATAGTGTATTTAAAATCAGATCCGTTGAAGTCAGCTGATATTGCGTTCCACCCGGAGGGGGAGACAGGTGCCTCAGGGTGCAAGGCGTTCCATTTTCCAGGGCGAATCTTCCGATTGCCGGGTGAACAGTATCCGGTCATGCAGCCGGTTGGGCCGTCCTTGCCAAAATTCGATACGATCGGGGCGCAGCCGGTACCCGCCCCAGTTTTCGGGACGTGACAAGTCGCCTTTTTTCCGAACGGAGTCGGCACGTGCTTCCAGATCGGCGCGGTCGGCTACGGTTCGGCTCTGCGGCGAGGCAATCGCACTGATCCGGCTTCCTGCCGGACGGCTGTCGAAATAAGCATCCGATTCCCCGGCAGTCACTTTTTCGGTGGTGCCCTCGATGCACACCTGTCTCACCATCTCCGGCCAGTAAAACGTGAGCGAGGCCCGTGGGTTCACGGCCAGCTGCATCCCCTTTCGGCTTTCGTAATGGGTATAAAAGACGAATCCGCGCTTGTCAAACCCTTTCAACAGAACAATCCGCCCGCTCACAGAAGTCTCCGGGGCAGCCCCGGGTCCGGGTATAAAATGTTCGGAATCCTTTTCCTGTTGTGCTTCTGTCCGTGTTCCTCCGATACTTCCTGCACTTGCATCTGCATCCGTTGATGTAATCGAATCGTTATTCGTGGATGTGGCCGTGGTCGTGGTTGTAGGCGAGGATGTGGTAGTGGGCGTCGGCGTGGGCGTGGGTGTGATGGCAGCGACCGTGGACAGAAACATTGCAGACGGGTCGAATGTCGACAGCCTGACAGCCTCTTCGAACCAGTTCTCAAATTGTACAAACGGATCGGGATTGATCCGCTCCTCGGTAAGCGGCTCACCGGTATATTCTCTCCTGATAGCAGCAACAGCCATCCGGGTATTCTGGGTGGTCCGGTGAAAAATCTTTTTTATCGAATCAAGCATAACCGGAAAGGTAACTATTTATGGTTACAAATTTGATGGCAGGGATGTTCATTTCTGCCGGATCACGCAGCTATCATGAACAGATACTCCATGAAACCGACTGCAATCCTCTCTTTTTAACCGGATCATCAATATACCGGTAAAAAGTGCTGACGCCGGTATCTTCGGGTTTGGTCTTCATAACAGACATAATGCAGGGATTTTCGTTTCCGGATGCTTATAATGATATATCATTGGTCAACTGTCAGACAATCCAACGGGCTCATCAGGTCCGTAACCCAACAAATCATCAGCTTATGAGCTATAGATGTAATAGCTTATGATCAAAATATAATGGATCCTCAATCTCCCGAACTACTCTGTTTCGACGGCAGCTATATCGATTCCGGAAAATTCTATTCCGGCCCGGATGCTGCGAAGCATTTCAAATTTCTGATTGAGCAACATGGAGCGGTAAAAGCGGCCGGATTTATTGACGGCTTCTTTCGTTTTGTCGCCGGGGACGACAGGCATACCTGGTTCGGGGCCGATCACCTGGGTTCATATCCTCTGTTTTACAGAACGGAACCCGATTTTTCCTGGTCTGTTCACGCGGGCAAAATGGATACCGATCCGGTACCCGACGATCAGTCGCTTTGCTGCCTGCTGGCTTGCGGTTACGTAACCGGAAACCATACGCTGTACAAAGGTGTGCTGGAAGCAGAACCGGGTGTGGTACACACATGGCACCACAAACAAAGAAAACTTGAAACCAGCAGCCCGTCGAAACCGGCAAACCCGGCGCCCCCCCCCGTTCCCGATTTCGGAAAACTGGATGAACTGTCCTCAGCATTATTCCGGGCGGAATCCGCAAATACTGAGCCTCTGAAGTTCACCCTGTCGCTCAGCGGAGGGCTTGATTCACGGATTATTCTTGCCCAGGCACTGCGCCATGGTATTGAACCGAGTGCTTTTTCTTACGGGAAATGGAACACGCCGGATCAGCGGATAGCAAAAAAAATATGCCGGGAATTGGATATTCCCTGGACTTTTCACAACTACGGCGACCACCGTGCACTGATAAATGACCAGCAGCGTCATTCCCGTTTTGCTGATCATGCTTTTTCAGGCCGCAGTATTCCCCATGAGCAGGATTATATCAGTGGCCATCTTACACCGCCGGGTTCCCTTATCCTGGGAGGTCATTCCGGCGACCTGATTGCCGGCAGTTACCTCACACCGGAACTGGCCCTCACCGGATCCGAAAAAGCATTTACCGACCTGATGTTCTACCGTCACGCCCAGCTGACACCCGTAACCGGCAGGCGATTTTATGATGTGGTTAGGCAACGTCTGGCCGAATCGTTCGCGGGTATGGATACCAGCCGGGGAGGTATCGAGCGGGCAGCTCTCCGTTTCAATCAACTCAACCGGCAGCGCCGGTATATTGTGAACAGTGTAAGGGCCTATACGTTACACGACATCCCGTTTTTCCTGCCCCTCTATACTAAAGGAATGGTGGACTTTTTTTCCGGTCTGCCGGCAGAGGAAAAGCTGGACCAGAAATTCTATAAACAATTTGCCACCGAATTCCTGTTTAAAGGTGATCTGGCGCTTATGGCTGAATTCCCATCCACCCGCCCGCTCACCGCCGCATATAAACCGGCAGGTTTTGCTGAGAGATTGAAATTCAGGATCAGAAACCTGGACAGGTACAAACTCCGTAAGCGGCTATTCAGAAGTCAGGCAACCGGTTACGCAACACCACTCTGCTTTATGATGGACGAGACAACCGACCGTAGTATTTCCCGGAAACGGATAGCTGATCATTTTCCCTTTCTCCCGGCCCTGGCGGCGGAATTCGACGATTCCGGATGCCCCGTTGCAGCAGGCCACATCCGTAAACTGCAACGATTAAGGGGGTCTCAGCTCAATATCAACGGTTTTTACGTACTCTATTATCTGGGTATGCTGTTCGGCGGGAAAAAGAAGGATGATGTGTGAACTGTTTTGCACACAGCGTATCAGAATGAAGGATGATGTGTGAAGCGTGATGCACACAGCATATCAGAAAGTGTGAATTGAAAGTCGGATTTGAGAATGTCAGAAATCCTTTCTCAAAAATACCCGGAATGCCAGGCTCATCGGTACCGCCAGCCACATCAGCATTACACCCAGGCTCACGGCCATTCCGAATCCGCTGCCAAAAAAGCGCTGAAATACCGCTCCGGTGAATCCCATCAGTGCGGAAATGTCAAAATTGAGCATGAGCAGGATGCGTCCCAGGTCGATGGGGTTCAGCATGGTGAGTGCAATCACCGGGTTCTGCAGGGGGTAGTAGGAAAACAGGTAGATGATGAACAGGATGAGCCCGTCGTAGATCACCGAGAAAAACAGCCAGAGTACGAGCGAGAGGCCCAGACCTTTGATCTTGTCCTCGAAACGGAGGGCGATGGAAAAGGCCAGTGCCGTGAATACCACGGTAAGCAGAATGCCCACGAATACGAGGAACAATACCCCGGATGCCCCCCCGGTGGCAAGTCCGCCGTGGTAGGCGAACGGTGCCAGTATGCCAAGGGCGAAGCCCGAGGCCAGCGGAATGGTCAGGCCGGCATACAAGCCCGAAAACAGGCTCGACCGCGTGATGGGCTGGGATAGCAGCAGCTCAATGTACTCCCTTGAATTGTACAGGTACATGGCACCGAGTACAATGCTCACCAGCGGGATCACGATCAGTACAACGTTCATCAGGCTGAGGATCACATGCTCGCCGGAGCCACCGAAGCGGAAAAGGGCATCGGTGATGAGCCAGAAAAAGAGGGTGTAGAAGATGATCCAGCGGCTGCGGATCACATCCTGA
Source organism: Cyclonatronaceae bacterium (assembly GCA_047921215.1). Taxonomy (GTDB): domain Bacteria; phylum Bacteroidota; class Rhodothermia; order Balneolales; family Cyclonatronaceae; genus RECM01. The sequence continues at coordinate 44,847 of JBLRWO010000016.1, read as the reverse complement.
AGCTGGTATTTGATGATCTTTAGCGTATTCATGCGTTGGCCTCCTTTACAGATGTGATGCCGGCGGTATCCCGCCCATTGGTATAGCTGTTTGTTTTCCCGTTGCTGAACCGGGATGCTGCTTCATTGACATCATCAGTGTGCCCGGTCTCGTTCCGCTGTATCATCTGTGCAACGGCCCGTTCCAGGGTGGTTTCTCCGGTATGATCGAGCAGATACTGCATGGGTTTGTCGAAGGCGATGCGGCCCTCGAGTATATACACCACGCGGTCGGCCAGCTCCTGTACCTCGCTCAGAATGTGGCTGGTAAGGATCACGGTTTTGCCATTTTTCCGCTCGGCGATAATTTTGTCTTTCAGCTTGCTGCTCGAAATCGGATCCAGGCCCGCGGTGGGTTCATCCAGAAAGATGATGCCCGGGTTGAACAGAAAAGCGACTACCGCACTCACCTTCTGGCGGTTGCCGCCCGACAGGGTTTTGAATTTTTTGCCAAGCTCACTTGTGAGCCGGAAACTTTCTATCAGCTCCTCGTCGGTTTCAGAGCCGTCTCCGCGGATGTCCTTCACCATGTCGATGATCTCCTGTACGGTCAGATTTTCGGGGTACCGGGCCGTCTGCGGCATATAGCCGATGTCGCGCCGGTATTCGCTGTTGCCGTTCAGGCGGGTTCCGTTTACGTGGATGCTGCCGCCGTCGGGTTTAACCAACCCGAGAATGGACTTGATCAGGGTGGTCTTGCCCGCGCCGTTCGGGCCCAGAACGGCCGATATTGCGCCGTCGCCGATTTCGAGTTCGATGCCTTTTAATACGTTTAGCCTGCCGTAACTTTTCTGCAGGTCGCTGATGGTAATCATAGGTTTACCTCCTTCATCAGGGGCTTTTCGTCAATAAGTGTTTCAGGTGTAAGGGTGGGCATAATCCGCTCGGCAAGGTCGAGCAGATCGATAAAAAAACCACGTATCAGGATAAGTGATGCCGGATTCTGTTCAACGATGAGCGAATACAGGCGCACGGGGCGGTGGGGGACATCGCCGATACCGCTCCGGTCAAGGTCGTACCCATCGTACCGGCTCCAGTAGTTGCCCTCGAATGTGTTGTAGTTGCGGCGGCTGTTGGTGGCCACATCGAAGGTGTTTTCGATGAAGTTGTTGGATGAAAACACATTGTTCTGGCTGTTGGCCATCACCTTTACGCCCCAGCCGTTGTGGATGATGCGGTTGTTCTTCACCGCAATCCTGTTGCTGCCCTCCGAGTGGATGGCTATGGTGTTGTCGCGGAACAGGTTACCGCTGATCTCGCTCTCAGAGATGTCTTTCAAAAGCAGTCCGTAGGCGGCCGGACCCCAGTTTTCCGCAAACCGGTTGCCGGTCATCTTTACGTTTTTGGAATACATGACCGCCACGCCGGCTCCGTTGTCGCTGAACGTGTTGTTGTGGTAGTGGCTGTCGTCAGAAAACATGAAATGCAGCCCATAGCGCAGATTGCCGCTGCTTGTGTTATCGAAAATGTGGGCGCCCTTGGCGAACTCCAGGTAGATGCCGTCGCGGTGGCCGTTTATGGTGTTTCCGGTTACTTCGACATCCCAGGTGCTCCACATGTGGATGCCGTTACCGGAGGAGGCCTCACGCGTTCCGCTGGCAGTGATGTGATTGTTCGTGACCTTTGCACCGCGAACAGTGGCCAGGTAGACGGCGAAAAAGTTGTCGGTAAACCTGTTGCTGTCTATTGTCACTCCGTTAGCTTCTTCAACCAGTATGGCGGCGTGGTCGCGTGTATAGCTGATGCCCGTATTCCTGAACTCCATTCCGTTTATCTGAACACTGTCGGCCAGAACCTTGAGGATAAAGCCTTCGTTCTGAGCGTCGATTACGGGATGGCCCTCACCGGTTATGGTGAGTTTTTTGCTGACCACCAGCTCGCGCTCAAAATAAGTGCCGGCCATGATACGGATGGTGGTTCCAGGTTCGGCCAGTTCAATGGCTTCCGCGATCGAGGCAACCGGGCCCTGGGGGCGCACCACCAATTCACCTGAGCCCGTTCCGGCCGGTGCCTCTGTTGCGATCGCGGTCAGCATAATGAGTAACCCCAAAATGAAGGTTACAATACGAACGGTTGGTCTTTTCTTTGAAAATGAGCCCGCCATTGGCAGACCGGAGATGGAGATCGATAGCCGCTGATCCGTACTAGCAGGACTGGTACTCGCCGGACCTGCAATTCCGGGACCCGCACTGGCAGAACCCGTACTCCCCGGTCCGGATGTCCCATCGGGACCGGATCGTGAATGGTTTAAAATCTTCATGGTGGTGGTGTTTTTAACAGGTGATTGTTCTGTTCAGTTGTGTCAATTGTGTCGATTATGACAGTGGCGACAGTGGTGTTGGTTTCGTCAGTTCTGCAGCCTCCATTCCTGCTTTACGATGTCTTTGACGGCATCCCATCCGATCACGCTGCCACGGTATTGTTGCTGATGCAATACCGCCTCATCATGATCAGCATAGGCTGAAAGGGAGAGCCCCATAGGGCTCCGGAGGGATTCGCTGTGCAGGTAGTGGGCATCCGCGGCCGGTACCCACTCAGGCCCGGCCGGAAAATCGGGTACCCACAGGGAATGCACATGGCCGGCCTGTACTTCATCGCTCATCTCAAAGGCGGCGAGGCACTCAATGGAGTCGAATTTGAACACCAGCCCGTGTTTTGTAACCAGTTGAGAGCCGTACTGCGGCTCGGAGATGATCATGCGGCAATATGCGCACTCTTCGCTGCCGTAATGGATCTGCTCCGGCCCGCGTGTGCACGAGACAACAGCAAGCAGCAGAAGCAGCAGTTTGACTATCCGGATGAGTTGTTCAATTTTCATGACGCACCCGTTCAGTTAGCAATCTCACCGACAGCCAGAAGATCCATGCTCGTCTGCACGAACTCAAGAACCTCATCCCATTCAAGGTAGGTGCCCGGGTATGCTTCGTAGATATTGGTGAGCATGCGCTCATTGTCGCGGTGGATCGGGGTGATGTGCAGCTGGCCGGGGCTCGGCCTCAGTGAACTGCGCAGATAGAGTGCCTTATTTACATCAATCAGGTTTTGTCCGTCGGCAAAATCGACAACCAGCACTGAGCGGGCTTTGGCGGCTTCATCCGGGTTGGCAATCATCCATGCGGCCATGTGCTCGGCCGCCCTGAATTTGAGGATGCTGCCATCGGCCCTGACCAGTTCAGCCCCGTAGCGCACGGTTTCAATCGTCTTGTGGCACCAGTCACACTCGTCGGTGCCGTAGGTGATATCGCCGGCAATCTTGGTTTTTATCGACGGACCCGGGTGCGGGGTCTGTTTCTCAGGTCCGCATGCCGACAACAGAAAGGCAGCAGCGGTCAGAACGATGAGTATGGTTGTGGATGGTTTCATGCTGTCACCTCACTGTTTTGTACCGATCCGGCCTGTGTATCACTATTATCCTGTGCGCCGGAGAAATAATCCCTGTAAAGGGCAAAACCCGCGGTCAGCATTGAAAGACCAATAAACAGCGATCCCCAGTAGGGCCATGACGATGCCTTGATATTCAATAACTGTTTGGTGCCTATTAACGGCGGCTGATAACTCATTCCGGGTACTTTTATGGGAGCATCCGGGTCCAGATTATGCCCGTACTCATACCCCCACAGGTAGTAATCGACGATGCCGGCTATTGACAGCAGAATGAAAAGAACTAGCCATGAAGTCAGAACCCACCGGTATCCCGTAAAGGCTCCGATAACCCCGCTGGCAATCAAAAATGCAAAAATCCAGGGCATGATGCGGATTTCGGGGATGGCATCCACATCAATCTCCTTCATGCCGATGTAGTGGTTCAGGATGTTTATGCTTGAAATATTGTGCCGTTCATGCCCCTGTACGTCGTTGATATAAATATACATTCCGATACCCTCGGGGAACTGCGGTGCTTTCATGGAGATCGTCCAGAAAGGCATGAAGTAGAGGGGAATTAGCATGAGTGCTGCCAGGGCAAATAGTATTCTGTTTGAGGTTTTCATGATGTGTCAGCTCCTGGCTGAAGCTTTGGTGGAAATGGTGCTTGTGGGCCGCCTGTGCCCCTCTTCCGGCTGAACGGAAGAGGGGGGGACAAACGGTTAATTAGTCTATCTTCGAAGCCTTTTTATCTAATCGAGGCTCTGTTTGCGTTGTTATTGTGCCCATGATCACATATTGCCGGTGCGGTAGGAGATCGGAACGTCTGAACCTTCGGCCGATACGCGTACATATCCCTGCATCTCCTGGTGCAGCGCAGAGCAAAATGCGGTGCAGTAGAACGGGTAGATACCGGTACGGGTGGGTTCCCATTTCAGGGTTTTGGTCTGGCCGGGTGCCAGCAGCACTTCGCCCATCTGGCCGCCCTTTATGGCAAATCCGTGAACTACATCCCATTCCTGTTCCAGGTTGGTAATGTGGAAGTATACGGTGTCGCCCAGGCGGATGCCCTCTATATTGTCGGGACGGAAATTGGAGCGGATCATTCCCATGTACACACGAACCACGTTGCCTTCACGAACAACACGGGCATCATTGACCGATTTGGTGGCATGTGGGTGATTGTTATCCTCTATCTCAAATATCTGTTTGATATTCGGCCGTAATTTTTCAGCAGAAATGCCCTGGGCGTAATGCGGCTCACCGATGGTCGGGAAATCGAGCAGCAGCTGCATTTTGTCACCCGATATGTCATAGAGCTGCGCCGGGTGGTTCTGCTTCGGTCCTACGGGCAGATAGCGGTCTTTGGCAGTTTTGTTGAGGCCCACCATGTATTTTCCGTACGGATTTTTCGTGTCGCCACCGGGTATCATAAGGTGCCCGATTGAATAGTAGGCGTCGATCCGGTCTACCACCTCGAAGGTTTCCAGCGACCATTTTACGATCTCTGAGGAGATGTAAACGGAGGTGTAGGCAAAGCCTTTGCCGTCATACTCGGTGTGGAGGGGACCGAGGCCCGGATTTTCCACTTCTCCGGCAATGGTGGCCTCGTAACGGAGAACGGGGATGCCGTTAATCTCGTCCTCGAAGTCCTCATTTTCGATCGCTTCAATCATTTTTGAGAAGGAGTGAACGGGGATTACCGTCGCCAGTTTACCGCCTGCAGCGAGGTATTCGCCCGTTGGGTCAACATCCACTCCGTGCGGAGATTTTGGTGTAGGCAGGAAGTACATGATGCCGGGTGCATCTTCCGGACGCAGTACGAGAACCTCATCTTTTTTAGTACTGATGGCCGTACTGGTGGCCGGATCATAGTAATTGTGGTAGTACTCGGTCGACATGGTGGTTGCGCGGCCTTCGCGGACATATTCAGCCGCTTTTTTCCAGTTTACGGCGGCCACAAAGTCTTTGTCGTTCCGGGAAGCATTGATCTCAAGCAGGGTGTGGGCCTGTTCGGTATTGTAGGTGGTAAAGAAATACCAGTCGGCCGATTTCCCTTTGCCGGCACGTGCCAGGTCGTAGTTGTACGGTGGTACAACCATCTGGAAATCGATGTTCATCCGGCCGGTCTCCTGGTCTACCTTCAGAAAGGTGAGTGCCCCGTCGAAATTTTCCTTGTAACTGTCGATGGGTACATCCCTGTCAGGCTCATGTGGTATACTGAATCGGGTTGCTCCGACCACATATTCGGTATTTTCAGTCACGAACGATGAACCGTGGTTACCGCCCGTGTTCGGGATTTCAATGATCTCCTTGGTTTCGAAGGTGGTCAGATCAATACGCGCGATGCGGGGGGTGTTGTTGGCATTGATAAACAGCCACCGGCCGTCGGCAACACCATCGGTCTGTGAAAAGTGGGGATGGTGGGAATCGTCCCAGGGCTGAAATCCATAGGTTGTGTTAAGCAGGTCTTTCGATTCTTCGTAGTAGCCGTACCCGGACTCTGGATCCTGGGAGAATACCGGGATGACCTTGAAAAGGCGCCCGGAGGGCAGGCCGAATACGCTTACCTGGCCGCTGTAACCGCCCGACATGAACGAGTAGAATTCGTCGTAATCGCCGGGGGCAACATAGGTCTTCTGGGCAGCATCACCGCTGCCGATCATTGCCTGCTGGGAGGGGCAGCCGGCTAACATCAGCCCGGCAGCAACTACAAAAATCCCGCCCAACAACGCTTTTTTGGTGGTGAATGTGGATAGGTTCATAGGTGTATTTTATGGTTAGTGAAAGGTTGATTAGGGTTGTTCTGCTACATTCTTTAAATAGGCGGTGATAGCCCGTGCATCCTCTTCAGTTACATTCTGGAAGGGCATGGGAGTCATATATTCGGCGAGCAGTTTGAGTCCCTCAGGGTGTTTTCTTGCCATTTCTGACGGATTCAGGATCATATTCATGATGTAGGCATCGCTTCTGCGTTCGGAAACATCACCCAGGGCAGGGCCGACAAATCGCTCGTTCATCTGGTGGCAGGCGGCACACTTTGAATCAAAAATCTGCCGGCCTTTTTCAATTTTTTCGAGATCATCGGTGCTGATGGTGATCTCTTCGGTAATGGGGCCGATTCCGTGTTCGAGTTCGAATGCAGTTAATTCACTGTCCTGTGATGACTGCCCGGCAGCTGAGGGTTTGTCGCTTTCGGAACTGCCGCAGCCGCTTAGCAGAAGCAGGATAATTACAGACAGGGTGCTTGTGATTTTCATAATAAACCGATATAAAGGTATTAGTAGTATTTTGTCTTATTTAGGGTTGAGAAGAATCGCTGTGCGCCAGCAGCAGCATATGGTTCTGCAATTCGGTAACTGAGGTATGGCAGGAAAAATGGTTCACTTTGGCACGGGCCGTATCCCATTCCTGGTGAAAAGGGCAGGGTGTTCTTACGCCGCAACCGGGCAGACCAAGGATGCAGCTGGTAAAAAGTGCAGTACCATCGATTGCTGTTATCAGGTCGTACAGGGTGATTGAAGCGGCATCTCTTGCCAGGGTAACACCGCCACCGGCACCGCGTGACGAAAGAAGTATGTTGGCCGATGTAAGCATTTGAAGAATTTTTGTCAGAAAGTGATAGGGTATATCCAGATTGCTGCTGATTTCACGTATGGGTACATATTTGCCGGGAGTAAGCGCCGACAGGTAAGCAACCGACCGGATTCCGTACGAGCAGCTTTTGGATATAAACATATATGTTATAATCAAATAAAAGACTCTTTTATCTTAATTTAGATACACGCATGGAATTTGTCAAGAAAAAAATGAAGAAAATCAATCTTTTTGGGCATGGCCATGCGGGATCGCCCGGAACCAAGTATGTACATGGCAGGGCCGAAAGTTACCGTCAAAAAATTAATCCAGACTTAAACGGAGGCCCAGTTCTCGGATATCATCGGAGGTGGCTGCCAGTGTTTTTGCAGAAAACATCTCTCTGAGATCCTCACGAACGGTTACCCAGTAGTTGTGAAGCGGGCATGGGTGCTGTGAACCGCATCCCGGCAGCCCCAGAACACATTCATTGAACACTTTTTCGCCGTCGATGGCCACAACAACATCGAGAACAGTTATCATGTTAGCGGGCCGGGCAAGCAGTACTCCCCCCCTGGGTCCCTTGTGGCTTTTCAGGATCCCCTCAGCGGTCAGCTTTTGCAGTATTTTTGTGAGAAAATGAAACGAGATATTGAGTTCATCGCTCATCTCCCGTATGGATACATAGCTGCTGTTTTCCGATTGCTTGGCAACAAAAAGTGAGGCGAGAACGCCGTAGGTACAGGCTTTTGAAAGAACCATGTTTTGAGTGCGTATAAAAGAGTAGTTAATCCTGATTCAGGCCAGCGCAAATGGTACCAAATTTTTTGTAGCTATGCCAGTAGCATGGAAAAACAGGTTAGATATCTCAAATGGTTTTAAGACTGTATAATGAACCGTTCTGATCCTGTGCATTGTAACGCCATAAATGACCGGCTATACATGAACTGGCCTTTCGACAATGGAAGCTGCTCACGTATTCAGCGCTTTGGGAAACAGAATATTGTTCTCGAGATGAACGTGCTGGTGCAGATCCCTCTCGAACGCTTCCAGTTCGGCGTACGCCACCTGGTAGGTATTACACGCACCCGCTGGCGGAGTGAACTGCCTGCTGAGTTCACGGATTCTTGCCATCAGTGCTCCGGCCCCGCTGTGTTCACTCTCCATGTCATCCACCAGTTTTTCAAGACGCACACGGCTTTCGGGATCTTTTGTCCTCAGGTATGTTTCGATTAGCGGAAATACCTCATTCTCCTCGCTTGCCATGTGCTCTGTCATTTCCCCGCAAAGTTCCGCGAAATGTGTGGCTATCTCAATATTCCAGGGGTGGTTCTCACCGTGGCGGGCGGCTACTTTGTTGATGAAATAGGGTATTCGCTCAATCGCTTCCCTGACGTAACTGTGATGGTTGTCGATGATATAGCGGATGAGCAGTTCCGGGCTCCATGCATTGAAACGGGGTGTTATCCCGTCCGGCACCGACAGTACCTGTTCTATTTCGCCGAGTACTTCTCCGGTGTTTAGTTGTTTCTGTTCACACGCTTCAGCAACACTTTTTTTGCCGCCGCAGCAGAAGTCAAGACCGAATTTTCTGAACACACCTGCCGTCCGGTAATCGGCTGTAACCAGTTCCGCGATGGTGTATTCATTGAGTTGTGATGTCAAATCAGTATTCATGGCTTGTTTATTTTTGGCTGCCCCTGTTGCAGCAGCATGGTGTTTATTAATACGTACAGGTCTAATAAAAGATAAAAGACAATTATATCTTAAATATAGCGATATTAAACATCCGGAAAAACAGCTGATTGATTTTTTTCAGGTAATCTGCAGCCCGGTTACCGTTTCCAGCTCGGTATTGAAATAGGCCACCAGCCGGTCGGGATCAGGAACCAGCCCATTGTCGGCACTCAGCCCTACCATTACCTCCCCGGCATAACTGAACAGGCTGATGCCCAGCCCGAGGGCGCCGGTTTTGGGTACCCAGAACATCATCTTGTCGATGCGGCTGCCGGCCAGGTTCAGTTTTTTAAGCGGGCCGGGTACATTGGTGACCACGGCCGTCACCTTGCTGCTCAGATAATCGACCAGCAGGTCTTCCATCACAAGTGGCAGATTCCCCATTACCGTGAGAATACCGAGGGCAGCCACGGCTTCATGCGATTTTTTTATCCGGTCCATCTCCGCTTTTACCGCCTCAAGCCGCCCGGGAAAAGTAGGCCGGGTAACGGGAAGTATCATAAATACCAGGCCGAAACGATTGCCCAGTTCCGGATCCTTTCCCTCTCTTCTCAGGTTCACGGGTACAGTTACCCGGATGCCCTCGTTAAGATCAACACCGTGGTGAAGCAGGTATGAGCGAATAGCCCCGGTAAGTATCGTCAGCAGTACATCATTTACAGTGGCATTATGGTTTTTGCCAATCTGTTTGAAATGTTCCAGAGGGATCGATTCCGTCCACTTGGCCGTTTTTCGAACACCGAGGCGGCCGCGGAATGGAGTGTCCTGATCGCGGGGCATAAGCCCGATTTTGACGGCCGAAGCAAGAACCCGGGGTATATCGCCGGGACCTGCAGCCCTGTCTATAATCTGACTGTTGCGCTGCCCGGTAGTACCCCCCGACGGAGTAAAATTGTGCTCGGTTACCTCTTCATCGGTTACCGAAAACAATAGCCTGATCAGCGCAATTCCATCGCCCAGGCAGTGATGAAATTTAAAGATGAGTGCCGATCCGCCGTCATAATTGTCAACATGATAGACCTTCCACAATGGTCTCGAAAGGTCGAGCGGTGAACTCAAGATATCACTCACAACCTGTTCGAGTTCTGCTTTTCCGTGAGGGGCGGGCAACCCGATGGTCTGCAGATGGTTGTCGGGATGAAAATCCGGGTCGTGAATCCATCTCGGTGACCCCAAAGGATCGGCAGCAATCTGCCGGAACCGGTCATGACTGATGAGACGCTCAACCAGTATTTGTCTTAGTACGGGCAGATCAATTCTCTCTTTGAACATCATCAGCCCGTTTATCATCATCAGATTGGTGGAGTGTTCCATGCGCAGCCAGGCGGTGTCGACCGAAGCCATCTTTTCGCCCGCCTTAAAAGGGGAGAACGGATGGTTTCTGATCGATGAAATGGCACTATGAATTAGACGGTCAATCAATACGTGGTCGCTGGTTATGACATAACAGGTTGATGTTGCAGCAGCAGATTATAATCAGACGAACTGAATAATATGTTCGCTCTAAGCATGTAAATGGTGCATGTTACGCAGTCAAGAGATAAAAATATGGAATTTACGCCCGATATTATCAAACACACTTTCCGGGTACTTGCCATAAGCCGTATGTCGTGTGCGGTATGTCGTGTGCGGTATGTCGTATCGAAGCGCTCCGTCCGTTTTACTGATGCGTACCCATAAATCCCGGGCCGGTAGTCAGCGGGGTTACGCGGGCATGAAGGCTGCGTCCGAGCAAACCCTTTTTCAGGCTTATCACTATCTGACGGTCGCTGGCCAGCCCGATTCTCCTGTCGGTGTAAACGGTGATGCCGTCCTGTTCAGATACATCAAAAGCAGTAGTATCAGATGGTTTTGTCGTAACTACATCCAGTTGTCCGTCAGCTTTGAGGCGTATCTGTACATGTACGTTTTTTTCGGTGACGTACAGCAACGCTCCGGGTTCGATGTATATAACAGGCATATAAATGTATGAATTTTTTGCACTGCTGTTCAGAAGAATCAGCTTTGATCCGTTGTGAAACACATGCAACAAAACAGTCCGGTTAATGACATTCAGGTGATGAGTGTCCCGGTGAGCAAGTAATTTTATCCGTTGCGGGCAAGACTATTTGGTATGTGAAAATGAACTTGCCACTGGTAGCAGTATAAAAAAAATCGGACACTATCGGCAGTCCTGATAAACCGATCCTGTACCGGCAGTGAAAGGTGTTGTACATTGTACCATCCGGGACAGGGTACAGGTTATTAACCGGCATTACATTTGCTATATTAGACCGGTTCATTCGGAAACCTGCCGGGATACCGCAGGAGGTGATTTCAGCCGGAATCGATCCGTTAATCTGCTGGCTGAAATGCCGCGTAATTGCGTTTCAATGTAGTGTCGATGCCGTTTGAATGCTCATGTTAACCTACATTAGGTGGTGCTGATGACCGAGATTCTTGAAAACGTTTCCCTCAGAAAGCTGAACACTTTCGGCATTGAATCGAGAGCCCGCTATTTCGCAGATCCGAAAAGCAGGGATGAACTGATCGCTCTGTTGAAGGACAAATCAGCCGAAAATCAGGAGAAGAAACCTCTGGGCGGAGGCAGTAATATCCTGTTAACGGGCGATGTGAATGCCCTGGTTATACGCTACCGTGATGACCGTGTGGAGGTGATCAGGGAAACGGCCGGCCAGGTCTGGCTAAGGGTAGGTGGTGGGCACAACTGGCACTCCCTGGTGGAGCGGTGTATCGAAAAAGGACTTGCGGGAATTGAAAACCTGTCGCTTATACCGGGTAATGTGGGGGCGGCTCCCATACAAAACATCGGTGCATACGGTGTTGAGCTGGCTGAAGTGTTTGATTCGCTCGAAGCTGTTGAACTTGAAACCGGCGAGATACACACCTACGGCAGCGATGAATGTGAATTCGGATACCGGGACAGTATTTTTAAAAACAGGGAAAAAGGGCGCTATCTCATCACCGATGTCGTTTTACGGCTGAATCGGGAACCGGATTTCCGCCTTGATTACGGAGATATACGAAGTACGCTCGATTCCATGGGTGTAGAAGATCTTACGATCGGGGCCGTAAGCGAAGCGGTTTGCCGGATAAGGAGAAGCAAACTCCCGGATCCCGCAAAACTTGGTAATGCAGGCAGCTTTTTCAAAAATCCGGTAATAGCAGAGTCGGAATTTTATGTGCTGCAAAAACAGTTTCCGGCCATTCCGGGGTATCCGTCCGGTGAAGGTCATATAAAGGTGCCTGCCGGCTGGCTTATTGAACAGTCTGGCTGGAAGGGACGCCGGATCGGTAACAGCGGTTCCCACGATAAACAGGCCCTGGTTCTTGTAAACTATGGCAAGGCAACAGGCAGCGAGATCCTGGAACTGTCCCGGCAAATAACAGACGGGGTGAAATCGAAATTCAATATCACGCTCACGCCTGAGGTGAATATCTGGTAAGTGTATATCTTGTATAAGAACGATGGCACCATCGGTAAACGCGAAGTCCCGCCAGATCCGGTTAGTTCAAAGTTCGGAATCACGCACCCGGAAGTAAAGTATGGTATATCTAGACCTTATATTTTGAGGTTAACGAGCTGTAAACCGCATCCTGTTCCGGCACGGTGTTAATCGGTTTGTGGTACCTTTTCAAGGAGCATAAAACATTAATTATTTATAATAAATTCAAATAAAATCAGGCTGTTTACTGCCCTGCAATACACTACGGAAAATCATCTTGAAATGATCTAGAAAATATATTTTTTGCACATATTGCATTCGTTCAGCAGAGTGTTAAATTGCTACCAGAGTCAGACAGAAACAATGGAAACGAAGTCAGACTTGAGGTTCGATACCGTCCGGTGTCGGGAGTCTGCGTTAACTCACAGGTTCCGGCGCAAGTCACTTCGGTAGACATCGGTTTAAAACGAATGTATCGAATAACAGCCTTTTCCGATTGGGAACAAGAGCTGCGGATCGGTCGCAAAATCTACGGATAATGCGGCTTATATGAGGAAATTGAGTTTGAATAAAACTTGAATCTTCTGCCGGAGACTCCCCACGGGAAAGGCTTTTTTTATTTCAGCCAATGGTTTTTATGTGCTAACCTGGCAGCGGGGGATTGGAGTTGCCACATTTTCTGATGTTGACGACGACGATATCATGTAACCGGCCGGGGTTGAACCGGGCCATTTCTACAATATTACAGACAGGGTTCTGTAACAAAGTGCGGTCAGCTGCAATTATGAAGAAATCGGAAGTGGCGATGAAAGTTTTTCTACCGGGGTGCTATGATTAAATTCCATGTGTTCGCTGTTTCCCTGGTGTGACCGGGAATCCGGAACATTGCAGAAGCTGACATTATTTATTAAGGATAACAGCTTTTTGCTTCCGTTGATTCAATTTTTTTTGCTCTGACTGAGCATCCGCATGGCTTAATTATTTGGAATGAATCTATTTAAAATGATTACCTTTTGTTGCACAAGCAGCTAATTAAGATCAGATAATAATGACCTTACAGAGAACATTTTTTATACATATTGTGACCGGGATTTTTTTAATTAAATTACTACCAGAGTCAAACAGAAACATTGGAAACGAAGTTTGACTTGAGGTTCAATACCGTCCGGTGTCGGGAGCCGCGGGTTAATTCTCAGGTTCCGGCGAAAGCCAACAAATTCGACCCGGTTTAAAACGTACGTATTGGATATCAGCCTTTTCCTGCGGGAACAAGAGCTGCGGATCGGCCGCAAAACCTACGGGTTTCGTTGGCCTATATGAAGCGATTGAGTTCGAACAGAATTTGATTCTTCTGCCGGAGACTCCCCGGGGAAAAGGCTTTTTTTATTTATGACAGGCCGAAACGGGTCACGGCCCTCATCCTTCAAATCTGTGGAGGTCCGGCTACCGCCTTTCGGGGCAGCCGGCTCCGTATTGCTGAAGATATCCTACCCGATTTCGACAACTTCAATGTCGAAGGTCAGTTCTTTGCCAGCCAGTGGGTGATTGGCATCAAGCTTTACGTGTTCGTCTGTAACATCGCTTATGACTACAGGAACAGGTTGCCCGTTGGGCTGTTGTACCTGCAATTGCATACCGACTTCTGGCTGAATGTCGGCGGGGAGACGGTTTTTTTCAACGCTCAGAATAAGCTCGTCGTTAACCTCGCCATAGGCTTCATTTGCGGGAATGGTAACCGAGGTGGATTCACCCACGGTCATGCCGGTTACCGCTTTTTCAAAACCGGGTATTAACTGGCCGCTGCCAAGCTGGAATTCGAGGGGCTCCCGGTTTTCCGATGAATCAAATACAGATCCGTCGTTCAGTTTTCCGGTATAGTGTACTTTAACGGTGTCGCCGTTTTTTGCTTTGGACAAAACAAAATCCTTTCAGTAATTATGTCATCATTTTTTGCTTGCTTCAAAGATAGGTAATTTAGGGTTTGATATAAACCGATTTAGCTCATTAATAGCCTCAGGAGCACCACCTGCCTGTTTACATAATCAATAATTTATGACAGATTCCGATACCGGCCTTCATAAGCCGCCCGTATTGTACAATGAAAATGATGAGGAACGTACGATAGGTCTTGAACTGGAGTTCAGTGGTCTGGGACTTGATGAGATTACCGCAGCTATTGTAGCGGTTTTACGCGGCAAAATCGAGAGAATAAGCAATTATGAAGCGCTGGTTAAAGAGACCCGGTTCGGTGAATTCAGAGTGGAACTGGATGCCGAGCTGTTCCGGGAGATGAAGGTCAATAACTATTTTAAAAAAATTGGCCTGGATGAGATTGAACCCGGCCTGGGCGATTCCATTGAGGATTTCATGGCCACAGCGGCAGAAAAACTGGTACCGTTCGAAATTGTATTCCCGCCTATACCGGTCTCTGCCATACCGGAGATGGAGACACTCAGAAAGAAAATCTACGAAACAGGTGCAAAAGGAACAGGGGCCTCTTTTTTCTATGCTTTCGGGCTGCATCTGAATCCCGAACTGCCATCCGTGAATTCGGAAACGGTTCTCGCGTATTTGAAATCTTTTCTGATCCTGTACGACTCTCTGAAAGAGGAACTTGAAATCGACCTTACCAGGGAGATTACACCGTTTATTGATCCATTTCCGGAAGAATATGTCATCAATGTCCTCACACCGGGCTATCATCCCGGAACGGCAGAACTCATTGACGACTATATCGCGTACAATCCCACCCGTAACCGGCCGCTCGACATGCTGCCCGTACTGGCCTGGATGGACGAGGAGAGGGTCAGGAAGGCGCTGCCCGATCAGAAAATAAGTAAGAGGCCAACACTGCATTACCGGCTGCCGAACAGCCGGATTGACGAACCCGATTGGAGTTTTACCCTGGAATGGAACAAATGGATGCCGGTAGAAGTGCTGGCCAGCGATCATGATAAACTCGATTCCATGGCCCGGAAATTCCTGTATCGCCTTGAGCATCCACTAGTGAGCCGGGCCAAAACATGGATGGAGGAGATCAAAGATGTTTTCAGGCCGGAATAAACCCGCCATTGGCATAACCGGTCCCGATCGCGGCGGATATCCGGCATGGTTTTTTACCCGGATTGCGGTATGGAGGGCCGGCGGTAGAGCAATCAGAATCCGACCCGGCAGAAAAGTGGATCCGGAGAGTCTTGACGGCCTTATCTTAGGCGGGGGAGCCGATATCGATCCCGGACGCTATGCCGACACCATCGACGATATTGCCGAACACCAGAAAAAAGGTGCCGGAGATGAAAAGGAGAGCGGTGGAATCGTTGCCTGGCTGATGGCCCCGGTTATCATGATCATCCGCCGGCTTTTCAGCCTGGGTACAATTCCCGTAGATCTGGAGCGCGATAAGCTGGAGCATGAATTACTCGATATCGCTGTACATAAAAACTGGCCAATACTCGGCATCTGCAGGGGCGCCCAGTTCCTGAACGTGTACTGGGGCGGCAATCTGCACCCGGATATCATTGATTTTTACACAGAGGAGCCCAAAATTGAAAGTGTTTACCCCCGTAAACGGATCAGAATTGTGGAAGGAACCCATCTCGGTTCCATTTTCGGCAAGGATTCCTGCCTGGTGAACAGTCTTCACAACCAGGCTGTTAACCGGCCAGGACCCGATATCCGGTTTTCAGCAACAGACCTGGCCGGTGTGGTTCAGGCGGTAGAACACAAATCCTATCCGTTCGCACTCGGTGTGCAGTGGCACCCCGAATATCTGCCCCAGGTTAAATCCCAGCAGATGATTTTCCGTAAATTGATTAGATTGGCAGCAACACATAACGAGAATGAACAGGAGTAGAGCATGTCGTTTATTGATTTAATTCTTTTATTGATCATTGCAGGTCTTTGCGGCGCCATTGGGCAGGCCATCACAGGATTTTCAAGAGGAGGGTGCCTTGTTTCCATTGCAGTCGGCTTTATCGGGGCCCTTATCGGTGGATGGATAGCCCGTGAAATGTCCCTGCCCGAATTTTTTGTAGTCAAGGCCGGAACCTTCGCCTTTCCGGTGGTCTGGTCCATTATCGGTTCGGCAATCTTTGTGGCGGTTGTAAGCCTGATATCGAGGAGGCGCTGACGTAAGCGGTTATAAGCCTGATAACGATGTGGCACTGAAGGCATCCTGCAGCGCTGCACATCGTGCAATTCGCCACCAGTATCCTATTTTAACTGTTCCAGCCCCTGCAACGCCGATTCATCACCCGGATTGAATAACAGGACCCTGCCGAACAGAATCCTGGCTTCGCGGTTTCGCTGCAGGGCCAGCTTATTCCAGGCGAAAAGCAGCAGTGAATCGTAATCAAACGGGTACAGGTTCACTACCTTTTCGATGTAGCGATCGGCTTTCTCGTATTCACCCCGGTTGTAGTGGATGAGGCCGAGGCGATAGTTGGCAATGGTATTTTGCGGATCGGTTTCCAGAATTCCATCATATAGTGTTATCAGTTCATCCCATTTTCCGAGCGCCGAAAGCGGCCATGCCAGCCCGAAACGTGGTTCTATGGCATAGGGCCTGAGTGCTGCAGCATTGCGGTAATAGGTTTCCGACTCGTTGAATGACCCGGCCCGGTATAGCAGCCAGCCAATACGCAGATTGAGTTCGTAGGAGTCGCGCTCGTATACCTGCTGTAATCTGGAAGCAGCACTTTTATACTCGCCCTGCTGCTCAAGCCCGTAACTCTGCCGGAAGGCTTCAATTACTGCATCCTGGGCGTAAAGAGCCGATGGTGCAGATATAATGAGCAATAAAACCGTCAGCAGCAGTTTTGATTTCAGAAAATCCATGACAGTCCGAAAGTTAATGAGTGGGTGTAATATGATATAGGGTCAGCCTGATCAGTAGTGCCACTGATGGTGATGAAGTGACTTTCATTGTTGAAACGGTTATAATCGATTCTCAGCAGCCAGGTGTTCCCGATGTAGAAAAGGGCGCTGCCCCCGTACCGCTGTGTAACCGTCTCGTTGTTGTTGTAGACAACAAGGCCCTGGTGAGTGGTGAAATTGTGCATATTGCCAAGGGTGGCTGAGGCCTCAAGCCAAAGAAACGGCAGCAACCTTGCTCCGGCCAGCTGACCGGCAATCAACCGGTCGGCACGGCTCTGCCCGGGCAAATCCCCGTTCTGATGTACGAGGGTGGTTATAAAGTACAGATTAAGATTGCCTGCCGGATAAATGGCGGCCGTCAGATCCTGCTGGTACTGCACCCTGTTGTTCAGGTTCGACATCTGTGGTGACCAGGAGAGGGTAAAGCCGGTAAAATGCCGCCTGATTCCGGCAAAGAGCAGATAGTCGTGCTCGTAAGACCGGGTGGAAACCATATAACTGCGTCCCTGCCTGAAAACGGTCTGTTCTGCCGGGTAACTGATGTTCAGGTAGTGAAAACCTGCAAAAAGTTCGAGATTACGGGCTGAACGCCAGGTACCCGAAAGATAGTACTGGTTCAGGTAGAGTGTGCTTTTGGTCCGGCCCGATGATACTCCGGCGGTAACCGGATACACAAAATTCTGCTTGATCATACCGCTGTAGGCGTGGTAAAGCCAAAAACTGGATGAAGCCTGCTGCTGCAGCCCCAGGCTGATATACCGGTGCCCGCCCGATATGGATTGGGAACCATCATCAGTGACGAAAGCGCCTGGGTTATAGTTCCCGGTAACCGACTTCTCCGCTCCGCTGTTCAGGTTCAGGAACAGATCGAACTGCCATATGCCAGTCCCTTTCTCAGTACCCGTTTTCTGTTGGAGCGAAACCGGGAAACCATCGGCAACAACAGCTGCTTCTGTTCGACGGCCGGCAAACAGGTTGGCATAGTACAGATACTCTTTCAGGGTGATGTCGCTGTAATCGAATGCTGCCGCTTTTTCAAAATGCCTGATCGCAAGATGATAGTTCCCCTTTTCATACCAGGCCACGCCCAACCGGTAGCGCAGGTAGTAAAAATCGATGCCGTTTCGCAGTGCCGAACGGCCTTCAGAAATGAGCCCGTCCCAGTCAGCCGCCTGCCAGAGGGCATAGGTCCTGGCATCCACTTCCGGCATTCCATACGAAGTTTGTGCAAGTGCCATTGCCGGCAGTGCATTCAGAACCAGAATCAGTAGGGGGATGATTTTTCGGTACATGTCGCGTGTATTTTCAGGTGGTCGCCATCGATGTTGAATCCGCAAATACCCCGGTTGTCGATCAGAAAACCGAACCGGATTGTGTCTTTCGTTCTGCCAAAGATCTTTCTGGTGATGCTGCCGTGAAGCCGGAAATCGCCACCCTGCAGCCCGGTTTTGGATTCCGGATAAATCAGGCTATACTCGCCCCGCAGATAGCGCCAGAAGGGAGCGGCAAAATCCTGCAATGGAATTCGGTACGGACTGAATATCATATTTACAGGGTAGGTATCTGTTATAACCAGCCCCGGGCTGTAGCCCGTTGAAACCCTGTATGCAGCCAGGTAAAAGTAGTAGAGCAGCGCCGAGCGGTCACCCTCGAAGTGGGTAAACTGCAGCATCACATCATCGAGTCTGAACCATGCTTTGGAGCCAGTCTTTGCACATTCGATGTACCGGTTCTGCCACAGATCCCGCTTCACTTCCCAGGTAACATCACCGGTCCGGGTGTTGAAGATGAGTATTTTGCCCGGAATCAGGTCAAAAGCCCTGCGAAGAGGGGCTTCGGGCTGAACGTTCACAACCAGATCCCCTTTTTCGGGCCTGGCAATGGTCTGCAGTATCCGCTGATCATTTCTTTTGATGAATATGTTGCTGAGGGGATAGTCGAGGGTTCGCGATCCGATGTAGGGGGTAGACTGAATCTGAAAATGCAGATGGGGATAGGGTGAGTTTCCTGAATTCCCGCATTTTGCAAGGTCATCGCCCATTCTCACCTTGTCGCCCTTCTTCACGGAAAAGGACCCGGGAATCAGATGGCTGAGCTTCGAATAGATATTTTCGGAATGCCTGATAACAATGGTATTGCCCCAGTTGTCCGACGGATTCCGTTCACCGATGATGTTGTCTTCGATGCCATCGGCAATGGCCTCAACGGTTCCGTCGGCCGGAGCGATCACGGTTTTTCCGTAGCAATAGTAATCATGGGTGAAGTCACCCCGGTCTTTATATGTTTTCCCCTCATCGTCGGTTATTTCAAAATCCCAGGCGTGGCGCCAGTCGCCCTTATGCGTGAACTCGCCATCATGGGCCTGGGTAACTTTCCATTCACCGAAAAAGGGGAGGTGAATGTCGACCGGACTTTCCTTGCCAAAGCGCTCCCGGTAATTCACGAATGAGTAGAGATTCTTCTCGGGCGAATTCAGCTGAACAAACAGAGTGCTCAGATCGGCCCGGTTATCGGTACGGAATTTGAGTACATACAGATAGGTGAGCACCAGAACATTGAAGGGGAGCGCATAAACGGGCAGCCCGAATGGAGCCAGAATCGCCGAAAAGCTGACTGTAATTACTGCAACGATCGGGATCAGTACCAGCAGCGACAGGTATGAACTGCGGTTCGGGATCACGAAAAATCCGCCGGTAGCAATGGCCGTTAGTATGTAGTTGAAGCCTATGTAACTGTAATTCACCTCCGACAACTCTGCCCCGATCAGCTGATAGAACAACCAGGCGATGTAGAAACCAATCAGGGAGAGCGTAAAGGCTATCCTGGAATAGATGAGCAGCCCGATGGCCAGCAGCACACCCGAAAAAACGCTGTACTGAAACAGGATCGCCCCCAGCGACAACAGGTAAGACCTCAGCGAAACCGGGATGTACAGACTGTTCCACCATTCATAGAGATTTACCAGCGGCTGCCCTCCCAGTATGTACAGGTCGTTGAGTGTGTAAATCCACCGTTCATTCAGGCCGAGTGCCGAAAATTCCCGGGTGGCAAGTACCAGGGCCCACAGGGCAAAAACGAACGGCAGGCTGAGGTGGGGCAGGGAGTATTTGCCGATGATTCCCTCCAGGGCAACGGCAATGAGCAGGGTAAGGAGGCCCGCAATAACCACAATGAGAACCAGCAGCAATCCGGGCTCGAAATAGATGCCAAGGCCAAGTCCTGTCAGCAGTGCGTTGAACCCGTAATAGCCTTTCGATATCCTGAACGTATCCAGGCCGATCATCCAGGCCGTAAGGTTGGCAACGATTACCGACGTCAGCCCGAACAGGCCGGCGTAGAAATCCATGAATGTGACCGGCACAAGGATGACCGCGAAAAGCCTGTTATCGGAGAAAAAGATCTGCGAGTAACTGTTCAGCAGGCTTTGCCATATCCATGCAGGCTTGTTCATGTCGGGTTATTTCATCTGTTCAGGGGTTCCGGCAACAATATCAGCCAGATGTTCGGGCACTCTTTCGAGATCGTTGATGGTTTCCAGGGTTTCGCTCCGGCGTATCAGCTGCAGATTGCCGGACGTGTCGATCATCACCACATTGGGCCTGAGTGTGATAAACTGCAGCCATTGGGTATTGTTGTAGGCTCCGACCCGCCTGATCACATACTGATCGCCTTTCTTCAGCAACGGGAACTGTATGCTGCCTCGGATCACATCAATGTTCATGCACAGCGGTCCATAGATGGTAGTGTCTTCGGTCTGGTCAGAAACATTCACGGCCGGCCTCAGATCGTGCTCATACCAGAAGGAGGTAAACAGCAGGTTCACTCCGGCATCAATGATGGTGGCCCGCCGCCCGTCGGCAAGCCGCTTATTGGCGATCACGGTTCCGGCAAGGTAACCGGCATCGTCGATCAGGGCGCGCCCGTTCTCCAGGATCAGCATCGGCAGGTTTTCAGGCTTGATCTCCGATTTCATCAGCGATGATGTGATGGCCTCGGCGTAGTCGTCGAACGAGGGGGTGGTGTCGCTGCCGGGATAATAGGCACCCTTTAGCGTGTTTTTCGACGCGAACCCGCCTCCCACATCGATATAGCTGATCACGTGGTTGTACTTGCGCTCCAGCCCCACCGCCAGTGAGGCCAGTTTTTCTGCGGCAATCCGGTACGGGGATGTCTGCATCATATAGGTTCCGATGTGGGCATGAAGACCCAGAAGCTCCATTTTTCCGCTCACCATAATGCGGTTCAGCGCATCCCAGGCCTCCCCGTTCTCGTAATTGAACCCGAACCGGTCCCACTGCGGGTAGATGCCGGTATCCATGTTCACCCGGATGGCCACTTTCGGCCGTTTATCTGCCGTTCCGCTCAGATCAATGATTTCGTACAGCTCATCGAAGTGGTCAATGTGGATCAGCGACCCGCTGGCGATGGCTTTGGCCAGATCGTCGCGCGATTTGTCGGGACCGTTGAAAATGATCTGTTCACCCGGCACACCGTTTGCCAGGGCCTTGTCGTACTCAAAACCTGAAACCACCTCTGCCCAGGATCCTTCCTGATGGAATACCCGGCAGATGGAATTCAGATAGTTCGTTTTGTATGACCAGGCGAACTGAACCCTGGGGTATCTGGTCGAAAAGGCACGCCATGCCTGCCTGTATGTTTTGCGGATGGTGGCTTCGGAGAATACAAACACGGGTGAGCCGAATTCCCCGATCAACCGGCTTACCGGAATCCCCTCAATATCGGTCACCGGCTCCATACGGCTGCTGATGCCGAACTTGCTGGGCAGTCCCGCGTTGATTTTCTGAATAATCGGTCGTTCAAAGGGCAGTTTTTCCATATTCAGTCCGTTCTGTAGTTCATAATTCGCCTTTGGTTGAGAGCTGCTCGAATTCATCGAGCCCGGTAATCATATCGTAGGAGTAGCGGATAAACATCACTCCGGTTTTGTAGGCCGTCCATGGCTCAACGCGGTGGCCTGTGGCAAGCCTGACCAGGGCTTCGGGCAGGTTTTGCCCGGCGGCAACTGCCAGATAGGTCCATGCGGGCAGCCGCGGATTGATCTCGATCAGGTACAGGTCATCGTTTTCGGTTCTGATCAGTTCAAGCTCCATGCCACCACGCCACTTCGTTGATGAGATAATTTGACGGGTCAGATCGAGGAGAGCCGGGTCGTCGAGTGTGATGCCGCCCCAGGCCTTTCCCTTGTCGGTAATGTATTGCTTCCGCATCGGTACAGCGCCAATCGTGTTTCCGAAACCATCGCCCAGGGCCATAACATTTACCTCAACGCCCCTGATGAATTCCTGAACGATCACGGGCAGTCCCCACTTCGCGTTGATCTTGTTGAAGTACATGCGGGCCTGATCCCGGTCGTATGCGGTGTAGGCGTCATAGAATTTGCCCTTTATCATTAACGGATATTTGAGCTTGTCTTTCAGCCGGTCGAAGTCGTCGTAGCCCGTAACCGGTGCGCTGAAGGGTACCTTGACCCTGTATTTTTGCCCGAATTCATAAAGGTTTGCTTTATGCCTCTCCTCGAACTGCTCCAGCGGTGGCAAAAATGTCTGTATGCCCATTGATTTCAGGATGGCCTCCGATTTCATGAAAGCGTAAAGCTCCGAATCAAAATTCGGGACCAGCACATCAATGTGTTCAAGGTCGTTGATGTAGCGGATGCGCTGAAGCAGAACATCCGTACCTTCAGAGGGATAGGGTACCTTATACGATTTATCGACCAGATTGTGCATGTATGCACCGGGTTCCAGGTTGTCGTATGCAAGGCCGATAATCCGGGGTTCAATGAGATCCGATTCCCGGAGACCACGGATAACCGGTATGCCCGGCCCGGGACTGTCGATGTTGTTGAGGCCGGAAACGGCAACCGTAAGCTTTTGTTTATTCATTGTTCGCAAGCAGATGATACTGTTTTAGCATCGCTGTGAAATCAAGGAAATAGCGTTCAAAAACACTTCTGTCTACCTCGTATTTGGATGTGATCAGCCCGGAAATCTGTTCCGGCGTATTCCCTTCTTTAATCAGTAGCATAATTTCCAGCCCCACAGGGTTAAGTGAGAAGGAATCGCCCGTAGAAGGGTCAAAAACAAATCCGGAGTCGCTGATGGCAATATTTTTCTTGATGTTCATTTTTACTGTGGTGACTGTTGAGAAAATTATGACTGTTCTGAGATGTCAGCCGGGTGCCGAAGTGTTAATTTTTGTTATTTAAATATGCGTATTAACTTAGTCGTACGAAACGGGATTTAGTTTTTGAAGGATCTGGTGCTGCGCGTAAAAAGGCCTTATAAACAGTACTTTTCCCGGTGTTTTTTGCTGAAATCCTATCCGTTACTATGGTACTGAACGATGTCTTTTTTAGGATACGGGCCATTTACGGTCAGGACTTACACCGGTTGATTGGGAATCACGACTGAAACAGCCTGGAAATGGAGAGGGTCCTGATCAGTTTTTTTTAAAAAAAGACCGGATACGGGCGGGTATCCGGTCCTTTAGGACTGTAGAAATGCTCAGTAGCTGATCTCTCATTGAACAAGTGATCTTGCTCGTGTTCTGACATACCTGTATAGAGCCATAAATCAGGTAATCCTTACATTTTTTTTTCATTCTGTTGTAATAAATTTTATCCGGAATCAGTAAATATCTGATATTTATTGTGATTGGAACCGAAATAATCTCCCGGTTGTTTTTTGCCAACACTCTGACAGAACCCCCTCTCTCTTTTTTAGGCCTTAAAAGTTACTATCTTCGCATACCAGATAACTCAAAATCCCCGACATGTCCAAGGTTATAACAAATCGTAAAGAGATCGACTTTTCGCTGATTGATTTGCCGGCTATGCCTCTTCCCACCAATGTACTGATGGTAAGGCCGGGCCATTTTTCCGTCGATTATGTGATCAATCCGCATATGGCGGAGAATGTGGGAAAGGTCGACAAGGCCAAAGCAATGCAGGAGTGGGAGGCTGTAAAGGATGCGTTTGCCTCAACCGGGCTAAGGGTGCACACCATCGACGACCAGCCCGGTTTGCCCGATATGGTTTTTTGTGCCAATCAGAGTCTCCCTTTTAAAAATACCCATGGCGACCGCGAAGTGGTTATGAGTATCATGCATTCGAAACACCGCAAGCCGGAGGTACCCTATATCGAAGAATGGTACCGGAGCCAGGGATATACCGTTCATCACCCTGGCTACAAGGTAATCAGGGATTTTGAGGGTATGGGCGATGCAATTTGGCATCCCGGCCGGCAATTACTGTGGGGCGGATATGGATTCCGTTCATCAGTGGAAGCCTATGAATTTGTATCCGAAAAGTTTGCCGTACCGGTTATTGTGCTTAAACTGACCAGCGACAAATTCTATCACCTCGATACCTGTTTCTGCATGTTGAATGAGGATACCGTATTGATCTGGCCGGGCGCTTTCAGTAGAAAAAGCCTTGAGATGATCCGTCATCTCATCCCTAATGTGCTGGAAGCGGATGCTGTTGAGGCAGAAGAACGGTTTGCCTGCAATGCCACCTGTCCCGATGGTAAACATGTACTCATCCAGAAAGGGTGTGTTAAAACCAATCAGATGCTAAGGGATGCAGGATTTACGATCATCGAGCTGGAAACCGATGAATTTATCAAAAGCGGAGGCAGTGTTTTCTGCATGAAAATGCTGACATGGTAGCGACTGATGCCGGTAAAGCAGAAAAGAACAATCAGGAATTTGCAGAACTGAATACATGACCAGAGACATCCGACCCGATCCGCCCGCAGAAAATGAGCTTCAATCGCAGCGAACCTGGTTTACCAGGTTCCTTGATGTAATTGAGTGGCTGGGCAATCTGCTGCCCCACCCCGTTACCCTGTTTGCCATGTTTGCATTCGGCGTGGTACTGCTGAGTGGTCTTGCAGGCTGGCTCGACTGGAGTGCGATTGACCCGAGGCCGGAGGGGGCCAGCGGACGGGCACCTGATGGTATTATCACATCCATCAGCCTGATGAACGGAGAAGGCCTGCGGAGAATTGTAGAAAACCTGGTTACAAACTTCACGGGTTTCGTGCCTCTCGGTACGGTTCTGGTAGCCCTTCTCGGTGTGGGTGTGGCCGAGGCATCCGGGCTGATAAGCGCGGCCATCAGGGGCCTGGTGCTCAAAGCCGCCTCGTTTCGTCCGTTTGTGCCGGGCAAAAGCAACGGCAGTGTTTTTGCCCGCGCTTACCGTCAGTTACTCAAGGTTGTCAACTTTCTGCTGACCCCGAAAATCCTGGTCACCATCACTATTGTGTTTGCCGGGGTGGTCTCCAACACGGCTTCGGAAATGGGGTATGTGGTACTTGTACCGCTTGCTGCGGTGGTTTTTCTTGCCCTGGGCCGGCATCCTCTTGCCGGTATGGCGGCTGCATTTGCCGGGGTATCGGGCGGCTACAGTGCCAACCTGCTCATTGGTACGGTCGACCCGCTACTGGCCGGTATCACCGAGGAGGCCGCCCAGCTTATTGACCCGGGATACCTGGTCCATCCGGCCGTGAACTGGTATTTCATGATCGTCAGTACATTTCTGATAACCATTGTAGGGTCTTATGTTACACTCAAAATCGTGGAGCCAAAACTGGGCAAATACGACCCTTCTATCGCCTCCGAAGATCTTAGCGACGACCGCAGTATGGAACCGCTGACCGCTGATGAAGTGAGGGGGCTGAAATGGGCGGGCGTGGGTGTGCTCGGCGTATCGCTGCTGCTGGTTCTGTCGGTGGCCCCGGAGTGGGGGGTGCTTCGAAACCCGGATACAGGCGATGTACTGAACTCACCGTTCCTGCGGGGGATGGTTACACTGATTTTTATCTTTTTCTTTGTGCCCGGATTCATTTATGGCAAGGTTGTAGGTACCATGAACAGCGACCGAGATGTGATCGACGGCATGTCGAAGGCCATGAGTTCGCTGGGCCTGTATATTGTACTGGTATTCTTCGCTGCCCAGTTTGTGGCGTTCTTCGGATGGAGCAACCTGGGCCCGATCATTGCGGTAAAGGGGGCTGAATTTCTGAAGGCAATCAACCTTACCGGCCCGCTGGTGTTTATTCCGTTCATCCTTATGTGCTGCTTTGTGAACCTGATGCTGGGGAGCGCCTCCGCCCAATGGGCGATAACGGCACCCATATTTGTACCCATGCTGATGCTGATAGGATACAGCCCTGAGGTGATTCAGGCTGCCTACCGTATCGGAGATTCCAGCACCAACATCATTACTCCGATGATGAGTTACTTCGGCCTGATCCTGGCCTTTGCCACCCGTTATGACCGCAAGCTGGGCATTGGTACCATCATCAGCATGATGCTCCCTTATACCATATTTTTCCTGATCGGATGGATTGCACTGTTCTACGTATGGGTCTTCGGTTTCGGCATGCCCGTAGGTCCCGAAGCACCGACCTATTACATACCCTGATTTACATTACATACCCAGTTATCTGTTCCTTATTGCCACGACCCTCAACCGTATTACCCTGCATACCATGTCATCAAACAGTTTCTTCCGGGAATTCATCGATTTCCTGAAACAGCGGAAAAAGTTCTGGCTGCTTCCCATTGTCATTTTTGCCATGCTAATCATTTTCCTGATCCTCCTGGCCAGCGATAACGCCCTCACCCCGTTCATCTATGACCTGTTTTAAATCCCCGGGATACTCCCCGGAACACCTTCGAGAGTCCGGAGCATGGCCTGAGCGCTGCAGAGCGGAGTCGAAGGACGCAGCGGAGGTCCTCGAAGAGTGTCTCACCGCACACCACTCATTTCACTTCGCAGTTCAAATGTTCACTTGTTCCCTGATCTCCTTATTCCCATGACCATTCTCGGCATATCGGCGTTTTACCACGATTCGGCAGCTGCCATCGTCAGCGGGGGCGAGATCGTTGCTGCTGCCCAGGAAGAGCGGTTTACCCGGAAAAAGCACGACCCCGGTTTTCCGGCAAATGCGGTCCGGTTCTGCCTCGACCATGCCGGCGTGTCGGTTGATGAGCTCGACGCCATCGCTTTCTACGACAAGCCGCTGCTGAAATTTGAGCGCCTGCTCGATACCTACTACGGTTTCGCCCCTCGCGGGCTGAGGTCGTTTATGGCGGCCATCCCCGTATGGCTGAGGGAAAAAATGTTCATCAAGCGGACCATTCTTGAGGAGCTCCAAAAAATTGAATCGTTCGACCGGAAAAAGGTGAAGCTGCTGTTTCCCGAACATCACCTGTCGCATGCGGCAAGTGCCTTCTATCCGTCGCCGTACGATGAGGCCGCCATACTGACCATCGACGGTGTGGGCGAGTGGGCTACGGCCTCGGTCTGCATGGGCCGAGGAACAGAAATTGAGGTGATCAAAGAACTTCACTTCCCCCATTCCATCGGACTCCTGTACTCGGCTTTTACGCTCTATACGGGATTCCGGGTCAATTCCGGGGAATACAAACTGATGGGCCTCGCTCCCTACGGCGACCCGGGATCGGAGCGGACCGTAAACTATGTGGATGCCATAAACCGTGAGCTGATCGACCTGAAAGAGGACGGATCCATCTGGCTGAACCAGGATTATTTCGACTATGCCACCGGCCTGAGGATGGTGCGTGATGACAAATGGCAAAAACTGTTTGACCTGCCGGCCAGGCAGCCGGAATCGGAGCTTACGCAGACCTATTGCGATCTGGCGCTTGCCATACAACAGGTAACCGAAGAGGCGGTGCTGCGCATGGCCAGAGAAACCCGGCGGTTAACCGGTGCCCGGCATCTGTGCATGGCCGGCGGGGTGGCGTTAAATTGTGTGGCCAACGGAAAAGTACTCGGCGAGGGCATTTTCGATGATATCTTCATACAGCCGGCTGCGGGCGATGCAGGCGGGGCTGTGGGTGCAGCCCTGGCCGCATCCCACATCTATTTTGGCGAACCCCGCCCGGATCTCAACGGCCGTATGGACCGGATGAACGGTGCTGCTCTTGGACCGGAGTTCTCCGGCCTCGACATTGAACAGACAGCCCGGCGTAATAAAGCCGTCTTTACGAAATTTGATGATCAGGATCAGCTGATTGAAAAAACAGCCGGGCTGCTCGAAGAGGGTAAAGCCGTGGGATGGTTCCAGGGGCGTATGGAATTCGGCCCGCGCGCCCTTGGCAACCGGAGCATCCTGGGCGATGCACGCAACCCCGATATGCAGAAAAAGCTGAACGTTAAAATCAAGTACCGCGAAAGCTTCCGCCCGTTCGCCCCATCGGTACTGGCCGAAGATGCACCTGACTATTTTGAACTGGATAGCGGTTCACCCTATATGCTGCTGGTGCGTGATGTAGCTGCGAATCGCCGTAAACCGCTGCCACCCGGTTACCATCAGTTGCCCATCCGCGAAAAGCTGTACCACCTCCGGTCCGACATCCCGGCCGTTACCCATATCGATTATTCGGCCAGGATACAGACTGTGCACCGGGAGACCAACCCGGGGTACTGGAAACTCATTAACGCCTTCAAAAAGCTGACCGGCTGCAGCCTGCTGGTCAACACCAGCTTCAACGTGCGGGGAGAGCCCATTGTATGCACCCCCGGTCATGCATACACCTGCCTTATGCGCACGGAAATGGATGCACTGGCGATGGGCAATTATCTGTTCTTGAAATCGGAACAACCGGAATTCCGGGATGCCGGCGAGTGGAAAGAAGAGTTCCCGCTCGATTGATGAGTGCCGGTTAACAAGTGCCGGTGATTCCGGTTCCGACCACTGTTAGTACGCAGCAGCTCCCTCAAAACGTTGAATGATGGCAAACCCGGATAAGGTTCAGCCGGTTTTTTGGCTGCGGCAAAGCCGGTTATATTTTTTACAGAAAAATGGAATTTCCCCTTAAACATAAGAGTCAAACTCGTTATATTAGAAAGATTTTAAACCCGATTTTCGGGTTACACCGGGCAAAGTGATGGATGCACCGGGTGGCCTGTTAAACGTTTTTGCAGAATAATGGAAATTGTAAGGGATCTGTTCAATTTTGTTCGTGAGCGCAGGAAATTCTGGCTCGTCCCGGTCATATTTTTCCTGTTAATACTCGGTTTTCTGATAGTAATCGGAGGCGGTTCGTCGGTGGCACCGTTCATATACACACTTTTTTAGTTGATGAGCAGAGAAAAACAACTTGAAACAATCCTTGTTGTAAGTACGGCTCTTCTTTTATTTTTTCTCATCTTCAACGCATCCTGGCTTCTCTATACCGCATTTGCGCTGAGCCTGTTGTCGCTCATCTCAAAAAAAATCAGCTACTGGTTTACGCGGGGTTGGCTTGGTTTTTCGGAGATGCTCGGCTTTGTGATGTCGAGACTGATAATGACCCTCCTCTATTTTCTGTTGCTCACACCCATAGCACTGTTGTACAGGGTGTTCAACAAAGACCCGCTGCAATTGAAGCGCAATCCGAACCGGACAGCAAGCTACTACACCTCCCGTGGCTACACCTACACGGCCAGGGATTTAGAAAACACCTGGTAACCCAAAAACGGCAATCAACCGGATGATCCAAGAAAAATCAGCTCCCGCACTTCTCGCACTGCAGGACGGCACTGTTGTGCAGGGAAAATCAATAGGGTACATCGGCACCACCGGTGGCGAGCTCTGTTTCAACACCAGCATGATCGGCTATCAGGAGATCTTCACCGATCCCAGTTACTTCGGTCAGCTGATGATGATGACCTATCCCCACATCGGTAACTATGGCGTAACTGCCCGCGACGACGAATCCCGGAAGCCAATGGTGGCCGGGGTGATCGTGAGATCCTTTTCTCACGAATTCAGTAATCTCACTGCCGACGGCAACCTGAACGATTACCTGAAGAACCACAAAATTGTGGGCATATCGGGAATCGATACCCGCATGCTCGTACGTCATATCCGTGAGAGGGGGGTGATGAATGCCGTCATTTCGTCGGAGATCACCGATACGGATGAGCTTGTGAAACGTGCCCTGGAGTGGCCGTCAATGGCGGGGCTTGAACTGGCTAGCACCGTAACCCGCAAGGAAGCCCAGACCATTCCTGCAGAACCATCATTCTACAGAATCGCTGTACTCGATTATGGCGTTAAACACAACATCCTGAAGAACTTTACTCAAAGAGGATGCACACTCAGGGTTTTCCCGGCCGGTGCAGACTTTGCCGATATTGAAGCCTGGAAGCCCGACGGCTATTTCTTCTCAAACGGTCCCGGCGACCCCAATCCGATGGAATACTCGCTTGATACCGTATACAAAGCGCGGGAGACCGGTAAACCCATGTTCGGTATCTGCCTGGGACATCAGCTGATGGCCCTTTCTGAGGGGATCGGGGTTCACAAAATGTTTGTGGGCCATCGCGGGGCCAACCATCCCGTAAAGAACCTGGAGACAGGCATGGTTGAAATAACCACGCAAAACCACGGATTTGCTGTGGATCCCGACAAACTGGACACCTCCAAAGCTGAAGTCAGCCATATGAACCTGAACGATGGCACCATTGAAGGGCTCGAGTTCAGACACTTTAACGGTTTCAGTGTGCAGTACCACCCGGAAGCATCACCCGGACCGCACGATTCCGCCTACCTGTTCGACCGGTTTGTGGAACGTGTGCGCGAATTTAAATCTGAAACTGCCGGAAAGTAACGCTCCCAATATCCGGAAACCTGGCAATTCAACTGATACCTGACATATGATTCCTGATACCCGATACCTGACAACCGATATCCAATATCCACTTTCCGGCATACTGCATACACCATAAATCATAAAACACGCTGTATCTGTTCTGAACCAACGATTCTGTAACCCAAACCCAACAGCCTACACATTTTCTCCATGCCAGCTCGTAAAGACATAAAAACGATTCTCATCATCGGCTCAGGCCCCATCATCATCGGTCAGGCCTGCGAATTTGATTACTCGGGCACTCAGGCCTGCCGCTCGCTCAAGGAAGAGGGCTACCGGGTGGTGCTTATCAATTCGAACCCGGCCACCATCATGACCGACCCCATTATGGCCGACTCGATCTACCTGTTGCCCCTCACCACAAAATCGATCAGGGAGATATGCCAGAAGGAGAAGATCGATGCCGTGCTGCCAACTATGGGCGGGCAGACTGCCCTCAACCTGGCCCGGGATCTGCATCACGAGCATTTCTGGGAAAAGAACAACATCAAAATTATCGGTGTAGACATCGACGCGATCGACATAACCGAAGACCGGCAGCAGTTCCGCGATCTGATGGAAAAAATCGGCATCGATCAGTGCAAAAGTAAAACAGCCAAATCGATGCTTGATGCGAAAGAGATCGTCATTGAACTGGGCGGACTGCCGCTTGTAATCCGGCCTTCATTTACCCTGGGCGGTATGGGCGGAGGTATAATCTGGACGGAAGACGAATTTGAACGCAAGGTGATGCGGGGCCTTGAGCTCAGCCCCATCCACGAAATTCTGCTTGAAGAGTGCATTTTTGGCTGGAAAGAGTTTGAGCTGGAGCTGCTTCGCGACAACAATGATAATGTGGTGATAATCTGTTCTATCGAAAACCTGGATCCGATGGGGGTTCACACTGGCGACTCTGTAACCGTGGCCCCGTCGCAGACCCTGCACGACAAGGTGTTCCAGGAATTAAGGGATGCAGCCATAAAAATGATGCGGTCAATCGGGAATTTTGCCGGTGGCTGCAATGTACAGTTTGCCATTGAACCGGGCACAGACCGCATAGTTGCAATTGAGATCAACCCAAGGGTGAGCCGTTCATCGGCGCTGGCGTCCAAAGCCACGGGTTACCCCATTGCCAAAATCGCAACCAAACTGGCGGTAGGTTATAATCTGGATGAACTGAAAAACCAGATTACGGGAGTCTCTTCGGCCTGCTTTGAACCCTCGATCGATTACGTGGTGGTGAAGGTGCCACGGTTCAATTTCGACAAATTCCAGGGATCCGATGAGGTACTCACCACCCAGATGAAGGCGGTGGGCGAGGTTATGGCCATTGGAAGAACCTTTCCGGAAGCCCTGAACAAGGCGTGGCAATCTCTCGAAATAGGCCGCAGCGGCCTCGGGGCCGATGGCTATGAGGAGATCGAGCGGAAAAAAGTGCGCGAACGCTTGCTCAAGCCCTACTGGGACGGCACCCTGCAGATCCGCAATGCCTTTAAACTGGGAACATCCGTCGAGGAGGTACACGACATCACCAAGGTTGATCCGTGGTTCCTGCAACAGATCAGCTACATGGTAAGCCTCGAAAACCGGACCGAAGGACAGACACTCGATACCATCAGCCGCGACGACCTGTACGAAATGAAACAAGCCGGTTTTTCGGATGTGCAGATAGCACACCTGCTGAGCAAGAGCGGTGTAAAAGTAACCGAAGATGAGGTACGCGCACTTCGCAAGGAGTGGAGCATGATTCCGGTGTTCAAGATGGTGGACACGTGTGCAGCCGAGTTTCCGGCACAAACGCCTTACTATTACTCGACCTATGA
Source organism: Cyclonatronaceae bacterium (assembly GCA_047921215.1). Classification (GTDB taxonomy): domain Bacteria; phylum Bacteroidota; class Rhodothermia; order Balneolales; family Cyclonatronaceae; genus RECM01. Next base: position 12,318 of record JBLRWO010000016.1, on the reverse strand, counting down.
GGATGAAAATGAGAGTGTGGTATCGGACCGCAAGAAAATCCTGATTCTGGGAAGCGGACCTAACCGGATAGGACAGGGCATAGAGTTTGATTATTCCTGTGTGCATGCTGTACTGGCTGCGAAGGATATGGGCTACGAAGCCATCATGGTGAATTGCAACCCTGAAACCGTATCCACCGATTTTGACATTGCCGACAAGCTCTATTTCGAACCTGTTTTCTGGGAAAGGGTTTTCGATATTGTAGATCATGAAAAACCGGAAGGCGTTATTCTGCAGGTGGGTGGTCAGACCGCGCTCAAACTGGCGAAACGATTCCACAAGCATGGAATCAAAATTATCGGCACACCCTTCGAAATGATGGACCTGGCCGAAGACCGCGGGAAATTCTCAGAAGTACTGACTAAGCTGAAAATCCCTTTCCCGGTTTATGGAACAGCCTATGATGTGGAAAGTGCACTCAGGGTAGCCGAAAGGATCGGATATCCCGTGCTGATCAGGCCAAGTTACGTATTGGGCGGTCAGGGCATGAGGATAGCTGTGAAATCGGATGAGCTTACAGAATATGTAAACCGCATCATGGAATCCCACCCGGAGAATGAATTCCTGATCGATCACTACCTGGAAGAAGCCGTTGAGGTGGATGTCGATTCCATTTTTGATGGTGACCAGCTTCACATTGCGGGAATCATGCAGCATATTGAACCGGCGGGAGTGCATTCAGGTGATTCAACGGCCGTTCTGCCGCCCTACTCACTCAGTAAAGAGGTCATCAAAACCCTGGAAGAATACCAGCTGCGCATCGCACAAGCCCTGCAGGTGCGGGGATTCATAAATGTGCAGTACGCCGTGAAAAACGGAACCGTTTATGTGCTTGAATCAAACCCCCGGGCTACGCGCACTATTCCGTTCATTGCCAAGGCAACAGGCCGCCCCGAAGCCGAAATCGGTGTAAAAGTGATTTTGGGTGCTAAACTCTCTGAATTCGATCTCACCTCAAAACTGAAAAACTTCGCCATCAAAGAGCCGGTATTCCCCTTCGACAAATTCCCGGAAGTAAAAAAAGAACTCGGCCCCGAAATGAAATCTACCGGCGAAACCATCTATTTCCTCGACGACTTCAGCGACGAACACTTCAAAACCCCCTTCGAATTCAAAAACCTCTACCTCAGCCGCTAACAAAAATCATCCTTCGAGAGTGCGGAGCACCTCGAAGAGTTGATTTTTGTGGGGATACGCCAGTATCCCCATTGTAGTACTGGCAGAAATCTCCTGTTTAGCTGAAATCTCATGATATAAACACATCTGTACCCCGTTCCGAAACATCTGAAGTATTTACAGATGCTTCGGCTACTGACGTGCCCGGCGCGGCACTCTTCGAGGTCCTGCGATGCGCTTCACTGCGTTCGCGCCTCTCCGCGACTCTCGCAGGAGCCGCGTGGTTCGCAGGAGCCGCGACGGAACCGCTTGTGGAATCTTCACGATCTCTTCACAAAAAAGCGGTTAATTTGCACGGTATACAACTAACAAACAGACTAGCCATTCAATGAGTCAGAACGGGCAGAAGAAGAAAGTTGGCATCGTATTGATGAACCTTGGCGGGCCTACAGCCGAGGACAATATCCGTTATTTCCTGTATAACCTGTTCAGCGATCAGGATATCATCAGGCTTGGGGGCGGCTTTTTCCAGAACCTGCTGGCAAAAACCATCTCCAAATTCCGTGCCCCGAAAATCGCGGTGAACTACAAGGCCATTAACGGATGCCCGAAAGGGTGCATGGGCAGCAAATATTGCCTGAACCGAAAGAACAGGGTAGTGTCGACCTGTTGTTCCCCCATCAATTCCCTCACCGAGCTACAGCGCCGAACCATTGAGAAAAAGCTGCGTGCTGAACTTCCGCAATTCGATGTGAAAGTATACACGGCCATGCGCTACTGGCTGCCTTTTGCATCCGACATAATGGATGAGATGCAAAAGGACGGGATTGAAGAGGCAGTTCTGATGCCCCTCTACCCGCATTTTTCATGGACCACCAGCGGCAGCAGTTTCCGCGACTGGGAAAATGTGCGCCAGAAATTCAAAAAAGAGGGCAGGGAGATCACCTGGAACGAGTACGTGGTCAAATCGTATCATCTGAATCAAAACTACCTGGATGCGGTAAACGAGCGCATCGACCAGACCCTTGATCGGTTCAGCAAGGCCGACCGCAGCAAGGTGCACATCGTATTTACCGCCCATGGCACCCCGCTCGTCGAGGTGGAGAGCGGCGACCCCTACACCCGTCAGATGAACGAAACCGTTGAGGCCATCATGGAGATGAGAGGCCGCAAGGAGGATTACTGGATCAGCTTCCAGAGTCGGGTGGGCCCCCAGAAATGGACGCAACCCAACACCGAGGATCTCGTAATGCGCCTCATCGACTACGGTGTGCAGTACCTGCTCATGGTTCCGATCGCGTTCGTTACCGATCACATCGAAACGCTGATGGAGCTCGACATCGAACTCCGTGAAGCAATCGAGGAGGAGGGCAAGCACATCAAACAGCTCGAAGTGATGCCCGGCCTGAACGACCACCCGCTGTTCATGCAGGCGGTGGCCGACGAAATCTATTACAGGACTCAGCATTTTACCGGCATACCCGAAAAAGTGGAAATACAACGCGTCGAAGAGACCCTTTCATCAGTGGATGAGTAACATCAGCAAACATATTACTGACCAGTATATCGTCATCGGGGTTAATCACCACCGTGCATCGGTACCGGTGCGCGAAATGTTCAGCATTTCCGGTGAGAGCCGGCTGCAATTGCTGCGGGATGCCGAAATAATGGGGGTACCGTCCGTAATCGTTCTTTCAACCTGTAACCGTACCGAGATTCTTGCGCGGAATATGCAGCCCGATTCACTCATCGATTTGCTGATCCGCCACAGCCGGGGCAGCCGGGAGCTGTTCGATGACGACGGATTTGTGATGAAGGGCATCAGCGCCATCCGGCACTTTTTCAGGGTGGCTACCGGGCTGGAAGCCCAGATTCTGGGCGACCTGCAAATCATCCGCCAGGTAAAGGAAGCCTACGAAGTTTCAGCTGAAATGGATATGGTCGACCGGTTTACCCACAGGCTGATGCAGGCCGTATTCCGCACTCATAAACGGTCGCGCAATGAGACCAGCCTCGGTATCGGTGCGGCAACTACCGCCTATGCCGCTGTTCAGATGGCCCGGCGAAGGATGAAATCACTAAAAGGTAAAAATATTCTACTTGTTGGTGCCGGCAAGATCGGCAAGGTGACCTGCAAAAACCTGATGTCGCTCGGGGCCGGCGAAGTGGTGGTCATCAACCGGAACCAGGAGCGCGCCGATAAACTGAGTGAACGGTTTAAAGTTACCATCGAGCCGTTTGAAAAGATGGCCGAACGCACCGCCTGGGCCGATCTGGTCATTGTTGCCACCTCGGCAGACAAGCCGGTAATGGATGCATCCCATCTTGATGGCTGGAAGGCCAATGGCAGTCATAAAGTGCTGGTCGATCTTTCCGTCCCCAGAAATATCCATCCGGATGTTGCGAAGATCGAAGGTATTGAGCTCATTAATATGGATATGCTCAACGACAAAACTGACAGCACATTCCGTGAACGGCAGGCCAATATCCCGCTGGTAGAAGCCATTATTGATGAAGAGCTGGATGTGTTCTACAACTGGGTCAGAGACCAGCGCGTGGTACCGACCATCCGGGCACTCAGCGACAAGCTTGATGCCATCGGGGCGACCGAACTGGAACGCATCCGCAAGAAAATTCCCGACGAAACCATGCCGCAGGTCGAGCAGCTCACCCGCCGCATCATGAAAAAGATCATGGCGCACTCTATTGAACACCTCAAAGAGAGCCACGACCGCCACGATGAAGCCGCCGAACTGCTCAATACCCTGTTCAAACTGGAACCGGAGAGGTCCGTTGACTGACCGTGTACTTCGAATAGGCACGAGAGACAGTATTCTGGCTACCTGGCAGGCCGAACATGTATCAGGACTGCTCCGCCGTCTGGGCCATAAAACCGAGCTCATCTTCATCAAAACAGAGGGTGACCTGGTACTTGACACACCGCTTCCCATGCTGGGCGGCAAGGGAGTATTCACCAAAGCCCTCGACGATGCACTGCTCGGAAACCGCGTTGACCTGGCCGTTCACTCCTTCAAGGACATCCCCACGCGCCTGCCCGGCGGGCTTGCCGTAGCCGCTGTTACAGAACGCGAAGACCACCGGGATGTACTGGTTCTGCGCGACGGATTGCACCTGACCGGTGATGATGATTTGCCCCCCGGTTCCACAATCGCCACAAGCAGCCACCGCCGCGGCGCCCAGTGGCTGGGGCGATACCCCGGTCATACGCTCACCGACATCCGCGGAAACGTGCACACACGCCTTAAAAAGCTCGATGCTGGCAGCTGGACAGGCGCCATTTTTGCCGCTGCCGGGTTGAAGCGGGTGGGTCTTGCAGACCGTATCAGCCGGGTGCTCGACTGGATGCTGCCCGCCCCGGCCCAGGGTGCACTCGCTGTAATGACCCGCCAGGATGACAAACAACTGGGAGCCATTTTGCAGCACATCCACCACCGGGAAACCGAACTGTGTACCGGTGCCGAAAGGCAGTTCCTGAACGTTCTTGAAGGCGGCTGTTCCGCACCGATCGGGGCCCTTGCCACCGTACGTGAGGGCCGGATTTTCCTGAAAACCTCGGTACTGAGCATCGACGGAACTATGAAAGCCGATACCGAGCTGGATTTACCGCTGGTTGAGGCGGAATCGATCGGAAAACGGGCGGCCGAACATGTACTGGCCAGCGATCAGGGGCGCCGGGTGATCGGCAGCCTGAGGGGGCCGGCATGATCCCGCGTCATCTCCACGTAATCACGACCCGCCGGGCCACATCCACCGAAAAAAGTGCGGCCGAAGAACATGGTATCATCCTGCACGAGATGCCCCTTACGCGCATCAGTCTGATCAGTCCTCCCGCTGACCAGCTCAGGCCACTACTTACCCAACGCCTGCCATGGGTTTTTACAAGCCGCAACGGTGTGGCGGGATGCAGGCACGCACTCGGTGAAATGTCCGAAAGGGCAACATCCGCAGGACCTTCGATGGTCTATGCGGTCGGTCCGGGAACTGCAGTGGAAGCTAAATTCTGGGATGTACCGGTAGTGATACCCGAAGCGCCCGATGCATACGATGCCATCGGTCTTGCAAAACGGATCCTTCACGACACACAGATCACGGAAGTGATTCACTGGTGCGGCGTGCGGCGGCGACCGGAACTCGGCGAACGGCTCGGTGCCGCGGGCGTGCTTGTGCATGAGGTTATCGTCTATGACACGCTTCCTGAAACCGATATCCCGGTTCCTTCCGTCAAACCGGATGCCGTCCTTTTTTACAGCCCGTCGGCGGTAGAAGCCCTGTTCGAAGGCGGGGCGTTGCCCCAGTGGACCTGCCCGCTCATCGCTATCGGAAATACAACCGCTGATGCACTCAAATTGGCCGTTGCCGGGCTGAAAACCCGAAAATATGATCCACTCGAATCGGCTGTTACCGGGCAATTAAATCGCCATACCGATGCAGGCACGCCCTTCGGATCGGCCGGAATCTACACCGCTGCCAGGGCGACCCCCGATGCCATGATGGAGATGGCCGTACACCTCAATGAAGTATCCGATGACTGACTTTCCCGAAATGAAAAACGACCTGCTGCTGTGCGCACTGCGCGGCGATGATGTCGCCCGTCCGCCGGTCTGGATGATGCGTCAGGCGGGCCGGTACCTGCCCGAGTACATGGAACTGCGCGGGAAATACAGCTTTTTTGAACGGGTCGAAACCCCCGAACTGGCCGCTGAAATAACGATGCAGCCCATCAGGAGGTTCGCGCCCGATGCGGCCATCATTTTTTCCGACATCCTGGTGGTACCCCAGGCGCTGGGATCGCATGTAACCCTTGAGGAGGGTGAGGGTCCGCGCATCCTGAACCCTGTTCGCACCGCAGAAGACGCGCTTGGCTACACTGTTCCCGATGTGGAAGACCGGCTGCACTATGTGATGCAGGCCCTTGCACTCACCCGGAGAGCCCTCGACGGGCAGGCATCGCTGATCGGTTTTGCCGGTGCACCGTGGACCCTGCTCTGCTACATGGTGGAAGGCCGCGGATCAAAGGATTTCGGCAGGGCCAAAGCGTTCTGCTACACCCACCCGGAAGCGGCAGCCCACCTGCTGCAGGTGATTGCCGACACCACCGTGCGCTACCTGAAAGCACAGGTGGCGGCCGGTGCCCAGGCGGTTCAGGTATTTGATTCCTGGTCGGGCCTGCTCAGCCCGGAGGATTTCAACGTGTTCTCTTTCCCGTACCTGAAACAGATTGCCGATGCCCTGGCCGGTCACGCACCGGTAATTCTATACGCCAAAGGATCCTGGTACGCGCTTGAAGCCCTCAAACAGCGCACCAAAGCATCAGCCCTTGGCGTTGACTGGACCGTGACTCCCGAGTATGCCCGTGAGGCGACCCGCAATGAGATTACCCTGCAGGGCAACCTGGACCCGTCGAGACTGCTTGGGCCAACGGCAGGTATTGTTAAGCTGACCCGCCGGATGATCGATCGTTTCGGCGTTCGCCGCTATATTGCCAATCTCGGCCATGGCATCACTCCCAATGTTCCTGTCGATAATGCCCGGGCGTTTTTTGACACGGTAAAAGAGTATGCGTGAACAATTCACAGAATGGATCCACGATCTGCAAAACCGGATCTGTACGGCCCTGGAAGAACTAGACGGGGTTGAACGTTTCCGTGAAGACAGGTGGGAGCGCCCCGGTGGCGGTGGCGGGCTGACCCGCGTAATCGCCAATGGAGGGGTTTTTGAAAAGGGTGGAGTCAACACATCGGTGGTGCACGGCGAATTGCCTGAACTGATCCGCAGCCGTTTCAACGTGGAGGGCGGATTTTTTTTCGCGGCAGGCATCTCGCTCGTTCTGCATCCCGAAAACCCGTATGTGCCTACGGTTCATGCGAACTTCCGCTATTTCGAGATCAGGGCTGAAGAATCAGGCCCGGTCAGTGATTCCTGGTTCGGCGGCGGGGCCGATCTTACGCCCTACATCCTGTTTGAAGAGGATGCCCGGCATTTCCATACTGTGCTAAAAAGGGTCTGCGACCGGCACCACCCCGGATTTTATCCGGAGTTCAAGAAGGAGTGCGATGCCTATTTCCGCAATGCGCACCGCAACGAAAGCAGGGGTGTCGGCGGGCTGTTTTTCGACTACCTGCGGGCCGGAGAAGCCTTCACCAAAGAAGAGCGGTTTGCCTTTGTAAGGGATGCCGGCGAGGCGTTCCTGCCATCCTATCTGCCGGTTGCCGAACGCCGGATGCATCACAGCTGGACGGAAGCGGAGCGCTACTGGCAGGAGATCCGCCGCGGCCGGTATGTGGAGTTCAACCTGATCCATGACCGGGGAACACTCTTCGGCCTCAAAACCGACGGACGGGTGGAATCCATACTGATGAGCCTGCCGCCCAGGGTACGCTGGGACTACGATTTTCGGGTCGAACCGGGTTCCCGTGAGGAAGAACTGATCGCGGTACTTCGTGAGCCGCGCGACTGGGTGATCTGATAACAGGAAAGTGCCACTAAATCGAAATTTTTGAATCCGGGCGGTTGTAATAATCTTGCAGGTATGTATTTTGCAGAATTGGATAGGGTCGTTATGAGGCCGTCCGAAAAATCGTTTTAGAAATTCACACCCGGGAAAAATAATTATTGGATATGACATTGCTCAAAAATGTTCTCTGCCCGCTGATATTACTGGTATTGATGTTCCCCCTGTCGGCCTCGGCCGACAAGCCGGCCTACCTTATTTACCAGAAAGATGGCAATCAGGTACCTTACAGTACAATGGCTGATGTTGCCCTCACGTACCCGGTAATAATGTTCGGTGAGCTGCACAATAACGCGGTGGCACACTGGCTGCAGCTGGAACTCACAAAAACGCTGGCATCGGATCCGAGGCCTCTCGCCGTGGGCATGGAGATGTTCGAGGCCGATAATCAGGTGCTGATCGACGAGTATTTTTCGGGTCTCATCAGCCAGAACAATTTTGAGCGGGAGGTTCGGCTCTGGAACAACTATGCCACCGACTACAAGCCCATACTGGAATTTGCGCGAACCGGCGATGTCAGGCTCATAGCTACCAACATCCCGCGGCGGTATGCGTCGGCAGTGAACGGAAACGGCCTGGAGGTTCTGGAGCAGTTTTCGGCCGAAGCGCAAAAATGGATAGCGCCACTACCCATAACCGTCGATACGGAGCTGCCCATGTACAAAGCCATGCTGGACATGATGGGTGGACACGGAACTCCGAACCTGATCTATGCCCAGGCCGTGAAGGATGCAACGATGGCCTGGTTTATCCACCGGAATTTGTATGGCGGCGTACGGTTTCTGCACCTGAACGGTTCCTATCATTCCGACAACTATGAGGGCATAAACTGGTATCTGAAGAGGCTGGTACCCGAAATCAGGATACTTACCATAACAACCATCGAGGCGGAAGATCCGGCCGATGTACAGACGGATCAGCTTCAGAAAGCCGATTTCACGATCGTGGTTGCATCATCAATGACCAAAACCTATTGATGGAAAACGGGATTGTATCCCACGTATTATAGTGATATTATTGACCTGACCTGAAGAGGTGCAGAAGTCAGGTACCCACCGGTAGGTGTCATGCTCTTGATAATCAGGAGTGCCGATGACCGGTGGCAATGGGACTTCCTGCCGAAATACACACGGTGAATGACCGCCGCTGGTATTGGTTCCGTGGGCTGAATCCCCGGGACTGTCACGATTCGTCTTTCCTGTAAAGGCTTTCGTGGAGCGCTTTGGGTGATTGGCTCCTCAAAAGCTTTTCGCCTTCATACTTCTCCACCAATCCTTTCCATGAGGGCGCATCCGGCTCCACCTTTTCGGGTAAACTGTTTTCTGTACCTGAAAAATCCGGAGACGAATGATAATATCAAACCTGTTACATAATTCATTGCATAGTGAGGTAGCCCTGTGAAGATCGCCCTGCTTGGAAAAGGCAAAACCGGCCGCCACATCATTGAACTCACGGAAAGTCTGCCCGACCATGCCGTAACCGTATTTGACCGGGATCACAGACCGGCTGCGGCACTGCTTAAGGGTCATGACTGTATCATCAGCTTCCTGCCGGGAGACGCTTTCCAGATCTATATCCCGGAACTGATCGCTTCGGGTGTGCCTGTGGTATCTGGAAGTACCGGTTTTGCCTGGCCGGGCGGACGTGATGCTTTCTCATCGATGCTTGCCGAAAAGGGCCATAGCTGGATTCACGGTAGTAATTTCAGCCTGGGCATGAACCTGGTCTGTTCAATGATCGATGTAATGCGCGATGCGGAGGCGCTGTTAAACGATATCCGCTTCGATCTGCACGAAGTACATCATACATCGAAAAAAGACAGCCCGAGCGGCACGGCCCTGGCGTGGAAGCAGCGGCTGGGCAGAGAGGTGACCATCACATCCGAAAGGACCGGTGATGTAAACGGATTCCACGCACTTACCCTTGCAACGTCCTATGAGAAAATCACCCTGACGCATGAGGCCCTCGACCGCAAGTTGTTTGCTGAAGGGGCCCTGTGGGCGTCAAAAAGGTTGTGTAACGGCCTGCCGCCGCTGCCACCCGGCCTGCACGATTTCCGGGATACCGTGCAGCATAACCTGATCACATCACCATAAAAAGCAGAGAGCACATTATGAGAGCACCCAATCAACGACCCGACAACACGGATATTCCATCATGACAAAACCCAATCATCGACCCGATAACATTCTGTGGACGGCCCTTATAACACCGCTCGATGCGTTTGGCCGGGTATCAGAGAAAGACCTTGGCTGCCTGCTTACAGAGCAGGAGCAGGCCGGTAACGGTATCCTCATACTTGGCAGCACGGGTGAGGCACTGAACCTGACGGATACGGAGAAGCGGGAAATCGTGGAATACACGGGCTCCAGGAAGCTGACCGTACCGGTTATGGCCGGCGTGGGCGGCCACAATATGGAGTCGGCACTGAGCTGGCTGGCATTTCTGGAAACGCAGCCGCTCGACGCCTACCTGATGGTTACCCCGATCTATGCCAAACCGGGTCCGAACGGACAGTACCACTGGTTTAAAACCCTGATGGACAGGTCGTCGCGGCCGGTAATGCTGTATAATGTGCCCGGACGCAGCGCATGTGCCCTGAGCATCGAAGCGGTTGAGCGGCTGAATGCTCATCCCGCATTTTGGGCTATCAAGGAGGCCAGCGGATCGCAGGTGCAGTTCAGTCGGTACTTTAAAGCGGCCGGAAAAGGGCTTGTTTACAGCGGGGATGATGCCATGATTCCCGATTTTGCCCCCCTGGGAGCGGCCGGGCTGGTATCGGTTGCATCAAATGCATGGCCTGATGAAACCCGGTTGTACACCCGTATGGCACTCGATTTCCAGCTCAGGCAGCTCGATATCGGCATGTGGAGAGCGGTGAGCGATTCCCTGTTTACTGCCTCCAATCCCGTACCCGTCAAAAGCCTCCTCGCAAGTATGGGCCGGATCGGATCACCTGCCCTGAAACCTCCGCTGCACCATTCAGACATGGTATGCATGCAGGAAATTCTGGATGCATCCGGAAATGTTAACACATGGTTTCAGGCCCACAGTGCGTATTTTATCCGGGAAACAGAAAATGCATAGATCAGGTTTGAACGGCCGTTATTGCACCCGGTTTGTGCCGGAAATTTCAAGCATGGATTGAGCCAGGCTGAAACTGACGGCAGGGCGTTTAAAACGAATTATTATTGAGACTTTGTTATGAGTACATGGGAAATTATTCTCGATAGACTGGAATCGGGTGAAATTCGAAGCGCCGAAAAAGTGGATGGCCACTGGGCGGCCAACAGGGCGGTGAAGGAGGCCATTCTGGATGCTTTCAGGGCCGGAAAGCTGGTCGGCCACGACGGTTTTGTGGATAAACACAACCTGCTACCGCGCCAATTCACTCCGGAACAGGGTATACGCGTGGTGCCGGGTGGCTCATCGGTCAGGCGCGGAAGCTACGTGGCGCCGGGTGTGATTGTCATGCCACCTTCCTACATAAATGTCGGTGCTTATGTGGATGAGGGCACCATGATCGATTCGCATGTACTGGTGGGCTCATGCGCTCAGATAGGAAAAAGAGTGCATCTTTCGGCGGGTGTACAGATCGGTGGCGTACTGGAGCCGGTGGGTCAATCTCCCGTTATTGTGGAGGATGAGGCCTTTATTGGTGCCGGTACAGTGATTGTTGAGGGAATACAGGTGTCAAAAAGGGCGGTTATCGCTCCGGGCGTGGTATTGTCGCAGGGTATTCCCGTGTACGACTGTGTGCGGGAACGGCGCCTGGAGAGGGGTGAACCCATCCCCGAAAATGCCGTGGTAGTAGCCGGCAGCCGCCCGGTAAGCGACCGATTGGCCTGGGCCCGCAAAAACGGACTGCAGGCTGTGTGTGCCCTCATTGTTAAATACAGGGATGAGAAAAGTGAGGCTTCGCTCGAACTGGAAGATGTGCTGAGGTAAGGTCAGCGGTGCAGCCTGCTGTGTCTTGTGGGTGCAGACTATTAAAAATCAATCGCTTTCTAAAAATGTTGATGTCAGATATTTTTTTTTATCAGAAAACTATTCGTAACTTGATTGTTAAGATAGGCTTCCCAGTTTCTGTTCCGTGAATCTCTTTTCCCGCCAGTGATCTGCCGTTAGCCGACTTCTTACAAACACAATCTCTAATAGACAATTATCTCAATGAAACTCTACGTAGGAAATCTCAGCTACCAGTGCAGAGAACAAGATCTGGAAGAACTTTTTTCACAATTTGGAACCGTTTCTTCTGTAAATGTAATCAGCGATAAATTCACCGGTCGTTCCAAAGGATTCGCATTCGTTGAATTCGAAAACGACGATGAAGCCAATCGTGCAATTGAAGATCTGCATGAAACCGAATTCATGCAGCGCAACCTCATCGTTAATGAAGCACGTCCTCGCGAAGACCGTCCGCAACGGTCATTCGACCGTAACCGTGGCGGTGGCGGTGGTGATCGCGATCGTGGTGGATACCGCAGATAGTTCTTTCGGCGGTAATTACTTATAAAAAAACCCGGTATGGCTATCGTACCGGGTTTTTTTTTTAGTGCGCCCGGCAGGGCGCATTCACTTGGGAGTGCAAGTCTCCTATGCACCCGACAGGGGGAAGCATTAGCCGAAC
>JBLRWO010000015.1:83339-89545 GCA_047921215.1 Cyclonatronaceae bacterium | reverse complement strand
GACATGTGTGTTTCCGTCTAAGACAGATGGGACAACAGCCTGTTCTTTCAGCAGCTCGCTGTATCGGGCGCCGATCTCGCCGCGTTTTTGAACTTCCCCTTCAAAGCCGGGCCACTTGCCCAGGATGACGGCCGCCTGCATGGAGTCGAACCGGCCGTTGGTGCCTACGTGGGTGTGGTGGTGGCGCTTAACGACCCCGTGCGTGCGGATGGCGCGTATCGTTTCCGCCAATTCATCATCGTCACTAAAAAGCGCGCCTCCGTCGCCGTAGCAGCCGAGCGGCCTGGCCGGAAAGAAGGAGGTGCTGCCAACTAGCGACACCCCGCAGCTCTTCATCCCGTTACGGGTGGCGCCGAAGCTCTGGGCGGCGTCTTCAATCACGGCAATGCCGTACTGTTTGGCAATGGTGTCTGAAATCATTGGCATTTAATCTCCTTAATCATATTCGGGCATCGTAATGTTCTGTCTTTCACTTGATATCTGAACTCAAAATCAACACATCACGGAATTTGATCGGAACTAATTCCTTTACTTGTCCGGGTGTTACCTCCACCGCCTCCCCCGTAAGTTCCGCCCTCAGAAACATCCAGTCCCGCCGCTCCCGCACATGCTCCCCTTCCGGACGCCTTTCAAATTCCCTGTCCAGCCAGGCCACGGCTCCGGGAAGTCCGGATGAGAGCCACTTCCGGTATTCTGTGAGGTCGAGGCCGAACAGCCGGCCGTACTGCACCAGGATGCTGAACGCCTGCAGGTTGTACACGCTGTAGGCGAGGCCCGAGGCGCGGCGCATCTCGCGGGGCATGCGTCCGCTGCGGGCAACCTGGCTGCGGATCCGCCGCGGAACGATCTCCCTGAGTATCCCCTCTGCCAGCTCCGCCCGGCCCGTGAAGACCGCGTAGCTGACCACCTGCGCGTCGTACCAGGTGCCGTGGTTGTTCCTGGCCGCCGCCTCCTCGCGTCCGTGGTCGTGGGTGAGCATCCAGTCGAGCAGGTCGCTGAACCAGAGCTGCAGGCACTGGTCCATGTGGGCGGGCCAGCTGCCGCCCTCCCGCAGCAGGTAGACCGCGTCGATGAGCACCGGCATGCGGTACGTGTCGATGAGGCCCGAGGCGCGGCCGAGGTTCCGGCCCGGGATGCCCTGCGAGTAGGTGAGCCGGGGATGCATCCGGGTCTCCGGCGCGCAGAACCACACCTGCAGGTAGTGGTTCGCCTTTTCGGCGTACAGTTCGTTGCCGGTGAAGTACCAGGCAAGGGCGAGGCTCTCTACGGCGCTGATCAGCCGGCCGAGGCGGGGGAAGTCGAGGCTGTCGTACGCCGGGTTGCGCTGCCCGTCGCGCCGGATGTAGGGCAGCCCGTCGCGTTTCGACGGATCGGGCCACCAGTAGAGCCCCTGGCTCACATAGTCGTTGGGCGTGACGGGAGCACGCGTTTCGGGCTTGTCGGTAACCGAGGGCGGATCCTGGCGGAGCAGCCAGCCGGTGTGGGCCTCGAGGTGGCGGAGGGCTTCGGTGAGCAGCGTGTCGCCCGCCTGCAGCCGGACCCGGTTTTCGCGGAGGCGATCCATATCCATGATCACCGGCCCGCGCACCTCAAATCCCTCATCCACGGTGTAGCGCGTGTGAACAAGGTCACCATAGATGTGCTGTATGCCGGCGGATGCCTGAACCACACCCAAAAAACCCGCCAGCATCACCATCATCAAACTCATCACACTCATCACCACCACCATCACCCCCCTCTCAACCTCAACCTCAACCTCAACCTCAACCTTAACCTCAACCTCATCACCTTTCATCATACAGCAAAAGCCGGATGCGGGACGCCCAATGGCTCCGGCAAACCGGCTTCCGGTTCTATGGTACGGTTTCATTTTAACGGTCATCCTGACCTTCAGACATCAAAAACAATTGCAATCCCCGGCCGTGACGGCCGCTAACTCCCGGTTCTTATCCTGAAAAGATACCCTAACTGACTATGGCCCTTTACTGCGGGCTGTGTGCGGTGCATGGTGCCGGGTACCGCGTACCGATCGGTTATCACGTACGCGCCGGGCGTGTGCCGCAACGCTACGCCTGCAGCATGATGTGGCGCTCTCCGCGTTCCGGCTGAACGGCGGATGTCCTGAGCCCCTGAACCAGCTCGATCGACGGTCGGGCGTCGCTGATGCCGAATCCGTTGCCCGCCAGGGTGGCCTCATATACACGGGTGTGCAGGTCGGTGAAGCCGCCGCTGAACTCGATCTCGCGTCCGTCCACGGTGATGGACCGGTAGGTGGTCTGGCCTTTGGCGAGCACACCGGCCGGAAGGTCGTTCCGGTCGATGCCCAGGTACCACTCCACGTCGGCGTTCTCCAGCTCCAGGAAGCCGGCCATCTTGTCCGGTTCGGAGAGATGCAGCCAGGAGTGCTGCACGCTGCCGAACAGCCAGATGAGCATGTCGAAAAAGTGGATGCCGATGTTGGTGGCGATGCCGCCCGACCGGCTGTGATCGCCCTTCCAGGAGAACCGGTACCAGGTGCCGCGGGAGGTGAGGTAGGTGAGGCGAACCTTGTGGCGTTTGCTTTTTACGCCGGCTTCGCCTGATTCGCCTGATTCACCCTTTTTGCCCGCTTCGCCCCTGAGCTTGTCGTGCAGCTCGATCAGCGAGGGATGCACGCGGAGCTGCAGCACGGTCCAGACGCGGCGTTCGTATTCCGTTTCGAGTTCCTGAAGTACATCCAGGTTCCAGGGGTTGAGCACGAGCGGCTTTTCGCAGAGGGCGTCGGCCCCGACCCGCAGCGCGGTCCGGATGTGGGCGTCGTGCAGGTTGTTGGGCGAGCAGATGCTGATGTAGTGCACGCGGTCGCTTTCAGGTCCCCTTTTGAGCTTCTCAAGGTGGCGGTCGAAGCGCTCGTATTCGGTAAAAAAAGAGGTATCCGGAAAATACCGGTCGAGAATACCGACCGAATCGTGCGGATCGACGGCCGCAACCAGGTTGTTGCCGGTATCCCTGATCGCTTGCAAATGCCGCGGCGCGATATACCCCGCCGCCCCCGTTAGAGCAAAATTTTTCATTTAATTATTCCTTTCGTCATGCTCAGTATGACGTATGCAATTTTAAAAAGATTTCCCCTGTTGAACGATGCATTAGTGCCTGACGTTTTGCATATTGCAGAGACAGCTCCGCCACGTGAGTTACAAGTGCCGAATATAGTCAATCACCGGCACGGCGACTAAATATAAGGCGGTACCCGACAAGGGGAAAGCGAACTTTAAAATATTCTAATAATAAAGTCCGGCTCCGGCCAATATAGCCCCGGCCGGCACAGCGAAACAAACTAATGGAGGTTATGATGGCTGTAAAAGAAGCAACGACCGTACAAATGGAGAAAAACGTACACATGGGCATATCCGACGATCACCGTTTCCAGATCGCGGAAGGCCTGAGCCGGGTACTGGCCGACTCGTACCTGCTCTACCTGAAAACCCACAACTTTCACTGGAACGTGACCGGACCGAGTTTCCACTCCCTGCACAACATGTTTGAGGAGCAGTACACCGAGCTGGCCGCAGCCATCGACGAGATCGCCGAGCGGATCCGCGCCCTGGGCTACTACGCACCGGGATCGTTCGCCGAATACAAACAGCTTTCGACCATTGAGGAGGCCGTGGGTGTACGCGATGCCAAAGCCATGGTTGCCCAGCTGGTTGAAGCCAACGAAAAGCTGATTGCAACCGTGCGCAGCACCATGCCCACCCTGAATGAAGCCTCCGACGAGGCCACCCTCGACCTGATGACCCAGCGCCTGCACCAGCACTCGAAAGTGGCGTGGATGCTGAGGAGTACGCTGGAATAACTGGATTTTTGGGGTCCCGGGATGTAGCGTGTTTGTGAACCGGGGAACAGTAGAACAAGCGAACAATAGAATGGGGAAGTGACGTCATGCTGAGCATGCCCTGAGCGCAGTCCTGAGCGCAGTCCTGAGCGCAAGCCGGCGCAATGCGACGGCTGAAGTCGAAGGGCGTAGTCGAAAGGGCGCAGGCCGGCGCAATGCGACGGCTGAAGTCGAAGCACGTGTGCAGTGCGGCGCACTGCACATCTTCCCTCCGGGTTCACTATGTTTGCTTCATACCATGGATAAAAAGGAACTTATATCAACCATCCGAACGTACCTGGAAAAACGGGAAGGCCTGGTTTTTGCCTGCATCCATGGCTCTTTTGTGACCAGTGACCGCTTCAGGGATATTGATCTGGCCATTTATGGCAGTCCCAAACCCACACTGATGGATATCGGGGCGATGATCACCGACCTGTCTGTTCTTACCGGATTTAAGATTGACATCACACTTCTTAATGATCTTCAGAACAACAGCCCCGAGCTGGCGTTCAACATTGTTTCGTATGGCGAGCTCCTCTTTTGCACCGACACCACGCTCCACACCACATACAAAACAGGTGTTCTCCTGAACTATTTTGATACCGCGTATCTCCGCGATATGGTTGAAAAAGCCTTTCATGAGCGAATGGAAACCGGAAACTTCGGAAAACAAAGCAACCTTTAATTCGGTTTTGCATCTTATTACCCCCCCATCACCAGGCGACATCCTCCCAAAAACAGCAATCCCACTTCCACATTCTATTGTTCTATTGTTCTATTGTTCCTCAAGCCACATCCGGATCTCCATAACCTCTTTCTGGGTAAGGTTATGCCCCGCTTCCTCCCAGGTCAGCGTAACCTCTGCGCCGAACATACGCAGCATCTGAACCAGGCGCTGGGTATTCTGGGGCGGAATGAGCGGATCGTCGGAGCCTGCCGCGGCATAGATTTTTTTGGCGGTCAGGTCGGGGGCGGTTTCCGGCTCGTAGGGAACCATGGGGCGCAGCAGCACGGCCCGGCTGAACAGTTCCGGATACTGCAGCAGCAGTGAACATCCCATATTGGCCCCGTTCGAGAAGCCCGCAACGGTGATGCCCTCCGGCTCAAAGTCGTACTCCTTCGCCGCCTCCCGGATGAAGGCCGCCAGTTCACGGGTCTGCTCCATCAGGTTTTCGACGTCAAACACGCCCTCCTGCAGCCGGCGGAAAAAACGCGGATACATGCCGTTCTCGAGGATTTTGCCCCGCGGACTGAGCAGTCCGGCCCCGGGTGTGATCATCCGCCCCAGGTTCAGCAGATCGTGCTCGTTCGCCCCGGTACCATGCAGCAGCAGCGTCGTGCCCATGCCCGCATCCTGCGGTTCCACGTATTGGTGAATAAAACTCAGTTCCGTGCTCATAATCGCAATGCCTTTCTTCTTATCACATAAAACAAATCTGACAAACTAAAATCAAGCTAACGGTAATATGCAGCGCTATTCCGGCGGGGGTATAACATGGTAAATCCACACTGTGCCGGTTACTCATAAAAAAGGCCGGGATGTTGCACCAGGCTTATGAATTTTGGCGTGATACAAAATCCATCTGAACTACGCATATTAGGAAAGAGTCGGTTACCGGTTGCTGCTATAAAGGCGTTGCGGCCGATAACCAGGCAGTGGTGCGGGAATCACGGAACCGTAAACGGATGGTATGGATGCGGGAGCCGACTGTTCATACGAATTCCTGTCTCCGGCACACATGCCCGGAAAAGGCTCTGTTAACATAAAATTAAAGAGTGGTGCGTCGTTATGCTGCAGGTAAGCTACAGAGCCTTATTCAGATTCTGCTTACGTCTGTTTACAGCTCTCATTGTGATGGGGCCGTTATTAACAGCTCAGGGTTTTGAGTCGTCGTTAACATTCAATGAAAACTATCCAACCCTGTCGAACAGTCTTTTCCAGACTGAAACAGAGTTGGATAATTTCGAATCGGGCAGATTTTTCTTCGCCGATTCAGAATCCGGCTGGTACGCAGAGAACACGGGGGCAACCTCTGAATCAATTATATCGCAGTCGTTTACCTGGACGGGTAATGCGGGTGACAATAACTGGCATACGGCCGGGAACTGGGATCCGGTAGGGGTTCCGGGAGCGTTTGACCAGGTTACCATATCGAGTGGAACAGCTGAAGTTAATGACCTGGATGTTACCGTCGAAGCCCTGACCTTGAGTGGTGGATTGGTAATAATAAACAGGAAATTCGTAACAACCGGAGCGCTTACACTTAGTTCCGGCACGATCGACGGGCCGGGCGACCTGGTGATCGGGGGCCTGTTCACATGGGCAATCGGCACGATCGGCGGCAGTGGC
>JBLRWO010000015.1:0-83242 GCA_047921215.1 Cyclonatronaceae bacterium | reverse complement strand
GTACATCGATGTGCCCGTAAACACCGCACCCGCAGGCGAACTTCACGTAGAATCCGGAATTCTCGATTTATACGCGGCTTCTTCAAATGCAGGTACCTTTCTTCTTTACGAGGAAGCCCTGCCTATCTTTCGACTTGGTTTGCTTAATACGGGAACCATCAAGGGCGCAGGTACCCTGCGGGGAAACATTGGGAATTCGGGCACCATTCGGCCTGGCTTCGACTTGGATAGTGCAGGAGCAATGGTAATAGAAGGGGTTCTCACTATGAGCGACAGCAGTGTGGTAGATATTGAAATAGGCGGAACTGCGCCCGGAATCGGGTACGATCAACTTCGTGTGCAAAAAGTAGCTCTAAACGGTTCACTGCAGCTCTCGCTCGCAGGTGGCTATACACCAGGTCCTGAAGACCTTTATCGAATCATCGAGTGGCCGGTGGATCAACAGTCAGGTAGCTTCGCTAAAGTAGCTGGCGTGAATGAGTTTGATCTTGCGGTTCTATTTACTCCGACATCTGTCGTTGTCTATGATGGTTCGCTGCCGGAGCCACCAGACAGACCAACCCTCTCCGTCACCGTAAACGCCCCGGCCTTTCAGCGATCAGGCCGCTCCATCCGCATAAATGCCACGATTTCAACAGAGGGTGGAGACGGAATAACCGGAGTCAGGCTGGAAGAATTCAGCAACGCACTTCCACAGTTGGTTTCGAACTGTCCGATCGAAGATGCTTATGAAAACCTCCGCTGTCGGCTCGAACGCTTTGGAGTAACGCCCCCCGAGCCTGAAGGTGACGAGGAGCCCTACCCGTTCCTTGCAGAAGTGGCCTTTCCCGGTTTTCCCGAAAAAGACGGAGGCGATGTTGGTAGTGTTGTTGGCGACGGTACTTTACTTACGGGTGTATTCACCGATGGCAGCTCATTAACACTGGAAGGTACCAGAAGTTGCGAGCTGGAACCTGCCAGGCCCGTCGTCGCGGCAGGCCGGCCTGTCGTCGACTATGACCTTTCTATGTGTGCCTATGAACTCGTAAAGCTATCATTGGACGTAGTACCCGGCTATGATTGCTTCAAACTGGCTACAAGTATTGGAACACATATCGGTGAAGGATTTTACAACGGCCAGTTTGACCTGACAGCTTATCTGGCCGCCAACGCATTAGGTGCTATTCAGTGTGCAGGTGATGCCGTGCCGCACACTAAGGCCATTAAGATTATGAAGCGACTGAACGAGTATGCCAGCGCAGCGGACGGAATAGCCTCCGCCGCTACTGCATGCGGTTTCGCATCGAACGTACAGACAATTACCGCCTATGCCAAGGGGCGCACTACAACGTGTATTGCCTCTTATGACCCCAACGACAAATTCGGTCCCGAGGGCGTACTGGATGATCGCTTCATCGCCGAAGGAGACTCCATGGGCTTCACCATCTTTTTTGAAAACAAGGAAGAAGCCACAGCCCCTGCACAGGTCGTCATTATCAGTGATACCCTCGACACAGAATACCTGGATCTGTCTACTTTCTCCTTCGGGATGGTAGCCTGGACGGATACTTCCGCCGTGCTTGCGCCCGATTCGGTCGAAGCCTTCCGGGCCTCTGCCGATGTAGACCTGCGACCCGCAATGAATCTGATCGTCCGGGTGAATGCAGAGCTGGACGAAACCACCGGTATCATTCGCTGGGTGTTCGATTCCCTCGACCCTGAAACGCTGGAACCCACGCCCGATCCGCTGGCCGGATTTCTGCCACCAAACAACGAGAATTTTGCGGGCGAGGGTCTGGTGAGCTACAGCGTCTCCCTGAAACCGGATGTACCCTCGGGCAGCAGGTTCGGGAGCGCCGCCCGCATCTTCTTCGACGAGAATGAGCCTATCGATACGCCTGTCTGGAGCAACATCCTTGACACCGAAGCCCCGGTGAGTGCGGTCAGTCCACTCGACAGCGTGCAGACCAGTGCGGATTTCACCGTAAGCTGGTCGGGGCAGGACGACGCCAGCGGCATACGTTTCTACACGATCTATGTCTCTGAAAATGGTGCTGAGCCGGAAGTATGGTTGTCGGAAACCGAATCCACCTCAATGACCTACGCTGGCAGTGACGGATCGACCTATGCGTTCTTCAGCAGCGCTGCCGATCATGTTGGCAACCGCAGCGTACGCGGCTCCGGGGCTGAAGCGGTTACCACCGTTCAGGTGCCAACCTCAATCGAACACACCGATATGCCTGCCGAGTTCATCCTGTCGCAGAACTATCCGAATCCGTTCAATCCGGGCACGATTATCCGGTTCGGGCTTCCCGAAGCGGCAGAGGTGCGGCTCGAAGTATATGACCTTGCCGGACGACGTGTGGCAGTACTGATCGACGGAAACCGTGCTGCGGGCTGGCACACGGTGAACTTCGACGGCAGCACGCTCTCAAGCGGGGTATACATGTACCGTCTGAGTACCGGCGATTTCGTTCAAACCAGAAAACTGCTGCTCCTGAAGTAGTTTCCCTAAACAAAAACGTCATGCTGAGCGCAGTGGTGAGCGCAACGAAGCGTAGCGCAGTGTAGACGAACCACGTAGTCGAAGCACGCGGGGGCTTTTTAAAAAGCCCCTTGAAGCTCCCAAAAGAGACTTTTTACCATCCCCAATGAGCAGTGCGCGGCACTGCTCTCATACTTCGACTTCGCTCCACTTCGTTCCGCTGCGCTCAGTATGACGCAGAAAAAAAACTTCCATATTCCATATTCTACTGTTCTACTGTTCCCTCATCCCCCCGCCGCCATCCCTCAACTTATCAAGCAGTCCGTTCAACAACCTCACTTCTTCTTCGCTCAGGGCGGCCATGATGGAATCGAGTTCGTCGTTGCGTTTGTCGATCCTGGCCAGGGCATCCATCCCCTTTTCGGTAATTACGATGTCGACCCGGCGGCGGTCGCTGCGGCAGGGCGTGCGCTTCACGTGGCCGGATTTAAGGAGACGGTCGATGATGCGGGTCACATCCGAATTTTTGTCGATCATCCGCTCGCGGATCAGGCTGTTGGTTGCCGGACCGGGATGCTGCCCCCGCAGTATGCGCAGCACATTGAACTGCTGCATGGTCAGGCCCTCCTCATTCAGGATCTTCTGTATGGACCCGCTCACCATATTATAGGTGTACAGCAGGTTCACTGCCGCCTTGTGATGCTCGTTGCGGAACGAGACCTGCCTGATGGCTTCTTCTATTCGCATGTTTTGTTCAGGTTTATACAAAAGGGAAAGATATTAAAAAATTTCTCCGATACAACATTAATTGTTTAAACATATATTGGCCGGAAAACGATCCCTGACGTAATACGGAGCATGCCCAAAAACGTCATGCTGAACGCAGCGGAACAAAGTGGAACTCAGTATGACCTTTGACTCACTACTCACTACTCACTGTTCCCATCCCTTTTTTCCTTGACTGTGAAGCAAAAAAAGCCTACCCTTTTTGGAGAACATTCCGCCGGGCTGCACACCCTCTTCTCCTTCCGGCAGCAGCGGTTATTCCGTAACTAAAATATCATCTCCTCTTTCTGCAGAACAATACTGAACACAGCTGATTCGGAGTACCATATACAATCAGCTTCAACTCTGTTTTTAATTTTCAAAATCTTGCGTTGAAAACAACAAAAACCTTACCCAAGGACTATTATTATGCAATGTACATCTACATTCCAGTGCTCGAAACGAGCCGTAAATGGACTATTTATACCCCTGATACTTATCCTGCTGCTTCTTGGCAGTGCTCCCCCGGCATGGGCCCAGACCACTGTTGAAGGAACCGTTAAGGACGCTGAAACAGGGGAAGTACTGACCGGTGTGAACATCCTCATACAGGGAACGTTTGAGGGCACCACCACCGATCTGGATGGTAACTTCCGGCTCGACGTCCCCTCCCTGAATGCAACCCTGCTTCTTTCATACCTGGGCTACCAGACCCTGACCCTGCCCATCGACGGCAGAAGAACCCTCGATATTGAACTTGTTCCGGACGTACTTGTCAGTGAAGAACTGGTGATTACCGCATTCGGCGTGGAGCGGGAAACCAAATCGCTTGGCTATGCCATACAGCAGGTAACCACCGACGAAATTGTACAGACACGCCAGCCCAACCTGATAAATTCTCTCCAGGGCAAGGTGGCAGGCGTGCAGGTGACCAACTCGGGCGGCTCGCCGGGTGCATCGTCCATGATCCTGATCCGCGGCGGTACCTCCCTGAGCAGCGACAACCAGCCACTGTTTGTGGTTGACGGTATCCCCATCGACAATTCGACCATGGGCGGACTCAATTCGCCGGGATCGAACAGGGCCATCGACATTAACCCTGCCGATATCGCCAGTATTACGATCCTGAAAGGTCCTGCAGCGGCAGCCCTCTACGGACAGCGTGCCGGTTCGGGCGCGGTGGTCATTACCACCAAGCGGGGGCAGGCGGGCAGAACATCGATCGATTACTCGACCACGCTCTCTTTCGACAATGTGAGCCAGCTCCCGACACTGCAATCGCGCTACAAGCAGGGCGAACAGGGTGTGTTTGATCCGGCCGCAACGGCCTCATGGGGACCGGAATTCGGATCAGGTGAACGCGTTTACGATAACCTGGGAGATTTTCTCACCACGTCGTTCACCCAGAGTCACGACCTGTCGATCGGCGGCGGAACAGCCGTATCCCGTTTCTATGCATCCGCATCGATCATGGACCAGGGCGGGATCGTTGAGAACAACAATGATTTCATGCGGAACGCTTTCCGGATTACCGCCGACACCCGCGCGGGCGACAAACTGCGGCTGGAGGCTACGGCCAGCTACACCGAGACCGAGCGCAAATATGTATCCCAGGGAAGCGCATCGGGCGTAATGGGCGCCCTGTTCTGGCCGCGCAACGACAATATGCGCGACTATCTGAACCCGGACGGCACCCAGCGCACCATTACCGGCAGCGATAACCCCTACTGGGGCACCATCAACAAACCGTTCGAAAGCGATGTATCGCGTACCATGATTGTGGGTAGTGCGTTCTACGATCCGTTCGATTTCCTGAACATCACCTACCGCCTGGGAACCGACCGCTATACCGACCGGCGGATGAACTACGAGGCAACAGGAGCCACGGCGAACCAGCGGGGAATTATCAACCTTTCTGACATCAACAACCAGATAACCACATCCACGTTGCTGGTTACAGCAAGCACCACCCTGGCCGGTGTGTTCAATACGAGCCTGACCCTGGGTAATAACCTTGAGATGGCCGACCAGCAGGCCATGTTCCAGACGGGTCAGAATTTCATTGATCCGGATTTCCCCAGCATCAATAATGTGCTCGAGTCGGACCGCA
Organism: Cyclonatronaceae bacterium; assembly: GCA_047921215.1. GTDB lineage: Bacteria > Bacteroidota > Rhodothermia > Balneolales > Cyclonatronaceae > RECM01. The sequence continues at coordinate 77,903 of JBLRWO010000015.1, read as the reverse complement.
GAACGTCGCGCAATGAGACCAGGAGAAGGATTGTGGGGGCTTTTGCCGATTTTAACATCGACTGGAAGAATATCGTATTCCTGAATTTCAGGGGCCGGAACGACTGGTCTTCGACCTTGCCGGTCAATTCCCGTTCATTCTTCTACCCGGCTGTGAGCACTTCTATTGTAGTAAACGAATTGCTGAACGAACTGGGATACAACATTGAAGGCCCCGCACTCTCCTACCTGAAGCTCCGGGCTTCCTGGGCAAGGGTGGGCAAAGACGCACCGCCGCACATTCTTGCAAATACGCTCGCGACGGCTACAAACACCTTTACCATTGCGCCAACGGGATTCATTTCGAACGTGAACAACTTCTTCGGGAATCCCGCACTCAAGCCTGAATTCACCAATTCAATTGAAGTGGGAGCGGATGTAAGGTTCCTTGACGAACGGGTGGGAATCGATTTCTCGTACTACAAAACCACGACCGACGAACAGATTCTGGGCACGCGCACACCGCCGTCGTCCAGCAGTTTCCTTGCCTACCTGAACGGCGGAAGCATACAGAACGAAGGTGTTGAAATGATCGTGAGCACATTCCCGGTGCGCGGAACCGATTTCAGCTGGAAGCTCGACTTCAACTTTGCGAAGAATACCGCCACGGTTAAGGAACTGCCCGGCACGCTCGACCGTGTGGAACTTTCGACCGCATGGGCCGCATTCAGCGTGGCCCAGGGCTCCGCTTTTCTCGACGGACCACTGTTTGGTATCAACGGACGGGTCTGGAAAACGAACGACGCCGGAGAGCTGCTGCTCGACAACGCCGGCTACCCGCAGGTTGATCCGGTACTTGCCTTCATCGGCAACCGCGAACCCGACTGGATCGGCGGTGTAACCAATACGCTCAACTACCGGAACTTCTCGCTCTCGATGACCTGGGATGTACGGATAGGCGGAGACATCTTCAATGCGACCGAAAACGCACTGGTACGCTCCGGCCTGAGCACCAAAACGCTCGACCGCGGCCAAACCGTGGTATTCGACGGCATCGTGGAATCGACAGGCGCACGGAATACGCAGAGTGTTGTACTCGACCAGAACTACTATACAACGCTGTATGCAAACAACGGGCGCGAATTTGTGGAAGACGGTACCTGGTACCGCATGCGCTTCATCACACTCGGCTACAGTGTGCCCACGCAGCGGTTAAGTGGCCTGCCCATCCGCAGCCTTCAGATATTCGTAACCGGCCGTAACCTGCTTCTGTTCACCGACTACTCCGGTGTGGATCCTGAAGTTACCGGAAGCGGCGCCGGCGTAGGCGGAGCCGGATCATTTGGCTTCGACAACCTCGGTGTTCCATCGACCCGCGGATTCGACTTCAGCGTGAGACTGTCGCTCTGAGGCCAACCGGTCCGTCATATTCCATATTTTTAATATTTATACATTTACAAGGTTTTTATCATGAAATCAAAATACCTGAAAATAAGCAGCCTTTTTATCCTCATGCTGTTTGCGGGTACCTCCTGCGAAGATTTTTTATCGGTAAACGATAACCCGAACCTTCCGTCTGAAGTACCTGCCGAAAACCGCATCGTGGGTGCAATCAGAATGAGCAACGGCGCGGCCATGTGGCGCGGTTCGCGTGAAGTAAGTGCCATTATGCAGTACGGTACCACCCGGAACACAACCGGCGGATTCTTCAATGCGGAGACATGGCGGTTCACTTCTGCCTACTTTTTCTGGCAAAATTCATACACCTGGGCCCTGCCAAACGCTGTTGACCTTATCAGGCTTGGCGAGGCAGACGGTTCGCCCCATTTTGTGGGCGTAGGAAAAACGCTTCAGGCCCAGATTTTCGGTATGCTTACCGATCAGTACGGTGCCATTGTGGTCAGGGATTCCTACGACGGCGTTTCGCAGGTAAACCTCACCCCCCGGTTCGACGACCAGGAATTCGTTTACCAGGAGATAATCAGGCTGCTGGATGAGGCCATTGCCGCCTTCCGTGAGACACAGAACAACACAGCGCTGAACGCTGCCGGCGGAGACATCCTCTACCAGGGTGATGTACGCAAATGGGAACGATTCGCCTGGACACTCAAAGCCCGGTACCTGAACCACCTGTCCAAAAAAAGCAGCCTGTACGATCCGGTTGCCATTATTGAGGCCGCCACAAACGGATTCAACGCCGATGGCATGGATGCCGAGTTCAACTACTCGGCCGGCAGCCTGCAGACCGAAGAGAACCCGTTCTTCAGCTGGGGCGGATTCACTAACGCCGACAACCCGAGGTTCTTCACCTGGAGTCAGTTCTATGTAGATCTGCTCACCAGATTCCCGGTAACGGAGACCGGTTTCCAGGATCCGCGCATCAGCCGCATCATGCAGCCGGCGCCATCCGACAACCAGTTCCGCGGACTCCGTTCCGGCATGGGACTTGCCGGCGGCGAGGGCGGATCGGGTACCTTCACCGATCCCGACGACTATGGCCGTTTCAAAGGCTCCGGGTACTATACGAACATCGACTCCCCCTTCCCGTTCTCAACCTACTCGGAAGTCAAATTCATTGAAGCGGAAGCAAGGCTGCGCTCGGGCGATCCCACCGGTTCATTTGCTGCTTTTGAAGAGGGCGTAAGGGCCCATATGCGCAAGCTGGGTGTGCCTGGTGATGAAATCGAAGCCTACTGGTCGGCGTTGCTTGCCGACGGTGCAGCGGGCCATTTCAGCGATCTCACACAGGGCCTCAGCCACATCATGCGTCAGAAGTACATCGCCCTGCCCCTGAATCCCGAAATCTGGGTGGATATGCGCAGGATGAACTACAGCCAGAACATCTACGGGCCAACCCTTCAGCGTCCCGCCAACCTGAACACGATCATCTTTGATGCGAATGACGAATCAGACTGGATTCAGGCCATGGTCTACGAGGGTAACGAAGAAGTACGTAACCCGGACAACGTCGGCGACAACACACCGGCTGTACGCCTCACAACCCCGGTTTGGTGGAACGTACCTGAATAAGAGATAACCACTGACATTGGCATGGAAATGAACACCCATACAGACACGGGCATGATTCCGGGTTCGATCCCGAATCCGGACATGACCCGAATCCGGAACATGACCCGAACCGGAACATGACCCGGAACATGAACATGAACACAAAATCGAACTCACCCATGAACATGAACTCGAATACGGGCACGTATATCAGCAAAATTTCACGGCATACAACTGTATTTGGAATGTCTGTATTGCAATCATCCGTAATGCCAGTTTCCATAATGAAAACGTCTGATTCAAAGAGCCACAGAACACTGTTTCTGTGGCTCTTTATTTCCCTGTTTATAATAACAGGGTGCGGGGAATCATCGGATTCTTCGGAACCCACGTTCCGCATATTTGAAAAACCCGTCATATTTGACGAAGAACGCGAGCAGCTGTCGCTCGAATACCTGCACGACCGCCACGGCCTGATCAAAGAACAGGCCACCATCGAACCCCGCATGGTGGTGGTTCACTGGACGTCTGTGCCTACGCTTGAAGCCACCTACGATGTATTCAACCGGAACACACTGGGAGGAAGGGCCAACCTGCAGGTTGCCGGCATGCTGAATGTATCTGCGCAGTTCCTGGTCGACAGAGACGGTACCATCTTCCGGCTGCTGCCCGATACGACCTTTGCCCGGCACACCATCGGTCTGAACTACATGGCCATCGGTATTGAAAACATCGGGGGATCACAGGCACCGCTCACCAAAGCCCAGCTGAAAGCCAACACAGAGCTCATCACCTACCTGGCTGGCAAATACGACATTGAATATGTAATTGGTCACCACGAATACCACATATTCAGAAACTCGGATGTCTGGAAAGAGACCGATCCCAACTACCTGACCGACAAAGTCGATCCCGGCCCCGAGTTCATGAGCAACCTCAGAACAGCACTGCTCCCCCTGGAATTCAAATCCCGCCCCGACTGACCGATTTTTGGGACAAACAATCAGGATGATAACGAAGACGTAACTGTTGGTATGCTTTTGAACAATAGAATAAAGAACAGGGAACAGGGAATCTGGAAGTGGTTCTTTAGTGCCCACACCTGCTTTTTGCTTTTTGCTTTTTTTCCTGATTTGGGTGCGTAGTTGAATCTACCGGTGACATGTTCCCAAACCACTTCGCTGTTCAAATGTTCGCTTGTTCCGTACTTCCCTGATTCGAAGCATACTAACAGCACTATCGGTGTCACCTTCATAATAGTGTAGCCCCGGAGCGAAATTACCAGCTCACCATGACGAAGTCAGAACACTTCCCCATTCCATATTCCATATTCTACTGTTCTTCTGTTCTGCTGTTCTCCCCTTCCCCACCTTTTTTCTGATCATTTAATTATTTAGATTTAGTCTACTCAAACATAAGCGATTATTCTGATCTGAGTTTTATGAAATATTATTTAATCGGCCTCGCTGTTGTCATTGCAGGGCTGATCTGGTTTTTATCAATGCCTGCCAGCGACGAACTTGTTGTTTATTCAGGGCGCAGCAAAGCTCTGGTCGACCCCCTGATCAGTAATTTTGAGGAGCAGACCGGCATTACCGTGAATGTACGTTACGGTGGAACCACCCAGCTGGCCGTGGCACTGATGGAGGAGGGCGGCCGCTCGCCAGCGGACCTGTTCTGGGCCCAGGATGCCGGCGCGCTTGGCGCCGTTGAGAAGGAAAACCTGCTCGCCGGTCTGCCAGATGAGCTTCTGAACGCCGTTCCCGAACGGTTCCGGAACAGCAGCGGGACCTGGGTTGCCACCAGCGGCCGCGCCCGCGTGCTCGCCTACAGTATCTCCCGCACCGATGCCGGTATTGTGAATGAACTATCCGACCTGGCCCGGCCCGAACTGAGCGGACGCGTGGGCTGGGCACCCTCGAACGGCTCCTTCCAGGCGTTTGTGACGGCCATGCAGGTCGTTCACGGCGACGATCACGCCCGGAACTGGCTGCTGGCCGTGAAGAACAACAACGCCCGCATTTACAACAACAATACGGCCATCCTGCAGGCGATTGCGGCCGGCGAGATAGACTATGGTCTAACCAATCACTACTACCTGCTGCGTGCATTGCAGGAAAATCCGGATTTCCCCGTGGCCCAGAAGTTTTTTGAACCCGGCGATGTGGGTAACCTGATCAATGTGGCCGGAATCGGCATCCTGAACACATCCGACCGTAAAGACGACGCCCTGCGGTTTGTGGAGTTCCTGATTTCACAGGATGTGCAGGACTGGTTCACCGGTGAGGTGTTCGAGTACCCGGTCACATCCACCGATACGGACAGCGAGGCCTACCGCCAGCTCGTGCAGCTGCTGGAGGTGTCGCCGGATGTGGACCTCGACGCACTCAGTGATCTGGAAAGCACCCTGCAGCTGCTCCGGGAGGTCGGACTATTATAGACCGGGGCAAAATAAACCGACTCGTACCTCCCTGGTACTTTCTGGCGCCGGCCCTCATCACCGGTGCTGCTGTTGTTTTGCCGCTGTTTTACCTGCTTATTCGTGCACTCGAGGGCGACTGGGCGGTTTCTGCCGACCTGCTCTGGCGCCAGCGCAACCTGATGCTGCTCATGAACACACTCAGCCTGACCGCCGGCGTGCTGCTGGTGACCACGCTGATCGCCTTCCCCCTGGCCTGGCTCACCTCGCGCACCGACCTGCCGGGGCGCCGCATTGTTACGCTGCTGGGCGTGCTGCCGCTGGCAATCCCCGGTTATGTGCTGGCCTACGCCTTGCTCGGCCTGGGCGGTGTGAACGGCACCATCGCCCAGCTTACCGGCTTTGTGATCCCGAGGCCATCGGGTTACTGGGGGTCGCTCATCGCCATCAGCCTGTACACCTTTCCCTACCTCTACCTGAACCTGAGGGCCGGATTCATGGGCCTCGACCCCTCCACCGAAGAGGCCGCACGGTCTCTGGGCAGCAGCAACTCCACCATCCTGTTCCGGGTGATCGTGCCGCAGCTCAAGCCCGCCTTCTACGCCGGCATGCTCATCATCAGCCTGTATGTGCTCGGCGATTTCGGGGCCGTTTCGCTGATGCGGTTCGAAACGTTCAGCTACGCCCTCTACCTTCAGTACGCCGCATCCTACGACCGCATCTACGCCGCATGGATCGCCCTGATGCTGCTCACCCTCACCTGTTCCATCCTGTTTGTGGAGTACCGCCTGCTGCGCGGACTGCTGTTCCACCGCACCGGCTCGGGAACGTCGCGAAAATTCCAGCCGGTGAAGCTGGGCAACTGGAAATGGATGGCATGGGGTTTCATCGCCCTGATCGCCGTGGCCGCACTGGTGGTTCCGGTATGGACCATCCTCTTCTGGATGATGCGGGGCTTCGATCCGGCGATCTGGAGCGGACTGGCCGATGCCCTGCAGTCCTCCTTCATAGCCAGTGCGCCGGCCGCCCTGCTCGCCGCCGTTCTGGCCGTACCTCTGGCCTATATCGCGGTGCGTTTTCCTTCGAAAACCAACAACGCGCTGCAGCGCACTGCCTACCTCGGCTATGCCACACCGCCCCTGGCCCTTGCACTGGCCCTCATTTTTTTTACGCTGAGTACCGCACCGTTTTTGTACCAGACCCTCATCCTGCTCGTTATAGCTTATGCGCTGCACTTCCTGGCGGAGGCGATGGGCCCCATCCGGAGCTCGTTGTACCAGGCGTCGCCCCGGCTGGAGGAGGCCGCCCGCTCGATGGGTCTCGGCCCTGTGAGGGCGTTCATGAATTCGACCTTCCCGCTGCTCCGGAACGGATTGCTGATGGGTGGCGCTTTTGTATTTTTATCGTCGATGAAGGAACTTCCAATCACGTTTTTGCTTTCTCCCATAGGGTTCGAAACCCTGGCCATCAACGTGTGGAGTTACTCCAATGAAGCCATGTTTGCGGAGGCGGCACCGTTCGCGCTCACCATATTGATTTTTTCGGTATTTTTTGTCGGTCTTTTATTTGCCAGAGAATGGAAACGTACCTGAACAGCTTATTACGCGTAACAAACCTGACGAAGCGATTCGTCGCCGGGAGTACTCCGGTTGTTGACCGTGCCTCGTTCTCGGTGGACCCGCACGAAATCCTTGCCATCCTCGGTCCCAGCGGCTGCGGCAAAACGACCACGCTGCGCCTGATCGCGGGCTTCGAACGCGTGGACCAGGGCTCTATACAGCTGAAAGGCAAAACACTGGGATGTCCCTACACCCATACCGCCCCCGAAAAGCGCGGTATTGGCTTCGTATTTCAGGATTACGCCCTGTTCCCCCACCTGAATGTGCTCAAAAATGTGATGTTCGGGCTGCGCCATCTCGACCGGAAGACCCGCGAAACGCAGGCCCGGGACATACTCGAACTGATCGGCATGAAAGACTACGCCCATCGCTTCCCGCACGAGCTGTCGGGCGGCCAGCAGCAGCGTGTGGCCCTCGCACGGGCCCTCGCCCCGAAGCCGGAGATCATCCTGCTCGACGAGCCCTTCTCCAACCTGGATGCTGTACTGCGCCAGTCGACGCGCGAGGAGGTGCGGTCCATCCTGAAGAAAGCCGGCATGAGCGCCATCCTGGTTACGCACGACCAGGAGGAGGCCCTCTCCATTGCCGACCGCATCGCCGTGATGCACGAAGGCCGTATCGTCCAGGTGGGTACGCCCGAAGAGGTCTACTACCAGCCGCGGACCGAGTTTGTGGCCAATTTCCTGGGCAAGACGAACCTGTTCCCGGCCCGCGCATCCGGCCTGGAAGCCACCACACAAATCGGCCACCTGATGCTGAACCGTCCGGCCAGCGGCGAGGTCGTAGTATCGATCAGGCCGGAACATCTCACCCTCGAGAAACCCTTCCCCGGCTGTGCCGGCACCTGCGGCAAAGTGCTCACCCGCGAATTCAAAGGCCACGACATAACCTACCGTATAGAGCTCAAGAACTGTCACTGCCTGGTGCACACCGACAACCGCATGCCCTTCGTTATCGGCGACGATGTAATCGTAAAACCCCTCGAACCCGCCGTAGTACTCGATCACACCCGTCATCCCGAGCGCAACGAGGAGTGAGCCCACCCGTCATCCCGAGCAAGTAATTTTGCCCGGTTGCGGGCGAAATTTGTAGCTCAGGGTGACATTTTTCTCTACCAGTGAACATCACGCAAACCACTTCGCCATTCACTTGTTCACTTGTTCACTTGTTCTAATGTTCAAAACCCGCTACAACCACCTTTCTTCCAACTCACTCAAAATCCCGCCACTAATCAATTTCTTTCAGGGCTTCGAGCAGCGAGCTCAGCGATTTTTTCGCATCGCCAAAGAACATGTAGGAGTTGTCGTTATAGAACAGCTGGTTGTCGATGCCGGCAAATCCGGGGTTCAGGCTCCGCTTGAACACGACGACCGCCCTGGCCTCATCCACGTTCAGGATCGGCATGCCGTAGATGGGGCTTGCGGGATTGGTCCTCGCGTCGGGGTTCACCACATCGTTGGCACCGATCACCAGCACCACATCCGTTTTGGGGAAGTCGGGGTTGATCTCGTCCATATCGGCCAGCTGCGGATAGGGCACGTTGGCCTCGGCCAGCAGCACGTTCATGTGGCCCGGCATGCGTCCTGCCACCGGGTGTATGCCGTATTTCACATCCACGTTGCGTTTTTCGAGCTGATCGGCCACCTCGCGCACCACGTGCTGCGCCTGGGCAACGGCCAGACCGTAACCGGGCACAATGATCACCTTTTTGGCATAGGCGGTCATCATGGCCAGGTCATCGGCCGATACCTCGCGAACGGTTTTGGACGAGTCGCTGCTGGTCATCGCCAGCCCGGTCGCTTCCTGTCCGAATCCGCCGAACAGCACGTGCGTGAGTGTGCGGTTCATGGCTTTACACATGATCATGGTAAGGATGAGGCCCGATGCGCCCACCAGGGCACCCGCCACGATCAGGATGTTGTTGTCGATCACAAATCCGGCCGCCGATGCCGCCACCCCCGATAAGGAGTTCAGCAGGGCAATCACCACCGGCATGTCGGCGCCGCCGATGGGTATCACGAACAGGATGCCGAGAAGCAGCGATACTCCACCTATCGAGGCGTAGATGATCCAGTTGGCAGGATCGAGTACCAGCATCACCGTGGCCGCAGCCACACCAATGGCCAGCAGGGCGTTCAGGATTTTCTGCCCTTTGAACAGCAGCGGATTGCCTGAAAGAATGCCCTTCAGCTTGGCGAAGGCGATCAGGCTGCCGGTAAAGGTGATGGAGCCGATGAAGACGGATATAGACATCGTTACCAGTACATTCACCGGTATATCGGTGAAGAACATGCCGGTTTCGGGCACACGGATGTACTCGGCCGAGGCCACCAGGGCCGACGCTCCGCCGCCGAAACCGTTGAACACGGCCACCAGCTCGGGCATGGAGGTCATCTCTACTTTTTTGGCAAGTACCACCCCGATCAGGCTGCCCACAATTACCCCCGCGAGGATGTACTCGAACGTAAGAATCTGCTGGTCGAACAGGGTCACGATAACCGCCAGGAACATGGCCAGCGAGGCCATCCTGTTGCCCGATACCGCGGTGGCCGGCGAGCTGAGCCGCTTGAGCCCGAATATGAACATGCCCACCGCCAGCAGGTATACCAGCTGGATGAGCAGTACGGTCAGGTCTTCAAACCCGGAGGGGATCAACGGATTTTTCATTGGTCATCCCCCTTCTTTTTAAACATGTTCAGCATCCGGTCGGTAACCATGAATCCGCCCACCACATTGATGGTGGCGAACACGATGGCGGCGAACCCGAACCAGGTGCTCATCGCGCCGCCGGCGTGGCCCACAACAACCAGCGCACCGATCAGCGTGATGCCCGAGATCGCATTCGCGCCCGACATGAGCGGGGTATGCAGGGTCGGGGGTACTTTCGATATCACCTCAAAGCCGACAAAACATGCCAGCGTGAAGATGAAAAGATTGAAAATCATTGTCTCCATATTTCCGATTCTTGCTTTATCGTGATTTTAAGCCACCCTTAAGGGTTTTATTAAATTCTGTACTGTACCGTAACAGACTCAGGTTCCCTTCATCAGCGGGCTCACCGTTTCCCCGTTATGGGTGATGGTTGTCTGACCGGTAATCTCATCGTCAAAATCGAGGTTCACCTGGCCATCTTTCAGGATGTGCTGCAACAGCGCGAGTGCCGTTCTGGAATAGAGCTGGCTCGCGTGGTAGGGCATGGATGAGGGAATATTCAGTGGCCCGGCAATGATGACACCGTTCTCCGTGGTATAGGTTTCGCCGGGTTTGGTGAGCTCACAGTTACCGCCCTGCTCGGCTGCAAGGTCCACGATAACCGTTCCGGGCTGCATATCGGCCACCATCGTTTTGGTGAGCAGTTTCGGGGCCGGCCTGCCGGGGATGAGGGCCGTGGTTACGATCATATCCATCGATTTGGACCGCTCATGAACGGCCTGCTGCTGCCGGCGCTTGTTCTCGTCGCTGAGCTCCTTCGCATAACCGCCGGCGGTTTCCGTATCCTCTTTTTCGAGTTCCACCTCGAGGAACCTGGCTCCCAGGCTTTCAACCTGTTCCTTAACCACGCTGCGCACGTCGAACGCCTCCACTACGGCTCCGAGACGCTTCGCAGTGGCAATGGCCTGCAGTCCTGCCACACCGGCCCCGAGAATGAGCACTTTAGAGGGTGCCACGGTTCCGGCAGCGGTCATCAGCATGGGCATGTATTTACCGAGCAGCGATGCCCCGATCAGGATGGCCTTGTAACCGGCAATGTTGCTCATGGCCGACAGGGCATCCATCTTCTGGGCGCGGCTTATGCGCGGCAGCGCCTCCATCCCCAGTGCGGTAATTTTGTGTTTTTTGAGCAGACCGACCAGGTCCGGGTTCTGAAGTGCCCACAGAAAGCCGATAAGGACCGCTCCGGGTTTCATGGCGGCAACCTCGCCGGGTGCGGGGGGCTGCAGCTTAACGATGATGTCGGATCCGCCAAGCACGTCCCCGGCCGATGACCTGATCGTGGCACCTGCTTTGGTATAGGCCTCATCCGTAAAGTGGGCCGACTTGCCCGCATCCTTCTCGACCAGCACCGTGAGGCCCTGCTGAACCAGCTTGCCGGTCGATTCCGGACTCAGGGCCACCCTGTTTTCGCCGGACTGGTTTTCTTTAATAACTCCGATCTTCACTGTTTTTCCTCCATAATTGAATATGGCCAATAGATACTATGAAAATAGCTAACAGATAAAATGAACACTTCATCGGTCAAATACATTGCGCCCAATAAACGGATTCTTTTTGAAAAACCCATCACCCGTATCACGAAAATTAACCCAAACGTCATGCTGAGCGCAACGAAGCATAGCGGATTGTGCTCGGCATGACGGCTGAATTAACACATTAATAACACGCTCGTAACAATTTGATCATGTTAAGGGCCCATCTTTTCGAAAACTTCAAAAAATGAGCAAAAGACCCGTCGATCTCGTTGTTATATCGGATGTGCACCTGGGCACCTATGGCTGCCATGCCGTTGAGCTGAACCGTTATCTCAAAAGCATCAAACCCCGCATCCTGATCCTGAACGGGGATATCATGGATATGTGGCAGTTCAAAAAGTACTACTGGCCCGATTCGCACATGAAGGTGCTGAAAACGATTATGGCACTGCTCTCGAAGGGGACCGTGGTCTACTACCTGACGGGCAATCACGACGAAAACCTGCGTAAATTCTCCGATTTCAGGCTGAGTAACTTTCATCTGCGCGACAAACTGCTCATCGAGCTGAACGGTAAAACAGCCTGGTTTTTTCACGGCGATGTGTTTGATGTGACCATGAAGTATTCCAAAACCGTGGCCAAGCTGGGCGGTGTCGGCTATGACCTGCTCATTCTTCTGAACCGGATGGTAAACTTTGTCTCCTGCAAGCTGGGACGGGGCAAGATGTCGTTTTCAAAAAGCATCAAAGACGGTGTAAAGTCGGCAGTCAAATTCATCAACGATTTTGAGAACACGGCCACCGATCTGGCCATCGACAACGGCTACGAGTATGTGGTTTGCGGACACATCCACCGACCGGTTATCAAGCGCAGTGTAAACGGCAAGGGAAGTGTTACCTATCTGAACTCCGGCGACTGGGTCGAAAACCTGACATCCCTCGAATACAACAACGGCGAGTGGATGTTGTACCGTTACGACGAAAAACAACTCCCGGAAGACATAGATCCGGCCCCGGAAATCCGGAAAGATGATTATTTCGAGATGAACCATGAGATTTTCGAACACATAATTTCACAACATGAAGATACTTTACGCCGTTCAGGGTACCGGTAACGGTCACGCCAGCCGGGCTTCGGAATTCATCCCTATATTCAGGCAGCACGGTTCAGTGGATGTACTGGTGAGCGGCAGCTGCATGGAGGTGGACATGAACCAGCCAGTCGATTATCACCTTCGGGGCATCAGTTATGCCTTCGGGCGAAGGGGTGGAATTGACATGCCATCGACGCTCCGGGAACTTTCACTGAGTCGTTTTTTGAGGGATGTGCGCGACTTCCCGATCCAGCGATACGACCTTGTGATCAACGATTTTGAACCCGTAACGGCCTGGGCGGCCAGAAGGGCGGGCATCCCCTGTGTTGCACTGAGCCATCAGGCTGCATTCCTGTCTGCAAAAACGCCACGTCCGGCGTTTCGCAATCCGGCCGTCGAGGCCCTGTTCCGGTATTTTTCCCCGTCGCTGAACGCTGTAGGATTTCATTTCAGCCGGTACGATACCTTCATCCACACACCCCTGATCCGCAGCGCGGTACGGAACCTTGACCCTGTTGACCACGGTCATGTCACCGTCTACCTTCCGGCCTTTGATGACCGCTGGCTATTGGGGTTCTTTCATAAACTGCCGGATGTGAAATGGCAGATTTTCTCAAAAACCTGCAGACTGGCCTATACATCCGGTAATGCGGATGTGATGCCTGTTAGCGGTATTGAATTTTTGAAAAGCCTGGAATCCTGCAGCGGTTTTATTTGCGGTGCCGGTTTTGAAGCCCCGTCCGAAAGCCTGTACCTGGGTAAAAAACTGATGGTAATTCCCATGAAAAACCAATATGAGCAGGCTTGTAACGCGGCCGCACTTCAACGGATGGGGGTTACCGTTGAAAGCTCCGTTGGTACCAATTTTCCGGCCCGGCTCAGGAAGTGGCTTGATGTATCCGATACCATTAAAATCGACTACCTCGATAATAAAACTGTTATCGTGGACCAGGTACTTGCACATGTGGAATGGCCGGCTACTCCATTATCTGCGTAATAAACGCGTAAATAACAGTCTTAACACCGGTTACATGACCTGGCAAAAAAAATCTTACCTGACTTAAAAAAAATCGCAACATTATCAATCTGAATCCGTCTATATCAATACACACACTGGTTTGGTACACCACATACGTACCTTGGTTTAGTTAGTGTCATCAAGAGAAAAGTATTCCCGGCCGGACAGAAAACCCGGCCGGGTTTTTTTTACCTCACCTTGTCTGCTTCATAGATATAGGATACGATCACATTAAAACGTACCGGTACCCCCTCCGGTTCAACCGGCCGGAATATATACTGAACGGCATTTTCCAGGCTGTGACGGATGTAGGGGAGATCCAGCTCGTGCAGATTGGCCTGCAGCCACCGGGGGAGTTCGCCGTTTACGGCAGTCGACAGTCTGCTCTCCGGCTCGTTCACATTTCTGCGGATGTTTGCCAGCTCGGCATACTCCACCCTGCCATCGGGGGCCACGATCATGGAGACCTCAACGATGAGCACACGGCCGGCAATCGGCTTTTTTTCGGGATAGACGGGCACCGGCCTGTCGATAAGCTCTGCACTGTAGCCCATGGCCGTGAAGTCGGGTACAGTATAGATCATCCGGTCGAAGGCGGTTTCCAGACCAAGAACCTCGTCCTGATAGAAACGGTAGGCAAGCCAGGGATGCTCCTCCAGGTGGCGGTTGTACCCCGCCAGTAGATCCGGCTGCGGATCGCCGCCAATCCTGACCATAACATGCCGAGCTTCATCATAGTAGAACGGTTTTTCCGTTCCGGTATCTGCTGCCGGACGTGATGAACCGCAGGCCGCCGCAAATGCCAGTACGACGAGCATCATGGTGCGAACACTTCCCGGTGATTTTACACAAACAGCCATGGGTGCTTTTACCCGCCTTACCGTTTTCCGTTCCGTCGATCCGGTAAAATGCAGAAACAAGTATCCGGTAAGACAACCTGCCTTTTATGCTGCAGATAGTGTGGCAGAGGAACGCCGGCACCTTATGCATGCCATCAGGTGATCCATGCCATCAAGTGCACCATCAGGCAAAATTCCCGGTGAATCTTCCGTCAGAAAACTTCTCTCGAACCTCGGAACACAAAACAATTTTTGAAAGAAACTTTGACCACTGTTTCAGCAGGCTTATTTTCTGACTGATATTTTACACCAACACTTCAAATCATCTCCAAATTATATGGAAATCACATTAAACAGGGTTAACAGCGATCATCATTTCAGGGCTGAAAATGAAGCCGGTAATACCATCGACATGGACGGTACAGCCGAAATCGGCGGCGTAAACGCAGGGATGCGTCCGATGCAGGTACTGCTCTCCTCACTCGGGGGATGCAGCTCCATCGATGTAATCTCCATTTTGCAAAAGCAGAAGCTGAACCCCACTTCCTACAGCGTTAAGATGACGGCCAAAAGAGAAGAGGAAGGCGACACCAAAATTTTTACAGATATCCATCTGCACTTTATTCTCGGCGGCAACCTCGACGAAAATAAAGTGGCTCGTGCCATAGAATTGTCACTCATCAAATACTGCTCGGTTGCCCGGATTATCGAAAAAACTGCCAACATCACCAGTTCATTCGAAATTACAGCATGATGTGATCATCAGGTGATCAGAACTCAATTCAATTGATCTAAACACAAACGGAAGGCTGCAGAAAAGTTCATGAAGAAAAAGTTCGAAACCAACGCCATCCGCAGTCAGGTGCCGCGATCACAGCAACGTGAGCATTCGGTGCCCATTTTTGCGACCTCCAGTTTTGTTTTCGATGATGCCGAACAGGCCCGTATGCTTTTTGCTGACGAGGCCGAAGGAAACATCTATTCGCGTTTTTCCAATCCGAACAACGATGAGTTCATCCGCAAACTCTGCCTGCTTGAAAACACGGAAGACGGCATCGCCACCGCCAGCGGCATGGCCGCCATGTTCATGAGCATGGCAGCTTTCCTGAGTGCGGGTGACCATATTGTGGCATCACGGTCGGTTTTCGGGTCCACGCACCAGGTTATTACGCGGCTGTTCCCGCGCTGGAATATCGCACACACCTGGGTCGACACCGACAAGCCGGATACATGGGAGGCCGCCATCCGTCCGGAGACCAGGATGCTTTTCCTGGAAACGCCGTCGAACCCCGGCCTGGCAATAGCCGATCTCGAATTTGCCGGCAAACTGGCCGCCAGACATGGTATCCTGCTGAATGTCGACAACTGCTTTGCCACGCCCTATCTGCAGAACCCGGCTGATTACGGGGCACACCTGGTTACCCATTCCGCCACCAAGTTCATCGACGGCCAGGGGCGTGTAATCGGCGGGGCCGTTCTGGGCAACGCGGATCTGATCAAAGAGGTCCGATTCCTGGCCCGCCATTCGGGGCCGGCCATGTCGCCTTTCAACGGCTGGATTTTGTCGAAAAGTCTTGAGACGCTTGCCGTACGCATGGACCGGCACTGTACGACCGCGTTTGAGCTGGCATCCCGGCTCCAGGAGCATGACCAGGTGGAATGGGTACGTTATCCCTTCCTCGAGTCTCACCCTGGCTACCATCTGGCCCGCAGGCAAATGCGCTACGGCGGCGGTCTGTTCACCTTTGAGCTGAAGGGAGGACCTGACCGCGCAAAACGGTTCCTTGACGCACTTGAGATGCTCTCGCTCACGGCCAATCTCGGCGATACCCGCACCATCGTAACCCATCCGGCAACCACTACCCATTCGAAGCTATCGGCTGATGAGCAGTCGGCGGTCGGCATCACGCCGGGCCTGATCCGCGTTTCTGCAGGCCTTGAACACCCGACTGACATCCTGGCCGACATCGAACAGGCCATAGAAAAATCGGCCCGCCCATAAAGTGAGCATCATGAAGAAAAAGCGGATTCTCATCAAATACGGCGGCAACGCCATGACCAGCGACGAACTCAAAAAGGAGATCGCCGCAATTATTGCCCGGATCTGCCATGAAGGCATTGAGGTGGTTCTGGTGCATGGCGGGGGACCCTTCATCAACAAGGCCCTTGAGGCTGCCGGCATCGTATCCGGGTTTTTCGACGGGCAGCGCTACACAACGGCTGAAGCACTGATTCATATCGAGAAGGCGCTGAAAGGCGAGGTAAACAGCTCGCTCGTCGGGCTGCTGAACCGGACCGGCCTCAGGGCCGTGGGGCTGTCAGGCAAAGACGGCATGATGGTGACAGCCGAAAAACGCTGGCATACCCGTGTTGAGAACGGCCAGGAGGTGAAGACCGATATCGGCCAGGTCGGCAACGTCATATCGGTGGATCCGCTGCTGCCCGGCCTGCTGCTGTCGAACGGCTACACCCCGGTTATCGCCTGCATCGCCTCCGATACGGCCGGAAACGATTACAATATTAATGCCGACATGCTGGCGGGGCATATCGCCGCTGCAGTAAGCGCTGATGAGTACATCGTGCTGACCGATGTGGACGGTCTGTTCCGCAACTTTCCCGATCCCGCCTCCCTGATCAGGGAAATCGGCCTTACCGAACTGCCCGGTCTGTACCGGGATGTGGTCCGGGGCGGCATGATCCCCAAAGTACAGTCGTGCGAGATCGCACTCAGGGGCGGCGTGCGCAGGGCCGTGATGATCAATGGCACCAAACCGGCACAGATTATGGACCTGGTCATGGAGCAGGATACCCCGGGTACCGTGATCAGGGCAGACGGGTAGACTGGCCTCCGTCTCACCCGGACCTGAATATCTCATTCATAATCGTTACTTTATGCAGCAGAATGAACGAATACGTATTACCATAAACCCTACATGAGCAAACAAAAAATTAAAGCGGCCATCGCGGGAGCATCGGGGTACACGGGTTCGGAGCTGGCAAGGTTGCTGGTACGGCATCCGGAAGTCGAAATTGCCATGATTACCTCCGAAACACACAAAGGGAAACCGTTTTCAGCGCTGCATCCCCAGTTCAGGGGCATCCTCGATATACCCCTTGTTTCGGCCGATGAGGTTACCGGCAGCGATGTGGGTGTCATTTTCCTGGCACTACCGCACGGTGTATCGATGGAGTTCGCCGAAAAATGGGCAGGGCACCGTGCGCCCATGATCGACTTTTCGGGCGACTTCCGCCTCAGCACACCCGACGTGTATGCCCAATGGTACAAAAAGGAACATACCTACCCTTCCGGACTGAAATCTGCGGTGTACGGCCTCCCCGAAATACATGCCGATAACATACGTAAAGCGCGTCTTGTCGCCAATCCGGGCTGTTATCCCACGGCGTCTATCCTGGCCCTTGCACCGCTGGTTGCCGACGACCTCATCCTCACTGACACCATCATTATTGATGCCAAATCGGGACTGACCGGCGCCGGCATCAGCTCCAGTACCACCACGCACTTCTCGAATGTGAATGATAATTTCAGGGCTTATGGGGTGTCAAACCATCGTCACACTATCGAAATCGAGGAGCAGTGTACAGGCCTCTGCGGGCACCTGGTTACGGTGCAATTCACTCCCCACCTTCTGCCGGTTGACCGGGGAATACTTGCAACCGTGTATGCCCGTCCACGAATACCAATGGATCAGGCAGCCCTTGAAAAACTGTACCATGACTTTTACCGGGATCAGCCCTTCGTGCGCATCAGGGATGATAACCCGTCACTTAAGGATGTACGGGGCAGTAATTATTGTGACATCAGACCGGTAACGGATCCGCGCACCAACCGTATCATCGTATTATCGGCCATCGACAATCTCGTAAAAGGCGCGGCGGGACAGGCGGTCCACAACATGAACATCATGTTCGGATGGCCCCAGGAAACCGGACTTGCGCATGTTCCCCTGCAACCTTAATCACTACCCATGGATCTGATAAAAAATATTACAAATGTAAGGGGCATCCGCTGCTGGGGTGCCCACTCGGGCATCAAATCGATGCGGCGCGACCTGGCCATCATCTATTCGGAGGTTCCCGCTGCGGCGGCAGCCTGTTTTACGATGAATGCGGTGCAGGCCGAACCCATCAAGATCACCCGGAAACACCTTGAGAATAACACGGCACAGGTTATTGTGTGCAATGCAGGTAATGCCAATGCCTGCACCGGCGAGCAGGGCCGGCAGGGAGCCATTGCCATGGCCAATACCGCGGCAGAGCTGCTGGGCATAGCCCCGGAGGAGGTCATTGTAGCTTCAACCGGTCTGATTGGTGAAAAATTTCCCACCGAAGAGATCGTAAACGGCATTCACAAAAACATCCCCAAGCTTTCGAAAGAATCCAAGGCCGGTTCTTTCGCGGCAAATGCCATACTCACCACCGACACCTTTGCCAAAGAGGGGTTTGTGGAGTTTGAGTTCGACGGAGTGAAGGTGAACCTGGCCGGTATCGCCAAAGGATCGGGGATGATCCATCCGAACATGGCCACCATGCTGGCGTTCATCGTCACCGATTTCAACATCAACAAAGCCCTGTTGCAGGATATTCTCACCTACTGTGTCGACCGCACATTCAACCTGATTACGGTCGATGGAGACACCTCCACCAACGATATGGTGGCAGTGATGGCAAACGGCCTGGCCGGCAACCGCGAAGTTGAGAGCACAGACAACCCGGGTTACGAACTGTTCCGCAACAAGCTGATGCAGCTGATGAAACACCTCGCCCAGTTGATCGTCTCGGACGGCGAAGGAGCGTCGAAGTTCATCGAATACACGGTGGCAAAGGCCAAAACCAGTGAAGAAGCCCGCAAACTGGTAAGAGCCATATCCAACTCCACCCTTGTGAAGACCGCGATGTTCGGCCGTGATCCCAACTGGGGCCGGATCATTTCTGCCTGCGGCAATGCGGGAATCCCCTTCGACTACAGCAAAGCCGACCTCTGGCTGGGCGATGATAACGAACTGCTGCAGGTGCTGGACAAAGGCTCGCCCCTCGATTTCGACCGCAATACCATAAAACGGCTGCTGCGGGAATCAAACATCCGTGTGCGGCTCGAGCTGAACACCGGCACCGAAGAAAGCACCGGCTGGGGCAGCGACCTGACCACCGACTACGTGATGTTCAATTCGGTATACACGACGTAAGATACCCCTACTTCACACGTGAGCGCCCCCTCCCGTCATGGTGAGCACGTAATTTTGCCCCAATCGGGCAACACTATTCTGGATGTGACAAGCAACTTGTCACCGGTAGCATGTAATTTTGCCCCTTCGTGCAACACCATTTTAGATATGACAAGCAACTTGTAACCGGTAGCCACTAATTTTGCCCTAAACGGGCAACACTATTTGAAAGGTGACACCGTCACCCTGAGCGCAAGCCCGCGTAGCGGGCTGAAGTCGAAGGGTGTGGCCCCGTGGTTCACGGGGCCGGGGGTGCCTGAGGGCACGATTTATCCAGTAATTCCACTATTTTCGCGGGATTTCATCCTGCGACGTGCCTCGACTACACGCAGCTGCGCTGCGTTGCGCTCGGCATGACGAGGGGAGGCGCCGGGCATGATGGATGATTGGCTTTTACTACAGCGTTATGCTGAAGACGTAGCCAAGCAACAGGTACATCACCAGGGTAATCAGAACCACCATCAGCAGGTTCAGGATGAAACCGGCCTTTGCCATCTGCGGGATGCTAACCAGTCCGCTGCCATACACGATGGCGTTGGGCGGGGTCGCAACCGGCAGCATGAAGGCACAGCTTGCCCCGATAGCTGCAGGGATTACGAGAATCAGCGGGTCCTGCCCCATTGCGATGGCCACGGATGCCAGTATGGGCAGAAATGCCGCCGCCGTGGCCGTATTGCTGGTAATTTCGGTCAGGAAAATGATCACCAGCAGCGAGGTCACAATCAGGATCAGTACCGGCCAGCCGCTGAGTGCCGACAACGATGAACCGATCCACTCGGCCAGACCCGTATCGGTGATCGCTGCGGCAAGGCTCAGACCTCCGCCGAACAGGATCAGTACTTCCCAGGGCAGGCGTTTGGCATCCTCCCATTGCAGAACAAACTCACCCTTTTTGAAATTCACCGGCAGCAGGAACATCACAATCGCCCCGAATATGGCGATCCCGGTATCTGATATATTGGGGATATACGGTTCCAGCAACGGCCTCGTAATCCACAACAACGCCGTGGCACCGAACACGATCGCGACCATCAGCTCTGCACGGCTTATCTTTCCCGCTTTTTTCAGCTGATCATTGATGATCTCTTTGCCCCCGGGTATCTCCTTCAGTTTGATGGGATAGATTACTTTTACCAGCAGGATGTACACCACCGGCAGACTGATCACCACCAGCGGTACGCCTATGAGCATCCACTGCGAGAAACCAATGTCGACGCCGTAGGTTTCCAGCATGTAACCGGCCATAAGCGCATTTGGCGGGGTACCGATAAGTGTACCGATTCCCCCGATATTACACGCGTAGGCTATACAGAGCACCATGATCAGCCCGAAATTGGTCTGCAGATCGCCCGACGATACATCGTCGGGATGTTCAACCAGCTTGA
This sequence comes from Cyclonatronaceae bacterium, assembly GCA_047921215.1. Taxonomy (GTDB): domain Bacteria; phylum Bacteroidota; class Rhodothermia; order Balneolales; family Cyclonatronaceae; genus RECM01. The sequence continues at coordinate 57,110 of JBLRWO010000015.1, read as the reverse complement.
TGATCGACAGCGCGATGGGCAGCATCATCATGGCGGTGGCCGTATTGCTCACCCACATGCTCAGAAAGGCCGCCGACAGCATGAAACCTATAACAATCGATCCCGGTTTTACCCCAACCAGCTTCACCACATTCAGGGCAATTCGCTTGTGAAGTTTCGACCGCTCCATGGCCAGGGCTATTATAAAACCACCCATGAAAAGATAGATCAGGGGATTGGCAAACGGTGTGGTCGCTTCCCTGACCGTACCCACATCGAGAATGGGAAACAGAGCGATCGGGAGCAGTGCCGTGGCAGGTATGGGTATGGCCTCACTCACCCACCAGATGGCCATGAAAACACCCACGGCAGCCACCATCCAGGCGGCCCCGGTAAGACCCTCCGGAGCCGGTATCATCAGCATGATCAGAAAAACTGCGGGGCCGGCAAACAGGCCAATACGGTTCCGGAGATTGTAATCAGAACTATCCATAGTATAACACCTTTCTGTAGTGCAGCACGGGTAGCGTGTGATGCCGTGTTTGACAGATGTCAATTAACGTTTTAGCTGGATCCCATGGCCGATTGACGGTCGCCGGTTCCCTCGGCTGTCTGATGACCGCATTGTGTCATGGCAGCTGTTGTGTAATAATATAATTTCTAATAAAGATATGAGATTTTAATCACTAAACAAGCAAAAAGTGGTGCGCACGCATCTCTGTATGTCATTTTGCAAACGTTACAGACAGCTGTAATGCAAACTTAAAGGATAGCCGTTTTGCAAACTTCACGCATACCGATTGGCTGATCAACGAGCACCCTGCTTCATGAAATCCCTGTACTCATCTTCATTCAATCATCCCTGCCGCCCTTCAATCAACCGGAACAGTTGCACCTCATTACGTTGCGCCGCCACCGGCACGGCTGTCAAACGAAGACAATTCAAGCATTTTTGTTGAACCCGCACCACAGCCCAGAATCGACCGGATCGCATCCTCGACTGGTACATCCACCAGAAAAACATTTTCGGCCGTGAGATGGTAGATGTTGCCGGAGGTCGGATTCGGTGCCGTCGGAACAAAAACGGTAAAGCTCCCGTCGGGATGTTCGTCGGTAACCAGGGCGGTCATCAGGGTGGGTGTGGCAAATATGCGCACCAGGGCCACTTTGGAAAACGGCGGGGTTTTCCGGCCCAGGAAAATCATCACCGTCTCTTTGATCAGGCTGTAGCCCGGGGCATACCTGAGCGCATAATCTTCGAGACTGTGATGGGTAAAGTGGCCCCAGCGTGTTTTTATGGCGACCCCGATCAGAAAACAGACTATCAGGATGATAAAAAGTGCCAGCAGGCCCGCCACAATTTCATGGATAGTACCGGTTTTCATGATCAGCCGGGTAATGGGGGATATCAGGCCGAACAAAAATCCGAATATCCATCGGAAGACAAGTACCAGGATGACCATGGGCAGGACCACCAGAAAGCCCCCCATAAGGGAGGTACGGATAAAATTGCTGAATTTCATATCGGGAGTTCGTTAGGGTTGGTTCTTTATTCCGGATGATTACGGAAATACTGCCGTAAATGATGCCGGAGATGATGGGAAATGATGCCGGATGTGCAAATATACAGTATCCGCATTGATATCCGTATTGATATCTGCAGTGATAATGGAGTGCTCCGGCAGTTTGTTTTCTCGTCTGCCAATATGATATTGGGGATATCTGCTATATGAGTGATTCTTCAGAATTTTCCAAAACGCATAAACGAAACTAACTTCCGCCAGAAACCGCACCCTGTATCCCATGCACGAAACCAACGATCCCCATCTTAAATCTTTCATCAGCGTCAGCCCTGATTCTCACTTTCCGATCCAGAACCTGCCATACGGATCGTATATCCCGGCTTCCGGGGGGCAGCCCCGGCTCTGCACTGCCATCGGTGATTACATCCTCGATCTGAAGATTCTCGAACAGGAGGGATTTTTTCAAAAGGAATACCTTCCCGATCATGACGTCTTCACCAAACCGGTACTTAACGATTTTATGGCACTGGGCAGAAAGTCCTGGCTCGGAGCGCGGACAATCATCAGCCGGCTGCTGCGGTACGACAATCCCATTCTCCGCGATAATACCGCGCTTCGCGACAGGGTTCTGATACCGGCGGATGAGGTCAGAATGGTGATGCCGGTCGAAATTGGCGACTATACCGATTTTTATTCCTCCCGTGAGCATGCAACCAACGTGGGCAGTATGTTCCGCGACAAGGAGCACGCGCTGCATCCCAACTGGCTGCATCTGCCAGTGGCCTATCACGGCCGGGCCAGTTCCGTGGTCATATCGGGCACCGACCTGTACCGTCCCTGCGGGCAGATGACCGACCCCGAAACCGGTATGCCTGTTTTCAGGTCCAGCCGTATGCTCGATTTCGAACTGGAAGCGGGTTTTCTTACAGGACCCGGCAACACACTCGGCCGGCCGATACCGCTCGATCAGGCATTTGACCATATATTCGGGATGGTACTGGTGAACGACTGGAGCGCCAGAGACATCCAGAAATGGGAATATGTGCCGCTGGGTCCGTTCAACTCCAAAAATTTCGGTACTACTATTTCGCCATGGATCGTTACCCTCGATGCCCTTCAGCCCTTCCGCACACACGGCCCGGAGCAGACTGATCCCATGCCTCTTCCCTATCTGCAAAATGCAACACCCGGCCCCGTCACCTATGATATACAGCTGGATGTATATCTTAAGTGTGCCGGTTTTCTGTCACCCGAGCATATCTGCCGGTCGAATTACAGGTATCTCTACTGGAACATGAGTCAGCAGCTTGCCCATCACACCGTATCCGGCTGCAATATACGTCCGGGCGACCTGCTGGCTTCGGGAACCATCAGCGGCCCGGGCGAATCGTCGTATGGATCGATGCTGGAGCTGAGCCACGGAGGCCGTAAACCCGTCCGTTTCCCCAACGGCGAAGAACGTGCCTTCCTCAAAGACGGGGATGAAGTGATCATGACCGGATGGTGCCAGGGCGATGGCTACCGTATAGGTTTTGGTGAACTCCACGGAAAAATTCTGCCGGCAATCTAACCTCATGCAACGGATGATTTCCCGGGATTTTGACAAAAACCGGTCCGGGAACTCCGTTTACCGCGATTTGATATGCCTTAAACAAAACCGGGACAATATCACGGTGATGTTCCACCAGCCATGCTCCCTTGGTGACGTTTTTCATGAGTGCAATCTGATCGATATCGTGCAACTGATAGGACTTTCCCGTATCGCGGCGGATGCCGCCGCTGATAACCGGCATCGGAATACCGTCGAGAAAGGCTTCGGCAATACCACTCATGGCATGGGTGGCACCCGCCGGGTATACCGATCGTGTGGGTAATACCGAGCTGTTCCTGTGCACAGACGACAAGCCAGGCTCCGGTACGTTTCATACGGCTTACGGCTCCTGTGGTATGCTTTTGAAAGCGGCAAAGATTTTATCACGGATTTCCAGGTCGTGGATGATCCCCTTTTCCAGATCATACACCCATCCGTGGATTTGAGGGCGTTTCTCTTTGGCCCAGGCCTTCCGAATGACGGATGTGCGGCTCACATTGATTGCCTGCTCGATCACGTTCAGCTCTACAAGCAGTTTGCACTTCTGCTCAGGATCATCGATCGCGTCCAGTTTATCGGCATGCAGCCGGATTACATCCCGGATATTTTCAAGCCAGTTGTCGATAAGGCCGTTGTACTGACTGCCGAGAGAGGCCCTGACACCACCACATCCGTAATGACCCACAACAACCACGTGCCTGACTGTCAGTATCTCGACCGCATACTGCAGGGCCGAGATGAAATTCAGATCGGTATGAACGGCCAGGTTGGCCACATTGCGGTGAACAAAAATTTCACCCGGTTTCGCACCAAGGATCTGGCTGGGCGAAACACGGCTGTCGGAACAGGCAATCAGAAAAAAATCAGGATTCTGCCCCGAATAGGCCCTTTTAAAAAAATCCGGGTCGTTCCTGGTAAGCTCCTCGACCCTCCGGCGGTTCTGTTCAAAAAATTTACGGTACGATTCTTCCATGATGTTCAGCTGGTTGTCAAATATTCTGTCGACCGAATATATCCATTTTCCCGACATCATGCAGAGTGCAACGCCCAACATCGTCATGCTGTGCGCAACGCCCAACATCGTCATGCTGAGCGCAACGCCCAACATCGTCATGCTGAGCGCAATAACAACATCACTTTCATGGATACGGGCATCAGGCTTGGGTTATTCCGTTTTGAGCGCTTCCACGGGATTCGTATATGCCGCTTTGATGGTTTGATAGCTTACGGTGACAAAAGCGATCACTATGGTGATGACGGTGGCCCCAAGCAGGATCCAGACGCTCACATCCGTGCGGTAGGCAAAATTCTGAAGCCACCAGTTCAGCACAAACCACGACACCGGCCATGCTATGAGCACCGAAAACAGCACCAGTTTCAGGTATTCGAACGACAGCACGTTCACAATATTGAGGACCGATGCCCCCATCACTTTCCTGATGCCAATATCCTTTTTTCGCATCTGTGTTGTGTAGGATGCCAGGCCAAAGAGCCCCAGACAGGCCACAAATACACAGAACAGGGCAAACAGGCCGGCGATGCTGCCCATCATTTCTTCAGCCTCGTACAGTGCCGTGAGCTCCTCGTCGAGCATGAAATACTCAACCGGGCGGGTGGGGTCGAACCGTGACCAGACCTGTTCGATGTGGTCAAGGGCCGGACGCGGATTGCCAGGGGTTATCCTGACCGATATATAGCGGATGTACTGCGCCACCTGCAAATCCTGATCGGGCATATCCAGGATCATGGGGCTGATCGATTCCTGAAGACCGGTGTAGTTGAAATCCTCAAATACGCCGATTACCAGCTGCTCGTCTGAATATTTTCGAAACGCCCTTCCGATGGCATTATCCGGGGTCCAGCCCATCTGTTCTACCAGGGTCCGGTTCACCATAACCGCCTCCGCCTGGTCGGTGGCAAAACGCTCGGAAAATCCGCGGCCGGCTATGATATCAAGCCCGAAGGTTTCCGCGAAATCGTGGTGCACCATGATCGTATGGAAAAGCTGCTCCTCGGTGTTGCCCATACCCACCGGCATGTATTCGTCGACCTGGTACCTGGAGCCGATCACCGTTTCGCTGCCGGTAACACTCAGCACGGATGAGTGCTCCAGCAGGGACTGTTTCAGGTTGTCGTAATTCCAGATTGCAGCGGTTAGATGCGACTGTATAACCACCACATGCTCTTTTTCAAAGCCGAGCTCGGCGTTCCGCATATAGTTGAGCTGGTTCCACACCACCACGGTACCCGTCAGCATGATGATGGAGATACTGAACTGCACCACAACCAGCCCCTGCCGGAGAATGGAACTGCCCCTGCCCGACCGGAATCCACCCTTAAGTGTGGTCACCGGATTGAACGAGGAGAGGAAAAAGGCCGGATAGAGACCCGAAACCAGTCCCACCAGGATCACAATAACCGCCAGCAAAGCGGCCAGTAACGGCTCGGTAAACGGATTAAACGCCAATTCCTTGCCGGTAAAACTGTTGAATGATGGCAACACCAGCTGAATAAGCACCACCGCAAGCGTTACGGCTATCAGGCTTACCAGCACGCTTTCGCCCAGAAACTGGCCTACGAGCTGTTTCTTCCCGGCACCGAGCACCTTGCGCATGCCTACTTCCAGCGCCCTGCGCGATGCCCGGGCCGTTGCCAGGTTCATGAAGTTGATGCAGGCAATCAGCAACACGAAGATCGCGATCACCGAAAATAGGTAGATGTAGAGGATGTTACCCGTCGGAGCAATTTCATTGTTGAAGCGTGAATGCAGCCGGATGTCATGCAGTGGCTGCATGGCCAGGGTCATGTCCGTCTTGAACGATTCAGGGTAGTATTTTTCAGCCAGAATATCCATCTGGGCCTTCAGATTCGTGGCAGCATCCTCACTGCTTACTTTAACGTATGTCCAGCAGGGATTGAAAAACCAGTCGGTCGGTATGCCATTGGCATACAGATTGTTGACCGACGCCATCGAGGCCAGGATATCTGCCTGAAAATGGGAGTTTTCGGGGAATTCCCGGAGAATACCCGTTACCTCCATCTCGAGCCGGCCCTCAAAGCGGAGTATCTGCCCGATCGGGTCGGCATCCCCGAAATACTTCCGGGCGGTTTCACGGGTCATGACCAGGCTGTTCGGGTTCGCCAGTGCGGTTCTCTCGTCGCCCTCCTCAAGCCGGAAGCCAAACACACTGAATACGTCGGGATCGGTGAAGAAAAACCGGCGCTCGTTGAAGTGTGCCTCATTATTGTAGCTGAGAGTGAGTTTGTTCGCCCTCAGGTTGAAAAAACGGACCGCCGATTCAACCAGATCGGGATAGTCGTTGAGCAGGGCATCCCTGAGCGGAAACGGATTGGCAGCCGATGGTTCACCCACCCCCTCCACTTTTGATTCCTGTACAATACGATAAATGAGTTCGCTTTCAGGATGGTACCGGTCATAGCTGAGTTCATCGAACACGTAAATCAGGATGAGTACTGTGCAGGCCACACCGATAGTCAGCCCCAGGATATTGATCGCAGAATATCCGGCGTTCCTAAGCAGGTTTCGTATAGCTATTTTCAGATAGTTGTTCAGCATCCGCTTGTTACCACCTTACCGGTGCTATCTCCATTTCTCTAACCGTGTTACTCCTGTTATACCCGGCCCCATCAGTTTCCTGAACGTAATTAAACAGACCTGCTGACCGATACAAAACGGGCCTGTTTGACTGTAAAAGCATATAATGACTAAATTAGACTCCGACAGGTTCCTGATGTTCCGGGCACATTGCAAACACACAGGCAGGAATATAGAGTAAAAACCAAAAACTCTCCTCATCGGCCCGAAAATAACCATATCCGGTTTTGTTGTACAACAACGGTTAGCCTATTTTACAATCAATACCCCATAATGCTGTAAATACCCACAACGCTTTGAGTATTGAACATAATGAGCACTGAAAAAACGTACCCTATCTACCTTAAGGGCACTGTTATACTGGCCGGTATTATCATGACCATATACGGCATGATTGTAGCCAAGGGGATACTGGTGCCGCTATTGCTCTCCGCATTTTTTGCCGTTATACTGACCCCGGCATGCGACGTGCTGGAATCACGGAAAATACCCCGCAGTATATCGGCATTTCTTGGCATGCTGCTGCTTATCATTATTTTATCGTTCATCGGGTTCCTGTTTACCAATCAGATCAGGAGTTTTGGCGAAGAACTGCCCGACATTCAACAGCGTGTTGAACAACTTGCGGATGATACCCATGAAACGTTTCTCCGGTATTCACCCGAATTTATAAAATCCCGTGTCGAAGATGTCGATTTTGGGGTTGCCAACGCCTTCGATTTTGATATTTCATCAATTACATTGCGGCTGATCTCCACCGTGGGCGGGATGACCATGTACTTCCTGATACCCATTTTTATCTATCTGTTCCTGATTTACCGGGAATTCATCCGGGCTTTCATGGTCAGTACATTTTCGGGGGGCGACAAACAACGGATCAGAAATCTGGTTGAAAAAGTTAAAGTGGTCATACAAAGTTACATCACCGGCATGTTTTTTGTGATCTGTATTCTGGCAGTTCTGAACGTAATTTTGCTAACCAGCCTCGGGGTAAAGCATGCCATTTTATTCGGGGTTTTTGCAGCCATGCTGAATATTATACCTTTTTTAGGCCCCATATTCGGATCGGTTCTACCAGCGGTTTACGCCCTGCTCACCATGGATGCACTATGGGTTCCCTTTGCCGTTATAATCGGCTTTTATGTGATTCAACTGTTTGAAAGCAATCTTTTCACACCCGTTATTGTTGGTGACAAAGTAAGTCTGAATCCGCTTGTTACTATCATCGCTATACTGGTTGGAGGTCAGATTTGGGGCCTTTTGGGGATGATCCTGTTCATTCCCGGTCTTGCCATTCTGAAAATCCTCTTCGACGAAATAGACGGGCTGCAACCCTATGGCTTTTTATTGGGGAGGGTCGATAAAAAATACAAGGTCACTTCACCGGCTATACCTGAGGAACAGGAAGCCGGACATAACTGACAATCAGGATGCCGGTCCGGCTGCTTCGGCCTGATGAATCCGTTTAGCCATTTCATCGCCGGTAACCACCTCGCCATCGAACAGATGAATAATGCGGTGGGCATAGCCGGAATCGATAGGTGAATGGGTTACCATGATAATGGTCGTTCCCGATTCGTTGAGCCCGGCCAGCAGTTTCATGACCTCTTCGCCATTTTTGGAATCGAGGTTACCGGTGGGTTCATCGGCCAGGATCAGTTTGGGGGTGCCGATAACTGCCCGGCTTATCGCCACGCGCTGTTGCTGCCCGCCCGATAACTGCTGTGGAAAGTGATTGCGGCGGTGGCCGATCTGCATACGGTCCAGGGCTTCCTCAACCCGTTTTTTCCGGTCCTGGGATGAGATGCCCTGGTAGAGCAGGGGCAGTTCCACATTTTCGAAAACGGTGAGTTCATCGATCAGATTAAAATTCTGAAACACGAAACCGATGTTCTGTTTTCTCAGGGCTGCACGCTGACGCTCGGTGAAAGTGGTAACATCCACATCCCCGAACAGGTAGCTCCCGGCCGTTACATCGTCGAGCAGCCCGATGATGTTCAGCAACGTTGACTTGCCACAGCCCGACGGACCCATAACAGCCACGAATTCACCTGTTCCGATCTCAAGGCTCACATCATTCAGGGCGGTGGTTTCTACCTCGTCGGTAGTGTAGAGTTTTTTCAGGTTAACGGTTTTAATCATAAGTCCGGTTTCAGGTCGGGTTGCGTGAACGGTTGTCGGTAATGGACCCCGGTTTCCCTGTGTACAGCAAGCAAGCCACAAGGTAACCTTTCCTTCTACTTCAAAACCAGTCTTTCGTTCTCGCCAAACGGTTCATAGGATGAAGTGATTACCTGCTCGCCCGGCTGCAGGCCGCTCACCACCTCATAATACTGCGGATTCTGCCGCCCGAGGCGCACTTCCCGGCGGTAGGCAGTCTGACCGTCGACATCAAGCACATACACCCAGTTGCCGCCCGTGGTCTGAAAAAAACCGCCACGGGCCAGCAGTACCGCATCGGTAAGATCGCTGAGCTCCAACCGCAGGCGTACGGTCTGCCCCCTGCGTATACCCTCCGGGGCCATTTCATCAACGAACTCCATATCGACCTCAAAACGCCCGTCGTTCACCTCGGGATAGATTTTCGTGATTTCCAGGCTGTAGCTGCGTCCGGCAAAATCGAATTCGCCCTTCTGGCCGAGGGTTATCCGCGCAATGTAGTGCTCATCGATGGCCACCCTCACCTTGTACCCATCCAGCACGTCGATCTGTCCCATGCGCTGCCCCCTGGTTTTCGACTCGCCGATTTCGGCGTTCAGCGAGGTCAGCTGACCCGAGATGGGCGCGGTCAGAACGAGGTAGTCCATGCTCTTCTGTACCATCTCCAGATTGGTCTGCATGCGTTCCAGAGAGTTGTTGATGAAACGCAGCTGATTTTCGGTCTGCACGGAATCGATAACGAAGGTCTCCCGAACGATGCCCATACGTTCGCGGGTGCTCAGAAAATTCTCCTGTGCCTGCCTGAATTCCTCTTCAGAGACCATATTGCGGCCGCGCAGTTCCCTGTTCTGCTCAAACTGGCGTTCGGCCCGCTGAAGGTTGTAGCGCATTTCGACCATCATCTCGCGCAGCCGCAACCGTTCCTGCTGCAGCGTAAGCTGCCTGTTCTGCAGGTTGTGGATCTGCTCCAGTATCTGCGCTTCCCGGTTGAACACATCCAGCTGAAGATTGCTGTTGCTCAAAACCAGTAGGGTATCGCCCTCGTTCACCATGGAACCGCCTTCCACCATGATCCGGTCTATACGGCCGCCTTCTATCGCGTCGAGATACAGGGTCTGTATGGGTACCACGGTCCCGTTTATGGGTACATATTCCTGAAACGGACCATAGGAAACAGCCGATACCGTTATGCGTTCAGCATCGATATTTAAACGCGACTCACCCCCGCTGCTTGCATATACATACACAACGATGATCAGCAACAGTGTGAGGCTGGCAAATCCCGCTACCCTTTTTGGAGGAAAGCGTTTCTTTTCAATTTTTCGGTCCACAACTATGGGGTGTTCTGTCGGTCTGTGCGAGGTTTAAAACATCTTAATATAGTTAATATTAAAAACAAATCATGTTTTTGAAAAATGAGGGTCCAGGGCCTGCCCGGTCTTCTGCACCAGTTCATTTTGCATGAGCTCCCGTATGCGTTCGACCCGTTCCTCGGGACGCAGTTTCCACTGCTGAACGCTGACCCTTGCCTTGATTACATCAAGCGACCTGTTAGCCATGTCGAGTACGATATTATGGAGATTACGGTCGGGGTCTTCCGCCTGGAAGGACTCAATGGCGAGCCGGGTCACATCGTCTACCACCACCCGGTTCTTATCGGATGCCAGGTCGTTGATGGCACCGTTAATAACGTTCAGTACAATATCGCCAATGGCCTGCTCAAGCCGGGTGCTGATATAACTGCCAACCACCGGAACGGCTGCGATCTGCCTGATCTCCCTGTTCTGCTCCACCGCCTCGCCTATACGGCGCTCAACATACCGGCTTATATCATCCCGGTAAAGTTCGTAGCCCTTACCGGCTATCAGTCCCACCCGCTGCGAAATCCAGCCAACAAGGGCATCACGCCGGGGCTCGATAACCTGCTCAAGAATGGTTTCCACTACCGGACTGCCCTCATTCAGCTCATCCTGTATATCGGTCAGAATGTTGTAAACCACCCTGTTCGATACCTCCTCGGTAAAAATGTTCAGGTACCGGGCCAGCATGTCATAGACAAACGATTTGGTAATATCGATGAACCCGAGCCGGTGCATTCGCATCAGAAGTGCAAATATGCGCAGCAGGCGGAAGAACCTGAATGAGCCAATGGGGATGCATCCCAGCAGGTCGTACCAGTTTACAAACGGGAAATAGTACCATTTCGGGTAGTCTTTCTTCACAATGGAAACTATCCAGCGGATGCCCAGCTCAACGAGATAGAAAATGATGAACAGTACATCATAGAACAGAAAATCGGGGTGAATCCGGTCGCGGTAAAACTCGAAAAACGGCCCTGAAATCATCTCCACAAGGCTCTGGAAGGTGGTGCTCTGGAATGACCAGTCGAATACGATCCAGATCAGGTTAAAACCCACCACCACGACCATCAAAACATCGACAGCGAGCAGTAACCGGTTGCGTTCAGCTGTAAGGTTGCCGTTTGGTTGGTTTGTTTTTTCCATAGGTTGTTTCTAAATACTGACTGAATAACTGTTTATAATGCTGTAATGCACTGCGTACAGGCCGGCAGGCTGACCCATCTTAGTGATTCGTCACCAGTTTTTCAAACAGCACAACACCGGACGCGGATACGGCCTGACCTTTTTACGGCCATCCAGAACATAAAACCAATAATGTGGTTATATCCACTGACTATTCATCAAGGGGGATGCACAAAATCATGAGATTACTGCTCTTTTATCTGATTCTGACGGGTATTTTTTTGTTTTCTGTAAACAGTGGAAGCCTCGATTACCGGAATCCGGAGCCAGACGCAACGACAAGCGGGTTTTATGCAGTGGAACAGGACGGTACCATTACGGCAGCCACGCTTCGGCCACCCTCTCCTAACAGGGCTTATCACTGAGGTTCCGGATGAGCAGCCACGACATGAAGGCAACTGTCGGGGTAATCAGGCGTTCGTCCACATCGAACAGCGAACTGTGCAGCGGATAGGAGGTCTGCGGCGAACCCGCGCTGCCAATACGGATGAACAGGGAGGGTACAATGCGCGTGTAGAAAGAGAAATCCTCGGCCCCCATGCTCTGCTCGCGTTCACGGAATGCATTTTTTCCCAGCTGCTGCTGTATCAGGTGCAGGGCGTGGTCGTGCAGGCGCACATCGTTCTGAACGGGCGGGGCTCCCATCCCGAACCGGATGTCGATCTGCACATCGTACAGGCTCTGCATACTTCCGATCAGGCTTTTAACATACGTACGGATACCTTCGCGTTTGTCGTCGCTGACGGTACGGATGGTGCCGCCAAACTCCACTGTATTCGGAATCACGTTCAGTGCTTCGCCGGCATGAAAGGTACACACGGATATGGTCGTGGGCTTCAGCACATCGGTAATGCGTCCGATAAACTGATACAGGTTCTGGATGATCTGGTTGGCAATCCAGATCGTATCCGTTCCCATGTGCGGCCGGGCAGAGTGGGTGGTACTGTCTGATTTGACCGTGATTATGAAGGAATCGAATGCCGCCGTTTCGGCACCCCTTCTTATACTGAACCTTCCGGTCTCAAGCGTGGGATCGCAGTGAGCACCGTAAATAGCTTTCACACCATCGAGCACGCCGGCACTGATCATCTCCGGGGCACCGCTGGGCTGGGTCTCTTCGGCCGGCTGCCAGATAACCCTGACCCGGCCCTGAAGCTCATCGCTGAACTGATAAAGCACCCGGGCAACCCCGAGAGCAATGGTTGTGTGCACATCGTGCCCGCACATGTGAGCGCAGCCAGGTACTTTTGAGGCATACGGAACCTGCTTCTGATCCTGTATCGGAAGCGCGTCCATGTCGGCCCGGTAGGCGACCATGGATCCGGAATTCTTTCCGATATCGGTGTAGAGACCGTAACCGGCCAGACCATTCCTGCTCCTGAGGCCTGCATCAGTGAGCTTTTTGATAATCTTCTCGGAGGTTTCGTTTTCGTTCCAGCCCAGTTCGGGATGCATGTGCAGGTCCCTGCGCAGTGCTACAAGTTCCTCGTTAATGTGTTCTGCAGCAGCCAGTAACTCCCCGTAGAGAGGATCGTCATTTTTTTTCCGCCTGCCCGCCATTATGCGCTGAATGAAGAACCGCAACCACAGGTACTGGTCGCAACGGGATTACTGAAGACAAAACCGCGCGCGTCGAGGCCGTCTTTAAAATCAACGGATGTGCCCTCCAGGTAGATCGCATGGCGCTTATCGACCACCACTTTAACATCCCCGATGGCATACTCCAGATCGTGTTCTGTTTTGTGATCGAAGCCCAGGGTGTAGCTCATTCCGGAGCATCCCCCACCCTTCACGCCTACACGCAGATAATTATCGTCAGGGATGTTTTCCTCCCTGCGTATTTTCTCGATCTGATGCACGGCACGGCCGGTAAGCCCTACCACCTCGTTGCCATTCCTGTCTGCCAGTTTTTCTGCAAAATTGATATCGCTCATAATAGATTCAGCACTCAAAATCTTGTTTCTGATAGTGAAAAATACTCTTTCTTTTCGTGATTAAAGAACCTGAGAACCCCCAGGCTGGCTAAATTTACCAGAATCCTCGAGGCCTTCCATTTACCCGAATTGATCAGATTTGAATATTCCCGAACAGTAATCCGGTCGTATTCATTCAGATATCTGAACAGCTTCTGCTCATCGGGGCCGTAAGCGAATGTGATACCGTTGCTTCTCTTTTTTTTCCTGAGCAGCTGCATCTTCTCGAAACTGGCCCGCACACTCTGGTCCTTATCACGCACATAAACCGTCTTTTTCCCCTTTTCGGATACATAAACAGGTTTGTTATCGCTTTCTTCAACCCGTACAAGCACAATCTCCTTCTTGTGGAAGGGAACAACCTCGACGCTGGCTTCAAGTGCAGGCACACAAACTTCGTTCAGCGACTGGCTGAGCAGAAATTCCTGCTCATAGTAGCTGTCGACACCGACCAGACTTTTGTCATCGTCAACGCCAATGAGCAGTGTACCGCCTTTGGTATTTGCAAAAGCTGCCAGTTCCCTCGCAATTTTCCCTGGCGACGAGATCGTTCGTTTGAATTCGAGGAACGTACCCTCACCGGTTTTTACGAGTCTTTTAAGGTCGCCAAGACTCATCCTGGAATCGACGGGCATAACCTGGTACATAAGAGAACAGACTGAATATGTGTTTCAGTTTGATGTGATAAAGTACGGACATTTGACCAAAAGATCATCCGGCGTCAATGGTCAATCAGGCACTGTAACGCATAAACTCATACAAGAATTTCATCTTTGGGATCCCGGGTCATCAGATTGGCGAGGGCGTCGTACGGATTTACATCTTCGAACAGCACCTGGTACACCGCTTCGGTAAGGGGCATTACCACCTGCAGTTTTCTGGACCATTCATAAACCGACCTGGTTGTTTTGACCCCTTCGGCAACCATGTTCATTTTTGAGATTATATCATTCAACTTGTTGCCCTGACCAATCTGAAAGCCCACGTACCGGTTTCTGGAGTGCTTGCTGGTGCAGGTAACGATCAGATCGCCGATACCGGCCAGGCCCGAGAAGGTATCCTGGGATGCGCCAAGACGCGTTCCCAGGCGCTTCATTTCAAGCAGTCCGCGGGTCATAAGCGCGGCCGAGGCGTTGTCGCCCATCTGTGCCCCGTCCACAATGCCTGCCGCTATGGCCATCACATTTTTCACCGATCCGGCGATTTCAACCCCGCGTATGTCGTGGTTCACATAAACGCGGAAATGGGGTGTCATGAACAATTTCTGGATGAGGGTTGCTGTACTTTTCGAGTTGGCTGCCGAAACCACGGTGGTAGCCTTTTTGCGGCTGACTTCCTCCGAATGGCTCGGACCCGAAAGCACCCCGATATGGTCTTCGGGGATCACGTCTGAAAGCACCTCGGCCAGCACCTCGCTCATGGTCATAAAGGTATCATTTTCGATGCCTTTGGCTACGTGTACCACGATTTCGTCACCCTTCAGGAACGGTTTTACCCTTCCGGCCACCTCCCGCATAGCGTGCGACGGGGTGGCGAACACAACAACTTCACTTTCGGGTACACACTCTTTAAAATCGGTACAGCAGATTACCGGATCCGGAATGGAGATTCCCGGCAAATAGTCCTGGTTATCCCTGAACTGATTGATCCGGAGGGCCACCTCGGGTTCACGCGCCCATATGCGCACCTCATGGCCGCCCTCGTTCAGCACAAGAGAAAGGGCGGTACCCCAGCTGCCCGCACCTATTATCGTAACTTTCACGTTGCCTGCTCCTCGTTGATGCGGCCTTTGGACGGCGCGAACGACTGAATCCTGCTTTCCGTACCCTCCAGCAGCCGTTTTATGTTTTCGTGATGTTTCACAACGATACCTGCCGAGATAACCGAGGCGATTACAATCAGGCTGCCATCCACATAACCGACACCTATAATATAGCGCAGGAACAGCAGAAAGATCGGATAGGAAGCGGTGGCAATGATGGATGCAAGCGAAACATACCTGGTGGTGAACAACAGGATCAGGAAAATGGCCAGGGCAAGTGATATGGAGATCGGTTCAACGCCATACAGCATACCACATGCCGTAAGCACCCCTTTGCCGCCTCTGAACCCGGCCAGAAACGAAAACATGTGTCCGACCACGGCGAACAGGCCAGCCGTAATGCGAACAAACACATCGGTCTCCCATCCCGAAAGTATAACGGGGATGTCGCCCACAAGATATCCCAGCTGGCTGATGAAGAAAGCGGCGGTAAACCCTTTCGTGAAATCGATGAGCGATACCACCGCACCGGCTTTCCAGCCCAGTATCCTGAATGTGTTGGTGGCACCCAGGTTGCCGCTGCCGTGCTCACGCAGATCTATTTTTTTGTAAATACGTCCCACCCACAGCGACGATGGAATGGCGCCGATTATGTAGCTCAGAACAATGATTACTATAAGTGAGAGCATCTCAATCCTCTAAATAATGGTCATGTAATGCCCGGACGTATCCGGCAGCGGGAATCATATTTTTTTATTCGCAAACACCCTGTTCATACAGGTTCCGGCTGCCGGGCACACTGCAACGAGCCGGCCGGGCCGTAAAAACTTCAGATTACTGCAATATCTTCTTAATATAACGAACGGATCAGATCATGGCGAATAGATAAAAGCGGTTTTTCAGTCCAATCACCACGAATACCAGGAAATGAACCGGCACAAGCCGGGTTATGACAAAACTTTACAACCGGATGTTTCCGGTTATGGGGTTTTGCACCGCGATACATGGCCAGTCTTACAACCGTACCGTATCATACATGTTTCTCGGCATGATAGGAGGACCGTACCAGCGGACCGCTCTCTACATGCTCAATACCCTTGGCCTCGCCAATCTCCTTATAGGATGCGAATACATCGGGATGCACCCAGTCTTTGACCGGAAGGTGCATCTGGGTCGGCTGCATGTACTGCCCGATGGTCATTACATGCACCCCGGTGCGGGCAAGGTCGTCCATCACTTCAAACACTTCGGCCTGGGTTTCGCCAAGACCTGCCATTATGCCCGTTTTGGTGCGCAGACCCTGATCAACCGAAATTTTGAGCAGCTCAAGCGATCGCTCGTACCGTGCCTGCGGACGAACCTGCCGGTAGAGCCGGGGTACGGTCTCAAGGTTGTGGTTCAGCACCTCCGGACGTGCATCGAGCACGGTTTGCAGCGCATCCCATAATCCGCGGAAATCCGGGATCAGAACCTCAATGGTAACACCCGGAATTTCGTCACGCAGCCGGTGAATGGTTTCGGCGAAGATAGGGGCACCGCCGTCCTTGCGTTCATCACGGTTCACAGAGGTGATGACCACATGCCGCAGCCCCATCGTTTTGGCGGCCTGGGTTACCCGGTTAGGCTCATCCCAGTCGAGGCCCTGCATAGGCCGGCCGGTTTTGACGGCACAAAAACCGCAGGAGCGTGTACATACGTCGCCCAGGATCATGAATGTGGCGGTTCCGTTGCCCCAGCACTCGCCCATATTCGGGCACCGGGCCTCGGCACACACCGTGTTCAGATTCTTTTCCGACATCAGGTTGGCGATTTCACGGAATTTCGGTCCGGTTGGCAGCTTTACACGCAGCCAGTCGGGGCGCCTTTTCGACATCGGTTCGGAGGGGATTACATCCAGTTCTTTTAGCATGGGGTCCTTTTTTTATATCAAGTCTGTAAAATACGGGAAATCGGGATGAGATGTAACATCAGCCCAATTCCGGCAGACGGGTAATACTGACCGTTTTAACACCAAATACGGTTTCAAAATGCCCGGTTATTCTTTTTTTTACCTCCGCAGGATCAACAGTACGGCCAAGAAGCTGCTGAAGGCTGGTCACTTTTTTGTCGCTGATGCCGCAGGGAACAATGTGCCCGAAGTAATCGAGGGAAGTATTTACGTTAAAAGCAAACCCGTGCATCGTAACCCAGCGTGAACATTTCACGCCGAACGCACAGATTTTTGCGTCGTCTATCCATACACCGGTCAGGCCATCGATCCTGCCGGCACTGAAACCGTAATCGGCACATACGCGGATCATCACCTCTTCGAGCTCCCTCAGGTAACGGTGGATGTCGGTGTAGTGGCGGTCGAGGTCAATGATGGGATAGCCGACCACCTGTCCGGGTCCGTGATAGGTGATGTCGCCACCGCGGTCGATTTTAACGTAGGTGGCCCCTATCCTTTCCAATTCGCCGGCAGCAGCCAGCAGGTGCGACCCGTCGCCACTTTTGCCCAGGGTGTACACGTGCGGATGCTCAACAAACAGCAACACATCGTTGCTCCGTTCTGCAGATTGACCGGCCTTTGGACCGGGATCAGCACGCCTGGCCATTTTTTCATCAATCAGACGTTTCTGCACCGCTTTCTGCAGGTCCCACGCCTGCTGGTAGGGCACGAGGCCCACATCGATAACTTCGAGGTATTTTATTTCAGTTGCTGCCACATTCGGGGTTCAATTGTTCGCTTGTTCCGTACTTCCCTAATTCAAAGCGTACTAACTAAACAGATGCCGGCACCATCCAAATAGCATATCAGCATAGCATCTCTGCCCGGTACAGCCTTTCCAACTCTACTGCTTTTTCTTCGGCTGGGTACCAAGGTGTACGCCTTCGTTGTACGCTTCGGCGGCCGCTTCCATGATGGCTTCCGACAGGGTCGGGTGCGGATGCACAGCCGAAATCACCTCGTGGCCGGTTGTTTCAAGGTCACGCCCAAGTACAGCTTCCGAGATCAACTCGGTTACACCGTCACCTATCATATGACAGCCAAGCCACTCACCGTATTTGGCGTCAAAAACAACCTTCACAAATCCGTCGGTATGCCCGGATGCCGATGCTTTGCCGCTGGCCGAGAAGGGGAATTTGCCCACTTTAACCTCGTAACCGGCCTCTTTCGCCGCCTTTTCAGTGTAGCCCACCGACGCGATCTGCGGATGGCAGTAGGTACAGCCCGGAATGTTTTTGTAGTCGACGGGTTTGGGGTCCAGCCCTGCCAGACGCTCAACCAGCACGAGACCCTCGTGCGATGCTTTATGGGCCAGCCATGGCGCACCGATCACATCACCAATGGCATACACGCCTTTGGCATCGGTTTCGTAGGTTTCTGTATTTACCTTGATGGACCCTTTTTCAACCTTCACGCCTGCCTCTTCGAGACCGAGGCCTTCCACGTTGCCAACCACACCGACTGCCGACAGCACTATATCGGTTTCAACTTTTTCCTCGCCTTTCGGTGTTTTGATGGTCACGGTAACTTTACCGCCCTTTTTCTCCACTTTTTCGACGGTACTCTCTGTCAGGATGTTCATGCCGGACTTCTTGTAGATTTTAGCCAGTTCCTTGCCGATTTCCTCATCCTCGACCGGCACAATGGTTTTCATCATTTCGACCAGTGTGACTTCCGTGCCAAGGGTATGGTAGAAATAAGCGAATTCGACACCGATAGCCCCCGCACCCACAATCACCATTCGTTTGGGCTGTTTATCCAGCTTCATGGCGCCCTCGCTGTTGATGATGGTTTCGCCGTCGAATTTCAGGTTTGGAAGCTCCCTTGAGCGGGCACCGGTTGCCAGCACAATGTGTTTGGCCTTTACGCGCTCCACTTCTTTATCCTTGTCGTCTACAACCTTGACCTCGCCTTTTCCGGCAAGTATGCCCTTGCCCCTGACCACCTCAATCTTGTTGGTTTTCATCAGGAATTGTACGCCCTTGCTCATTTTGTCGGCCACGCCCCGGCTGCGCTTGATTACGGCCGGAAAATCGACCTTGAACTGATTTACACTCAGCCCATAGTCGGAGGCATGTTTGATGGTTTCGAGGGTCTCTGCCGATTTGAGCAGGGCTTTGGTGGGGATACATCCGATATTAAGGCACACCCCGCCAAGGTCGCGTTTTTCAATAATTGCTGTTTTAAATCCAAGTTGTGCTGCCCGGATGGCCGCCACATAGCCGCCGGGGCCGCTGCCGATCACGCACAGGTCAAATTCTTTAGCCATTTTTTCTGATTTAATCGTAAAAGTTGGTTATGCATTGCATTCACAGATTCGCGACAATTTACGGAGTTTGGGGCAGATAATTAAATGCGAACAACACCGGAATATGCCGGAATCCCGCCAGATTCCGCCGGGCCGACTTTCATCCGGACGTTATATCGGTTTTCGGAAAGCCAGGGGTATTGACCCTCAATCCGGAATGATGTAAGATTACACTGTCGCATTTTTCGGAGCCCGGCATTCAAATACGGGTCCTCCAGTTGCACATAACCTGAACACAAACAAAATCTATGAGTGCTCTGTCATTCGTTCTGTTCGTACTTCCACTGATGATCATCGCAACCGCTGTTTTTCTGGCCAAAAAAGAAAAAAACAGCATTTAAATGGAGGACGTGCAGGTTATTGAGATAGCCGTCGACCGCTATGCGGTGGCAGCCTTTCTCGGATACCTGCTCCTCATTATCGGGCCGGGAATGTACTCGGCCCGTTTTCTTCCCGCGGCATAACCGAATTTTTTATTGGCGGCTGCAAAATGAACTGATTTGTGGTAGCGCTTTCAGCCGCTTTATTCATAGCGATCATACCACCTGAATCCGCCCGTCTCGCTGAACTGTAGTACGATCCGGCCGTCGGGATCGATCGTTTTGGCCACATGGTCGGTGTGAATCCAATCCACATTCTCCTGATCGCCCGTTCCGAAACTGACTTGCAGCTCATGGCTGCCCGGCTTAAGGGGCAGGTGTACCATCCCGCTGCTGTACCCGCGCCTGAAGATACCCCGCGGCCTGTAACGCTGGCTGAAGATCATCTCACCGTTCGCGAGTACGCGCATGTGGACATCCGACCTGCTGGCCACGCGTTGAGTTCCTTCGGGTCGCTGCATGTGCGACAGCCTGCCCTGCCCGTCGTCGTCTTCAAATACGGGGGCACCCTTCATCTTAAACGATATAACCAGTTCCGGTTCGGGATCGGGAAATGTCAAGGCGGCCGAACTCGGCCATACGGTAAGTACCGCCAGCAATACCAGCATGATTACGCCGGCCGTAATTTGCTGCCATAATGGTACCTGCCTGTCAACCGGCCTGTCAATACTGCCCGATTGCTGAAACCGTTTCGCTTCGGCCAGGAATGTTCTGTACTCGGGCTTGTCGAGTTTCAGGAACAGCAACCGGCCCTCTTCAAAACGGTCTTTGCGGTATTCCGGATGGCGGGCCCCTTCTATGCGGTGTCCCAGCCAGTCGGCACCCAGCCTGAAATCGGGGTCCGATTCGCACCCGGCTATCAGCACACCCGCTGCGTTCTTTTTCAACGCCCGCTCGATGAGTGTGGGATGCACCCAGCCGGCACAGGGTAACGTACAGACCTTATATCCCGGCATCTGTTCGCAGATGCCGGTTTCGGGCTCAATGGTGAGGAGGCTGCCGGCGCTGTTGCCACAGACAAAGGCCACATAGTGGCCCTCCACGCCCGTCGATTCATCGTCGAGCCAGCGATCGAGCCGGCGCCGGATTTCCCAGGGCGACAGATCGGGATATTCGACGGCTACCGGATCGCACGAGCCTACGCAGATGCCGCAGGCCACGCAAACCGACGGATCGATGCGGGCTGTGAGTTCACTTTTTTGGGGATCGCCGGTCTGCCTGGGTAACATGGCGATGGCGTTGTAGGGACAGTCGTGGAAGCATTGGGTACATCCGTTGCAGCGGATCTCATCCACCACCGGTTTGTTTTCTGCCTTTTTCCGGTACAGAAGCCACGGTATACCCAGCAATATGACAGTTGTCACCATCACAATGAGCCAGAGTATGCCGCCATGTACGCGTTCGGTCAGAATGAGGGGCAGCAGGTAGTAATAATCCACTTCCAGGCTGGCCGGGGCTTTCATCAGGTCGGCACGGTCAGCCAGATCGGCAGGGAACAGCAAGGAGACCACTACCAGCGATCCCAGTAGAATCAGAGAGAAATTCAGGTTGGTCATGAAGCCGGGTTTGTTCAGCCTCGAAACATGCAGCCAGATGGCCACACCAAACCCTATCGGGATGAGCATGTGCAAAAAGAAGACGATCAGGAAGAGAACCGAGCTGAAACTCTGGTCGGTGAGGAAGGAGGCCTCGAGCGGATCGGCGAAAAAAGGCAGCATATCGAGCATCCGGGCTGTGGCCACGGCCACCATGGCCCCTCTTTCATCCCAGACCAGCCAATAGCCAAGCCAGCCGTCGAACCATATAATCGCCACGCCCACAATGCCGGTTACCCAGGCGAGCCAACGTGATCCCGTGAAACGGCCGGCGAAGAACACTTTAAAGGCATGGAATACCACCAGGAGCATGAATGCATCGCTGCTGTACCGGTGCAAACTGCGCATCAGTTCCGCGGTATACGGTCTGCCTGACATAGCCTTTACCGAGTCATAAGCCATGTGTACACTCGGGCTGTACCAGATGAGCAAGGCAAAACCGGTAATGACCGCCACCACGAACATAAAATTGGCGGCTGCACCGGCCTGTACGTAGGGATGGTACTCCTCGCGCACATACCTCAGGGTAAAACCGTCGAGCCTCCTGAACAACCGGTCGAAACGGTCGAGCCACTTCTGACCCCTCAGGGCAGAGACCGGGGACGGCTCCGTGGCCTTTATTACATTGCTCTTAAAGGCCTTCCAGTCAAATTTTCCCGGGGATGTGTCCTGTCTGGAGCCTTTTTTGCCTCCACGCGTACCGGGTTCATCGCGGAGTGAGCCTGACGGATTCTTTTTGGGGTCGGATCCGGTCCGGTCGGACCCCCTGTTTTTACTCGAGTTTCCGCTCATCGACGGCTAATTGTTCTTCGGCGGTGGGCTGTTCTGTTGGGCCGGTCTCGGCAAGCAACAGTTCTGCGGCCTGTATCATCCACTCTTCCTGGATCTCACCCAGCGTGAAACGGTATGCGATTCTGCCCTCCCGGTCTATGAAATAGAAGATATTCACATGTTCGATTTCGCCGGTGGCCGGGTTGGCTATGCGGGCTACATTCATGACGTCGAGAACCTGATCGACCTCCTCCTGCCCGCCGGTGAGCAAGTGGTAGGCGGGGGCATATTCGTCAAGATGGTAGAAACCGGCAACGCGTTTAAGAAGCTCGGGGGTGTCTTTTTCCGGCTGCATGGTAACGGCCATAAATACCAGATCGTTTCGCAGGGCCGGGTCGACCCCTTCAAGCACCCTGCGCGCCTGCTGCAGGATGAGCGGACAGGTATCGGCACAGGATGCGTACACCGAGGTGAGCAGAACCACCCTGCCCCGGTAGTCGTCGAGTTGGACAATCTGTTCATCCTGATCTGTAAGGCGGATTACCGGCGCATTCAACGATACCCGCAGTGCCTCCGCACGGAATTCCGGGAAACTCTCATCTTGCGTCTCATACGATGAAAGGAAACCCAGACTCACAACCAGAACCAGAACAGAGGCGTGTACAACATAACGAACCATGCGCGCCGGAGCAGCCAGCACCTCGCGGAGCTGAGTTGACCATACAGCTACAATTACCCCTGCCAGCATGGCCGGATTAACGGTGTACATCACCAGATAGATGTATTTCATGCTGCCTGTTTCAGGGTCATAACCGAAACACCAGACTTTGAAATCCTCGGCAAAAGAACCGAAAGCCGACTCCGTTACGGGAATAAAAGCCATAATCAGGATGAGCACCCAGAACAGGAACATGGTGGCAAGCATGAATACCGGGAAACGCCATGACATGAAGTACTGCTCGATATTGGTAATCAGTTTCATTGGGTTTGGTTCAGCCTCATTAAGTGTGGAACGGCATCACGGATTGCGGTTTGTATTATGGGTTAACTATCTGCCCGGGACCACTTCCCGTCGTACGGTGGTAGCGGGAAGTTGCCTGGGCAATAGTCGTGAGCTGGTTTATCTCACATGCCACAGATCGGCGAGCGCCGCCCAATTTGCAAAATAGTAGATGGCAAAGCTGAGCAGAAAGATGATGACCAACACCACCGTACCCGGTGTTTTAACATGCTCAAAGTCACGTCCTTCTTCTTCATAGCCTTTGCTGATGAGTTCGTTGGTCATCGTCTGCTCCTCGGTGCTCTGCCAGGAAGGCATCCGCTTGCCTTTTAGCGACGGGCCGAAGAAGACCGCTCCCACCACCAGCACAATGAACAGCAGCAGACCGAGAAATGCGATGATGCCGCCTATGCCCAGTACCGCCAGCATGATGTGCGCAACCGGATCAAAACCGGCTTCCAAAATGGCACCGCTGAAATCGGAGTCGGAAAGTCGCCGCGGCACCCCGTAGGTTCCGGCGAACGACATCCCCATGGAAAGTACAACGATGCCACCACCGAAAAGCCATGGCTGGATACGGGCCAGCTTCTTCATATAGAAGTCGCGCTGAAAAATGAGGGGCACCAGGTAGTAGCACAGACCCATGAACGCCAGCGAGGTACCGCCAACCACCGTAGCGTGGAAGTGACCCGGTATGCGCAGTGTATTGTGAGCCATAATGTTGATCTGCTCGGTACCAAGTGTTACGCCCGTAATGCCACCGATGAAACCGAAGATGATAACCGATAATGCGACGGCAGCAAAGCCGGGATCCTTCCAGGGCAGGCGGGCGAACCATCCGAAGATGCCCTTGTTATACCCTTTGCGGCGCATGGCCACCTCCATGGAGGCGGGAACCGTGTAACCATGGATCATGGACGCCAGAACCGCGAGATACATGGCATAGGAGGTGTTCCAGATTTTCCATTCGGAGCTCAAGCCCGGGTCTACAAGCAGGTGGTGTGCAGCGGCCAGGTTGATGAAAAGAATGTACAGTATAAAGGCCCCGCGGCAAACCGTTTCATTAAGCGGTTTCGCGCCCGTGCTCATGGTGGCGATAAAATACCAGACCGATACCATTGCCGCTACATTGATCTGCTGGGAATGGTGGCCGAGCCCCCACCAGAGCAGCCGGTAAATACCCGGATCCATCATCTCCATCCAGCCCATCGACCAGAAAAAGGTAGGTACCAGCGCGGCGGCA
Source organism: Cyclonatronaceae bacterium (assembly GCA_047921215.1). Taxonomy (GTDB): domain Bacteria; phylum Bacteroidota; class Rhodothermia; order Balneolales; family Cyclonatronaceae; genus RECM01. The sequence continues at coordinate 32,679 of JBLRWO010000015.1, read as the reverse complement.
CCGTGCAGCAGGGCCACAACGGCAATTATGGCGGCCGTTGCTGCCCCGAACGTTACCAGGGGCATCGATCCTTCATATGTTTTATTCTTTTTTGCAATGTAGAGGGTGGCAAAGAAGTTTACGCATACCAGCAGCGCGCCCACCGCGAACAGAATGACACCCAGGTAAAAAAGCGGGTGCGCCAGCAGAGGCGGATACGAGGTGATCAACACATCGGCCTTACCGGCAAATATGATGTAATTCGTTACCACAGCACCGATTGCCATCAGGGCCAGCGATACGTGTGCCAGGGCCCGCGAGAACATCTTCGTGTTTAACAGTGTGGTACTGGCGAAATACAGAATGGCCATCTCGAAAAAGATGATCCAGAATAACAGCATGTTGACACCATGCAGGGTGAGCATCCGGTAATACCACAGATCGTTCAGCAACATAACTGCCGACCACCGCGTAAGGGCAAGCAAAATGGCGGCAACTGCGCCCACCAGTAAAAAGATGACCGCAAGAACGGCATTAATCCTGACAAAAAATTCGGCTTTCAGAAATACGTTCAGACCGGTTGTTTCGCATACACGATAATCGGTCGCAGCTGCAGGTGAAGTACTCATAGGTTGATTAGGTTGATTTTCCATGGGTGGATGAAGTTATTCGACAATGATGCGACCGGTCATCAGATGATGGCCTATACCGCAAAACTCGTTGCACACAATGCTGTACTCACCCGCCGTTGTGGGCGTGATGGTCATCACATAATCATAGCCCGGCAATACATGGAAATTCATGTTCAGCGGGATGATCGACATGCCGTGCTGAAGATCGAACGACGAGACGTGTAGCCGGTAGGTCTGATCCTTTTTCAGTTTCAGTACCGGATACCAGCGCCACATCTGGGCCAACAGATAAGCATCGCCGCCCGGTACCGGTTCAACTACCGGCACGCCGTTGATATCCCCCACCTTGTTGGTCTCTACAAACTTCGTCACCCTCTGCCTGAACTCCTCAGTATCGACGGAGTAGGTCTCGCTTGGCGAGTTCTGCTTGCCCTGAAAATGCCACCAGGGCATAGTCACCGACATGACGAGGCACCAGGCCATGGCCATGCCTATCCACATGCGTTCAGAACCTTGAGGGGCCCGAAACCAGCTGCCGGTTGGATTAAAAATGCTCATGATTTTTTTCGTTTAAAGGTTTAGGGTAAAAGGCCCTTTTCAATGCCCAGCAAGTCGAGGATGCCCCAGAAGGTGTAGGAGAGGATCGGTATGGCCAGCCCCAGCAACAGCAGCAGCCAGATATTGTCCATGAACCTCTGTACCGGGTGTATTTTTTCTTTTTCTTTTTCTTTTTCCATGGTATTCTATGTTTTACCGTTGATGTAAGATTTAAAAACCATCCAGATGAAGATCAGTCCGCCGGCCATGGCCAACATACCTCCGATACTCATGAGGCCCAGGCCGATAAGGGCTTCAAAAGAGTGAATGTTCTGGTCGGAACCGAACATTTTGCGGCCCATGCCCTGAAGACCCGCGTAGGCAAATCCGATTACAAAAATGAACTGTCCGAGACCGAACAAGAGGGGTTGTAACCGGATCAACCTCAGGCTCCGGCGGTCATTGAGTCCATAACCGAACTCGCGCAGCAACAAAAAAACCATGACCATGTAGGCTACGGTTACTCCGCCAAGCGAAGCATGGTAATGTGCCGGGATGAGCGTGGTCGAAGTGCGAATCATGGCACCCAGTATGAAACCCGTGAGGGTGAGAAGGGCGCTCACTGCAAAACCGTTCAGGCACATTCCCCACAACGCGGAACGGTTCAGCTTTCCCTTACGGGCTACAGTGGCAAGGCGCAATACACCCGTTACCATATAAACGCTTACTACCGGAAATATGAACCAGCGCATAAGGTAGGTGAACCCCGAATAATAGGTTTGCGATGTAGTACCGGCCAGTAGTAACAGGGGTGAAAGCAGGGCAGGAATAGCCAGGATCAGTATCAGGGCCTGATTTACACGGGGCGATACCAGGGGCTGGCCGGTGAGCCTGTTCAGCAGTACCAGCCAGACGGTGATCATGCCCAGAACGCTGGCAAACTGCAGAATATGCCCGCCTCCCCACATCGCGACCTCGTAAAAGGTGGTCTGGTTTAAGCCGGACGGAGTAACCAAAAAGGTCACGGCTATGGTAACTATAGCAACCACAGCTACCAGAGCAGCAAACCGGATCGAAGTCTGCGCCCCGCTCTGTCTCCATTGTGGCGTAATGGTTGGGCAGGCCGGCTCTTCCGCCGCTCTTAAAGGATTGGATATGAAGGCGTAGACCAGGCCGGTACCGCCAAACAGCAATCCAAAAAAGAAAACCGGGTGATCGAGTACAGGGATGTAATTTGCCAGAACTGGAGTGGCCGACCGGAACACTCCGGAAGCAACCATAAGTACAATGCCGATTACCACCAGCCGGATTCCCGCCATGGAGTTGTTCCAGTTTATCCGGCCACCAAGTGCGGTATACAGCACGGCCAGAAAGGCGAACATCCAAACCAGCAACGACAGGTCAACATGTAATACGAGGGCGCGGCGGGCAATTTCAGGATCGTCTATTAATCCTGCAATGAATGGCGTTCTGGCCAGAACGATAACCCCGGCGAGAAATCCGGATAGCAGCAGGCTGAGCAAGCCGGTATGCAGCCACTGGCGGGCACATACCACGGCACGCTCTTCCCTCGTCCGGGCTAACATACTGTCAGATAATTTCAGGACTTTTTGCAATAGCAGTAGCATTGGCAGATTGACCGTTTTTGATTACCGGCTGACTCGATTATTACCACACGATTATCATTTCCGCTGTATATTCCGGCATTGCTGATCTGGTGACCGCTTCGATTTCCTGCGTGAGTGAATCCTGCTGAACTTCTGCCAGGTCCACATCTCATTTTCAATGGATAACTTTGTCTATTATAATCTGAAATCAAAAGACTTTCAAGTCTATTGAATAATATTTTATCATGTGCGTAATTTATCAGAACCGATCTGCAGATCCTGAACCGAATCTATGATGTTTTTAAACCAAACTTCGCAATATGCGTTAAGGGCTATGACAGGCCTTGTGGCACGTTCTCCGGGCAAACCAGTTAAATCGGCCGAACTGGCATCATTCACCGGCGTACCCGCTCACTATCTGTCCAAAATAATGCGAAAGCTGGTAGAGGCCGGCTTTGTCAAATCGCAGAAAGGCCACGGCGGCGGTTTTTTACTCGGTGTAGCACCGGCTGATATCCGCATTATTGATGTTTTACGTGCCACCGGTTTTAATATGGACGATCAGCCTTGCGTGTTTGGCATGGCGAATTGCAACAATGTGAATCCGTGCATGCTGCATCCCGCCTGGAAAGAACTTAAAGACTGTTTCAACTCCTGGGCCAGCCGTACCACATTCAAGCAGATCTCCGACGACCTTACCGAGTCGTCAATCGATTACACTCTGAAGCAACTAAAGCTGATCTCTGCCCGGGTTCCGAAGTAATCCGGAAACTATCGGTTTTATTACTTGACGGACATGACTAAATTTCTGGTATAAAATGCCATAATCCCTATTCCAGCCTGCTAATGTCTTTAAAGTACGACTTCCGCACCGACGATATCTCAAGGCACCTCTATGCAAACGATGCCTCCATGTTCGAGGAGCTCCCAGAAGGAGTTGCGTTCCCGAAAAACACCCACGACATACAGGAGATCGTCCGGGATGCACGCCGGCACAAGCAGAACATAACAGCAAGAGCGGCCGGTACCAGCCTTGCCGGTCAGACCACAGGCGGCGGCCTGATCATGGATACCTCCCGGTTCATGACCAGCATCCTGGAGATCAACCCTGCTGAGCACTATGCCCGCGTACAGCCCGGCGTGATCCGCGACAGCCTGAACCGCGCCGTGGCCCCTCACGGACTGTTTTACGGTCCCGACACGTCAACTACCAGCCGCTGTATGCTTGGCGGCATGATCGGAAACAATTCATCCGGCTCCTATTCCATCAAGTACGGAACCACGCGCGAACATATCATTGAAATCGAGGCGGTCCTGAGCGAGGGATCGGTTGCCACCTTCAGGCCGATGCGGCCCGATGAACTCGAGAGCATTTCCCGCACGGAAACCTTCGAAGGGCGCATCTACCGTGAAACGCTGAGGCTTCTGAAAAAAAACCGGGACTTCATCCTGAACGCGTGGCCGCATCCCGAAGTAAAACGGCGGAATACCGGTTATGCACTCGATCTGCTGCTCCAGATGCAGCCTTTCAACCCGAACGGCCGGCTGTTCAATATGGCCGAATTGTTGTGCGGTAGCGAAGGCACACTGGCCATGACCGCCAGTGCTAAAATGAACCTCGTACCTCTCGAAAGCGAGAAGGTGCTGCTCATTCCACAGTTTAACACCCTGCACGATGCCATGGTGGCCACGGTTGAGGCCGTTAAATACCATCCCGCTGCAGTCGAGCTGATCGACCGCATTATTATGGATGCAACCAAAGGCAACATCGAACACCGCAAAAACCGTTTTTTCCTGGAAGGCGACCCCGAGTGCATCCTCATCATCGAATTCATGGGGGATGACCGGGCCGAACTGCTGGAAAAAGCCACCGAACTGGCTGCTGTACTCAAAAAGAAAAAGCTTGGCCACTCGCATCCCGTATTTACCGACCAGGAGAAAATATACCGTGTATGGGAGCTCCGTAAAGCCGGACTGGGCCTGCTGATGGGTCTCTCGAGCGATTCAAAATCGCCTACGTTTGTCGAGGATACCGCCGTCCGGGTCCAGGATCTTCCCGAATATGTGGGTGAATTCCGTGAAATCCTGAAGAAACACAATACCAGCTGTGTGTTCTATGCCCATGCCAGCGTTGGTGAACTGCATTTGAGGCCCGTAATCGACCTATTAAAGCCCGGTGGTACAGCAAAAATGAAGAAAATGGCCGGGGAAGTGGCCGATCTGGTGAAAAAATACCGCGGGTCGCTGTCGGGCGAACACGGCGACGGCCGGGCGCGGTCTCCCTACATCGAAAAGGTACTGGGCAAGGAGGCCATTCCGCTGCTCAGAAGTATAAAGCAGCTTTGGGATCCGGCCTATGTATTCAATCCCAACAAGATAGTAAGGCCCAAACCCATCGACATGGATTTGCGCTTCACCCCCGACAAACAGATTCCTGCCCTGAATACCGTATTCAAATGGCGCAGGGAGCGCGGCTTCGCCGAGGCCATGAAACTGTGCAACGGCGCTGGGGCCTGCCGCAAGATCGCCGCAAGCGGCGGAACCATGTGCCCGTCGTATATGGCCACACTCGAGGAGCGTGAAACAACACGGGGACGGGCCAACCTGTTCCGCCAGTATTTCACCAGCCGGGGCGAAAAAGCCTTCTCTTCCGAAGAGATAAAAACCGCACTCGACCTCTGCCTGAGCTGCAAGGCCTGCAAAACCGAATGTCCCGCCAATGTTGATATGGCCCGGATGAAGGCCGAGTTCATGCAGGGATGGTACGAGGAGAACGGAACCCCTCTGTCGGCCTGGTTTTTCGGGGAAGCCGCCCGCCTGTACCCGCTTGCTTCGCTTACCCCGGGAATTGCCAACCGGGTTATGGCCTCCAATTCCGGAAAGGATATTTTCAAGCGCCTGTTCAATATTGATCCCCGCCGGAATCTCCCGACATTTGCGGCGCAGACATACCGTTCCTGGTACCGGAAAAGAGGCGTGGTCAACCGGGATGGCGAAAAAGTGCTCCTGTTTATTGACCCCTTCGTCAATTACCACGAACCGGAAATCGGTATTGCCGCAACGGAAGTACTCGAAAGGCTCGGATTCAGAATTCTCGTTGGAAACCACCTGGAATCGGGACGTACCCAGATATCAAAAGGCCTGCTCAAACGGGCCCAAAAAGTGGCTAAGACCAATATCGACCGGCTCTACCCGTATGCCAACTTAAAAATCCCCATAATCGGGCTCGAGCCCTCCGAAATCCTGACCCTCAGCGACGAATACCTCGATCTGTGTGAAGACGATCAGCTCGACAAGGCCCGGGCGGTTGCTGATATGGCTATATCTTTTGAGGATTTTCTCGATTCCAGGCTCGGTGGAGATAACAACGGCCTCTTCGATGGCCGTAACCGCAAGGTGTACGTGCATGGCCACTGCCATGCCAAAGCCCTGACCGGCCTCGACGGGCTGTTGTCGCTTTTGCGCAAGGCGGGATTTGATCCGCAGGCCCTCAAAACCGGGTGCTGCGGCATGGCCGGGAGCTTCGGGTACGAGACAGACAAATACAAAACCTCCATGGATATCGGTGAACTGCAACTCTTCCCGGCCGTGCGCGGAATGAACGGCGACAGCCTGCTGTGCATGCACGGGTTTTCGTGCCGGCACCAGGTGTCGGACGCTACCGGGGCAAAGGGATTGCACCCGGCCGTCATTTTACAGGATGCACTGGCCCCGGCACCCGCGGGCAACACCATTTTGGAGGTGACACCATCATGGTGAGCAAGTAATTTTGCCCCGAACGGGCAACACTGTTTTGGAGGTGACATGCAACTTGTCACTGGTAACAAGTAATTTTGCCCCGGGCAAAATTACTTGCTCACCATGACGGGGAAGGTTTTTTTGTTGAAAAAAAACTTTAAAATGTTGCAACAAAATGATAAGTTGGTTGCAACAGAAACGTAAATAATACCGGCTGGCTGCCAGGGGGCAACTATGGCAAAAAAAGAACCCATCGTGTGGTTCGGCATGAAGTTATCTGCCGAAGAAAAAGCACGCATTGAACGCCTGGCCGGGCTCGAGGGGCTCAGCCAGAAAGAGGCGGTACTGAATGCAGTCGAAGACCGCCTCATCAGTTACGAGGTTGAACCGGCCCGGGGAACCATGCTCGAAAAGATGATCCGGTATTCCGGGGTTATGGATGGTGAAAAAGACCTGTCAGTAAATAAAGAACATCTCAAAGGCTATGGAGCACCGCGTAATCCTTGATACAGGCCCGCTCACGGCTTTTCTGAACAGACGGGATCATTACCATTACTGGGTGCTCGGTCAACTGCAGAAAACCACATCCGCTTTTATAACCTGCGAAGCAGTACTCTCTGAAACACTATTCCTGACCGGTCATTCCCAAGCGGCCATCCTGGCCATATCCGGGATGATCAGTGAAGACCTCATCCGGGTCAGCCCGGTGATGAGTGAACAGAGCGAGGCCGTTTTACAGCTCATGAAAAAATACAACGACCTGCCCGCATCACTGGCCGATGCCTGTCTGCTGCAGATTTACAACTCGGGGATGGGTGACAAAATTATGACACTTGATGCCGATTTCCGGATATTCAGGGATAAAAAATCCAAACCGCTTAAACTGATAACCCCGTCATGAGTACCAGGGAATGCCCATCCTGCGCCATGGAGGTCGACAAATCTGCCGATATCTGCCCGGTTTGCGGCTATGAATTCCCGAAGCAGAACAAGGGTGTCATAATCATGGCATGGGTGATGATCATACTGGCCATACTGTGGCTGGTGTTATAACGGATTCCGGTCGACGGCCTCATTTTTTGGGGTCAATGGATGCAAACATCTGTTATCTGCAATCTGCTAATGGAAGCGAACATCCGTTAGTTCGGCGATGAAAAACTCAAAATAGTCATCCGTACCGAAATCCCATCCGGCAACAATTCTTGCAGGTACGGTTATGCCTCCGAAGGTATCGTACGTTTCAAACCTCACTCCGAATGGTTTCATGATCGCGTTACCCTGTCCGTCGTCCAGAACCCGAGGCATCACCACATCCACGGGGAATCCATCCTGATCGATTCTGATTCTGATCCGGCCTTCAACCCCATCCTGTTCTACCCTGACCTCTGCAAACTCGTCGTCGACTGCCGTCCACTCTCCTCCGTACAGGGGCAGCAGGGACGGAGGAATCAGCACCTGTTCAATCAGAAAACGGCCGGCAGCTGAGCGGTCTACAACCGGACCCGATGCTGTAACAACCGGGATAAGGCTGTTCAGGGAAAACCAGACCCGCCCTTTTCCTTCGTAGTAGTAATCGGCGCCCTTCAGCCACAACATGGTACCCATATCCACATCCGCCTCCCACAAAAAACCTGCGCCGCGGGCCAGTATCTGCCGGCCATCAAACGGCATCCACTCACCCTGAGGGCCGGTCCGTATTTCACCGCGCATCACAATCTCCACCCTTCGCGGGAGAAATACCGTTTCGCCCAGGGCTCTGCGGAAATACCGCTGCACAGGATCCGGTAAACCCGCGATCATGGTGGTATCATACCTCGATCCGTCGCCGGTCAGCGCGATCAGTTCACTTCGGATTTCATCTACCCGCTGGTTGTGTGGCCTGTTCACAAACCAAAGCACGGTGACTGCGATAAAAACCATGATTAAAAAAGCAAGAATGACAAGAACTGATGCACGCATGGTTTTTGTTTTTTTGATGTTTCCTGAATTTAGCCTCTCAACAGGACATTCGGAATGGAAATATCAACACCCGCACCTTTTTTTTCATACATGAGTGTCACTTTCACGAGTGTCACTTTTTTGTCAAATAAGTCACTTTCTATCCTTTAAACTCTGTTACAGGTGCAATCCCTTTTACTTTTATCAGAGTGATTGCTTGCAATCTGAACGGATTAAGGATTTTGCCGCAATTCTCAATCCTGTCCGGCTTTTTCATTACATTGACTCATTATGAAGAACGATCAAAAACTGCGCGAACTGCTCGGGGTGGCCGTCGGAAAGTACGGTATTGCAGGTGGTGCCGCGCTGATTACAAAGAACGGGCAGGATGATCTGTTCCTTGCCGAAGGCTACGCCGACCGTGACAAAAACCTGAAAGCCGGTCCCGACGCCCTCTGGCACTGGGCATCGGTAACAAAAACCTTTACATCAGTGGCCATTCTCCGCCTCGCATCACAGCAGAGACTGAAAATTTCGGAGCCGCTAATACAGTACATCCCGGAACTGGCCGAAGTCTACAACCCGTTCGGCCCGATGGAGGAGATTACCATACATCAAGCCCTGAGCCATACCTCCGGGTTCCGCAACCCGAGCTGGCCCTGGGGCGGGAACGAACCCTGGCACCCGTTCGAGCCTGCACGCTGGGATCAGCTGGCAGCCATGATGCCCTATACCCGCATCCATTTCGCCCCGGGCAGCCGCTACGGCTATTCGAACCCGGCTTTCATCTTTCTCGGGCTGATCATCGAGCGAATTACCGGTGACAAATTTGTGTCACATATTCGGCAGTACCTGTTTGATCCGCTGGGGATGTCGCCGGCCTATTTCGATATTACTCCGGAGCACCTCCGCCCCCATCGCGCGAACAGTTACTTTACAGATGATGAAGGCCGGTTACAGGAATACGGCCCTGAATTCGATACCGGCATCACTGTTGCCAACAGCGGGCTCAATACCTCGCTGAATGAAATGGCCAAATGGATCAGGTTCCTGTCTGGTGCTGTTCCGAACAGGGATATTCTCGATGAGCCGGGCCTCTCCGTGATACTTGAGCCGGTGGCACAAATCCCCGAAACCGGACGTACCGCATCGCCCAATGTACCGGAGGAGGTAACATGCGGACTATTCAGGTTCACCTTCAACAACCGGGTTTATTTTGGCCATACCGGCGAACAGAAAGGTTTCCGCGTATTTATCGTGTTTGATCCGGCAGCAAAATCAGGTGCGGCATTCGCCTTCAACACCGCACTTTCCGGTATACAGGGCCCAAGCACAGAAACGCTCCGCGCAGAAATTTTCCGGGAAATACTACAGTTATTGTGACTATTGTCATTCCCCCGTCATCCCGAGTGCAAGCCGGCGCAGCCGGCTGAAGTCGAGGGACCCCGTCATCCCTAACACTCCAAAGCGCAGTCCTGAGCACTATCATTATAATCGTGGGATTTCATCCCACAACGTGCTTCGACTTCGTGGTACGTCTACACTGCGCTTCGCTTCGTTGCGCTCACCAATGCGCTCAGAATGACGCTTGATAACTTGTCACTGTTAGCCCCAAATTTTGCCCAAAACGGGCAACACTATTGGGGATGTGACAGACTTGTCACTGTTAGCTCAAACTGCTATCTTATTGCTTCACCAATCTTTGAATTTTTGAACAAGGTTGGGGGTGCTTGCCTTTGCGAGCTGAGATCATACCCCAAACACCTGATCCGGGTAATACCGGCGTAGGGAAACCAACTGATGTGTCAGCACCATGCCGGCGTATCAAGGGCAAATCTCTCGCAGCAGCACCTTCACTGATCACCATCAATGGAGGACGTATGCTCATTCGTTTAACTTTACTGATTACACTGCTGATCTCGCTTCACTCTGAAGCCTTTTCACAAACCGTTACCGGCACCGTGCGCGATGCGGGAACCCGCGAACCACTGACCGGCGCCAATGTGATCCAGACCGGCACCACGGCGGGTACAACCACCGGAACTGACGGCCGCTTTTCCTTTATACTCTCTGAGTACGGACCGGCAGAACTGACCGTAACCTACCTCGGCTACAGCACCCGAACCGCTTCACTTTCGGGTATCCGAGACCAGGAAATCAGTATCGTGCTGGTTCCGGTGGCGGTACAGCGCGATGAGGTGCTCATCCGCAGCCACCGTGTGGACGAGTCGGAGCCGCTCACCTATACCAATGTGACCCGCGAGCAGATCGAGCGGAACAACCTCGGCCAGGACATCCCCTGGCTGCTGCAGAACACCCCCTCGGTTGTGAGCACATCGGATGCGGGCGCGGGCGTTGGCTATACGGGCATCCGGATCCGCGGCGTGGATCCTACCCGCATCAACGTAACCGTGAACGGCATCCCCCTGAACGACTCCGAATCGCACGGGGTATTCTGGGTTAACATGCCCGATTTTGCAACCTCCGTCGACAATATGCAGATTCAGCGGGGCGTGGGCGCCTCGACCAACGGTCCGGCCGCTTTCGGGGCATCGCTTAACCTGCAGACCACCACGCTGAACCCTGATGCCTACGGTACGCTCACCAACAGCTACGGATCGTTCAACACCCGCAAGCACAACATGCAGGTGGGCACCGGGCTGCTTGGCAACAGCTGGGCCTTTGACGGGCGGCTTTCGATGATCAAAAGCGACGGTTACATCGACCGGGCCTTTTCGGACCTCACCTCCTGGTACCTGTCCGGAGCACGGTACGGCGAGCGCAGTTTGCTCAAGGTGAACGTTTTTTCGGGCAGCGAACAGACATACCAGGCCTGGAACGGCGTTCCTGAACACATCCTCAGTGAAGACCGTACATTCAACGAATTCACCTACGAAAACCAGACCGATAATTACAGCCAGCACCACTACCAGGTGCACTATTCTCAACAGCTGCGGCCGGAGTGGACGGCCAATGCGTCGCTGCACTACACCCGTGGCGAGGGCTATTTTGAGGAATTCCGGGCCAACGACCGGCTGAGCACCTACGGCATCGGTCCGGTAGTTGTAGGTGGCGAAAGCATCAGCCGGAGCGATCTGGTGAGGCGCCGCTGGCTCGACAACCACTTCTACGGGGTGGTATTCAACAGCGAGTACCGGCCTTCGGACCGTTTCCGGCTAACCGTGGGCGGTGGTTATAACGAGTACGACGGCGACCACTTCGGGGAGGTGATCTGGGCACGGTTTGCCGGCGAGTCGGAAATCGGCGAACGCTACTATGACAATAACGGCTTCAAAACCGACTTCAACAGCTATGCACGGCTCAGTTACCACATTACCCCTCGGCTGATCGGCTTCGGCGACCTGCAGGTACGCCGCATCACCTACACGTTCCTGGGTATCGGTGAAAATCCGGCGGCACCCTCCAACCCGGATGCCCCCCGCCTCATCGACATGGAACTGACCGACCGGCTCACCTTCCTGAATCCGAAGGCGGGTCTGGTCTACCGCCTGAATGACGAACACCGGCTCTATGCATCCTACAGCATCGGCAACAAGGAGCCCACCCGCCGCGATTATACACGGGCCACACCGGGGAACCGTCCGCAGCATGAAACCCTCTACAATGTGGAGGCGGGATACCGGGGCGATTTCGGCCGTTTCTACCTGGGCCTGAACTACTACCTGATGCGCTATGACAACCAGCTGATCCTGACCGGCGAGATCAACGACGTGGGCGCATACATCCGCACCAATGTGCCCGACAGCTACCGAACGGGAATCGAAGCCGAGGGTGGCGTGATGCTCACCGAATGGCTGCAGTGGTCGGGAAATGCGACGCTGAGCCGGAACAAAATCCCGGAATACACCGAGTACCTCGACAATTATGATGTACCGGTATTCCGCCAGGACGAGGTCATACACCGGGATGTGGACATTGCCTTTTCACCCTCCTTCATCGGTGCCTCCGTACTGCGGCTTGCCCGCCGCGGATTCAGCACCGAACTGCAGTCGAAATACGTTTCACGCCAGTTCCTCGACAATACACAGACCCGGTCGCGCTCGCTTGATCCCTATCTGGTGAACGACGTGCTGATCGGTTACAGCTTCGGGGCGCTTGCCCACGTGCGTGATGTTCGGCTGTCGCTGCAGGTGAACAATGTGCTGAACAACCTGTACGAGTCGAACGGTTATACCTTCGGCTACATCGCTGACGGTGATGCGCAGTATTTCAACTACTATTATCCGCAGGCGGGCCGGCATTATATGCTGCAGCTGGTAGTCGGATTTTAGATTCGCATCCGTCATGCCCTGATCGCAATGGCTGCAAATGTACAAAAGCCGGTTCTGTTGCACCGGCTTTTGTACATTTTATTTTAAATAACTTGATTTTACCTGGCTAAAGTTTACATTAACCCGCACACGAAGCGTTACCGGAATCTGAGTCCGGCTAATACATGGTAAACTGATAATCAAGGTATGTATATGAACAGAATTATGTCATTTACGGGCATTTTATGCCTCATAATCACACTCATAACCCTTCCCGTTACATCAACATTTGCCCAATGGGATAACTCACCAGGCCAGCCGGGGGTCACATCAACAGGCTGGCCGAGAGCGGCCTATGCAAACAGCGACTATTTGTATCTGGGCGGAAATTTCACGGAAATCAACGGTGTGCAGGCGAACAGGATCGTCCGGTTCGACGGTTCGGCCTGGGAGACCATAGGCGATGGTCTGGCATCTGATGGTATATTGATATTTGAGTACGACTATGGCGATGGCCCCGTACTGCACGCATCTGCACTAATGAACGGACTGTTCCGCTGGGACGGAGAAACCTGGGTAAATGCGGGCATTACCGGTGCCGGTGTAGTGAGCAGCTGGGCGGTCTACGACAACGGGACCGGCCCCACGCTGTATGTGGGCGGCAACTTCACCCGGGCAAGTGACCGGAATGCAAACCGCATAGTTCGCTGGAACGCCGAAACCAGCCAGTGGGATGCCATCGGATCGGGTGTAAACGGGCCTGTATCGACCATGGCTGTATGGGACGACGGTTCGGGCGAAGCGCTATATCTCGGTGGTAATTTCACCACATCGGGCGGTGTAAGTACTCCTTATGTGAGCAGACTGCGCGGTGATGTATTTGAGGATGTGGGCGGGGGTATGGCCACGGGTACTTCCGGCCTGAATATTCCTGCGATCAAATCCCTGGTTGTCTGGGATGACGGCTCCGGCGAAAAACTCTATGCAGGCGGTCAATTCGGGGAGGCCGGAGGCGTGGAAGCCCGTTTTATGGCTGCCTGGGATGGAAACGCCTGGGCACCTGTTGGCGGCGGATTCAGCGCTCCGGTTGAGGCACTTGTGATCAGTGGCGGGCAAAACGGCGACTTCCTGTATGCGGGCGGTCAGTTTGCATCCGTCGTACCTTCGATAGCGGTAAACCGAATCGTCCGATGGGACGGAGAACACTGGCAGCGACTGTTCCGGGCCGACTCGCTCGCCTACGGCACCGCCGGGTTCGTGAACGCCATGGCCGACTGGACAACGGCCGACGACCGGGTTCTTGTAGTGGGCGGGCAGTTTTTCAATGTATCCGATTTGCCGGCCAACCGGGTCGCATTTTACCGTGAGCAGGCTATGGGTGCAGGCGGTACTGTTTCCATTGATGAGCAGGGCTCCGTAATTCCCGATGTTTTCACACTGTTTCAGAATTACCCGAATCCGTTTAACCCATCCACTACCATTCGTTACCGTATCGCAGAGGCAGCGTACGTAACGCTTGATGTGATGGATATTACAGGGCGCCACGTTGCACGGCTTGTGGATCAGGGGATGCAACCAGGAGAGTATTCAGCGACATTGAATGCCGTTAACCTGTCCAGCGGAATTTACCTCTATCGCATCCGGGCCGGAAGCTTTACATCAACCCTAAAAATGGCATTGGTCAAATAGGAAATCTATCCTGATGGTTGACAGCGCGGAATGCTGCAATCAAAATCAGTATCAGGAGGTAAGCTGTACGTCATATCCGGGTTGCCGGTAACCAAACAGGCAACCCGGGATTATCAGAACATACTTCCACTTTCAAAGAACCATTACACAGTACCGGACCATGTAAAAGTGAAACATTAAACTACAACGGAACCCACGATTATGAAAAATGTCTGTTTGCCATCACTATTCCTGCTGCTGCTGTTTTCCTGCTTCATTCCGGGATGTACCGGCAAACAGAACAAACAACCGGCACCTGACCACACAATCACTAACAAAATGGATATCTCATTACGCCTGAAGCTGGATAATGTGGATCAGGCGGGCAGCAATGAGGAGATCGCAATTCTGATCCAGCTGGATAAACCCGCCGATGAGAAAACCCTTGAAATGCTGAAAAATCATTCTGTTGATGTACAGACTGTGGCTAACACGATCGTCACCGCCAAAGCCACTGCGGAAAGCATACGCCAGGTTGCGGCAGATCCATCCATCCTTTCCATTTCGCTGAGCCAAACCCGCTACCGACTCGATTAATCACCAAAACATGATGATATCACCGAGCGCCAGTGATTTTCGCAATATCACTTTCCGCGCGCTCGATGCAGGCTTTTTTTTCCTGTTGCCTGATAGCGCCCGGATTCGTTCCTTTATATTTCCTGTAAAGACGAATAATGCTACATAATAACCAGCCCCTTCCATCTGTAAACCGACACCGCACTTTATGAACACTTCGCGTTACGCCTGGCCTGTTCTCCTGATGTTTTTCTTCATTTCTGCCGCTTCAGGGTTATATGCCCGGGATAGCGATATAAAACGGGGGCTTCAGCCATCCGATTACCATCATTTTCAGTTTGTGAGCGATACGCAGATCTCGCCCGACGGCAGCCGGATCGCCTTTGTCCGCTCGGTGGTATCCGATGACCGCCGCTCGCGGGAGAGCAGCATCTGGATGGTGGATGCCGCCGGTAACAGCGACCCGGTGAGGTACACAACCGGAACCTCCGACCGTTTGCCACGATGGTCGCCCGATGGACGGCAACTGGCTTTTCTGGCCAATCGCGACGGCAGCACCAAAGTATGGGTGATGCCCACAGACGGCGGCGAGGCCCGTCCGCTCATAGCTGCGGAGCACAATATCGGCAGTTTCGAATGGTCGCCCGACGGCAGCAAAATTCTCGTACAGATCAGGTCGGACCAAAAAAAGGAATCGGCCGGCAGTGAAAACGGTACGGGTGATGAAAAAAAAGCACCCGAACCCGATATTCACGTCATCACCACATCCCTCTACAAGGCCAACGGCACGGGGATACTGGGCCCGGAACGGAACCACATCCACGTCTACGATGTGACCGGCGACATCCTCCGGCAGCTCACCTCCTCGCCAGACTGGAATGCCGGCGGTGCAACATGGTCGGCCGATGGCAGCACCATCGTATTTCACGCCGATACCACGGGAAATGAGTACGAAGGCGGCTATACGATGGATCTTTTCGCTATCCCGGCCGACAGCGGTGCCATCACCCGCATCACACCGGGAGGCGCCCGTTCAACATCGGCGGCCTGGTCGCCCGACGGCAACACCATCGCGTACAGTTTCACCGAGGGTCGCTACCAGCGGGAATGGATCTATCTGACAGGGCCGGACGGCGCTGATATGCGCAACGCCGCAAACACACTCGATCTGAACCCATCGAACGTAACCTGGCAGCCCGACAGCCAACACCTGCTGTTCCAGGCCAGCGACCGTGGAGGCCAGGGCCTCTACCGGATCGACACCCGGAACGGATCCATTAACACCGTGATGCACGGGGCCTTTTCAATAAGCGGCGTCACACAGTCCCGCGACGGCCGTTCGGTCGCCTTCACCCTTGAGGATGAACAAAAACTGGCCGAAGTCTATGTGGCCCGCTCAGACGGATCACGGAAAACGCAGCTCACCCGTTTCAACGAAGCCCTGCTCGACACCATCGCCCTGCAGCCGGTTGAGCCGTTCTGGTTTACGAACGAGGCCGGCATGCGTGTTCACGGCTTCCTCATGAAGCCCGTGGGATGGGACGAGAGCATGAGCTGGCCCCTCATACTGAACATAAAGGGCGGCCCGGGCGGGATGTGGGGCCATCAGTGGTTCCATGAAAACCAGATGATGGCAGCCAAAGGATATGCGGTCTTTTTCACCAATTACCGGGGCAGCCACGGTTACGGTTTCGACCATCAGAGTGCCGTGCACCGCGATTATGGCGGGGCCGACTACCGCGACAACATCGCCGGGCTCGACAGCGCTCTGGCCGGTAACCCCTGGATCGACCGCGACCGGCTGTACATCACCGGCGGCAGCCACGGGGGGTTCCTCACCAACTGGATAATCTCACAGCACCCGGGCATGTTCCGTGCAGCCGTTACCCAGCGCAACGTAAGCAACTGGATTTCGGAGGCCGGCACCCAGGCCTATACGCCCCAGGCCATGCGGGAGGAATTCGGAGGCACGATCTGGGAGAATTATGACTACTACTGGGGCCGGTCGCCACTCAAATATGCCGACCGCATCACAACTCCCACGCTCATCATCCACAGCGACCGGGACGAGATCACACCCGTTGGCCAGGGCGAGGAGTTCTACTACGCGCTCAAAATAAATGGCGTCGACACCGAAATGGTGGTATTCCGGGGCGAAAATCACGGCCTGTCGCGCGGCGGAAAACCTGTAAACCTTGTGGAAAGGCTCGACCGGATGCTGGAGTGGTTCGGGAGGTATCCGTAGCAACTATAAATGCAGCTGAATGGTGCCGGAAATAATGCAGCCGGGCTGCTGCAATCAGTAGCTTTTGATGATCTGCGTATCGGGATAATAATGCCCCAGTATGGCGATAAAATCCCTGCCCTGCAGGGCCTGGGCCACCGCCCCCGACTGGCACATCCCCACGCCATGTCCCCATCCGGCTCCGTTCAGGTTCCAGGTATCCCCATCACGGTCTGTCACAAAGGCTGCACTTCGCAAAGGGGGCATAAATAGCTGTCTGATCGCCAGTTCCCCCGTTACAATAAAACTGTCGCGCTCGAAGTCGAACCGGGCTTCGTACATCCTGCCCGACGGGCCTCGTTTCAGCGGAACGATGCCGGTCAGACGCCCGTAATCCGATGGGTACCGGCCTGATTTGGTAATGCCATCCTGAGTATCATGAGCAGTCTGATCACAGGTATCACCCTGGGCATCCTGAGTACGCTGATCATCCGTATCACCCTGAGAACTGCCTGATTGTTCGATATCTTTTCCGGCAGACAAACGTTTACGATCAATCCCGGCCGAAACCATTTTACTGATCTCATCACCTGTAAATGTTCTCTGCCATCTGAAATTCGCACGGCTCCATTCAGGCAACCCGGGTTCGAGGTCAGGATTGCAAAATACCTCCGGCTCCGAGCTGATCCACTCCCTCAACCTCTCCTCCGTGCTGAGGTCCAGCAGGTTCCGGTCATCCGAATCCGTGAGTGCGCTGTGGTAGGTAAGCGGATCAGGCCGGTCGGGCCAAACGTTGCGGACGAGTTCGGAATGGCCTCCGCAGTTCGACGCATAATAGGCATTCACAGGCTGCCCGTTCTCGCTCAGTATCAGGGCCACTGTTTCATCCACGGAACGGTCCGACGCCTCTGTACGCCGGATATTGCCACTGAAAACCTGGCTCTGCACATCGGAGGTCAGATCGTAGTGCGGACCGCTGTAGAGGCGGGTGGTGAGCGCCCGCACCGCCTCGGAGCGTGCGGCCACGGCCTGGGCCTTCAGCGCTTCAAGGGGCGAATCCCCGCCAATCTCATACGGCACTACCCCTTTCAGATAGCGCTCCAGGGGCAGTTCTACAACCACCTGAAGGCGTTCACCGTCCACGCCATGGATGCGGATCACCCCTTCATACTCCCGGTCTTCCTTCCCCTCCCACCACCATCCTACGCCATAGGGCACATCGCGGATGGTCAGTGTAGCGAAATCACGGACTCCCTCAAAGGTCAACATCTCCGGTTGCATATCCACGGTCGAGGTGCTGCCCCGGTTTTCCAGCAGGCTGATCCTGATAATGCCCGACACGGCCGATAATTCCAGTGGCCCATCACCCGGACCCCGGAACTCCGATTGGCCTTCGGATGTCAGCTTCCAGTCATCATGCGGAGTGAGTGTAATGCTTTCAGTGGTATCAAGTATAAGCACCCTTACCACCGGTTCATCCCGGAATACCGGATCGGTACCTGAGCGGGCATCTTCTCCGGTTTGCCCGCCACAGCTCCAGCTTACGGCTGCAGCTGCCAGCAGAACCAATAAGAAATGGTATACGGTTTGTGTGTTTGGCATGGATAGTTTTTAAATATGCATGGATGAATATTGGTCGGGAATATTGGTGAACAACACCTGATTAATATACGTACACAGGGGCGTTCGGTGGAATAACTCTGCGAGGACCTCCGCTACGCTCCGGACTCTCGCAGGTTATTCAGTCTCCTTAATAAACTTTTACTATGATCCATACGTCATTGTGAAACGAAATCGTTAGTTTTGTGATTACCTGTTACAACACCGGAAGAATATTTCTCAATAACCTACCGTTTTCATGAAAAAATCGACGTTTGGCATCATCGCTGGCATTTCCATTGTTTTTATTCTCGTTCTCTACTTTGCAACGGGATCCGACAGCGAACAGGCCGATATCCAGATCAGGCCGTCGACCGGTGCATTTACGGTAACCGTGAACACTTCCGGCGAACTGCGTGCCAAAAATTCCATTGAAATCACAGGTCCGCGTCAGGCACGGAATGTGGGCATCTGGCAGCTGGCCATCGAACGGATTGTACCTGAAGGAACCGTAGTGCAGGCCGGTGATTTTGTGGCCGAACTCGACCGGACCGAGATCGCCAGCCGGATTCAGGATGTGGAGATCAACCTGGAACGGCTCCGCTCGCAGGTGGAACAGGCGATGCTCGATACCACCCTGACCCTGTCGGCAGCCCGGGATGAACTGATCAATTTACGGTATGCCATGGAAGAGCGTCAGCTCGTGATGGAACAATCGAAATTCGAGGCCCCGTCGGTGCAGCGACAGGCCGAGATCGACTACGAACGCGCCGTCAGAAATTACAACCAGGCGACCAATAACTACGCCACCCGGGCCCAGCAGGCCGAGGCCCGTATGAGAGAGGTTGAAGCCGAGTTCAACAAGGAAGAGAACGGCTACCGGATGCTTATGAATGTACTAGATCAGTTCACGATCAATGCCCCTGAAAACGGGATGGTTATCTACGGACGCGACAACCAGGGACGCCGGCGCGGTCCCGGCTCTTCGATCAGTGGCTGGAACCCGGTCGTTGCCACCCTGCCCGACCTCACCGTTATGGAGTCGCTCACCTATGTGAATGAAATCGACATCCAGAAAGTACGGCGTGGGCAGCAGGTTCATATAGGGCTGGATGCCGACCCCGATAAGGGCCTCACGGGCGAAATCCTGTCGGTGGCCAACATCGGCGAACAGCGCCCGAACTCGGATGCCAAAGTGTTTGAGGTGGTGGTTCAGATCAACGAGAGCGACACCACCCTGCGGCCGGCCATGACCACCAGCAACAACATCATTGTTAATACCCTCGAAAACGCTCTATATATACCCCTTGAAGCCGTACATACCGCCGATAATATCAGTTTTGTCTACAAACGATCGGGCACACGTACGGTCAGGCAGCAGGTGGAACTGGGTCTGATGAACGAAAACGAGGTCACCATTACCGAAGGGCTTAACGAAGACGATATGATCTACCTCTCCACCCCCGCCAATGCCGGTGATCTCAGCTTTGTCTACCTTGAAGGGTATCTCGCCGAAGATCAGCAGAACCGTGATTAAACATTTTACCTACAATTTTCTGATCGCTGTGGAGGCGATCGGCCAGAACAAGTTCCGGGCCATGCTCACGTCGCTGGGCATCATCTTCGGGGTGGCCTCGGTGATAGCCATGCTCGCCATTGGTTCCGGGGCCCAGATGGAGATTATTGAGCAGATCAAGCTTTTAGGAGCCAATAATATCATCATCCAGCCGGTATCTGAACAGTTTGAGGGGGTTATCGATGAGGCAGACCAGAACGGCCAGCGGGCCGAGCGGGTCCGCTTTTCACCCGGCCTTACGCTCGAAGATGCAGAAAGCATTATCAGGATCATCCCCCAGGTTGAATACACCAGCCCCGAGATTGAAATTGAGACGGCCTTCATCCGGTCGGGGCTTCGCCGAAGCGGCAAGCTTGTTGGTGTGAACAACCGTTTCTTTGAAAGCCAGGACTACCGTGTTGCCGAAGGATCCTACTTTCTCGATCACCACATCGAAAACAGCGCGGCTGTCGCCATCATCGGTCATGGCATAAAGGCCCGCTTTTTTGCCGGCGAGGATGCCATAGGCCGTCAGATCAAGGCCGGCAGCACCTGGCTTACGGTAATCGGGGTACTTGAAGAGCGCGTGGTATCCGAGCAAAACCTTCAGATGCTCGGCATCCGCGACTACAACATGGATATCTACACCCCGGTAACCACAGCGCTGCTGCGCTACAGGAACCGGGCGCATGTTTCCGTGATGGATGTACAGGAAGCGGCGGCCAACAGAAACCAGACTCAGCAGAGAAGTAATTACCATCAGCTCGACCGGCTCGTTATACGCGTGAGCGACACCGAATACATGGGATCCGTTGCCGGCGTTGTGAGCCGCATGCTTGAGCGCCGGCACAACAATGTAGTCGATTTCCAGGTCGTTGTGCCCGACCAGCTGCTTGAGCAGGAGCAGCGTACGCGTACCATCTTCAACATCGTACTTGCGGCCATCGCCTCCATCTCGCTTATTGTTGGCGGCATCGGTATTATGAACATCATGCTGGCATCGGTACTGGAACGCACCAGGGAGATCGGCGTGAGGATGTCGCTGGGTGCCACCCGTAAAGATGTAGTGCTTCAGTTCCTGTTCGAGGCCGTGGCCATCGGGCTTACCGGGGGCATTATCGGAATACTTCTCGGTGTCGGCATCAGTTACGGAATTCAGCACTTCACTGGCATCATCACCATTATATCGCCGCTTGCGGTTATCATCTCTTTTGTGGTATCGGTTTCGATCGGGCTCATCTTCGGGATTTATCCGGCCCGGCAGGCGGCATCCAAAGATCCGGCAATCAGTTTACGCTATGAATAACCTATTGTATATCAGTAAACCGGCCCGGCAACATTCCGGCCGGGCGCTGCTGACAGTATTAACCCTTACGACTGCTGTAATTCTACTTTGGCTGCCGGCATCGGCCCAGACCGTATCTTCAAGCGACGATTACCGGGATCAGGATCAGGAGATCATCACCCTCACCCTCGACGATGCCATCCGGATCGCCCAGCGGCAGAGCCCGGCCGCGCAGATCGCCATGAACCGCTACCAGCAGCGAAGCTGGGACTACCGGGCCTTCCGGGCACAGCTATATCCGCGTCTTGTACTGCAGGGCAATGTTCCCGGCGTAAACCGTACTATTAACCCCATTACCCAGGGCGACGGTACGGTTGAGTTCCGTGCCCAGAACCAGCTTCGGTCGTCGGTAAACCTGGCTGTAAACCAGAATATTCCGCTTACCGGCGGGAATCTGTTCGTACAGTCGGGCATCAACCGGGTTGACCTGATTCTCGACAATGCTTCGAATACCATCTTCTACCAGTCGAGCCCGCTGATAGTGGGCCTGAACCAGCCGTTGTTCCAGTTTAACAATCAGCGCTGGAACATCCGCACCGAAAGTATCCGTGAGGAGATCACCGACAAACAATTCCATGAATCGATGGAGGAGGTGGCCATTGAGAATGCCCGGCGCTTTTTCGAGGTCTATATCGCCAGGATGAACGTGGACAATGCCCGCCTTAACGTGGCCATCAACGATACCATTTACACCATCTCGGGCGGACGTTTTGAGGTCGGGCGGATTGCCGAAAATGAACTGCTGCAGAGCGAGCTTGCGCTGCTGAATGCTGAAACCTCACTGGCCAACGCGCAGCTCGAATACGACCGCGCAGTACGGAACCTGAAACTGCACCTGAACCTGCCGCAGGATGTGCCACTCGAGGTTATCCCGCCGCTTGAGGTACCACAGCTTGCCATCGATGTCGATTTTGCCGTGGCCGAAGCCCTGAAGAACCGGAGCGACCGCTTCGCTTTCGACCTGCAGGAGATGGAGGCCGACCGCGAGATTTCGCGTGCGCGCCACGCCAGCCGGCTGAGTGCGAACATGTCGGCAACATTCGGGCTGAACCAGCGGGCCGACAACATTCCGGATGTGTACCGCGAGCTGCTCGACCAGCAGACATTCAACGTGACCTTCCAGATTCCGATCGTACAGTGGGGACGGGCCTCTTCGGAACTGAGAGCAGCCGAGGCCCAGCGCCGCGAGGTGGAAACCTCCATCGACCTGCAGCGCCGCAGCCTTGAGCAGGATATCTATTTCCAGACGCTCCGTTTTCTGCAGCTTCAGACCCAGGTGGCACTTGCAGCCAAAGCCGATACCATCGCCGACCGCCGTTTTGAGGTGGCCCGGAACCGCTACCTGATCGGCAACATCGACATCACCAACTTCCTGATCGCACAGGCCGAGAAAGACAACGCTCGCTTCGCTTACATCAGCACCCTCAGCGATTACTGGGTTTCGTACTACCAGTTCAGGAGGCTCACGATGTATGATTTCGAACGGAACGAGGAAATCGGGTACAGCAGGCCGGCGCTGAGGTAGTGAAACCGGTACCCTCGATTTTTCAGGGGATGATGGATGATACCTGACTGATGCTAAACTGACGATAAACTGACGATAAACTGACGATAGACTGACGCTAAACTGACGCTAAACTGACGATGGACTGACGATAGACTGACGATGGACTGACGATGATCCGGATTATTGCCGCCTTTCCTGTTGGTAAGCTAAAAAACAATAATTATAATTGAATTACAGCAATCAGCCGTTTAGCTGATTTCCATCAATAAAAATTGAGAACACCTCCAAACCCACCCGCACTGCGATGAAAACAAAAAGCGCACACCACTACACTTTGACGAGCTTTCTCATTACAGCCCTTATAATGTTCACCGTAATTGCCTGTACACCGCAGGAAAAGGCACCACAGGAAACACCCGTAATTCCGGAGGATGCCGTGCCCGAGGTGATCGCCGACGGATTCCGCTTTACCGAAGGGCCGTTCTGGCACTCCGACGGCTATCTCATTTTCAGCGACATTCCGGCCAATATCGTCTACCAGTGGTCAGAAGATGAGGGAACCTCTGTTTTCCTTGAGCCGTCCGGCAATTCGAATGGTATCACGATGGATCCGGACGGGCACATCGTGCTGGCACAACACGCCGGACGGGTATCGCGGCTCGATACCGACCGGGTTCCTGTAACCATCGTCGCTCAGTACGAGGGGATGCGTCTGAACAGTCCCAACGACCTGGTGTACCATTCCAACGGCACCCTGTTCTTCACTGATCCGAATTTTGGAGTTGGTGAAGAAGACCAGGAGCTCGATTTCACCGGGGTATACCGCTATGACACGGATGGTGAACTTAGTGTGATTTACACCGAATTTGACCTTCCCAACGGTATAACTCTCTCCCACGACGAGTCGAAACTCTATTTCAACGACACGGCAACCGGCAACATCGTGCGGATGGATGTGGATTCAGCCGGCCGTGCGAGCGAGGCCATTCTGTTTGCTTCCGTTGGTGAGCGGGGATCCACCGGGGCCGCAGACGGCATGAAAACCGACACCCAAGGCCGGGTCTATTCCACCGGGCCGGGTGGGTTGTATGTATTCAGCGTCGACGGACAGGAGCTGCGGATGATATCCTTTGAACAGCCCATCACCAACCTCGCCTGGGGCGGGCCGGGCAGGAACGAACTGTACATCACATCCCGTGACAGGGTATACCGGTTGAGGACCAACGCTACCGGATCATGACCGGCACTACCCGTTCGTAACCCGCGTAATCCGGTCCTGGTCAGCGAGCCCGGTTTGTGACCCGCATACATGCCCGGCAAACGGTTACCGGCTTATTTCACAAGCATCATTTTACGGGTCTGTGTGAATCCGGGAGTCTGAATGCGGTAGATATACACGCCGCTGGCCAGCCTTGCGGCATCGAATGCCGCCGCATGCCGCCCCGCTGTCTGCAGACCATCGTAAAGCAGTGCCACCCGGCGCCCGAGCAGGTCAAATACCTCCAGCCTTACCGGCGAATCGACGGGCAGCTCGTACCGGATATTGGTCGTCGGGTTGAACGGGTTCGGATAGTTCTGGGAAAGCGAGTAAGTCGCCGGCAGATGCCGGACACCCCCGTCTTCGGCAGATGTGGATGTAACCCTCACCAGGCTGATGTCGGCAATCTCAAGCCTTCCGTCTGCAATGGTCCAGATATCCGACAGGATAACCGGTACAGTTTCAGATGTGTTTTCCTGCAGTACCAGAACAAGCTCAACTGCCGATCCATATGCAGGCTGCCCGGAACCGGCCGTTGTTCGGCCAAGAGCAAAGCCTGTAATTTCCGGGTCATCCAGGGTTGTTTCGAACGTCAGAAGGTCTTCAGTATCGAGCAGATCGCCCGGATTGATACCGGCAACCATAACCAGCTCTTTCGGATAGTGCAGGTGTGCTGCCAGCCCCCTGAATGCGGATACAGGATTGGTCTCCGAACCGATATCCAGCCGGATTCGGTACAGGGTTCCTGAGCTGCCGGGACCGAGTGTGAAATCAATCAAAGGCTGCCCCGGTGCCAGCGGATTTTCATTGCCGGGTATACGGGTATTCCCGAAGTTGCCCATAACCACATCAATATCTTCGGCATCGATGGTTCCGTTACCAGTTGCATCGGCATAGGTCGACATCACCTGCGGCCACGGCTGCGCCTCCTGGGCTTCCCAAACGGGCTCGAATACTTCCCTTCGTACCGGTCCGCTCTCATTGTACCAGAACAGAATGGGCAGCACATCAGCGGCAGTAACGGTACCGTCGTTGTTGGTATCGCCGGGCCACACCCACAATGGTTCTTCCTCTGCCTGCGTCATAGCCGTCTTGATTTTGCCTCCATCGCCCACTACCACAGCCGTGTGGCCGTTCACCCAGGTAACACCCCGGTAATCGCGCAGCGAACGGGCCTCGGCCCGGGTCCAGGTTTCACCGCCGTCTTCGGTCATATAGATCTGCTGATGGCCAACAACGATGCCCCGGTCGGGAGTGGCGAAGGAAATATCGTGCAGCGCCACATTGGCACCGGTATTCTGTACTGTCCAGTTTTCACCCCCATCGTTCGTTCGCAGAACAATGGTTGATCCTGATACCGATGCTTGTGTTTCATTAATCTGATGAACTCCCCGCAGAATGTTAGTGCGACCGGTGGGCTGAACCGTCCATGTTTGACCGCCATCGCGGGTATGCACGATCGTACCGCTGCTGCCAACGGCCGTGCCGATCTGTGAACCGTAGAAGCTGATGCCATTCAACACCACAGTAACGCCGCTTTCCTGTTGCGTCCAGTTTACACCTGCATCGGTTGTTTTGAGGATCACCCCCGACGAGCCTGATACGTAACCCGTGTTTTCACTCGTAAAATAGACATCCCACAGGTTGGTGGTTACGCCGCTGTTCTGCAGCTGCCAGCTTTCACCACCATCTGTAGTCCTGAAGATGTTCGAACCGTTCACAGCCGTACCGGTGAGCTCATCGGTAAAGAAAATCGCATCGGCTGCCCTTCGCGCGGGCAGCTCCTGCCAGGTCATCCCCCCGTCGGTGGTGCGCAAAACCGCTCCTGTTGTACCGGCGGCAAACCCTGTTTTCCCGCTCACAAATGAGACGTCGTGGAAAGTGGCCGTAGAACCCTGTTTCTGATTTTGCCAGGTTTGCCCGTCGGTGGTGCGCATGATTGTACCTGCATCACCAACAATTACAGCTTCATCAGGGCCACGCATATGTATGCTTTCAAGCATCGATCGCATCAGGCCGGATGACTGCGATACCCAGTTCTGACCGCCATCGGTTGTTTTGTACATCAGGCCAAACTCGCCTGCGAGTATCCCCGATTTATCGTTGAAGAACCTCACCGACTTGAACCAGGCAGAAACCCCGAATGACTGAACTGACCAGCTTAATCCACCATCCGTGGTCTTTAGCAAATTCCCGCCCGATGCAGCAATGAAACCATTATTTTCATCAATAAAGAATATGTCTGACAGGGTGTTTGTAATTCCGCTCTCGATCGGATTCCAGGTCTGGCCGCCGTTTTCTGTTCTCAGGATGGTACCGCTGTTGCCCGTAACAAAACCATTCTGCGCATCATGGAAGAAGACAGACCGGAAGGTCACATTTACCCCGGCCGGCTGGGCTGTCCATGTTTCACCACCGTCAACCGTACGCCTGATCACCCCGTTCGTACCGGCAACCGTGCCGGTATTGTCGTCAGTGAAATGCACTGCCGTAAGAAATGCGCTCGTGTTAGAGGTTTGCGGCGTCCACGTCTGCCCGCCGTCAACGGTACGCAATATGGTGCCCGATGCACCCACTGTTGTGCCCGTATTCGCGCTGGAAAAGAACAGGGCCCCAAGATTCAGCAGCGTTCCCGATTGCCTGTGCACCCAGGTTTCACCCCCGTCGGTCGACTGGAGTATGGTCCCGAAATCACCCGCCACGGTGTAGTTGTTGCCGCCTGTATGAGCAATGCCGTTCAGGCTCACGCCTGTAGGCAGCGGATTTCGCCAGGTCCATTCATAGCCTTGCGCAACCGTTTCAGCTGCAGAAATTGAGATAATGACTATTATAAACAGAAAACTTCGTACAAGATTCATACATACTCCTCTTACAGGTGAAACACTGACTTACTTTAATTAAATCGTTACCACCGGTATGTGCCAACCACAAAAATCCCATGCTTTTTCAAAGCACAGTCATAGAGAATCCCGAATGCATACCTGCCTGTCGTGATCTACCATGTTTTTTCAATTCCGTCAAAGCTGCATACCTGGCGCAAATATAGCTTTATTTCGCAATTATCACATAAACTGAACGAAATTCTAACATTCAGATGCAATGTTTGCCAGATGTACGAAAACCAGATGCACGAAAACCAGATGTACGAAATCTGTCAGCTACCACACCAGCTGTGTCATGTATACAACATAGACTATTACCAGAATTCCGCCTTCGAAACGGTCAATCTTAAAACCGGTCCAGGCAAGGGGTATCAGCAACATACTCAGCACGATCATCAGGGCCACATCATAAATGGCCACCCCTGACCCCTCGATCGGACTGATGAGTGTGGTGATTCCCAGTACCGCAAGAATGTTAAATATGCTGGAACCGACCACGTTGCCAATGGCGATGTCCGACTCTTTACGAGCAGCAGCCACTATGGTAGTTGCCAGTTCCGGAAGGCTGGTCCCAAGCGACACAATGCTCAGCCCGATCACGGCTTCACCAAATCCGAATTCACGCCCCAGCATGGAAGCGCCATCAATAAATAATGATGCACCCGGTACAAGCAGACCTATACCGAGGGCTACAAAAAAGGCGGAAACCAGTGGTTTGGCATCTTTTTTGGCGATCACATCCTCAAATTCGGTTTCAATGAAAGGGGTGGTACCCTGCTTTGCCACAGTTATAGAGTAGAATATGTGCAGGATGAGCAGTGCAATAAGTACCATACCCTCGGTACGGTAGAGAGTATCGTCGTACAGCATTACACCGGCCACAAGACTTATGACGATAAGTATTGGAATGTCGCGCTGAATGAGGATTACGCCGGTCCGCACCGGATGGATGAGAGCCGCTACGCCAAGCACCAGTGCAATATTGCAGATGTTTGAACCAACCACGTTGCCGACCGCTATGCCGCTTCGACCGGAAAGTGCGGCTTCGATGGTAGCAACCAGCTCAGGTGCACTGGTACCGAAAGCGACAATGGTCATGCCGATAATTAACGGCGACAGGCCCAGACGAAACGCCAGCGAGCTGCTTCCTTTAACAAGTCTGTCGGCCCCGAAATAGAGCAGGGCGATTCCCGCGATCAGTTGAATGGTTGCTGTGAGCATATAATATTTACTACCTGATGATGCGTGAAGATAGTAAACATGAAGGGATTTTTTACATAAGGTACAGGTAAAGCGTAACAGGATGCAGATATATGCTATCGGTGACAAGTTATCAACCGTCATCCTGAGCCGGTAATTTTGCCCGGTTGCGGGCAACACTATTCTGGATGTGACAAGCAACTTGTTACTGGTAGCACGTAATTTTGCCCCGAACGGGCAACACTATTTGGGAGCTGACAAGCAACTTGGCACCGGTAGCGCAGGCCGGAAGCCGAAGTCGAAGGACGTTGCAGGATGCAATCCCGCAAAAATTATGAAAGTCCTCTGCTACATCCTGATCTCCGGCAGACCCGACTCTATATCCTTCCTGCGTGGCTCAAGCCATCCGGGCAGAAAGAGATCCCTGCCCATATCCTCGTCGAGTTCAACTACCGAACGGTAACCGGGTCCGTCGGTCGCAATTTCGAACAGAACGCCATCCGGCGACCGGAAATAGACCGATTTGAATACATGCCGGTCTATCACGGTGGTGGGTTGCAGACCGTGATCAATTACCTTCCGCCGCATATCCAGCTCCTCTTCCTCATCCTTCGCACGAAATGCAACGTGATGGATGATACCCCGCCCGTTTTTTCCGTAAACGGCTTCATCCGCTTTTTCCAGGATTACTGAATGGCCAATTTCGCTGTCACTTTTCAGCAGGATCAGGTTTTTCACCTCATCAGTCTTTTTGAAACCAAACACATCTTCAAGCAGTGCAATGGTTTCATCTGTTTCGACAATTCGCATGGTTGTTCCCCAGAATCCCCTTATGCCGTGTTCTGCGGGTACGGTGGCATTCTTCCAGGCATCCACAGTATCGGCTGCCGGATCGAATACCAGTTCCAGTATCATGTTATCGGGATCACGGAACCGGATTACATCCAGCCCGAACCTTTTTTCCGGACCTGTGAATTCAATCCCCTCATCAGCGAGGTGTTTTTTCCAGTACTCGACCGAGGTTGACGGAAGTGCAAAGGATACGGCTACCGCTTCGCCGGTTCCCGGCACGCCCTGATGGGCCATCGGCCAGGGGAAAAAGGTAATACTCGATCCCGGTTTGCCGGCACCGTTTGCGTAAAACAGGTGGTAGGTACCCGGATCGTCCTGGTTAACCGATTTCAACACCATTCTCAGTCCCATTTTTTTTACATAAAAATCGTAATTGACCTGAGCGTCGCCCGATAAAATGGTGATGTGATGAATTCCTTTTTGATGATCAGCCATGATTTGATGCATTTCTTGCTGTTCGCGTTAATGTGATACAATAAACAAATTCCGGCAGACTTCTGAAATCGGCCTTTAGCCATTCGATGTCGATTCTTAAAAAGAGTGACCCGGCGAGACCACTTGAGTTACTGGTCCACCGGGCCACGGAGTCAACTGTCGCGGGACTATTTTCAGTTCTGTACAAACTGTACGTTCATGATCATCTTCACGTTATCGGCTACCACAAGGTTACCGGCTTCGGTCACGGCACTCCAGGAGAGGCCATACTCTTTCCGGTTGATCGTACCGGTCACTTCAAATCCCGCTTTGGTCTGCCCATAGGGATCGACGACTGTTCCACCGTAAATCACATCGAGGGTAATTTTTTTAGTGATATCGCGGATGGTAAGGTTTCCGGCCAGTTTGTAGGTATCATCGCCTGTTTTTTCAAACGAATCGGACTCGAATGTGAGTTTCGGGAATTTTTCGGCGTTGAAGAAATCGTCGGATTTCAGGTGACCGTCGCGCTGTTCATTGTTGGTGGTAATGCTGTTGATGTCGGCTTCGAAGCGTACACCGGCGCCGGCGAAGTCATCGCCTGCGGTTTCAACACTGCCGTCGAAAGAGCTAAAGCTTCCGGTCACGGTAGAAATGACAAGGTGTTTCACTTTGAACTGAATTTCAGAGTGGGTGGGATCGATTTTCCAGAGGGTTTTGGTGAGAGTACTCATAATGGTCGTGATTTATTAGTATTGGTAATTATTGTTGTTTGAACATTTGATGTTTAAACATACAAATAATTAAGATCGTTCGCAAGGTGGTAATTAATTCTCCCGGCAGCCAGGGACCCTTTACACCGGCAGCAATGAAATGAATGGATAAGCGTTTTTCAGAAACAGAAAAAGTGCTATATTTGGAGTCTCTGAAAAATTTCGCGCACGTAGCTCAGCTGGATAGAGCGTCTGACTACGGATCAGAAGGTCGGGGGTTCGAATCCTCCCGTGCGTACACCTATATAACCAAGGGCTTACGGGTCGAAAACTCGTGAGCCCTTCTTTATTTATTTTCATCTGGGGACATACTGGGGACAGGAATTAACCTGATCATCTCAGCCATAGGTTAGTTATTCCAAACGAAAATAACGGAATAATTTAAAAAAAAAGAGCCCCACCGAAGTGAGGCTCAAGGTAAAAACCTGCGGCATTTAGCCTTATTGTGATAAGAATTCGTATCAGGTTGTTCATTTAAACATAACACGTTAGATTAGTCTTGTCAACTTTTCTATTAAAAAAATCTGGCTGACATGAATACTACACTTGGGTTAGACCTCGGCAGCAATTCAATTGGGTGGGCACTGATTGATGAAAAAAACCAAAAAATAATCGATATGGGAGTTCGAATCTTTCCTGAAGGTTTGAACCGTGATAAAGGTCAGGAGAAGTCCAGGAATGAGGGCCGTCGTGCTGCCAGAGGTATCAGAAGGCAAACCTTCAGAAGAAAGATGAGAAAAAAACTGTTGTTGGATATTCTATATGAACAGAGCATGACACCAATAACCAAAGAAGAAATTAAGAATTGGTGGCAAGGTGATGATTTCCCCGACAGTTCAGAAATACAACACTGGCTTGCATTGAATCCTTATGAGCTGAGAGCAAAAGGTCTTGACGAAAAGCTATCTTTATTTGAGTTTGGCCGTGTTTTGTACCACCTCATTCAAAGAAGAGGATTTAAAAGTAACAGGCTGGCTGGAAGCACCGATGAAGAATCGACTATCTATACCGGAAAAGATGGTGTTACAGGTATAATCGAAACAAGAGAGAAATCTGATAATTATCAAACCCTGGGCCAATTTTTAAATACTCTAACAGCAGAAACCGGCCAGCCATATAGCAAACTTGAGCGAATAAGAAACAGGTATACTACACGTCGTATGTATATCAACGAATTTGAAGCTCTATGGAATGAGCAAAGTAAATACCATCCGGAAATTTTTACACATAAACTGCGAACACGCTTGGGGGGCAGAAAAACTGAAAATTCACCGGATGATAAAAAATATGACCAGGATGGCGTTCTCTTTCACCAAAGGCCATTACGATCACAAAAATTCCTTGTCGGAAAATGCACATTTGAACCGAACAAAACGCGATGTCCAAAGGGTGCGATTGAGTATGAGCTGTTCAGAGCGTGGCAGCAAATAAATAACGTCAAATACCGTGGCGAATTTTTAAGTGATGTCGATAGACGAAACCTGTTTAAGATATTTACACGGAAAGGTAAGGTAACGGTAAGTCTGGTTAAAAAAGCTCTCGGCAAACCGGCAAATGACCCATGGGTGCAGCTTGGGGAAGATGACAAAAACCTGTCCGGGTGTCCGGTTCTTGCTTTTCTTACTTCAGAAGAAGCTTTTGGCAATAAATGGAAATCTTTTCAAGAAAGTGAAAAAGATAAAATATGGAACCTACTTTATTTTGCAGAAGATCCGGATTGGCTCGAAAGAAGATTATTGCAGGAGTGGGATATTGCGAAAGATCAGGCGCAAAAAATAGCCAAATTCAGACTTCCTGATGGCTACGGTTCACTTAGCCGTAAAGCGATCAGAAATATCCTTCCTTTTCTTGAGAAGGGTTACACGTATGATAAAGCTGTGCTATTGGGAGGTGTAAAAAATGCTTCGGGTAATCAATGGAAAGAAATTGAATCAGAATATTTTGACACTCTTGAAAACATTATCGGACAGGAAAAACCCCCTACACGAATAGTTCATGAAATCAGGGATATTCTTCGCGATCATGCGGGATTCACAGAAAAACAATTATCCAAACTTTACCATCACAGTACGACAGTAGATAAACAGGAATTATTGGACAAATTGCCCCACGGTCCTAATGCCG
>JBLRWO010000014.1:0-91111 GCA_047921215.1 Cyclonatronaceae bacterium | reverse complement strand
ATGTCTGACAGATCCAGCATTTCATAGTGCCAGGTATCGGGATCATATATATGTATGGCGGATGAGGCGAATGTAATCCATATAAGTCCGTCCATATCGCTCCCGATAGTAAACCGGTCAGCAAGGTGGTCTGAAGTATCAGTGCCCTCCGGAAGCGGCATGGCCTGTAGTACTCCATCCGGACTGATCCTGATGATTCCGCTGCGTCCGATAAACCAGCTGTTTCCAAACGGGTCGGTTGTCGATTGGTTTATATTGGAGATGGACCCAATCCCCGGGCTATCTGCGATTTGAATTGTTTCTGTGTGTTCATCCAGGAAAAACAGGCTGTTGGTCAATCTTTGTCCGAAAAAGTCCGATGCACCAAAATATATCCGTCCCGACAGATCTTCAGTTATTGTGACTATCCAGGGCTGCGAACTTTCCGTCACGCCAGTCAGATGATCAAATGGATATGACCTGAATGTATTTGTTCTTGGATCATACACATTGACATCATCCATCCCTCCCACCCAGATGCGGCCCTTGCTGTCCTCAAACAGGGATGAAACCAGGATATCCGAAATGGAAGTACTGTCGTTGGGGTCATTGTAGAAACGGGTGAATTCGTAGCCGTCGAACCGGGTCAGCCCGTTGTGCGTGGTCATCCAGATGTTCCCGAACTGATCCGCAAGCACGCCAAAAATGTTGTTGCCATCCATTTCCGTGTAGTGCGTCAGGTTATCCGGATTCAGCTGGGCATGAGCCGCCTGATTACTTCCTGTAAGGAAGATCAGTACAACAAGCGCCAGGATCCGTAACTGCTGGCTTATCATTTCAAACGTTTTGAGGGTAGCCTTTATGGAGTTCATTGCACTAAATGTTCGGTAAACCGATGATGATGGTAAATACCGTCTGTCCCGGCCGGGAGCGAATGTCAAGAGTGCCACCGTGCGCTTTGATGATGTCGTTGGTTATGCTCAGTCCCAGGCCGGTTCCCTGTGTACCCTTCTTGGTAGTAAAAAACGGCTGCAGGATTTTATCTTTGATCTCGTCGGGGATGCCCGGGCCGTTGTCTTCGATTTCGATGGTTACAGAACCGCCCGACTTTTTCGTACGAACCGTCAATTTCGGCGGACGTATCTCGCGGGTTTCCTTCATCGCATCAAACGCATTATTGCACAGGTTCAAAATCACCCTTGAAAAATCCTCGGCAACAAGGGGTACATCTACAATAGAATCATCCAAATCCATTTGAATATCCGCATTCATGGCTTCTTTTCCTGCCCGCATACCATGGTAGGTGAGATTCACATACTCTTTTACCAGCTCGTTCAGATCGGTGGGCTCCATCGTGCCCGTGCCGCCGCGCGAGTGCATGAGCATCGACTTTACGATTCCGTCGGCACGGAAGCCGTGTTCGTGGATCTTGGTCAGGTTGGACCTGATGTCGGCCAGGATGGCGGCTGTTTCGGCGGCGTGTTTATTTTCGCCGATTTGCTGCAATTCTTCCAGGGCTTCGTCGATCATTTCGAGGCTTACATCCGAAAAGTTGTTCACAAAATTGAGCGGATTTTTGATCTCGTGGGCAATGCCTGCCGTGAGCTGGCCGAGGGAGGCGAGTTTTTCCTGCTGCACGAGCTGGTCCTGGGCGGCTTTCAGGTTAGAGTGGGCCGCTTCCAGGTTCTGGTGGGCTTGTTCCAGGTCGTTGTAGGCTTTTTCGATCTCTTTAGCTTGTTCCAGCTCTTTTTCCCTTGCATTTTCCCGCTCTTTGCGCAGTAATCGTTTTCGCTGATATCTGTCGGTGAGATAAATCATCCCGGCAAAAAGTAACGCATAGATTCCATACGCCCACCAGGAGCGCCACCAGGGGGGACGAATAACAAGGCCTATTGCCGCGTCATTTATGCTCCGGATTCCATCAGCATTGCGGGCCCTTGTCAGAAACCGATAGGTTCCGGGGTTCAGGTTCGTGTAATTGGTATAGCGGCGCGTACCGGCCCTGATCCAGTCGGAATCGAAGCCCTGCAGCATGTATTCATATTGTGTTAACCCGGCCGAGCGAAAGTTGACGGCCGTGAATTCGAAGCCAACGGAGTTTTCCGTCCAGCCAAGGGTGATCGAGTCAGTTTCATCAAGGGGCTTTTCGAACCGGACTATTTCATCATTTACCGTTATTCCTGTAATCAGCATTTCGGGAATTACATCGGAGCCCGTCATTTTCGACGGGTCAAAATAGTTCAAACCGGCCACGCCCCCGAATAACAGTTCTCCACTGCTGCTTTTAAAGAAAGAGTTAACGTTATAGCGGTTACCCTGAACATTATCGGCTTTACTGAAAACGCGGATTGTACCGTTTGCCGGATCAAGACGGGCCAGGCCGTTCAATGTACTAAGCCACAGAAAACCGTCATCATCAAAAAGAATTCCAATGATTACTGGACTTGGAAGGCCGCTGGATTCCAGATAAACTTCGAACCGGTCTTCCGAAACAAGGTACCGGTTCAGGCCATTATTGGTGGCAACCCAAATATCTCCTTCAGGGGCTTCGGCAATGGAATAAATGGCGTCATTACTCAGGGTGCCCGGAGTCGATGCATCATGACGGAACGTCCGGTACTGATTTGTAACCGGGTTCCATTTTATCAATCCGGTTGCATTCCTGGCTGCAGGATCATAAACATGTCTGTTTGTTCCTATCCAGATATTTCCGTGCCTGTCTTCCAGAATGGAACTGAGTGCGTTACCGGTCATCCAGGCGGAATGGGTTTCCTGGCGGAAATTGGTAAAGGTGTTATTGTGCCTGTTGTACCGGCTCAAACCGTTGCTTGTTGCAACCCAGACCGTACTATCCCTGGCAATCCGGATGTCTGTGATGTAATTGCCTGCTATACTGCCTGCTTCATTCTCCGTATACTGATAATATTCATTGGTTCCGGTTGCAGGATCGTGACGTATGAGTCCCTGACCGGAGTTTCCAAGCCAGATGTAGCCGTTCAGATCTTTCCGGATAACATGAATTGACCCCGACAGCACCATCGGATCATCGTTTGGTACTTGTTCGTGGGTATAATTTCCGCGGTTCCATTTAATAACACCAAACCCGTCGAGCCCAAGCCAGAAAAGGTCATCCTCAATTTCCTCAATGCCATAGAAATTGTTGATTAAATTAAACGGTTCTGACGGATCCACATTCATGAAACCCATTTGCCAGCGGCCGAGATCGGCCTTATTAAGGCCCCTGGAGGTTCCTACCCAGAGATTTCGGTAACGGTCTTCAAATACAGAAAGTGAATAACTCCAGGACAGGGATGTCTGGTTGTAGGGCTCGTGACTATATCGCGTGAAGGTCTCTGTATCTCTGTTGAACCGGTGCAATCCGGTGTAGGTATTGCCCAGGTACGATGTTACCCATATAGTATTATCCGAGTCTTCAATAATGTCAGATATCCGGTGCCACACATCTATGCCATTTTCAGGATCGTGCGAATACAATTTAAATTCCATGGTACGGGGATTGAAACGGGCAAGTCCATACTGCAGCAATACCTCCAGTGAGGCCCTGAAGCCGGAGTCCTGTAAAAATCCGATCCATAAATCACCGTTTGAATCCACCATGATCCTGGATATGTTCACCGAAGGAAACGGGATCCTGATGGATGGATCCTCATTCATAAACCTGAGGGTATTGTCGCGGGGTTGATAAGCCACTAAACCGCGGTTATTTGTGCCAATCCATAACTGGCCGTCCTCATCCCCGGCAATGGTCGTAACCATCGAACCCCTGAGGCTTACAGAAACGCCATTAACCACCCATTCACTGATAAAACGACCGGTTTCACGATCATACTCTGCCAGGCCGTTTTCCGTACCCATCCACAAACGTCCGGTATCCGATTCATAAATGGAGTGTACGGAACTGTGAGGCAGCGAATTCGGGTCTGCCGGTGTATGGTAGAACCGTTCAAAATTATCGGATGCGGCTATATAACGGTTTAATCCGTACCGGGTGCCCACCCAGACATCACCCCTGCTGTCGGCATAAACCACGTGTACAAAATTATCGGTAAGGCTTGCGGGGTCATCCGGATAATTCCGGAAATTGGAAAATCCATAGCCGTTGTAACGGCTGACACCGCCATCTGTAGCAATCCAGATGTAACCACGATTGTCTTGCGTTATGCTGTATACCCGGTCCGAGGCCAACCCCTGGTCAATGGTAAACCGTTCGAACCGCAGCGATTCTTCCTGCCGGATTTGTGAAAATAAGGCACCTGGTATGAGAAGTGATACAGACAGAAGAATGAACAGTCGCATAGGATAATCAGCTGGTTAAATTTTGGTTCATATATACCGCTATCAGGCAGACCTGTACCGGGAGCAACGGGTATTAAAAAACCGGGGTTGGTACCGGGTCAATGTCGGTTTCAATTACCCGAATCCAGCAGATTGTTCATCTCCTGCTTGAGGGTATCGAAATTGATGGGCTTGGTGAAAAACTCTTTGGCGCCTGAGTTGATGGCACGGTTGTAGTTATCGTCGTCGCCGTAGGCCGATATCATGCTAACCTTGATTTCGGGGTAGCGCGTTTTCACCTTCTCCAGAAGCTCCAGACCGGTCATGCCCGGCATGTTGATATCCGAAAAAATATGGACGATATCGGGCGGCTGCTGGTTTTCGAGGCGCTCAAGCGCTTCACTTCCCGAGAATGCGAACTCCAGCTCAATCTGTCCGCTCCGCACTTCCTTCCGGAATTTTTGCCGGAACAGCATTTCTACATCTCTTTCATCGTCAACAACCAGAAATTTCATAGGGATCTTTTTTTTTGTTATGTAAGGTGGATTTTAAATGTGGTGTAATTGCCAAATTCAGATTCGATATCAAGGGTGCCGCCATGGGCTTTTATGATGTCGTTAGTGATGGACAGGCCCAGGCCGGTTCCATCGGTGCCCTTTTTGGTGGTAAAGAAGGGCTGCAGGATTTTGTCTTTGATATCGTCGGGGATGCCGGGACCATTGTCTTCGAATTCGATCGTTACGGTACTGTTGTTCCGGAGGGTACGGATGGTGAGCCCCGGACGGTAAGGCTCGCCGGATTCCGGGCCCGGCCGGTTGTGTTCGTTGCCGGATTCCGGGCCTTGCAGATTGCGTTCACTGGCGGACTGTGAGCCCGGATCACTGAGCGCCGCCTGTTTGTCTCTCATGGCATCAAACGCATTGTTGCAGAGGTTCAGGATCACGCGGCTGAAGTCTTCGGGAATAAGCGGAACGTCGCCTGCAAGGTCATCCAGCTCAAACCGGATATCCACATTTATCGGTTTTGTACTGGCCCTCATGCCGTGATAGGCGAGGTTTACAAACTCCTTCAGGGTACCGTTCACATCGGTGGGCTCAAGATTGCCACCACCGGCGCGTGAATGTTGCAGCATCGATTTTACGATGCTGTCGGCCCGGGTGCCGTGTTCGTGGATTTTTTTCAGGTTCGATTTAATGTCGGCAAGGATGGCGGCCGTTTCGGCGGCGTGGGCATTTTCGCCGATCTGCCGGATTTCCTCGAGGGCTTCATCGATCATTTCGAGGCTCACATCCGAAAAGTTGTTCACAAAATTGAGCGGGTTTTTGATCTCATGCGCAATGCCTGCGGTGAGCTGACCGAGTGAGGCAAGTTTTTCCTGCTGAACGAGCTGTTCCTGGGCGGCCTGCAGGTCGCTGAGGGCTGAACGCATTTTCTGGTAGGCATCCGCATTCTGCATGGCCACACTCACGCTGGCGGCAATGGTGTTCAGCAGCCGCATGTCGTTTTCGTTGAAGCGGTTTTCCTCTTCGGTGCTCTGAACACTGATAACACCAATCGGCTTTTTACCGATAAGCACCGGCACACCGAGGAAGGAGGCCATGACCCGGCCGATCTGTTTTGCTTTAAGCTGGGCGCGGATTTCAGCGACATCCTTATTGATGAGCAGGGGTTCGTTGCTGGTGATGATGCGCTCAGTAAAGCCGTCGCCAAATATGCGTGGTTCGTTTTTGTCGCCGTATTCGTAGGGGAAACGGATCATGTTTGTTTTTTCATCATACATGGCAACGTAGACGATGTCGGCCTTGAAGGTTTCGGTCATCAGTTCGCCGACCAGTTTAATAAGGGCGTCAAATTCGAGCTGCGATACCAGGGCCTGGCTGATGCGGTTCACGGTCTGCATTTCGGTGGCGCGCTGTTCGGTAATCGCCAGCAGGCGGGTGGTTTCGTTGAAAAGGCGTGCATTCTCGAGGGCAACGCTCATGGTATTGGCCAGAGTGCCGAGCAGCCGCACATCCGACTCGCTGAAAGCATGCTCGCGGTCCAGGTTCTGGAGGCTGACATACCCGCGCACGGTGTCGCCTACAACCATGGGAACAAAAATGATCGATTTGGGCATCACCGTCCCGGGGATGGCTTTTATAGGGCTCCTGGTGATCTGCTCCATCCGGTTGACCAAATCATCATTGATAAAGATGAGCTTTTTCGTTTCAACGAGGCGCTGCCTGATTTTATCGAGCGGGCGGGCTCCGGGATAGATACGACCACCGTCCTCATAGAAATAGTGGAAGTATTCCATGTTGTTATCGATATCTATGGTATTGATCCCCACCACCTGCGCGTCGAACAATTCCCGGACGCGGTCGCCGACCAGCTCATAGATGCCCTGCATTTCCATTTCGGCCACCAGGCCCTGCTGTACGCTGTTGATGACGGCCAGTTCGGCGTTGCGTTGCTCGGTCTCATTGAACAGGCGGGCGTTTTCAAGCGCCACACTCATGCTGTTGGCCAGGGTGCTCAGCATGCGCACATCCGAGCTGCTGAAGGCGAATTCGCGGTCCAGGTTCTGCAGGCTTACATATCCGGGAACAGTATCGCCGACTTTCAGCGGCACATAGATCATTGATTTTGGCCATTTGGTACCCGGTACAGCCTGCGGGGCCTTGCCGGTTATGGTTGCAACAGCCTGGGCCGAATTTTCCTCGATCAGGATCAGTTTCTGGGTACTGATGAGGCGTTCCCGGATCATATCATACGGACGCGGGGCCGGATATACCCGCTCGCCGTTCTCAAACAGGTACTGGAAGTGCTCAACGCCATCCTCGCGGTTCATTGTGGCGATAATAACCACCTGGGCATCGAACAGGGTTCTGATTTTTTCACCGACCAGGTCATAGATGCCCTGCATATCCATTTCGGCCACAAGGCCCTGCTGAACACTGTTGATTACGGCCAGTTCGGCATTCCGCTGTTCGGTTTCACTGAACAGGCGGGCATTTTCAAGGGCGATGCTGATGCTGTTGGCCAGGGTATTCAACAACTGTACATCCGATTCGCTGAAGGCATGTTCCCGGTCGAGGTTTTGCAGGCTCAGGCATCCTGTCACATGCTTATCCACGATCAGCGGCACAAACAGGAGTGATTTGGGAAGCCTGGTACCGGGTACCGCCACATGCTTGTCGCCGGTAATTTTTTCAATCGTTTCGTCGGCATTTTCATTTACGAGAAGCACATCGCTGTTTTTGATGAGCCACATCCGGATCTGGTTCAGGGGCCTGGATTCCGGGTAGAGCCGCTCGCCATCCTCATAGAGATACTGAAAATGTTCCTGCCCCGCATCCAGATCGAAAGTATAGATGCCGGTGACCTGGGCATCGAACAGGTCCCTGAGTTTTTCGCCGATCAGCTCGTAGATCTCCTGCATATCCTTTCTGGCCAGCAGCCCCTGCTGAACACTGTTGATCAGGGCCAGTTCTGCCTCGCGCTGTTTCAGTAACAGGCCGGTATTATGCTCAGATGCCATTTTCGGAATGAATGAGGGTTGATTCGCTCAGGGTAACTTTCATTATCGTACCGTTGCTGCTGCTTTCAATATGAAGTGTACCCCCATGGGCTTTGATGATGTCGTGGGTTATACTCAGGCCGAGTCCCGTGCCCTGTGTACCTTTTTTGGTGGTGAAGAAGGGCTGCAGGATTTTGTCTTTGATCCCGTCGGGGATGCCGGGACCGTTGTCTTCGAATTCGATGGTGATGGTGCCGCCGGTTTTATGGGTGCGGATGGTGAGTTTGGGGGTGTAGGGGGGAGGCACTTTGGCGGGATCGGGGGCAGGCACTCTTCGAGGACTGCCGCTTTGCGGCAGACTCTCGAAGGAGCCTGCCTGGGGTTGCGGCAGATTCCCGGAGGAGCCTGCCTGGGGTTGCGGCAGACTCAGGGGTGTGAGTGTCTGCATTTTATCCTTCATTGCGTCGAAGGCGTTGGTGCTCAGGTTCAGGATTATCCTTGAGAAGTCTTCGGCGATGAGGGGGATTTCGCCGATGGATTCATCCAGCTGCAGGTCGATGTTCACTTCGAGGGGGTCCTTGCCGGCACGCATGCCGTGGTAGGAGAGGTTGATGTGCTCCCTGATCAGGGCGTTCAGGTCGGTCGGCTCCGTAGTGCCGCTACCGCCGCGGCTGTGCTGGAGCATCGCTTTCACGATGGAGTCGGCCCGCGAGCCA
The DNA here is from genome assembly GCA_047921215.1 of Cyclonatronaceae bacterium. Lineage (GTDB taxonomy): Bacteria > Bacteroidota > Rhodothermia > Balneolales > Cyclonatronaceae > RECM01. The sequence goes on along the minus strand of JBLRWO010000014.1, from coordinate 82,621 downwards.
TGACTGTGTATTTTGGTCAGGTTTGATTTGATGTCGGCCAGTATAAGCGCCGTTTCGTCGGTGTGATCGCTGCTGTCGGCCTTGCCGAGTTCCTCCAGGGCTTCGTCGATCATCTCCAGGCTTACCTCCGAGAAATTGTTCACAAAATTGAGCGGATTTTTGATCTCATGGGCGATGCCGGCAGTGAGCTGGCCAAGGGAGGCCAGTTTTTCCTGCTGTATGAGCTGGTTCTGTGCGGCCTTCAGGTCAGCAAGCGTTATCTCAAGAGCGGCTTTCGACTCTTCTACCACCATCCGCTTCTGTTCGAGCTCCTCGATCGTTTCCTCAAGCAGGATGGTGGTGGTTCGCTTAACTTTTTCGGTTCGTTCCAGCTTGAAAGCGGAAATGGTTATCTCCTTGTCGGCCTCCCTGAGGGCCTTGAACATCATATCTTTATCATCCTCTGAGAGGGGCTCCGTTTTCCCGAGCAGACCTGCGATGATTTGAAGATGAGCATTCATGTGCAAATATAGCTAAATCGTGATAAAACGCTACTTTTACTTAAGTTTTGTATTCAGGGATGTCATATTCACCTACAGTATGATAAATGGAATACTAAAAGTGCACGACCCGGATCTGATCCATATAAAACCACAGGGTTCAGTACCTGCACTGATAGATTCCATGTGCCCGTGCAAAGATATTAGTATGATTTTTCCGTCATGGTTTCTTTATCCATCAGAAAGAAGTTGATTTTCCGGCTTTAAACAGGTCCAGACGGGAAAAATCACCCAAATCGTGCTGTAATGATGAAAGGTATCAATCAATCATGTTGAAAACTGGTACTTTTCGGTCATATAATTGGAATTTTTGCGCATTGATGCATCCTGTTACTCTCTTTGACAAAATAAGGGCACGAAACGGGGCGATAAGAACCGGGTTGATCCTAATCCGACAACCGCTGTGATTCTTCCTCAAGGGCACTTGCACGTTTCCTTATGGCTTTAAGCCCCTGGTTGCCGAAGCGCCACGTTAGCGAAATGCCACCCCTGAGGCTGTCAATAACCCGTACCCCGGCAATATCCATACCCCCGTAGCTTCCGCTGTAATAGTAATTGCCCGAATTTCTGAAAACATCGGATCCGGTTATTCTAAATTGCAGATTGCCATCCAGGAAATTTTTCCGGATTCCCACATCAACTCTTGAATAGGATTCTACTGTAAAATAACCCCTGAAAATGAACGGGCTGTAATACCCAAAATTAGCATCCATGCTGAATCCCGCCGGCAGGGCGATTTCACCACGACCGGCATACACCTGATAATTTGCGGGAAAAAGCAGTGCAAATCATTCATCATTTTCCGATAATCTTCGGTGGTAGTGGATTTGCAGTAACGGGCTCTGGTTTAAGGGTAACAGGCATCATGGGCGGGCTATTGACTATAAGCAATGGTATACGTTTGCCGTAGGTCATCTGCCGCCAGATCCACTCGACGGGCCCGAAGCGGAAGTACATAAGCCAGACCGTACTGAAGGCGATCTGCCACAAAAAGATGACAATCGCGATGGCCAGTACCGTCGAGTATGAGAATTTCCCCGTATAGCCGAATCCGATTCCGTAGAAGATGGTGATGGCGATAAAGGACTGAAAGATGTAATTGGAGAGGGCTGTACGGCCTACCGGGGCAAACCAGATAAACAGCCTTTTCCGCGACAGTACGAGCATGGCGATGGCCGCGGCATAACCACAGGCCAGTGGCACTACGCCGCCTGCATAGGTCACGAAGCTCATGAACGTCCATAAATCACCACTCAGTGAACTGAAATTGATAAACGCCCGGAAGATGTTAACGGGCAACCCGATCGCGAAACCCCATATTGCTATTTTCCGGAGGAGATCCCGGTTTTCAAGTATGTTCTTATCCAGTATCTGCCGGCCGGCCCAGATCCCTATAAGAAAAAGGGCCAGTACCTTAAAAAATCTTCCTTCAAGCAGCAGCATAGCAAGACGGACCAAAGGGTGGTAAACCGTCATAATCATATATGAACCGAAATCGGTCATGGCCAGGTAATTGAGGGGATCATACGAGTCGAAGCCCGCACCCATCCAGTCGGTCAGGGTGAAACCTTGTGCCACGGCGACATTATCATACGCTGCGAACAGGGCGTGAGGTTAGTATATGCCGGTTGTAAACATGAACAGCCAGTGAACTATCGGCAGCATCAGCAGTATGGCGGCCCATTTAAGCAGGCGTTTGTCATCGAAAGCCCGGAACCAGATAAGGGTCAGCCCGAGCAGGGCGTAGAGGGTAAGGATGTCGCCGACCCAGACCAGGACCAGGTGAGCGGAACCGATGAGAAGCAGCCCGAGCATCCTGCGCCGGAAGAAAGGGACAAACGGTTTACCGGTTTTCATCACACTGTTGTATTGAACCACGAATCCGATACCGAACAGGATGGAAAAAATGGAGTAGAATTTTCCGTCAATGAACGTGAAGGAGAATATTCGCAGCAGTTGATCCAGCGTATTGCTTGCAAATGAAAGGTTCGTGGCTTCAGAGTAAAAAGCGGTGCCCGACAAATAGGTGATATTGGCAAGAAAGATGAACAGAATGGCAATACCCCGAAGGATGTCGAGGTATTGTATGCGTTCATTGCGTGTTACCGGTGCATGAGTAGTGGTCTGGTCTGGCATGGGCTGATTTTCTAAATGCATGTATATACAACGCTTCAGGGTCGGGTTGTGATTTATCGTTATAAGCAGTGCTGTCGGTCAATTATTCATAATTGACCGACGGCCTGTTGCATGGAATCCCAGGTGTGTTTGGTATCGGCATACTGCTGGAAGCGTTTCACCTTGCCGTCTTCGATCCAGAAGATATGAGCGTGCTGGGCGTTCATGGCATTGCCGGTTGCCCGGTGTACGCCTTCGTACCTGCCGGTGGCCAGAACCATATTGTCGCCCACACCATAGAGGGTTTGACTGGTGAGCATGAAGGTCTCCCAATCGGCCCCGATCCGGGCTAATACTCCGTTCAGAATGGCATCCGGACCGATATAGGGATTACCGTCGGCATAGGGATAACTTTCGGCTTCGTTCCACTCGATGTCGGGGGCCATCATTTCAAGTACGGCAGGTACGTTTCCGGTGGCAAAGGAATCATACAAACCCTGTATGAGTTGCACATTGGCTGCAGATGGGTCCTGGACCGGGGTGCTGCTTTCGGACTGTACACAACCGGTGAATGCGATGGTGATCAACGCCATGGTGATGGCATTACGGGCAATGGTGATGTGGGTTTTCATAAATCGGGTTGATTGGATGGATGTGGTGAGGATTGCTCCTCCGTCAGCATCAATGTAGTGCAACAGGGCCCTCTTATGATTGGACTTTCCACGCAAAAGACAGGATTATTTGCGCATTCTGCCACCGTTTTGTCCCGATTTGGTTATTGATGAGCACTTTGTTCAATATCCCGGTCAAAAAACGGGATTCTTAAGCAGTTATGACAGGTCTTGCTGAATTAGCCGCAATTAGAATTTCGATTCAGATAGGGATGTGTTCTGTACGCGATTAAAGAAAGGGTATTCCGGCCGATATTACACTCCAGAATTATTTATGAACCGATATGCCGGGATCATTTGTATGATTTTATCCCCCGCGGTGATGGTGTCATTCTGATTGCGGGTTATAATGATACCTTCAACTAAACCGAAGGTTTTCATGGCCTCAATCAGACCTTCGGTTTCCCGTTTTTGATTGTCGGGAGTAACCTGCTCGCAAACCTGTATGGCCATCACGCATTTTCGCTGGTCAAAAACCACAAAATCGCACTCTTTGTCCTCCCGGAAGTAGAAGATTTCTTTCCCCGATTGTCTTAAATGCAGATATACCGCGTTTTCCAGCCTTCTGCCACGATCAGCACTGAAACTCAGGGTGTTGGCATGAATCAGCCCGGTGTCGATGCCATAGATTTTTCGTGGATTGGCGTTCCTGGCTTTTACCGACCAGCTAAACCGCTGTACCTGAAAGATCAGCCAGGAATCTTCGAGCCAGTGGATAAAATCAGCAGCTGTGTTCGCAGCACCCATGTTGAACTGCTTTCGGATGCTGTTGTAGGTGGTTTCTTTACCTGAATTTGTAATCAGAAATAGAGCCACCTCCATCAGTGTCTGTATGTTTCTGATTCCATGCCGGACAGCGATGTCTCTCAAAACGATATCCTTGAACAGATTTTGCAGGATCATGGGGTCTTTTTGCGCCAGATACTCGGGGAATCCTCCCTCATCCAGATAGCGATCGAATGCTTCCTCAGAAGACGTAATCTGGTGATATGACAGGAATTCCTGATAGCTGAAAGGATACAGATCGTGCCTGAGATGCCTTCCGGTGAGCCTGGTTCCGAGTTCATTGCTCAGTAATGATGCATTTGAGCCGGTGATGAACACTTTGCTCCCCCGATCGTGCAACTGCCGGACAAAAAGCTCCCATTTATCGACATTCTGAATCTCATCGAAGAAATATGCCGGGGTGTCTCGTGGTATGATTTCATCGAGTTTCTTGAAATCATCTACTTCAAAACCGTATACCCTCGAGTCCTCGAAATTGAAATAGGCAGCCCCGGGGTAAAACCGATCCCGGATTAAAGCCATGAGGGTGCTTTTTCCACATCTCCGTATTCCCGAAATGACCTCGACATGTGCGGAGACCGGTTTGTATCCGCTGAGAAACGACCGTGGAATTGTATTCAGGTGTCGGGATACCAACAACGACTGTTGATCCAGATACGCTTGTTTAATCGATTCTTTAAGAAGCATGGCCATATTATCTTATATTACTAATATAAAATATCTTATATTAGTAATATAAACAAATGGCTGTTATACGCTTCTAATTATAGATTAGCAGTATGTCGTTCAAGATTCTTGCTTGCCAAAAGCAGGATTCACCAATGTAATTATCAAAATATCATTTCCTCCAGTCCTGCTCTTCGCCGGGTTTGTTGTCCAGGATCTCTTCGATCCTCTCCATCACTTCGTTATCGAGCTTGTCCACAACATCCATGGCACTCATATTCTGTTCAACCTGCTTTACGGTGGATGCTCCGGTGATAACCGTGCTTACATTCTTGTTCTTCAGGCACCAGGCCAGCGCCATTTGCGGCATCGTGATACCGAGATCATCGGCTACCGGAACCAGTTTTTTCACCTTCTCAAGCCTGGAGCGCCCGTCTTCGGTTTCAAGGAGAATCTTCTTCAACCATCCGTACTTCTCAAGGTCCAGCCGTGATCCCTCCGGAATACCATCATTGTACTTTCCCGTAAGCAGTCCGCTGGCGAGTGGGCTCCAGATCGTGGTTCCCAGGCCGATATCCCTGTAGAGCATGTCGTATTCCTTCTCCACGCGGTCCCGGTGAAACATGTTGTACTGGGGTTGCTCCATCAGCGGCGGGCGCAGATGCTCCTGCCGGGCAAAATCATAGGCTTTCCGGATCTGCTCGGCGCTCCACTCACTGGTTCCCCAGTACAGTGCCTTTCCCTCACGGATCATCTGATCCATGGCCCATACGGTCTCCTCGACGGGTGTGTAAAGGTCGGGGCGATGGCAGAAAAGGAGGTCCACATAACCGGTCTGCATCCGCTTGAGCGATGCCTCTGTTCCCTCCTTGATGTGCTTGAAGGAGATACCTTTGTCATTAGGCCCGTCGCCTCCCCAGAAAATTTTGGTGGACAGCACCAGGTCTGATCGCTTCCACCCTGCTTTTTGGAGCACCTTGCCCATGATCGTCTCGGATTTCCCGCTCTCATAGGCCTCTGCATTGTCAAAAAAGTTCACACCTGCGTCATAGGCGGTCTTCATCTGGTTGTATGCGAGATCCGTGTCAACCTGCTCGCCGAATGTAACCCATGAACCGAACGAGAGCGCTGATACTTTTAATCCTGATCGTCCTAAAAATCTGTATTCCATAACCTGTTTTTTAATAATAAATAGTTTTATTGCACCGTCCTCAACAGAGTGTACCACATATCCCTTCCCAAGTCAAGGAGGTGCTTTTCAGAAAGGCCTCACACATCCCCCCGCGGCAGCAGGATGTTGCCTGTAAAGCAGTTTGAACCCTCAGAGAAACAACCGCTTGTTCAAAGATTGGTTGTTGGAAATAGAGTTAAAAAATTGTACTGTAGATTTCATTCCCGTAACAACAATAAAATCATACCATAATGAAAACAAATTTAATTCAGTCCAAAATTAAACTGCATGATGGAATTGTAGGGCTCACCTATCTTTTGAGTATAGTTCTTGCCGTAATGGTAAACATTCAATGGCTCTATCTGGCCGGGGTGGTGGCGGTACTGCAGATAATGAGTGCTTTTACAGGTTTTTGTCCTGTCTATTTTGTGCTGAATAAAATAATGACAGAAGATAAATCAGCAGGAACCAGCCCTGACGATGTAATGGCGTAGTTTGGATCGATTTTTTTAAGGGAGGCTTTAGCCGGCGCTCATATCAGGCTACCTCCCGCTTTTTCCCGGAGCTTTATGGCGCCTGGTTATTGAGGTTCCTGCCAGGTAACTATTTGCAGGGTAATGAGAATCCCGAGCATAACCAGAAGGATTTTGCTGGTGGCGCAGAGTATGCACTTTAGAACGGTATGTTCCTGGATCTGTTTTTTGCAGGTGGTGCGGAAGAATTTAGCATAATTATTCGGAGATAAGATCAAAAGTCAGATGATTCTGCATCAGCTTAAAGTGCTTGTCGAAACTGAACAGTGTAATTTTTTGGTCGATCACCTGCTGCAGGATGATCAAATCGGGTATCCCAACCCTATTGATACAGTTACGTAAATTCATGACCTGATAATCACGAATAATGTCCCAGTCAATGTTCATGGGAACCATCCCGGTCGCCTTCAAACCTTCAATAATGCCGGTTTCTTTTTTCAGAATTAAAGGGGGTACCAGTTCGGATAAAATGAGTTCGTTGATGCATGCCAGACCCTCCTCAATAATTCGATCGAGTTTGTCGGGCCTGCCGGTCCGGAAATATTCAATCCAAACGGAGCTGTCGATAAGAATGCTGTATGCATTCATCAGCTGCGGTCTCTGAGTGCATCAATATCGATGTCCAGATCTACGGTTCCCTTTTTTGTGATCAATCGTTTTCGCCTGGCCCGGTCTATTTCGGCCTGAAGAGCATCCTTGATCAACTGGCTCTTTGTGGTTGCGCCGGTCGCCTTCATGGCTTCATCCATCAATTTTTTGGGGATATCCAGGGTGGTTCTCATCGATTTATATGTAATGATGCATAATTATGTATGCATAATACTTTTTGGATTTGAAAAAGTCAATCGTGCTTATCACCGGCAAAAGAAGAGAAAACTATCGAATGACCCCACCCGTCATATTAACCTTTGAGGTTATCTCCTATTTATTTTCAATATCAGAGATAATATCCTCTGCAAGTTCTATACTCATGGAGTAGAAATCAGCAAGAACCCTGGCCTGATAGATTCTTCCTACGACCATCATCTCCATCTGCTTGTCATTGATAATACTTTCAAGCTTCTGATCTATATCTTTAAGAGGCCTGGGATCATCTTTATAATATTCAATTTGCCGATGCCAGGGATTTGTTATGTTGTAAATCCAATAGTAATTGGCCTTAACGTATGGCTCAAACATTGTTTTAATTTCTGTATTGGCATTTTCTTCCCGTCTTTTCAATTGTTCAATATGCCTGTAGTATTCCAATAACTTAGGCTGGAGTTGTTCATTAACGGATGACATTCCATTTGTACTTAAAAGAGCATTCATTCCGCTCTTGTTCACTTCAATTTCCCTTTCGAACATAAGATATATCAGGTACATCTGTACATTGTTATCAAGCGCCCTCAGTGTTTTAAATTGTTCAAAAAAGATGTTTGCATATTCAATTGCAGTCTCTGTTTCAAGCAACAGGTTTTCTGCCTGTGCAATATCGTCTTCCAGATTCAATCTTATGGTTTCCAGATGTTTATCAGCCAGGGCCCTGTTTTTCCTTTCCTCATTCCAGTTGTTCACCTGCAGGGCGATCAGGATCCCAATCACCACCAGCAGTATTTCGCCGATGGCATAAAGCAGGTATTTTCGAACATTATTCTGTTCGATGAGTTTTTTACGGATTTTGCGGAAGAATTTAATCATACTATTTATCATTGAGTGATTCATTGATAAGGATATAGATCTCCCCGATGAGTTGGAGGACGTCTCTCGCGGAGCGGGCTGAATCTTCCAGTAACACATTCTTGATGGCGATCCGATTGGCGAGCTCACGGCCCCACAATGCTTCCTCATCAGATGAGAAGCGCCTGTTGACGGGCGTATTGCCATACCCGGTAGAATGTGGGATCCCCGGGTAGTTCCAGCTCACATCTGATTCGCTGCCATAGATGGCGCTGACGTTAAAATTCATGATGAAGAACTCGGTCACCTGTCCAGCCCATTGCGCTGCGGCCTTCTCTGCGTAGCCGTTTGCCAGAACGTTTGCTGTCTCGAACCCGGACAGGGCACGGCGGAGTTCTTCGCTCTGAATAACGGCGAGTTTACCGGAGTTGAGCAGGTCGTTATAGGCGGTTACCTGAACTCCAAACGGAACATCAATGAAGGCCTTGCGGAGCATACCGACGAGGCTGTCACCCGGCACGCTGCCAACGGGCCCGGCCAGAATGGTGAGGAGATGCTCGTTATGATCGAGTTGTTCCTGAACCGCGCCCAGGATGAGGCGAAACCACGACTCAGCTGACCCGAAATCCGCATGCAGAGCGGCGAGGTAGTGGCGTTCCTCTTTCTGCAGGTTTCTTTCCTCATTCCAGTTATGCACCTGCAGAGCAATCAAAATCCCGATCACAACCAGCAGGATTTCGCCAATAGCATACAGCAGGTATTTACGAAAGTTATCCTGTTCGATCAGTTTTTTACGGATGGCGCGGAAGAATTTTAGCATAGGATCGCGGATTTTTTACGGATATGTCGGAAAATTTGGATCATTGACGGATTATTTCACGTTCGATTTCTGAAATCAGATCTTTCATTTGGTTTTGCAGGTCTGTTCGCATGTTAAGGGAACGCTCACCTATATAGACCTTGGCACTAAGTTTATTCAGGATTCCTTTATCCGAAATAAAGCTGTTGTAATCAGTTGCCGTTTTAAAGCTGTTATTTATTCCGGACTGGTGTAATGCAAAACCACTGAATTCAAAATCATTCAAAATAAATGGATCCAGATAAGTCCTTTGGATATACATCCTATCCTCATTTTGAGATTTAATTCGGTCAATTTGAGCATTTATATCAGCCAGTTTAATTCGAATTTCCTGATTGGTAATTGTTGCAGAGGTCCCCGAATTTTTCAAATCCTCGAAAACCTGGATAACCGGAGTTCTGAATTCTAGTGACCAAAGTCCTCTCATAATCATTAATTCCCCATCCTCCCGGATTAAAAGGGAATCGCGTTTTTGACCGGAAGTAATAAAATCACTTAAGTACTTAACATTTAATGAATCAATTTTAAAATAGTTAAGACCAACCTGGTAGCTGTTATTGATGTCTTTGAGTAACGTTTCTAATAAGGTTTTTTCAATGATTTTAGCTTTTCGGTTTTCATTCCAGGTATTTAGCTGCAGGGCGATCAAAATCCCGATCACTACCAGCAGGATTTCACCGATGGCGTATAGGAGGTATTTACGGACATTATCTTCTTTAATCAGTTTTTTTCGGATGGTGCGGAAGAATTTTAGCATTGGAATAATTTATCTTTCAGTTGATTTGATATTCATGTTTCAAATTCTTCATTAATTCTTCTGCCAGTAACAGCTGCTTCGCGTATTCTTCCAGTGAACGCCCCATCATTATTTTCACGGTCATCACCTTATTGATGAAATGATCCCTCGTTGCGGGATCATCAATTCTCTTTATGTACATATTTTGGGTAATGGGATTGTTGAAACGCAGTTCTCCCGTTACTTCAAAATTGACGATTGTACTTGCAAGGGGAACCAGTTCCCACTCTGCTTTTTCAATAAGCTCATCCCGGAAAAGTGTTTTTCTGAGCTGATTGTCATACGCGTTCATAATGTTGACAAGAGATTGATTGAAATACTGCAATGTGCCGGACGATTTCATCTGTGTATACGTGCCATCGGTCGGGGAAAATGGGAAGGTGGTAAAGGTGGTTGACATTCCACGGTAGAATTCAGATAAGTCCCATGTTTCCTGTGGCGACTTGATGATGGAAATGAAGTAATCGATTACCTCTCTTTTTTCCGTGTTGAAATCAATCACGAAATGAAGTGCGGCCATGTCGTTTTCCAGATCTGAAATCATTGACTGAGCCAAAATTTTTGCAGTATTTGCTTCCTTTCGATCCTCATTCCAGTTGTTGATCTGCAAAGCAATGAGAATCCCGATCACCACCAGCAGTATTTCGCCGATGGCATAAAGCAGGTACTTTCGAACATTATCCTGTTCGATGAGTTTTTTACGGATGATGCGGAAGTATCGGAGCATAGCGTTTTCAGTCAGATGTTAATCCTTAGAGCCCTTCACCGGGTTGAGGTGCCGGTATGCGAACCTTCACTTCGTCGCGGTAGGCATGCCATTCATTCAGCAGATCGAGGTAAACTTCAGGGTAGAGATCTTTCACATCGGTCTGTTCACCCCGGTCCGCGGACAGGTTGTAAAGCTCAAAGTTGGCCTCGTCGAACGGCCTTTCAATGTTCATAAGTTTCCAGTCTCCTTTCCGGATCTGCACGAAACCGCGGTGCTCCAGGGGGAACACATAGCCATCAGGGTGTACGGTCTCACTTTCCCCGGCAAGCAGGGGTACCAGCGACGTCCCCCGCAGCGGATAGACCTCACGCCCGTTGAACGATTCAGGGTAGTCAACTCCAGCGTACTCATAAAACGTCGGGGCCAGGTCCATCAGGGTTGTAAAGGCATGAACCACTTCTCCTTTTTGCCGTACCCCGGGACCTGCAATTACCAGCGGTGTGTTGATTCCGCCCTGCGTGGTGTAGCCTTTGAAATATTTGAACGGAGAGGCTCCCGCTTCAGCCCACTGCGGACCGTATGAGATGAACGACTCTTCGGTGCCCATCAGCTCATACTCTTCCGTGTAGTGCTGTTGCAGGAAGGGGCCGAAATAGGGATGGTGATAGAAATCCTCTGCCGCGGCACCGTTGTCTGAGAGGAAAAGTATCAGCGTATTTTCATACTCACCCGTCTCTTTCAGATGGGTGATGAGCCTGCCGATATTATGATCCATATTGTCGACCATGCCGGCGTAGAGCTCCATTTTGCGGGATTCGACCCGCTTTTGGTCAGCCGTGAGGCTGTCCCACGGGGTTACGCGCGGGTGCATCCCTGGCAGCCGCTCCTCTTCGGGGAGAAATCCCAGCTCTTTCATTCTGTTGAACCGCTTCAGGCGTAATGCCTCATAGCCGTCATCGTACCGCCCCTCGTATTTCTTCCAGAACTCCGGGTCCACCTGCAGCGGCCAGTGCGGCGTGGTGTAGGCTGCAAAGCTGAAAAAGGGCTGATCACGCTCTGCGGCTTCACCGATATATTCTATCAGCTTGTCGGTATAGAGATCGGTGGAGTAGGCTCCTTCGGGCCAGCCGGCCGAATCACCATGTTCCGTATAGATTGAGACCGGAACGGTTGGGAAAATCCCCCGGTCGCTGTAGTGATTTCCGCCACCATCCTGCAGGATAAATGAAAAATCGAATCCTTTCCGGCTGGGATCATCAGCAGGCCGTTTGCCCAGATGCCACTTCCCGGCCATTCCGGTGGAGTAACCGGCCTCCCTGAGCAGCTGCGGTACGGGAATGATGCGGTCTGTGAGATGCCCTTCATAGCCAAAAATGCCTGTTCGCAAATCTTGGCTGCCCATTCCGGCGATGTGGTTGTCATTACCCGAAAGAAGCATCGCGCGGGTAACCGCACAAAACGGAGCCGTGTGAAACCCGGTGAACGTTAGGCCGTTCTCAATGAGTTCATCCAGGTTTGGCGTATCGATATCGCCCCCGAACGCGCTCAGGTCGGTGTAACCGAAATCATCGGCTACGATAAGCAGGATGTTGGGCCGCTGCGGACCGGTTTCGGCATCCTGATTCGGGCTGCATCCCCCATACAATGCAGTAAAGGAGATGAACAGCAGTATTTTTCCAGTGGCGAATTTTATAGAGGTACCAGTCATATTAATTTTTCGTTTAGTTTTCTGCAAATGGCGCGGAAGTATCGGAGCATCTTGTTAAGGTTCTAAAACTTGTATCAGGTTCTGTGTTTTCTCCCTGATACGTTTGAGCAAACCTAAAGAGTTGCCGTTTGTGACATTTTGCGCCGTCATTACAGAAGTCATAAGAGCATATAGCTGCGGTGTAGCTTCTGCCCACAGCTGTTTACTTACCGGAGATTCACCGTCGGGATTATCCAATCTGTACTTGCTTCGGTAATGATTGAGCGCATCAAGGAAGTATTCAATATTGGTATCCAGTTGCATCCGGTACAGATCTTTTTGACTGGTTAGATCCAGAATCCCGGTTCTAATATTGTCTTCCATTCGTGGCAGCAGGCCTGAACTTTCCAGACTATTCAGAGTCTTATCGTTAAAATTTATAATAGGGTTGATCCAAATATCGTATTCGTAGCGACCGATTTGCACCAGTGTATCTAAGGTAGCTGATGGTGCCGTTACCCTTTTAAATAATTTATTATCTTCCTCCATTCTTTGTTCAATTTCATCAATCTTCTGATTAATTGACTCAACGTCATACTGAAGCTCGGAATAAAGAGCCAACTTATATGATTCGATCTCGGCACTTATTTTCCTTTCTTCATTCCAGTTATTTACCTGCAAGGCCAGTAATATTCCGATCATGACTAAAGCGATTTCTCCGATTGCATAGAGGATATAGGTACGGGTTTTATCCTGTTCAATCAGTTTTTTGCGGGTGGTGCGGAAGAATTTTAGCATTAGTTTATTGTTACAAAAAGTTGGGATTGAATTTTCCATTCTCCGGATTGATGAATCCACTGCGCCGCATAGTTGCCGTGAAAAAAGGGGGATTCTTCATTCGGGTCGTCGGCTGAATATGCGTGCCATTTCATCATGTAACCATTCCTGTTTAAGACCACGGTCATAAAATTCGGGCACATCAAAATGCCCCCTCAAGGATCTCCATCAATTCAATGATCTCGCCGTCTGGCCCCTTAAAAAACGCGTTTTTTGCTTTAATTCCTTCAGCCTTCACCGTGGTTACCGTTCGTAATGTTTCGGCACCGGCGGCGCCTGCTTTTTGCATGGCCAACTCAATATCATCAACTTCAATGCCGAGATGCTGAAAATGAAGTGGCACGGCACTGGAATCCCGGGCCACGGCACGTTGCGACAGTTCCAGCACAAAACGGCTTCCGCTTAATCTTAGAAAGGCCATATTCACGGTCAGGGTATCATACGTCCCGGTATCATTTTCAACCATTAAATGGTCCAGCTTTTGATCCATGCGCATCCCGAATGCATTCCGGTAGAACTGAACCGACTCATCCAGATTACTCACATACAGCATAACATGATTAAAGCGGGGCCCGTCTGTTTCGGGTTTTTGGGGATTACAACCGGCTGTGAGGATTACGGCCATCACCAGAACTATTCCGTTAAAGGCCTTGGTGGATGGGAATTTCATTTTGTCATTTTGTGGTTGATGGTTGCGGTCGGTTACATTGCCGACCCCGATATATCTATTATTTGATTTGATTGAAGCCTGAAATTTTTTCCGGATGCACCTCAACGCGTGCACGTATCCATCGCATACCGAAAAACACACCCGTCAGCACGGCAACAAGAATGGCCATGCCGATGGCCTCCGGTCCGGTGAGATGCGATAAAAACCAGAGTATGACCAGTGATGTGGCAGCCGGAACAAGATATCCGCCTGGAATGGTGAATGAACCGGGGTCAACGGGCTGCAGTTGTCTCAGTCTGACTACGGACAGGGCTACTCCCAGATAAACCAGCAGCATGGCCCCGCTCGATGCAATCATGAGGGCTTTGATTTCGCCCACAGATGCCAGCAAAAAAGAGACCGATGAGTAGAGGATAATGGCAATATGGGGCGTGATGTACTTCGGATGGACCCGTGCAAGGATCGCCGGCGGGATAACCCCATCTCTTGCACCGGCAAAAATGACCCGCGGCAGGTTCGTGATTATTCCGCTCACTAAGCCGATCATGGAAACCGCAGCACCCAGAGTTATAAATGTGAGCCCGGCCGGACCGAAAATCCGGCTTCCAACTTCAGCCAAAGGATTTGCCTGGAAATCTGCCAGTGAATCTCCCATCACTCCCAGCGAGACCGTCTGTATGAGCATGTAGAGTATTAAAATGCCGCTTACACCGATAAAAATAGCTTTTGGAATGGTTTTTTTTGGATTTTTCACTTCACCGCCAATTGAAAGAGCTGTTTCAGCTCCAAAAAAAGCGAAAAAAAGGATGAGTGACATTTCACCGACACTTTTAACTGAAGGAAGTGATTCCCAGATCAGATTACTGCCGGTTACATCCTTCCATCCAATCAAAACCAACAGCAGCAAGGGTATGAGCTTGGCCATGGTACTGAAAACGATCACCCTCATTCCGCTCTTCATACCGATAACATTGATCCAGGCCAGTCCACCAAAGAGTACCAACAGGAAATTTATCCGTGCCCAGCCCGAACCCAATAACGGTATAAACGAGACCAGAATTTCGAAAATGGCATTGGCGATCGCGGCACCGGCTGTTAATGCCGATACGATAAAGAGGTTCGCCGCCAGAAATCCGGCATATCTGCCAAATGCCGATTCGATGTAGGTGTATGCACCGCCAGAATCGGTTACCTTGCTGCCGACTTCCGTAAAGCAGAGCATAACCAGGGCAATCAGAAAACCGCAGAACAGGTAAGCCGCAATACTCGCGGAGCCCAGTCCGGCGGCCACAATGGCCGGCAGTATAAAAATACCTCCCCCAACTGTGAGATTCACAATATTGGCACTAAGCCCCCACACACCAACGGTGCGTTTGAGGCCATCGGAACTGAGAGTGGCATTGTTGGCGGATGGTTTCAATTATTCAGTTTTTTATGGATAAAAACGTCACCCAGAGCGCAAGGAGGAGCGTGGTATGAGCGCAGTGGAGCGGAGCCGAAGGGTGTCAGCGACGACTTCGCCTTTCGACTTCAGCCGTCGCTTTGCGCCGGCTTGCGCTCAGGACTGCGATCACCATGACGGGGTGGGGCATTCTATTTAATGGTTTTTGTAGTATAGATCTGATGCCTCTTATACCGGATCACGTCGCCGTTTTCATTACGTTCAAACTCTATGGTTTCCCCGTCCGCGTCATCTTTTCGTATCCTCACAAAGGTGTCTCCGTCGAGATGTCTGAACATCGTCATGTTATCGGCGGGAGATTGATTGGGCAGCCCGATGCTCACAAGTTTACCCTCCCAGCTGGATATATAGGATTCACCATCATTCATCTGATAATATCCGGTATAATCAGACAGGTTCAGGCTGTCTCTCACAGCCTCCGAAGTGGCGGATTTTGGAGTCACTTTAGCCAGAATTTCGTGTATTCCAGTCGAGTATTTTCCAGGGTTTACACCGTTTGAATTGATAATAACAGAATACGCCCGTTCAGACTTCGGATTGAGGGTCCACAGTGACTGGTACCCCGGACAATAGCCACCATGGCTCACCCATTTTGAACCGTCCGGTCCTTTGGATACGACAAAGCCGAGACCCCAGGTCGTTTCCCAGTCGGGATCCGTAAAATGCACATTCTGCATATAGCGAAGGGTTGATGGCTTCAGGATTTCGGTAGTGTCCGAGTCTAAAAGGCGCAGCTGCCAGGATGCAAATGCACCAAGATCGATCACATTGGATGAAAAGCCGGCAGCCGCCATTACGCCCTCTGCCTGAAAGAAGTTTACTTTGTTACGCGTTCCGTCCCGCAGTAAAACGCCGTAACCTGTTGCAAGCTCATTACCGTAAAGTGCTTCGGGAAGAAGAGTTCGGGTATCGTTTAATTCAAGTACATCCAGTATGTTTTTCTGCACGTACTCATCATATGCCACACCTGATACTTCAGCAACAATCTCGCCCAGCAGGGTCATCCCCAGGTTGCTGTATTGAAAATTGGTTGATGCAGGATACAGAGTCTGCTGATTATCAAGCTTTTCAATAATCATTTCTATTGATGGAAATGGATAATCGGGGCCTGTCCAGTACGGAAAATCAGCCTCTCTGGGCAACCCGGCCGAATGTGTGAGCAGGGTCCGGACCGTGATTGGTCTGCTACCGTTATAGCGCTGCTCAAGGTTGTACCAGGGCAGCAGGTCTTCTATCCGGTCATCCAACCGGAGTTTACCCTCATCATACAGCTTCATTACAGCTACAGAGGTAAAAAGCTTGGAGATTGAACAGACGCTTCCAAGGGTAGCCGGCGTTGTTTCGATTTCATTCTCAACATCTGCATATCCAAATGCACCCGACCAGATCAGTTCCTGGCCTTCAGTTACAGATGCGGAAATGCCGGGAAGCATATCAAAATCACGCTGGGCATCCAGCCAGACTTCAATAATAGTAAATGCTTCCGAATAATTTTTCTGATCATCCTGGGCAAGAAGTGTAAGGGGTAAAATTGCAAGCAGCAACGTTATCATTGTTGGTTTCATAGCAGTGCACATTGTTGGATTGATGCAGTTGCAAAGTCAGTTAACTGAGAAGCCAGCATCATTAAAGATTGATTGGTTATACGGGGATGTATCATGTTTCCGTGAAGAACATACGCTTTAACTGATTGAGAATCTTGCACTTTTTGCGCAAATGCTTGGACTATCGGCGCATCCGGCCGATTAACTATGCGAAAGCAGTTCTAAATCCATACCCCTGTATGTTTTCGATCCCTCCGCTTCCAAGCCGGATTATGAATCATGCGCAAATTGTCCAAACATCAGCGCAGTTTGTCCTAACGCTTTCAGTAAGGTAGTAACTACATTTTGGAAGAGATTAATAATCACCTGATAAAATAGTATGCACACAGAAAAGCCCCGGTACTTCAGCCTCAGACCTGAAATCGAAAAAGCGTACGGATATAGTCATGCCGTAAAAATTGGAAACAGTATCAAAGTATCCGGTGCCGTAAGCATGGATGATCAAGGCGCGCCCACCGCGGCAGGCGATTTACTGCAGCAAATGAAGAATTGCTATGCCGATCTGGACAAGGTGTTGAAGCACTATGACTGCACATTCGATGATGTGGTAGTGGAGAATGTGTTTACCACAGATATGCCGGCTTTTCTGGAACATGCCGGTTACCGCAGCTCCATCTACACCAAACAGTTTCCAACCGGATCATGGCTGGAGGTCAAAGGCCTTGCCCTGCCTGAATTTCTGATCGAAATCGAATTGGAAGTGCATGTGATGCATGAATGATACCTGTCATTCCGTTGTATCCGATTAAAAAATAGCGACTTCCATATTTAAAAATCACATTAAGCCCACAATAAACTCAAGGTAAAACATCATCAATCACATTATATATGCCCAGAATAGATACATCATGGAAAATAAAGTCGCATTAATCACGGGAGCGAGCAGTGGAATAGGAAGGGCAACCGCCGAATTATTTTCAGCAAAAGGTGCCAGTGTGGTCGTTGCGGCCAGGCGTGGTGCTGAACTGGAAGAATTGGTGGCAGAAATTCAGAACCGGGGAGGAAAAGCAAGTGCCATCGTTGCAGATATGTCCAGTTCAGGTGATGTGGAGCAAATGACAGCCCACGTGCTCAAAGAATATGGGCGGCTGGACTATGCGGTAAACAATGCAGCAATTGAGGGAGCTTTTTCGCCCATTGTGGATTTACCGGAAGAAGAGTGGGACCGGGTTCACGATATTAATCTGAAAGGGGTCTTTCTCTGTATGAAACACCAGGCCAGGGCAATGCTTGCAGCCAAACAGGGCGGGGCAATAGTCAATATTGGTTCCGTCAATTCCTTTCTCGGGTTTCCCACAGGCGCGGCCTATGTAAGCTCAAAGCATGCCCTAATCGGGTTAACAAGCAGTGTTTCCGCTGAACTGGCACCAGAGGGCATCCGGGTGAACCTGGTCTGTCCCGGTATCATCGATACGCCTATGCACCGTCGGTTACGGGGCATTGTGGGTGACGCGGTATATGATCAGTATGCTATTCCCAGTGTCCACCTCAGGCGTTCGGGCCGTTCAGAAGAAATTGCCCAAACCATCGCTTTTTTGTGCTCTGATGAGGCAAGCTATATTACGGGCACCACCATTACGCCCGATGGAGGATTTTCACTTACGGTTTAAATGAGGCAGATATATATTTGCACGTAAACACATATAAAATTGATATTTTATATCATAAAAAAACCGTATCAGCTTTAATAAGTATGTTTTTATTGGCCTTAAGTGGAAATGTAAAACAAAAGTCAACCTGTGACGATGTGGCAATTGCCGATGAGCAGCAAACTTCAGGCTGCGGGATGATCCTGAAACATGATACGTTGAGAGGGGTGTTCCGTGGATACTGACCGCGTGACCCGATGGATAACGATTAGCGCCAATCTTGCCATTCTGGTTGGCCTTGTTCTGGTTCTTGTGGAACTAAGCCAGAACCGCCTGATGATGCGGGCGCAGATTCGTCACGATCTGTCTATGGGTATTGTGGAAATGCTCAATGTGCCCGCAAACAACCGCCAGCTGAGCGATGTGTTGTACCGGGCGCAGACAGGTGAAGACCTGAACGGGCCTGATCTGTTTCAGTTTCAGCTTCGGACCAATGCGCTGTTTCGCTATTGGGAGAATGTTCACTACCAATATCGTCTGGGCCTTTACGACAGGGCAGAATTCGAAAAGCAGCGTGATGCATGGCAGGCGTTCTTCGCCAGTACACCACCCGGCAGAGAGTATTGGTGTGCTGTAAGAACACTCTATTCTTTAGAGTTCATGACCGAAATGGATCGTCTGATCGTGGATTCCCCATGCTGAAATCGTTTTTGCTGCGTCTCCCGGGAACAACCAGGAATGTATGCTGCATCACTACCCTCTCAAATAGTTGTATTTACATTAAATTAGAGGTTGCGATTACTCTCTTGTTAATCTCATCTCTGAAGCAACCCACTGAAATTGAAAAATTGCAGAACTAAAAAAAAGGACCATGACATGAAATGGATTAAAATAACGGCAGCAGTGGCGGCCACAACAGTTTCAATGCTTCCGACAAGTAAATCCGCCATCCACGCACGCCATCTCTTAAGCCTCCTCCTTATCATTTTCATGGCCGCCCCACTCGCGGCGCAGGTTGAGCGCGTGGAGCTCGGCAACCTGGTCCTCGAAAATATGCCCGAGATCCCGGCGGCCATCACGGAGCGACTGGACCAATACCAGAACACCCGGAGTGCGGGTTTCGCGGGATGGCTTCATGACGGCAGCATCCTGATCAGCACCCGTTTCGGGGACACCAACCAGATTCACCGTGTCCAACAACCGATGGGCGCGCGAAGCCAGCTTACCTTTTTTAATGAGCCTGCCGGCAACGCTTCGGTCTCCCCCGACTCCACCAGGAACGGGTTCATCCAGTTGAGGGATGTCGGCGGTAATGAATTCTTCCAGTTGTACTGGTTTGACCTCACCAGTGGCGAAAGCCGGCTGCTGACAGACGGTGGGCGATCCCGCCATACCGGCGCCAGTTGGTCCAACCGTGGCGACCGCTTCGTCTACTCCAGCACCCGCCGTGACGGACGCAACTACGACATCTACATAGGGGATGAGACTTCCGGCCACGCTTCGCACCGCAAACTGATGGAAGGCCAGGGCTTCTGGTCGGCCATGGACTGGTCGCCAGACGACACACGCTTGCTGGTTATGAACTACATCTCCATCAACGAGTCACGCATCTTCATCCTCGAAATCACCTCCGGTGAAATGACCCAGGTAAACCCCAGTGAGGATCGCATCGGGTACGGAGGTGCGGCTTTCGACCACACCGGCAATGGAATCTATGTCATTCACGACCATGGTTCGGAATTCAAACAACTTCACCACCTCGACCTCACCTCGGGCTCGAGTACGCCAATATCGGCCCACATTCCTTGGGATGTGGACGGTTTCACCATGCCAAAAGACCGCGAACGGATGGCCTTCATTGTGAACGAGGGCGGCATGTCGCGCCTGCACCTGATCGACCTTCGGCGCAACTACCAGCCGCTGCCATCGCCTGAACTCCCTGTTGGGCTCATCGGTGGGGGCTCATTCAGCCATGATGGCCACTACCTCTCGATGACCCTCAACACGGTGCAGTCGCCGAGTGATGTATACGTGTTCGACACCCGCCAACCTGCACTCACACGGTGGACGGAGAGCGAGGTCGGGGGTCTCGATACTTCAGGGTTCCCAATGCCGGAACTCGTGCAGTTCGCCAGTTTTGACGGACTTGAGGTGCCCGCCTGGGTATATCGTCCGCATGGAAATGGTCCGCACCCTGTCATTGTGCAGATTCACGGAGGACCGGAGGCGCAATCCCGGCCGGGCTTCAACTCCCTGTTCGCCTACTGGGTCAATGAACTCGGTGCAGCGGTCATCAGTCCGAATGTACGCGGCTCCAGCGGCTATGGAAAGACTTACCTGCAGCTGGACAACGGTTACCTGCGGGAGGAATCGGTACAGGACATCGGCGCACTACTGGACTGGATTGCCACACAGCCCGACCTTGATGCAGACCGGGTCGTGGTGTATGGTGGTTCGTACGGCGGCTATATGGTGCTGGCCTCCCTGACCCATTATGACGAGCGGCTGGTGGGTGGTGTGAGCGTGGTCGGCATCAGCAATTTTGTCACCTTCCTGGAAAACACAGAGCCCTACCGCCGTGACCTGCGTCGCGCCGAGTACGGCGATGAGCGTGATCCGGAAATGCGTGAATTTCTGCACCGTATTTCGCCGCTTACCAATATGGAGGCGGTCAGTTCGCCGCTGTTCGTTGCACAGGGCTACAACGATCCCCGGGTTCCCTACACCGAGTCGGAGCAAGTGGTAGAGGCGGTCCGGGCCAACGGTGGTGAAGTCTGGTATTTGCTGGCCATGGATGAAGGACATGGGTTCGCAAAGAAGATAAACCGTGATTACTTCCAGGCCGCGACCGTATTGTTCTTCAGGCAGCTGTTCTACGATAATAAATAGTAAAACAGCTGATCATGGAAACTGTTAAAATATAGCCAAAATTTCAGGTTGTAATACCGGCCAGAATCAGGGCATCGCTGGATTTGAAACCCGGGCAAAAAATGCATGTGCTGTCTTATCAAAACCGGGTTGAGTTTATCCCGGTGATGGAGATAAGGAAGTCGAGGGGGATGTTCAAGGGAATCAATACCGATTTTGAACGGGAAAAAGATCGATTATGAATGTGGTTGACAGCCCGGCGTGGCTGGCGTGGTTTGCCGATGAGCCAAATGTCAAACAGTTTGAAAACGCGATCACGGATACACAGAATCTCCCACCCTCTGGACCCAGGACTCAGACTTCGAAGGCCTTGCCGGGGTTAAGTATTTTCCGAAGAACAGGTAAGCCGGCTTCCGGTCACAAGTTATTAGAACGATGTGGTTCGGATGTGCTGTTGTATTTTGTCATTTGCGCTTCGCGCGTTAATTTGCTTCGCGTTATTTGTTGTCAGTGGGCTTGAGAGTAGGCGTTTTTCCAATGGATTTGATGTAGTTGTTTATTTTAACACCGATAGACTCTAAATCTGCTGAAATTCTGTTGTAATCTTCTGTTTCAATCAAATTTCGGTTATGGGCTTTGGTGAGCCATGTTTTCGATTCAAAAAGGGATCCTCTTGAGTAATAGCTGAAATTCTTAGCCTCTTTGTAATGATATCTTCCTAACCCCTCGCTCAGGTTGGCTGCGACAGAATCCATTGCCCTGACAAATTGTTTTCCTATTGTATCTTTTGCAAAATAGTCCCACTTAATAACAATCTTCCAGACTTCTTCCCCGGTTTCCATTGCCATTTGGTATACGTTGAATTCCTCCAGTTTCATGGTAATTCTGTTTTAGTTTGATGTAATATTTTGCTTCGCGTGATAATGCTTCGCGTGATAATGCTTCGCGTCATTTATAGTCATTAGCGCTTCGCGCGTTACTTTATGTTATTCCATAATTTATTTCAATTTTTTTTAACTGACTACCAATGACTACCAATGACTACCAATGACTACCAATGACTACCAATGACTAAATATAACTACCAACTCACCTCTCCTTTAATGCCACCACGCAGCAGGTGTTGTTGTGGAATTCGTGTTTCCCCTGCCTTGCCTTGCCGTATTCTCCATAGGTAAAAAAGCCAATCATTGGGGCGTCCCAGACAGCCTGTACCCGTTCCAATTCTTCACCGGTCATTACACCAAAAGACAGGTACCGGCTGATGCAGGAAAACATGATCAATGCATCGGCATCATTAAGCTGTTTTTCTTTTACCTCCGTACATTCTTCAACAACGGTGTCGATCACATCAAAGTCGGGTGGCAGTGAAAAGCGTACTTTTGAACCCTGCGGAACATTACCGGCGCAGATCAGCGAACGATCTTCAATATTTCCCATCTGCGCGGTTCTCATCACTGCCGGAGCATCTTCTCTTTCCAACTGAAGCGGATAGTAGGCACCAAGATTGAACACGGTATTATTGAACTGATCATCCAGGCTGAGCCCGAGGTATTTTATGACAAGATCGAGCGCGGGCTTATCATCGATGGTATAAACAATATTGCCTTCACTTTTAGTGACTGTTTTGGTGATGCCAACAGGTTTCCATCCGCAGGTGGCCACGCCCGACAGTTCCACCTTATCCTCGTCAATAACCAGTGCCACCAGCCCTTTTGTACCGCTTTTGCCATAAGTGAATGCTTTTGGCCCGGTCAGGGTAAGGTCATCACCAGCCATTCCGCCGAAAATGGTGGCACCGCCTCCGAACCCGGATTCAATGCCTTTTATGATTTCCTCGCCGTCCATTTCATTACTCCAACCGGAAGCAATGACAAATGCGGCGTTGGCAAAGGTCGCCCTGCCTTCCTTGCCGAGCTGCTTCGCTATTTCATACTCGCTGCTGTTCCCGGAATCCAGAAAAAGGATTCTGAAATAAGCCGGATTTATATCGAGCAGCATCACAACAATGCTTTCTTTTTCAATTTCGCTGCCTATAAACTCCCCTGATGACGTTGCCCCGAATATTTGAATTCCTTCGTTATTCAGTAGTTCACAAACGCCATCCATATCGAGTTTGAACGACATGAAGACGATTGCAAGCGTGGGCTTGTATCCATCTGACATACACGCTGTCAATGCGGCACTGATCTCTTCGGCAGAATGTCCTTTAAGCGTTTTTGCTATCATAGTAATACAGGCTATTCAGGTCGTTATTGATTAAGTGGGTTGTTGTTTATTTTTCCTTCAGAGCCACCACGCAGCAGGCATTGTTATGAAATTCATTGTTGCCGATTTTTGATTTTCCATATTCGCCGTAAGTAAAAAACCCGGCCATTGGTGCATCCCAAACGTTTTTTACCTGATCTATTTCTTCTTTCATTAAAGCTCCAAATGACAAGTGTCTGCTCACGCATGAAAACATAATCAACGCATCGGCATGCTGCTGTGCATTGTCTTTAATACTGCTACATTCTGTAACCACGGTTTCTATGGCATCAAAGTCAGGAGGCAATGAAAATTTGATTTTAGACCCTTGAGGCACACTTCCGGTACATATGAGCGACCGGTTTTCACTATTGGCGAATCTGGTTGCACGAATCACCGTGTCTCCGTTTTCGCGTTCTATTTGCAATGGGTAGTACCAGGAGTTTAAAAATGCCGTGATACCCGGGTTATCGCCCTGCTTAACCTCCACGCCAAGGTATTTCATCAACATGTCTAAAGCAGGTTTGTCATCAATGGTGTAGACAATATTCCCATCACTTTTGGTCACGGTTTTTGGGGTGCCTATCGCTTCCCAACCACACGTCGCTATGCCTCTTACATCAATGTTATCTTCATCAATAATGAGAGCGATCAAGGCGTTATCTGCACATTTTTCATTGGTGAAAACGAGTGGCTTATCAGCGATCAGGTCATCTCCGGCCATGCCTCCAAATACGGTTATTTCCTCTCTTTCAGCAGAGGCTGGTCTTCCAAACCCTTGCTGGATGCCATCCATAATTTGATCTCCGTCAATGAACACCCCTCCGGTTGCGATTATAAAAGCAGGATTTTGAAAGGTTTTTTTCCCGATAACACCCAGCTGTTTGGCATCATCTACAGCAGATTCCAGGTTTATCTCAAGAAATTCGATTTTGTAATAAGCCGGATCCATATCAAGCAGCATCATGACAATGCTGCCTTCCTCAATATCACCATCGATAAATTCTCCTGCCGTAGTGGCACCGAATATCTGAATGCCTTTTTTACTCAGTAATCCCGAAACGGCTTCCCTGTCCTGTTTTACAGAGAGGAAAACGATGGCTAACGTCGGCTTGAAACCATCGGCCATAATCTGTTCCAATGCCGATTGAATGTCTTCTGTGGATTTTCCTTTTACTGATTTTGCCTTCATTCTATTTTTTCTCCTTTAATGCCACACAGCAGGTGGTCAAATTGTGCATTTCCAGATTGCCGCCCGCCATCCGCCCCAGTTCTGCATTCGAAAACATCCCGGCCATCGGCACATTCCAGACCTGTTTAACGCCTTCCAGTTCAGCGTTCATCATGGGGCCAAATGACAGAATCCGGCCGGCACAGCTGAACACCACCAGGGCATCGGCCTCGGGCATTCTGGTATCTTTCAGGTTTTGAACGCCTTTGACCACCCTCTCCATCACATCCCAGTCGGGTGGCAGGGAAAACCGGATTTTTGATCCCTGGGGAACCGTGCCGCTTGTGTAAAAGGAACGGTCTTGCCAGTCAACAACCAATGGCGGTCTCATGACCGGATCGCCTTTTTCACGCTGCAGTTGCAGGGGGAAGTTGGCAGCAATTTCCATTAATACATCCTTGTTCTCGGGGCTGATGTTTTCAAGCCCGCCATATTTTGTGGTGATATCGAGAGCCGGTTCATTATCGATAGTGAACACATGGTTTCCCTCACTTCTGGTGACCGTTTTTTCCGTCCCCATGGCTTTCCAGCCACAGGTTGCGATGCCGCTTACTGCCACCTTAGCTTCATCCAAAGCGATGCAAATCATCCCGTGGTTACTTTCCCATCCGTTTGTAAAGACCCATGTTTCCTGAAAAGCATAATCATCGCCAGCTGCCCCGCCAAATGCGTTGACCTGATTACCCGCTACATCCTGAAATCCCAGTAAAACTTCCTCACCATCGGTGGCCGGATGGCTGGTTGCCAGAAGAAAAGCAACCTGATCAAAGTCCTGCCTGGCTTTTCGTGCAACGGTTTTTGATGTTTCCCGATAGCTGCCGGACTGAAATTCTGCCGGATGAATTCTGAAATAATCCTTTTTGATGTCCAGCAGAAGGATGGCCACCGAGCCGGTTTCGGTCTCCTCATCAATAAACTCGCCGTTGGTGGTAGAACCAAAGATGGCAATGCCTGCATCGTCCAAAACATTGCAAAGGGCGGTGCGGTCTTGAGCAACAGACAGGAATACGATGGCCAGTGTGGGTTTGAACCCGTCAGCCATGCTTTGAGCAATTGCCGTATTAATTTCTTCGGCTGACCTGCCTTTGATCGATTTTGCTTTCATTTCTTCACTATTCGTGGTTAAGATTATTTTTCTTTCAGCGCCACCCAGCTTACCGTTGTACCTTGAAATTCACAGCGGCCTTCATCCAGTTTTCCAAATTCACCCAATGAGAAATAGCCGACCATGGGTTTGCCCCAGGTGGATGCCAGCCCTTCTATTTCTGTGGAAATCAAAGGACCGAAAGTCCCTAATCTTCCGACACATGAAAAGACCATCAACACATCGGCATCCGGCATCTCCGTTTCTTTACTGATTCTGGTGGTTTCTACTACTTTGTCAATCACATCAAAATCCGGTGGCAGGGAAAAACGGAATTGATCTCCTTCTTTTACACCACCTGCAATCATGACGGATTGGTCGGCAGGATTAAAAAACAGCGCAGGCTTCATAATGGCATTTCCTGAAGCTCTCTCAAATTGTAATGGATAGCCCAGGTCTGTTGGAATAAATCCACTTCCTTCTGAATTAGCCCTTACAATATCATTCCCCAGGAATCTTTGAATGACATGCATCGCAGGTTCATTGTCAATGGTGAAAGCCCAGGAGCCTTCACATTTCGTAATTTTTTTGCTTGTCCCTACCGGCTTCCAGCCTGAAACTGCCAGACCGCTTGTCGAAACCTTGTCCTGATCAAGAATGAGTGCAAGTAACCCACCTGTACTTGATACTTCCCGGGTAAAAATGACCCCTGAAAAGTCAGCCGGATCACCGGTAACGCCACCCGCGATCATGGTATCATGGCCTGCCGCATCCGTCAATCCTCTGATTAGTTCATCGTTGGAAACTCTGAAATCCAATGGTGAAATGATGAAGCAGGGATTCGAAAAAGCGTTCTTACCGGCTAAACCTGTTTTATACCCGGCTTCGTATGCAGACGATCGCTCATAATCGTTTAATACAATTTTGAAATTCTCCGGTTTAATATCCATGAGCATGGCAACGATGTCACCATCCGCGATCCCCTGTTCGGTAAAGTTCCGGGGCGCTGTGATCCCGAAAATTGCAATGCCTTGTTTCCCAAAAATTGAGCGGATTGGTTCGGCATCTTCCATGTTGCTTACAAGAATGATGGCAAGGGTTGGCTTGAAACCATGCCCATCCGGCAGACTGGCTTCAGCCGTGCTTTGTTGCAATGCCGTCTGAATCTCTTGCGGGGTTTTTCCCAGGATTGTTTTTGCTTTCATGTCAATTATTTTTCTTTCAGTGCCACCCAGCAGCAGGCTGTCGAGTGAAAATGCTGCTGTCCGTTTTTGGCCCTTCCAAATTCCCCGTAGGTAAAAAATCCGGCCACGGGGCTGTTCCATACCTCAGCCAGTCCTTCGTTCTCCATGGTCACCAGCGGTCCGAGAGCAGGTTCCCGGCCGGCACAGGAGAATACCAGCAGGGCATCCGCATCTCCACCTGCAGCATTTTTCACATCGGTTGCCTCATCGATAATTTCCTGCACGATATCAAAATCGGGCGGAACGGAAAACCAAAATTTTTCTCCCTCTTTCATCTCCGTATCCATGATTAGTGCATTTTCTTCGTGATCAATTCTAATGGGTCCCTTGATCACTATTTCATCACTGTTTTCACGCTCCACAATAAACGGGTATTCGAATGAAAGCTCGTTCAGCAGATCGAAATCCCGGTCTCCGCCCTGTCCGCCTTTTCCCAGGTACGTAAGGTACATATCTACTGCCGGCTTTCCGTCGATGGAATACACGAGTTTGCCCTTACTGCGGGTCACTTTTCTGGAAATTCCCAACCGTTTCCAGCCGGTGATAGCCATACCATTCAGGGCGACTTTTTCAGCATTCAGAACCAAAGCGACGAGGCCATGATTTGTTTCCCGGTTCTGCGTAAAGACAGCCGTTCCTGATAATGTAAAATCATCTCCGGCCATACCGCCAAAAAAGATCGTGTCCCTTCCTATTGCTTCTGACAGTTCATGAACGAGGGTGATTCCGTCAAACATTTCTGCGGCAGGGGTTACGCCGGTACTGCAAACGATAAGGGCCGGATTGGCAAATTTCGAAAGGGCGGTACGTGCGACTTGTTCAGCTGCGGCCTGAATACTCTGCTCTCCCAAATCTTCAAATAAAATGGCGTATGAATCCCGGGATAAATCCATCAACAGGATGGCTGTTTCGCCCTTGCTTTGGTGGCCATCAATAAACTCGCCGCATGAGGTGGCGCCGAAAACGTCGATCCCTTCTTTTTGCAATAATTCAGAAAGGGACTTGCGATCCTGTTTTACCGAGATAAAAACAACAGCCAGTGTGGGTTTGAATCCATCAGCCATACTTTGGTGCAGGGCAGTTTGGATATCCCCAGTTGAGTTGCCGTGAATGGATTTTGCAGTCATGTTTAGTAAACCAACAATTGATTATCATTATTTTCGGGTGACCGATCTGCCGGGCGATCATCATTCCGGTTACGTCAAACATGATTTCCCGGAATCTCGCTTCATGTAATGTAAGCCTGTAACCTGATCGTACATGCAGGGTTTTCACCGTACCAGGGTAAATAATAATATTAGGCACATCATCGTGCTCAAACTTGTACTATCCGCGCAATTGTTGGGATTATCTACGCATTTACCACCTTCGGCCGGTCGCCGGCTCTTCGCATACCGGATGTAACCGCCCGGCTGAGCTGTTCAAAATGGGCCAGCCGCCGGTAGATTTTTGCGGGGGATCACCGGTTTCGATAGGTTTATTCAGCCGGACGGAAGCGTCGGCCGGTTTTTCCCATACAAAAAATTCAGGGCAAATCTACAGATTGACAGTCCTTTTAACAGAATGAATCTTCTTTCGGATATTACAAATCAACAATGCCCTATAAAACCGAGCTTAATTAGAACTGTTTAGTTACACAAACGTGACTGTATTAGTCGTGTAAATTTGCAAATTGTCTGTAATAATATGCTATAATAGTCTAATGATTAAGAAATGAATACGTTGTCAAATTACATCCAGAAACATTTTCAAAACACCATCCAACTTTGACTAAAAATAATGAATATGATGTGATCATCATTGGAACCGGAGCGGGAGGAGGGACACTTGCACGAAAACTGGCTCTCACCGGAAAAAAAATACTGATTCTCGAGAGAGGGGATTTCATTCCAAGGGAAAAAGAGAACTGGGATACGGAGAAAGTGTTTCTGAAATCAAGATACAAGGCAAAGGAAACCTGGCTTGATAAAGATGACAAGGAATTTCATCCCGGAATACACTATTGCGTTGGCGGTAATACCAAAATGTATGGCGCCGCTCTGCTTCGTCTTCGGGAAGAAGATTTCGGAGAGGTTAAACATCACGGCGGAGTTTCACCGGCCTGGCCATTGTCTTACCAGGACTTTAAGCCCTGGTACCTGGAAGCCGAAAAAATGTACGAGGTGCACGGGGAACGGCAAACGGACCCCACGGAACCGGAAGAAGAACATCCCTATCCTCATTCAGCGCTTCCTCACGAACCGAGAATTCAGGAGCTTTTTAATGATGTAGCCCGGCTTGGCCTTAAACCTTTTCCACTGCCTATTGGTGTTAAGCTTAAGGATAATAATAGTCAGGGACCACTGGTTTTAGACCGGTTTGACGGCTTTCCCGACCCGACGGAATCCAAGGCCGATTCTCACGTTATCGGCATCAAACCTGCCTTGCAGTCCGGGAATGTCACGCTTATAACCAACGTGTTTGTAGAAAAGTTGGTCACAAATCCGGCCGGCAATGTAGTAGAGAAGGTCATAGCAGAGAAGGATGGAGAAAAAACGGAATACACCGCAAACATAGTGGTGGTTGCCTGCGGAGCCGTAAACTCCGCTGCACTTTTACTGCGCTCGGTAAATGATAGGCATCCCGATGGGCTTGCAAACAGCTCGGGTGTGGTTGGCAGGCATTACATGGCCCATAATAATTCTGCACTCTTGGCGATTTCAAAAAAACCGAATCCCACAAAATTTGGCAAGACGTTTGCAATCAATGATTTCTATTTCGGTTCGGATGATTTTGATTATCCGCTCGGCCACATTCAGATGCTGGGAAAATCGGATGCTGTCATGTTCAGAGAGGAAGCGCCTTCGTTTACCCCTGATTTCCCGCTTGAGTTTATTGCCGACCACGCCCTCGACTTCTGGCTTACATCCGAAGATTTGCCTGATCCTGAAAACAGGGTGACCCTGACCAAAACGGGCCAGATTCGCCTCAGTTATACCGAGAACAACCTGGAAGGGCATAAGCGATTGATCAAAAAACTGAAGTGGATTCTGCGCAACTCGGGATGCGAGCCCAGCCTGCTGCCCAACAGCCTCTATCTCGGCAAGAAAATACCGCTGGCCGGTACAGCTCACCAGTGCGGCACCATCCGCTTTGGCACAGACCCGAAAACATCCGCGTTGAATACGATGTGCCGGGCTCATGATGTAAACAATCTGTATGTGGTTGACGGAAGTTTCTTTCCGTCCAGTTCGGCCGTAAATCCCGGGCTTACCATTATGGCCATGTCGCTGCGGGTTGGTGATCATCTTGCAAATGAGGTCTTATGACCGCTTCTCTGAAACGATATATGTTGTGGCTATCACTGCTTTTATTCATCAGTGCCGGCACCTTTAACGCCGCATTTTCGCAGCAGGCTCTGCATGTTGAATCGGTAACCATTACCGTTTCTGGCATCGATGAAATGATGCCTTTTTATACGGAGATTCTCCCTTTTCGGGAGAGTGAACGATTTACCCTTGATAGCAAAACGGCTGCCGCACTTTTTGGCTCCGTGATGAACAGTACAGCTGTAAACCTGGTGAAACTTGAACTGGGCAGCGAACAGATTTACCTGCAGGAGTTCGCGGGGAGAGAGGGCAGAAGCATTCCGCCCGATTCGAAAAGCAATGACCTCTGGTTTCAGCACATTGCGATTGTGGTATCTGATATGGAAGAGGCATACGCCGGGTTGAGAGACCAGAAGGTAACGCATGTCTCCACATTCCCGCAGACGCTGCCGGAAACCATTCCTGCAGCAGCCGGAATTAAAGCGTTCTATTTTCGCGATCCCGACGGACACAACCTGGAGTTGATCTGGTTTCCCGAAGACAAAGGGAATCCACGCTGGCAGGAAGGTTCGTATGAGCTGTACCTCGGTATAGATCACACCGCGATTGCTGTTTCAAATACAGATCATCAAAAAGAATTTTATGCGGGCCTTCTCGGGCTTGACGTGATGGGGTCGAGCGAAAATTTTGGCACAGAACAGGAACACCTGAACCAGGTTTTCGGGGCCAGGCTTGATATTACCGGCCTGGGAGCAGAAAACGGAATCGGTGTGGAGTTCCTGGAATACATCACTCCGCCGGACGGCAGGCCCTATCCCGAACCGAGCCATCCTTCCGATTTATGGCACTGGCACACTACCATTGTTGTGGATGATCTTGAGCGCGTGTACCAATCGGCCCTGGGTAAGTACGAAATCATCTCCACTCAAATTGTAAATCTTGAATCATCTCCGCTTCCGTACAGGCTTGGGTTTATGCTCAGAGATGCTGACGGGCATGCGGTTCTGGTTGTACAAAATTAATCGACAAACAACATTCCATTATGTATCAAAAACCGAATAAACGACTTACAGGACAAACAGCCATTGTTACCGGGGCCAATTCCGGTATCGGCAAATCCATTGCAACCTCTATCGGGCGCGATGGGGCAAACGTCATCATCAACTATATCACAGACCCGGAAGCAGCAGAAGAGGTTGCACACGATATTTGTGATGATGATTTATGCGGGCAGGCGATCCCGTTCAAGTGTGATGTAACGAAAGAAGATGACGTGAAAGCGATGTTTAAAAAAGCCGTTGATCACTTCGGAACCGTGGATATTGTGGTTCCGAATGCCGGAATCCAGAGCGACTACCCGCTGCACGAGATGCCGTTGGATGCGTGGCAAAAAGTGATTGATGTGAATCTGACCGGACAGTTTCTCTGTGCGAGGGAAGGGATTCGCGAATTTCTGCGAAGGGGAATGCGTCCCGAAATATCGGCTGCGCTCGGCAAAATCATCACCATCAGTTCGGTTCACGAAAAGATACCGTGGGCGGGCCATGCCAACTATGCCGCCTCAAAAGGGGCCATTGTTATGCTGATGCAGACGATAACGCAGGAGTATGGCCCCATGAAGGTTCGGGCTAACAGCATTGCGCCCGGAGCCGTTAAAACGCCCATCAACCGGGAGGCGTGGGAGACGCCGGAAGCCCTTGAAAAGCTAAATAAGCTGATCCCCTACAACCGCATTGGCGAACCGTCTGATATCGGATCGGCAGCCGTCTGGCTGGCATCGGATGAGTCGGATTACATCAACGGCACAACCATCTTCATCGATGGTGGCATGACCTGCTATCCCGGATTCACTGAAAACGGTTAAATTTTCAAAGAAAGAATCATGGCAACAGAAGAAAAAAAAAGGATTGACGCCAATTACAGTAAGACCGCAAACTGGCTTCGATGGGGCCCGTATCTGAGTGAACGCCAGTGGGGAACGGTGCGTGAAGATTACAGTGAACACGGTGAGGCGTGGGATTATTTTCCGCACGATCATGCCCGGAGCCGCGTCTACCGATGGGGTGAAGACGGGATAGCCGGAATTACGGACGATGACTGCAATCTCAATTTTAGCGTGGCCATGTGGAATGGCAAGGATCCGATTATCAAAGAGAGGCTGTTTGGCTTAACCGGCCCGCAGGGAAATCACGGCGAAGATGTGAAGGAGCTGTACTACTATCTCGACAGCACGCCCACTCATTCGTATATGAAACACCTTTACAAATATCCTCAGAATGCATTTCCCTATAACGAGCTTGTTCGTGTGAACCGGGAAAGAACGATCGATGAGAACGAATATGAGATCCTGGATACCGGAATTTTCGATAACAACGAATACTTCGACGTACTTACCGAATATGCCAAGGCCGATATAGATGATATACTGATTAAAATCAGGATAATAAACCGAGCGGAAGATTCTGCCGAAATTACGATGCTGCCCACACTCTGGTTTACCAATCTCTGGAGTTTCGGCCTGATAGACAAACGCCCATCTTTAAACCTGTCGAAAAAGGAATCTTCGTATGCAGAGATAAAAGCAACTCATCCGAAGTTGAAAGAGTACCACTTTTACTGTGATGGCGCCGATAAACTTCTCTTTGCCGAAAATGAAACCAATGTTATGCGGCTTTCCAATCAGCCGAACCCGACAGAGAGGGTGAAAGACAGCATCAACGATGCCGTTGTGAGTGGCGATTACACTGCTTTTGATACAATTGATTCCGGCACCAAATTTTCACCCCTTTACAAGATTGCGTTAAAAGGGAAAGAGGAGAAAGAGATCCGCCTGCGGCTTTCGAAAAAAAGACACAGCAAAAACCCTCTTAAAACATCATTTGATCGCGTATTTGAAGAGAGAGAAAAAGAGGCGGATGAATTTTACTCGCAGTTTAAAACGGGCGGTAATAGTGATCACAAAAATATTCAAAGGCAGGCTTTTGCCGGTATGCTATGGACAAAGCAGTTCTATTACATCGATATCCCCCAATGGCTGGATGGAGACAAAGGCCAGATTCCGCCACCGGAAAGACGAAAACACGGCAGAAATTCGGATTGGAGAACGCTCAATAACCGGGATATCATCTCCATGCCCGACAAATGGGAATATCCCTGGTATGCGGCCTGGGATCTTGCTTTTCACTGTGTGCCGCTCGCCATGGTCGATACTCAGTTTGCCAAAGATCAGCTTATTCTTTTTTTGAGGGAGTGGTATATGAAACCCAACGGCCAGATTCCGGCGTATGAATGGGCGTTTGGGGATGTAAATCCCCCGGTGCATGCCTGGTCCTGCATGCAGATTTATAAAATGGAAAAAGAAAAAACGGGAAAGGGAGATACTGATTTTTTAAAAAAAGTGTTCCAGAAACTGCTGATCAACTTTACCTGGTGGGTAAACCGGAAAGATAAAAATGACAATAATGTGTTTGAGGGCGGATTTTTAGGCCTTGACAATATCGGGGTGTTTGACCGGAGTGCTCAAATTCCGGGTGGCGGCCATCTGGAACAGGCAGACGGTACAAGCTGGATGGCGATGTATTGCCTGAATATGCTCGAGATGGCTCTTGAAATTGCACAGGATGACCCGGCAGGATTCGAGGATGTAGCGACGAAATTTCTCGAACATTTTGTCTATATCTCGGAAGCGATTAACTGCCTGGGACTGGAAGACGACGGTTGTGTGGGTCATGATGACGGGTTTTTCTACGATGTTCTTGTGATGCCGGACGGGCAGCGAATTCCCCTGAAAGTACGCTCGCTCGTTGGCCTAACCACTCTTTTTGCAACGCTTGTAGTGAAAAACGAATACCTTGAAAAACTTCCCGATTTTACCCGGAGGTTAAAATGGTTCAGAAAATACAGGCAAGACAATCACCATCATCTTGTTATCGACTCATACGATGATAAAGGCGACCTGCTGCTATCGCTGGTTCCGCTTGAACGGCTGCCGATGGTGCTCAAACCTCTGCTGAGTGTAGATGAATTTTTCTCTCCTTACGGGATACGATCACTTTCAAAGGTACATGAGGAGCCATATATCGTCAATATCCAGGGGCAGGATTTTGATCTGAAATATGAACCGGCCGAATCCAGAACCGGCCTGTTTGGAGGAAACTCAAACTGGCGGGGCCCAATCTGGACTCCCATGAACTATCTGCTGATACAGTCTCTGAAGGAGCTGCACCGGTTTTATGGCGACGAGTGCCTGGTACAATGCCCATATCAAAATGATAAACTGAAAAACCTAGGTTTGATTGCGGATGATATATCGGCCAATCTGATTTCCATGTTCGAAAAGCAGGAAGACTCCTCCAGACCCGTGCACGCTCTTCATGATATCTATCAAAAAAACCCTGATTTCAGTGATTTAATCCTCTTTTACGAGTATTTCCACGGGGATAACGGGCGCGGCGTTGGGGCTTCTCACCAAACCGGCTGGACCGGCGTTGTTGCTGAATTGATAGACTGCATTCACAATCACCCTGCAAAATAGGAGTTCACTATGCAGAGATCAGAATTGCAGGAATCACTGGCATCAAAAGAGTGGGTCGTGACCAATGGGCTCGGCAGCTACGCATCATCCACAATACACGGTTGTAACACCCGGCGTTATCACGGCCTGTTTGTAGCCTCCTTTAATCCGCCGACAAACCGCAAAATATTAGTCTCGAAACTGGATGAGACGGTACATATTGGGAATCAGAGCGTTGAGCTGGGAACAAATCACTACGGCGATGTCACTCATCCGGCCGGCTACCGGTATTTTTTATCCTTCGATAGAAACCCGTTTCCAAAAACAACCTGGGGAAATGAACTCTTTAAACTCTCGAAGACTGTATTTATGGTATATGGGAGAAACACGACCGTAGTCGGCTATAAAAATGAAGGAAAGGAGGATATTCTGCTTGAATTGAATCCGCTATTAAACTACCGCGACTACCACGGATTGCTGCATCAGAATCCAAATACTGATTTTTATCTTGAATTCGAAAAGGAGTATATCAAAATCCATCCTGTATATGGGTCACTTCCGTTTTATATTACGCATGAAGGGGAGTTTGAACCGGCGCCAAACTGGTTTTTCGGGGTATACTACGAAAAAGAGGCACATCGTGGGCTGGATGCCACGGAAGACATGTTCTCTATCGGTACCATCCGCATATGTCTGAAGGCTCACAAAACCACCTACCTCTCTCTATCACTTCGCGATACGGCGAAAGATCAAAATTTTGGTCAGTGGCAAAAAAATGAAGAACAGCGCCTGAAACAGTTGCGCAAATCTGATGATCCGTTTGTTAACGACCTTCTTGTAGCCGCCAACCAGTTTATTGTCAGCCGGGAATCGACCGCAAGTCATTCATTACTCGCCGGCTACCACTGGTTTACAGACTGGGGCCGGGATACCATGATCGCAATGATTCCGCTTTGCATCGAAACCGGTAAGCAGGAAATCAGTAAATCCATCATTCAAACCTTTCTGAAGTACCTGGACCGGGGAATGCTGCCAAACCGGTTTCCTGATTCAGAAACCGATGAGCCGGAGTACAATACGATTGATGCTACCCTATGGCTGTTTGTGGTTTTGTACCGGTACTATCAGCAGTTTGGCGATAAAAAGTTTATTAAAGATACCATGGATGATCTTTCCGGCATCATCACCCATCATATAAACGGAACCCGGTACAATATCCATCAGACAGGCGAGGGATTTATCTTTGGAGGGGAAGGTATTTCACAGCTCACATGGATGGATGCACGCGTGGGTGATAAGGTGGTAACACCGCGGCACGGATGTCCGGTTGAGATTCAGGCTCTTTGGTATAACGCATTGAATATTTATGTTGAGTTTGAAAAAATTACGGGCCGAAAAACAGATCTCAATAAAACAGTTCATGAATCGGCGAAAAAACTGAAGAAAAATTTCAGTACCTGGTTCCTTAATTCGGATGGTTACCTGAACGATGTGGTGATACCCGGAGAGATGACGGATGATACTATCCGGCCGAACCAGGTATATGTTCTCAGCCTTCCGTTCAGGCTTCTGAATAAGCAACAGGAAAAAGGGGTTCTGAAAGTGATTACGGACGAGTTGTACACACCGTTGGGATTGCGGACGCTAAACAAAAATCATCCCGATTTTAAACCCATCTACAAAGGTGATGCATGGGAGCGCGATCATGCCTATCACCAGGGAACGGTGTGGCCCTTTTTGCTTGCGGATTATTTTACAGCATGGCTTCGTATCCACGGCGACAATGCCAAAAACAGGGCGCTTGTTGCAACAGAGATTGAAACGCTTAAAAAACACTTTTACGAAGAGGGTTGTATTCACGGGGTTTCGGAGATATTTGACGGTGAAGAGCCCGGCGAAGGGCGCGGAACCATTCAGCAGGCGTGGTCGATCGGAGCTCTGCTGAAGATTGTTAACCTAGCCTCAGGTAATGCTACATAGAAAAAGGGATGAATTACACCGGGATTAATCGATGGTAAAAAAAGTAATAGCCATCTATACAAGTGGATTTATGGCGGGTGTGGCGCTGATCATGTTCCCGGGGGCGGGTAGCATATTAACCGATCCGGCTTTTCATGGATTTACGGGAGGTCAGTTCGGCAGTATTTTTACACCCCAGATTATAACAGCCATTCTTTCATCTCTGCTGGCCCCTAAACTTGCCGATAAAATCGGCATGAAAAATGTGCTGCTTACCGGACTGGCGGCGTTGTTACTATCGATGATGCTGTTAGGTACAAGCAATTGGCTCATAGAAAACCAAACGACAGCATACGTAATAATCCTCTTATCGACCGCTTTTCTCGGA
The DNA here is from genome assembly GCA_047921215.1 of Cyclonatronaceae bacterium. GTDB lineage: Bacteria > Bacteroidota > Rhodothermia > Balneolales > Cyclonatronaceae > RECM01. The sequence continues at coordinate 45,426 of JBLRWO010000014.1, read as the reverse complement.
GCGGGATTCGGATTTTCAATCACCGCACTAAACCCGTTTGCTTACCAGCTTTTTGTGGGAAAAGAGTCATCGGCCGTCACAGGCCTTCATTTTTTCCTGGGAATTGGTACGGCTACCTCTCCGCTGTTAATCAGTTTTTTCGCTTCTTATTCACTCTGGTGGGGAGCTCCGTTTTTTGCTGCGGCTGTCCTCTTATTGCTATTCATATTTACCATCCTTTTGCCGATGGAGTTAAAAGAAACGCTTCAGACGAAAGAGGAGAAAGCGAAACCTTTTAAAGTGCCCGCCCGTCTCTGGATGTATGTGGTTGCCGTATTTTTCTATGGTGCATGCGAAGCCACGTTCGGCAGCTGGGGAGGCGTTTTCCTGGAGCAGGAGGGCGGACTTTCTGTGGTTAAAGCATCTCTTGGCCTTTCGCTCTTTTGGGGATTTGTTGCGTTCGGACGAGTTCTTTTTGCGCTGTTTGCACTCCGGTATACAACCCGCCTGTTGTTCATGAGCACTCCGTTTGTATTGGCTGCTGTTTTCTTTTTTACACCGCTGGCGGATACTGAAATACTTTATCTTGCTGCGATGGCGATCGGCGGCCTGGCAATCTCGTTTCTGTTCCCGCAATCGATAAGCGCCTCAACAGATGAATTTCCGCAGCATTCAGCGGTGGTTTCCGGGTTTATGGTGGCTGCTCTTCAGCTTGGATTCGGCTTCAGCGCCAATGTTATCGGGTTCTTTAGTGAGATGTACTCATTAACCGCACTTTTTCAGTTCTCAACGATCTATGCGATACTGTTCGGGGTCATGATCGTTTATCTTTTACGAACAGCCCGTAAAGCGGTAACTCAGCCGATGCCGTCCTGAACCTGATAACGGCTAGCCAGGAGATTGCTTACGGTTGGAGCGGAAGAGTTTTGGCACGAAAATCGTGGATTTATGGGGTTAATGAATTGCGATGATGGGCTTGACTCCCACAGGGGCGTGCCGGAATCTGCGTTAATCTTGAAATCTGATTAACGGGTCGTTTAAATGGACTATGTGGGAACAGTTTCACCATTGAGTTACACGTTCAGTTTGATGGTAAAAACTGTTTGTCCGGGTTGAGAATCAATATTCATCATTCCTCTATGCGCCTTCACAATATCATTGGTAATACTCAGACCAATTCCGCTTGGAACATTCCCGGTTCTGATTCAGCAGGCAGAAGCCTGTGCAACCCACCAAACCCTGCTGCCCGGACGGATTGATCGTCTGCCCGGATAATTTCACGAACTAGTCTGGGAACTGGTACAGATTCCGGCGTTAGCAGCCGGGTAAAAGTTCCGGTTGCATCGCAGTACATGTTGATGCCCAAGCCTGAACCGATCCATATGAATCCGTTGTCGTCCTCAAAAAAAAAGAGAATGAGGGGCCTCCGGAATACGATGTCTCATCTCCCGGATCATGAATAAATGACGTTACATTATAGCTGTCGTACCTGCCCGGTCCGTTTGCTCCGGCAATCCAGATATAGCCTTTCGAATCCTGCTTCATCTTCCAGATTAAATTACTCGTAAGGCCGTCTAGTAGGGATATGTGGCGGAAAATTTCGATGCCGAACTGGCTGTAAACTGCAACTGGAAGTAGCCAAATCACCCACATGAGTACTGCGATAGAAGTATAAAACGGCACGTTTACAATTTTCATAAATGATTTCATGTTCGTGAAACACTTGAAACCTTCACAACGCACCCAGACCATCAGACTGCAACATATGTTGTTTGTCTGGATTTTTGTAAGGTTTGAGGGTTTGATGCGACTGTTTCAGTGACTCTGCTAAATCAAGGCAGTAGTTAACGCAAACAAACAATCCCCAAACGAGGAATACTATGCGGAACGAATCAAACCTTTACCTAAAGAATGAATTTAGCAAAACAGCTGTACTCATGCTGTTTTCACTGTTATTTGTGGTATCTATGGCTGTTAACGTGTATAGTCAGGCAGAAAACAGAGCGGAGACGTTTAACCTTAAGAACGGAGTGGCTTTAGACGGGTACGATCCTGTAAGCTATTTTACTGAAGACGGACCCGAAAGAGGCAAGTCATCCATCAGTACAGAGTACAGAGGAGTAACATACCGGTTTGTTTCAGAAAGCAATCGTGAGGCTTTTCTGGCTAACCCGGACAACTTTGAGCCTGCTTATGGAGGTTATTGCGCCTACTCAATGCTCGATGGTGATGTCAACGGGGTTAACCAGCGGAACTTCAAAATTGTTGACGGTCAGCTGTTGTTGTTCGATACCATGATGTTTGGAATGATTAACGCTAAAAACCGGTGGAACAAGATTGCCGAAGAAACTGATGGCGGAGATCAGGTATTGATTCAACAGGCGAATGAACACTGGGATTCCATAATCGGAAACTAATTCACCTTTCACTTCATCAAGGGGAATTTCTCCCTGATGTTTTTCTTATGTGCGCCCGGCAGGGCGCATTCAATTGGGAATGAAAGTCTCCTGTGCACCCGACATGGGGAAGCATTAGACGAACAGCAGGGTGTCGATAGCGAGGTAAACGGAAACGCTGCCGGTTGCGCTGCGATTGTGGCAACAGTAGAAACGCTCCTGCATCCGGGCAAAACGCCTGTTGCAAGCGGGCCTGGGTCATACCAGAGCCAGGAGGTTGGCCACAAATGGCCGGGGTCCATGGAGGAATGCCGGAGCCTACTACATGAATCAGGCCGACCCCGTTAAATTCCTTGAATTAATCGGGCTCATCCGCCTGAGCGACCATCACCTGAAACTTTCAACGGCTTCATAAGGCCCTGGATTATTGAGGGGTGGAATCCCTTAAACAAGCTTTACGTCAGCCTTAATTACCAAAAGGGCCGGTCCGTTATAAGCGAAGAGTATTTCAAGAGACTCATCTAAATCTTCGGATTTATCAACTTTTAGCCCCAAAGCACCACAGCTATCGGCAAACTGAGCGAAATCGGGATTGATTAAATCGGTTTGATATTTCTCCCATCCACCGGCTCGTTGTTCCTTAGTGATTTTGCCCAATTCATTATTGTTGAGGATAATAATCTTAACCGGCATTTTATATTTAACAATGGTGGTTAACTCGGAAAGATATTGGCAGGCACCGCCATCGCCAGCTACTGCAATAATGGGGCGTTCATTGCCTGCCGCCGCCCATGCACCCATTGATGCCGGAATAGCAAAACCCATGGAATCCAGGTAGCCCGACATCAGAAATGTGTGGTGCTTGCTCTCAAAATACCGGCCAAACGAATATGCGTTGTTTCCTACATCTACACACATTATGGCGTTCTCGGGAGCTTTTCTGGTAAGTACATCAAAAATATAAGATGAACTTACACCTTTACCTCTGCTTTCTTTCAGGCGTTTTGTCTTTTCTGCTTTCCAAATATTCCAGCGATTTGCGATTTCCGGAGCCTGATTTACCTTGTTCTTTGACAGCCGGATGTGTTCATTATGCAGCAATGAAACCGTTCTGGAGATTTCACCAAATGCCGGAACATCAATTTTATGGAATTTACTTAATGCGAGCGGGTCACAATCAATTTGAATGGTGTGCTTTTTAGGTGTAATACCGGTGTGATTCGAAAAAGAAGCACCAATTACAAGCAGCAGGTCCGATTCATTCATAAAATAAGATACAACTGGCGTACCGCTTCGCCCCAAAACACCGCACCCTAAAGGGTGAGAGTCGGGTATTTGGCCCTTTCCTTTAAAGGTGGTTAAGACAGCTGCATGCATGGTTTCGGCTAACTAAATGACGGCCTTCATGTGGTGGCGGGCGCCATGACCAACAATAAATATTGATGTTGCTACCGCAGCCGGGGCAGGTAATTTACATCTTGCCATCAGGTGGTATTCCTGTAATTCAGCCAAACCTACCGAAATCATGCCCAGGAGACCGCCGCCTATAAATGCAACAGAACGGCCCATACCTTTATTACAGACCGTATAGCAATACACATTTCCTTTTGAATCGGTTAGCACTTTCTCAAAATCACGGGCGAATTCCTTTTCACGAAGCTTTTCGTGTTTTTCACGTTCTTCGGTTCGCCAGGATGAAAACAGCTGGTACCCGATAAAGATTAACCCAACGGCAAAAATTGACTTTAATACAATTTCCGGAATAGCATCGGCGTACAAAACACCAAGAATAGCCGCCGGAATGGAAAACATCAGTAAATGTTTTGCCAGTTCAAAATCTATCAGTTTTGTCTTATAGTAGGCTATCATGCCACTGCTAAAGCCAAACAACTCGGTTGCCAAAGCCGCTCCAACCGCTGTTACAGGATCTAATTTTAAACCCAGCATAAAGAGGGATGCGAAAAATACCGCGCCGCCTATACCACTGCTCATAGCTATAGTCGCTACCAAAATGGCAACCGGGAATAGATACCACAGGGCAAAGGAAAACTCCATTCAGAAAAAAGTAAGGGTTAACTTTTTAAAAGAAACCATTTAAGTACTTCCTGCTGAAAGGTTATCAGGGATGCGGGAGATGCTTCAGAAAGGCATAGCACCGCTCCCTTCCAATGATCTGTCAGAATCCACTTGCCTGCCGTAAGGGCGCGGGTTTTACTGTAGTCTATGGTGTATTCATTTAATCCGTAACCGGAGAAATAAAAGTAGGGCTCGCCTACCATATCATCTTTTATGGCAAGGCCAAATCCCAGCCCGATAAATGAGCTTGCTTCCACATAAATCCCGGTGTCGAAATGATGCGGCCAGATACGAACTTCATCTCTGATTTGGAGGGCATCCAATAATTCATAAGCAGAAGTATTGGCCATTGAGCGGTATGTTACCCATAGTTCAAGAGCTTTTGGAGACCATTTTTTGTAGGGTTTGTCCAGTAGATCATACCGGGGAATCTCGTAATGGAGATCATCTAAAAACCCTTCTGAATCAAACCCTGCCTCAGGCAGATATCCGGCAATGGTCTTTTCCAGGGCTGTATAGGTTGAACCTTCAACAGGAAAAGGTTTAATGAGATTTCTGTCAAAATCCCTGAGCTGAAACGCAAATTCACCGAGGTTTAGAGACAGTATAAATTTTGTGCCATTGTTTTCTGCCCACCTGCCATGCAGCGAGTTATGGAGCGCATCAAAAGAGAGGTTTGTGTGGCTGTCGTCTTTTTTTTCAGAAACTAACGTCCGGTTGAATTTTGCAATGATTTGTGCAAGCTGGTGAATGTCCTGATCAATCGAAAGATATTCCTGCATAAGGGATTCCGGTTAAACGATGTATGTTGAAGTCTATGGTTGATAAGTCGTTCTGATTGAAATTCCTGACAGAATTATAACCGCATGCCCGGGCGATAACTTTCATTAAATCGGCAGAAGCGTTAAAAAAATTAGCAAGTTGAGCCGCTGAACTTTCAACGATGAATCTTGAGCGCAAGTCCTGTTTTTGGGTGGCAATGCCAACCGGACAATTGTTGCTGCCACAGGCCCGCATGCCCAGGCATCCGATGGCTTGCATGGCAGAATTTGCAACAGCCACGGCATCAGCTCCGAGCATTAACGCTTTTGCAAAATCGGCCGGAACCCGGAGTCCGCCTGTAATAATTAAGGTTACATCTTTGGCTCCCCTGGCATCAAGGTGTTTTCTGGCACGTGCCAAAGCCGGAATAGTGGGTACATTTATATTATCTCGCAAGATGGTTGGGGCTGAGCCGGTACCGCCACCACGTCCATCCAGAATGATGTAATCGGCATCCGCAGCAAGAGCAAAATCTATATCGGCTTCGATGTGGCTGGCCGCTATTTTAAAACCCACGGGAATGCCGCCAGTTCTTTCGCGAACTTCATCTCCGAATTTCCGGAAATCATCTGCATTGATCAGAGTTTTGAAGGCAGCCGGGGAGATGGCCGTTTCGCCTTCTTTCAGCCCGCGTACTTCGGCAATTTCCCTGCTTACCTTGATGCCGGGCAGGTGGCCGCCGGTTCCGGTTTTAGCACCCTGTCCGCCTTTAAAGTGAAATGCCTGAGCTTTTTTTAACTTATCCCATGTAAAGCCAAATTGAGCCGATGCCAGTTCATAGAAATACCGGCTGTTGTTTTCCTGCTCTTCGGGCAGCATACCACCCTCACCGGAACATATGCCTGTTCCGGCTTTTTCCGCGCCCATAGCCAAGGCTATTTTGGCCTCTTTAGAAAGGGCGCCAAAACTCATGTCGGAAACAAATATAGGTATATCCAGGATGAGTGGTTTTTTGGCCCGTGGGCCTATAGTTACTTTTGTTTCTACAGGCTCTTCATCGAGCAAGGGGCGTTTAGCCAGCTGAGCCGGCAGAAACTGAATGCTTTCCCATTTGGGCAGGGTATTCCGATCAACGCCCATCGAGGCAGAGGGACCGTGGAGGCCCGTTTTGGTAAGTCCGTTGCGGGCCAGATCCTGAATGTAATTTGTGTAGGGCTCGGTTTCCTCGGGATGGGTATCTGCGTATGCGCCCAGATATTGCTCGCGGTTGAACGGCTGGGGATTTTCTTGCAGATAAGAATCTATTTCATCTTCATCCACCCAGACAGCATCATCTTTAATTTCAGAAAAAAACTTGTGTAGTACTTCACTGTTGTCATACTCAGAAACACCGGTGTCAATGCGATAATCCCAACCGTGGAGCCCGCAAATCAGGTTATCTCCCTCAACATACCCATCTCCCATGAGTGCTCCCCTGTGCAGGCACCGGCCATACAGTACCGAAACAGTATCGTTGTAACGAATGGCAACCAAATCGAGGTTATTTACCACATAAGTCCTGGGCTCACGGTCTTTCAGCTCGGCTAGTAGGGCAAGTTTAGACTTTTTCATAAGGATGATGTTATTTGATTGATTCTGTGCAGTTGCATCAGGCCTGTGATATCAAAGAGATGGCGTACAGCTTTTGGCTGTCGGTAAAGTGGCTAAGTGCTTTAAAGCACGCAAGGTTGTACAATTCTTCCATGTTTTTAATGGTGAATTTGCGGGAAATCTCTGTTTGTATCGTTTCATACGCTTCAAAATGGAAGGTATAATCTCCATTTAGAATACTTGCCGTTTGTTCTTTCTGGCTTATTAAATAACTGCTTGCCGTACCGGAAACCGGGTCGTAAACCGGATAATGTTCAAATTGATCAACATCGAAACGGCCGCCTAACTCCCGGTTGATCCTGTGCAACAAATTCAGATTGAAAGCCCGGGTAATGCCCTTCGAATCGTTGTATGCGTTTAAAATTGTAACCGGATCCTTTTTCAGGTCGAAAGCAATCATGGCAACATCAGACAGTTTTGTGTGATCACGAATCCATTTGAGGAACAGGTTAATCCGTTCGTTGGTCATGTTACCAATATTGCTTCCCATAAAAAGAATAAGACGCATCCTGCCGTTATGTGGTACCAGAGACAAGGTCTTGAAGAAATTTCCCGCAATGGGATGTACATCAACACCCGGTACCTCTTTTTCAATTAGTGCCTTGTTAACAGTTAAAATATCTTTCGAAATATCTAGCGGATAGTATTTTATGCATATATCGTTCTGTGCAATATTTTTTATAAATATACTTGTTTTACTACCGTCACCGGCGCCTAACTCAATAATGTCCAATTCCCTGTTACCCAGTTGAATGGTTTTCAGGATGTTCCCGGATTGATGGCTCAGGATATCGAGTTCCGCTTCCGGCAGGTAATATTCATCAAGCTTCATTATAGCCTGAAAAAGCCGGCTTCCCTGCTGATCGTAAAAGTATCGGGATGGAATGGACTTGGGCGTATGCGAAAGGCCGTCTATAACATCATCTAAAAAATCTGTCATGTGTCTACAAATCTGAAGCTACCCGTAAGCCCGAAAAGATCCAGCGGCAGCTCGCATGGAAGAAATTCCGGTATGTTTTCCGCGCGTGTCCTTCTGGTGTGGCTACAGAAGCTCCTCTTAATACATTCTGATTAAGCATGAATTTTGAGTTGTATTCCCCAAGTGCTCCGGGAGCTCTTTTGTAACCGGGATAGGCTAAGTAAGCCGATTGGGTCCATTCCCACAGGCTCCCCCACCGGAATTGCTCAGCAGCTGTTTCCCATTCAAATTCAGTGGGCAGTCGGTATCCGGCCCATTCATCAAAAGCAGCAGCTTCGTATAAAGATATATGCTGAACAGGCGCATTTAAATTGAGGTTTTCAAGTCCGCGAAAGGTGTAGGTTTTCCAGGTTCCCTCTATAAGATGCCAGTAAAGCGGCACATTTATGTTCTGGCTTTGAATAAAATCCCATCCCTCAGACAACCAGTATTCGTGTTTTTGATACCCGTCATCTTGTATGAACTCCAGGTATTCTTTGTTTGTGATTAATGAGGTTCGAATTTTTACGCCGTTCAGAAATTGTTTGTGCCTCGGTGCCTCATTATCGTAATGAAAGGCATTTCCGGTTGCGCCAATTTCGTAAATGCCGGGTTCAACGGTTACCCATTCAATTTGTGCCGTTTCGTCGGGAGCCATAAACCGGTCTGCATATGGCGGGAAAGTGGGCTGCAAACCAAGAATGTACTTCAGGTCATAGGCTAAAAGCTCCTGATGCTGCTGCTCGTGATTGATGCCTGTTTCAATGATATGCAGCACGTCCTGATTTAAGGATTTCTCAAACAGCTTAGCGAGATGTTCATTCACGTAATTCCGGTAAGCATACACCTCATCGACGGTTGGCCTGCTCATAAATCCCCGATGCGCGCGCAGGGTGCGCTCACCTAAGGTGTTGTAGTAGCTGTTAAAAAGATAGGAGAAGTCGGGATGATATTCTTTATACCCCTGGAGGTTAGGAAGAAGCACAAGCTGCTCGAAAAACCAGGTTGTGTGTGCAAGGTGCCACTTGGGAGGTGACACATTTTCCATGGGCTGTAGCACATAATCTTCCAGCTGTAAGGGTTCACAAATGAATATGCTGTGCTGTCTTGTTTTTTTTAAAGTATCCCAAAGTTCTGATTGCGTTATCATATGGGTCATCAAATAAATCTTTTTCCGTTAATAAAGGGCTGGGGTTCAATGTACAGGTTCAGGATTTTCCAGCATTGTAGGTATAAGTTCCGATACCGTAGGATGGGGCTGAACCGAATCCCGTATTACAGTATAAGGTTTGTCTGCATACATAATGTTTACCAAACTGCTAATTATTTCGTCTCCCCCAACACCCAAAACAGCAGCCCCCAAAATCCGGTTGGTATCGGCATCGATAATCGCACTCATAAAACCATTGGTTTCCCCTTTCTCTTTGGCACGCGCAATGCGGTTCATCGGGCGTTTGCTTTCCAGTAAGGTGTATCCCAGTTGAAGTGCTTCCTGCCTTGTTAAACCCACCCTTCCCAAAGGAGGATCAATGTAAAGTCCGTAGGTAGTTATTCGGTCTGAGACCTTTCGCTGCCGGCCCCCGAACATATTATCAGCAATTATTTCGTAATCGTTATATGCTGTGTGGGTAAATGCGCCTTTACCATTGCAGTCGCCAAGAGCGAAAATTCCATTAACTTCGGTTTCTAACTTATCATTAACAGGTATAAAGCCCTTTTCGTCTGTTTTTATATGGGTTGCCTCCAGATTTAAATCGCTGGTGTTGGGAGTACGACCTACAGCAACCAATACGTGGGAGCCGGTTAGAATTTCTTGTTCCCCATCGGCCTGAAGTGTGAGACAAATTCCGCTTTTACTGTTTTCTGCCCCGGAAACGGTTGAATTTAAACGGATATCGATATCCTCTTGCTCAAGAATTTCTTTTATGGCAGCACTGGTTTCGACATCTTCCCTGTAAACAAGCCGCTCCGAACGTTCGATAATGGTAACCTTACTTCCGAAGCGCCTGAACATCTGGCCAAATTCCAGGCCAATATAGCTCCCGCCAATAACGATAAGGTGACCGGGTATTTTCTCAAGTTCAAGTATAGATTCGTTGGTGAGATACGGGACACTTTTAAAGACATCAGGTATAAATGCCTTAGCGCCTACATTAATGTAAATGTTTGGGGCTGTAATTATTTCGCCATTAATTTCCACTTCCTTTGGTCCGCAGAAGGTGGCCTTGCCGGGAAAAAAATGAATATTGTTATTTTTTTCAATTCCGTTTTGGATGCCGTTAACCGATTTAGATATGAGACTATCCTTACGCTCCTTTATTTTCTTCAGGTTTGCCTTTGTACCATCCGGAATTTCAATGCCAAGCTCTTCTCCGTTATAAGCATCCCAAATGCGCCTTGCACTAGCAACATATGCTTTAGTAGGGGTGCAACCAACATTCAGACACGTTCCGCCAACGGTCTTTTTTTCTATGAAGGCCACTTTTTTATTATTTGAAGCCATTTTGAATACCAGGGGAGTGCCGGCCTGGCCCGAACCAATTATGATGCTGTCGAAATGTTGCATTGAAAACATGGATTAAAATGAAGTTTCATACCACAGAAAAAGTGCCATCAACCCGCTTGTTTCAATTGTGGTCAATCCAATCTATTGTTTCACAGGCTCAAGACTTTTCCGTTTTATGCTTAATTTATTTGTCGCAGCAGCGATTGATTCCTTACACCTAATTACTTGTTCATTTTAAAAATGGTCTTTTAAGTAATGGCAACGGATAAAGATATTACGCAGTGGGTCTATGAATACAGTGATGAACTAATTAGCTGGGCATTTTATAAAATATCAGACCAAAGTGCTGCTCAAGACTTAGTTCAGGAGACTTTTTTGGCGGCGGTTAAGTCGAAACAAGACTTTGAAAGAAGAAGCTCACCTAAAACCTGGCTGTTCAGCATTTTGAATAAGAAAATTGTGGATTACTATCGGAGCAAAAACAAATTTGGGTGGGCTACAACTCCTTTGGATGAAGACATGGTTGAACAAGTTACGAGAGGCTACTTCGATGATGCCGGAAGCTGGGCTGAAGCAACATCAACAATAAGCTGGGATGCCGATGTACATCTTTTAGATAATCCGGATTTTAAAAAGGTAATGGACCAGTGCATGGATGAGCTGCCTGTTGGCTGGAATATGGCAATCGTTGCTAAATACTATTCAGAAAAGTCTTCTTCTGAAATATGTCAGGATTTGAGAATTACGCCGTCTAATTACTGGCAAATCGTTCACAGAGCGAAACTGCTTCTGAAAAAATGTATTGAAACCCACTGGGAAGCGTGAAATGAAAAGATTAATGCATCTTTTATTCTACCCGTGCAAAAAAGCCACGGAGATGATTGACAGGCGTTCGATTGAGCCGTTAACTCAATCTGAACGCATTCGTCTGGCTATTCATTTGTCTATGTGTCAGAAATGCTCGAGTTACGTAAAGTATTCTGAATTTGTGGATGCTGCTCTTGAACAAATGGTGAAAAAGAATCTGCAGGACAGTAAAAAACAGCTTAATGAAGTGCAGAAAGAAGAGCTGGTAAGAAAATTATTACATGAGATTAAGAAATAAGGAATCCAGTAAATAGTCGGGCAGTTGATCTGATAGCGTGTAATTTTATTTTTCGAAACAGTACCATTGCCGCTACTGGCACCCGTGGCTCTATTGGGACGGTTTGATGATGGACATAATGCCCGGACCCGTTAACGGAAAGCGCCCTTTCTGCGCTCCAAATCTGTTTTCATAGGAAAACCAGCTTTCAACAGGTTCTGACCCCAAAGAATATCAATCAAAAGGATTTTGCTATTTACCCGGGACAGGTGTTCTTGATTTTCGTTCTTGTGCCTTCACTATCAGATCAAGTCAGTCCAAACCGGACGATCGTCTCCGGCCTGGCTTAACCGGCCAATGGAGCAAATGGGCGTAAACGGGCTTACACTGCCAATTTTTTTGGGGCTTCAGCGAATCCGGCAGGGGGGAGAACCACCTTTTACACCCATTATTAGGAAGAATTTGCCAGAGCAGCCATATCCATTAAGAAGCTTTAGTATTTACCCCACTCTTCCAGGAAAATGATCCTGATCTAAAAATATTTTGTAAGGAATCCGGTTGCAGGCCGACAAAGCTATCAGAACGTTACAATAACCCATTTCTGAAAGACTATGAACAAAAAAAAGATTATTAAAATTTCTGCACTTGTGCTTGTGTCGGGGCTCATAATAGGTGGTGGGATTGTACTTTACTTATTTAATATGCCTCACCGTGATATTCAATCGTCAGCTACTGACTTCCGGTTAACGGTATCGCAAATAGTGAACGAGTATGTAGCCAATCCGGATGAGGCCAACAAGAAGTATCTGAAAGACGACGGCCAGTCAGCAATTCTCGAAGTTGAGGGTGTTGTGAACAGGATTTCTCACAATATGAATGGAGAAACAATCATTTTGCTGACGAATTCCGATGCACCTGCTGGCGTACAGTGTACCCTAATCCCTTCAATAGATGGCAACCAACCCATTCTGAACAGGAATGATCAGGTAGTGCTCAAAGGTGTCATCAGGGCGGGGACCTATTTTGACGAGGATTTTCAGCGGTACGAGCCCGTCATTATGGATCATTGTTCCATGGTCAAATAGTACTGGTTTTAAAAAAAAAGAAAAAGTAGTGATCAACCTATCAACATTTAAACAAAACAACTTATGAAACACTTAATGTCTAGAATAGTGGCGTTAGCCGTGATAATGACCTTCATAGCAGGTCTGACAGATTCAGTTTATGCCGGCGATAAACTAAGTACAACAAAAACTCATATAAAGTTCTTCTCAACTACTCCGGTTGAGGATATCGAATCCAATAACTTCAATTCAACAGCCACAATTGACGTGAACACCGGTGAAGTGGTTTTTGTGGTGCCAATGCAAAGTTTTGAGTTTGAAAAATCTCTGATGCAGCGTCACTTCAATCAAAAAAAATTCCTCAATACGAAAGATTTCCCGAGAGCGCGTTACGTGGCTACTATCACAAATATAGAGGAAATTGATTTTTTAAATGATGGCACCCATATAGCGCATGTTCAGGGAGAAATGACCATACGCGGTGTAACAAACCCTGTGCAGGAGCAAGCTGAAATTAAAGTTGCAAATGGGGTTGTAGCAGTTAACAGTGTGTTTGATATAGTATTGGCTGATTATGGTATTGAATTTACAGGTGGCAGGCCATCTAAAAACGTTGCGAAAACGGTTCAGGTAACTGTAATTGCAGAATTTGAATCTGAATAAAGTAAAGTACGCCAAAAAAACAAATCCAGGCTCCAAAATGGAACGCTTGGGTTTGTTTTTTTTAAAACCTTAAAATTTTTAGAAAGTAAAGAATGAAAATGTTTGTAATAAAATTGATTTTTCTATTAACCATCAGCTCAACAGTTGCTTTCACCACTGTGTACACAGAAAATAGCTCTGAAAATAACGCGATTGCAATTGATCGTATAGATTTTAGTGAACTGGATATTGAATCGTTAATTGAACAGGCAGGAGAAGAGCAAAAACTTATATTTGCATCATTTTATACAACCTGGTGTGCTCCATGTCAAATGATGAAGCTTAGAACCTACCGAAATCGCAACGCTGGGGAATTTTTTAACGAACATTTTTTGAGTCTTCAGATAAATGGAGATAAAGGTGAAGGAATTGAAATTGCAAGTCGTTATGGAGTGAAATCATTTCCAACACTTGTTTTTCTGAAGCCCGATGGTACGCTTTTTTATAAAACGAGCGGTTTCCATAATGCAGAAGAGCTTTTGGAAGTGGCTCAAGAGGTAATCCAAATCTACTCATTAATAAAATAAGATTACACATATGTTAGTTGCTGTTATATTAACAATAATCAAATTGATCATAGATCGTGTGCCATCAAATTGTCCCTGATTTGCAGTATGAAAACACATTAATGATGTAAATAAGTTTAGTAAAAAACTGAATACTACTGTTTGTAATTATGATACAAGCGTCTATAAAAAATTTGACCAGTCTGAAAGACTTTCTCGAGGTAATTTCTGAATCCGAATATTGCAGGAAGTCCACCTGGTTATCGGGTGCAACAATCGGTCAGCACATGCGCCATATTCTTGAGTTTTATACTTGTTTATTGGCTGGTGCAGTGGCTGAACAACCTGTGTGTAACGATAGACAGTTTACCATAGGTAATACCCCGATCGAATTAGATCAATGTGTTGTAAATTATGATAAGCGGGCAAGAGATTACGATATAGAAACGAAACCTGAGAAAGCAATTGAGACCATCGATGCTATTTGCGACAAACTTTCTGGTAGCACAGTGTGGCCCGAACAACTTTTTGTTGAAGGATACTATGAGCAGGGATCAGACGAAGTACAGTCTATCGAAAGTAGTTTCGAACGTGAATTACTTTACAATCTTGAACATACCATTCACCATCAGGCGCTGATCCGCGTTGGATTACTTGAGCAGAATATGGCGCATCTGCTGGATGAGAGCTTTGGAGTAGCGCCTTCTACCATTCGGGCGAGGAAGTAATGTTATGTGTACACTCAGCTGGCAGATGCATGATGATCATTTGAGTTTGGTTTTTAACCGTGATGAGTTACTAACCCGGAATGAAGCTGTCCCGCCACAAATATATGCTATTGATGGAATCCGTTTTTTAGCTCCTGTGGATTCTGAAGCAGGGGGCACCTGGCTCAGCGGAAATGAATTTGGTATGGTACTTACCCTTCTCAATAACTACAGCTCTCCTCAGGATAATATGGGGGATCGTTCGATTGAAAGCAGGGGACATCTTGTAAAAAAACTTGCTGTTAGGTCCTCTGTCAGAGAAATTACATCGGCTCTTAATGAAGAAGATCTGACCCGCTATCGCCCATTTGATTTGTTCGCCTTTTCGGGTATGACGTATCCGCATCAGTGGAGTTGGGATGGTTCTGCATTGCGTGAAATCATAGCACCGGAAAATCCAGCTGTTTCGTCATCACTGCACTTCCCTTTAGTGAAAAAATGGCGCAGCCGCTTATTCAGAAAAATGACGAAAGGTTCAATTAAGAGGGTTTCGCATGAAAACCAGCTTCGTTTTCACCATCAAAGAAGCCGGTTGCTGCCAGCCTACTCCGTTGCCATGAAACGAGCCGACAGGGCCACAGTGAGTATCACCCATGTGATGATTGGCCCGGACTATATCCGTATGCGATATAAAACCGGTGACATCGTGGCTGCTGAGAATTCTTTTCATAACTCATTTTTGCCCGTGAATCCACAAAATATAATGGCTTATCAAGCAGGCCAAAGGATTCCGTTTAAAGAGGCCGACCTTATACATGTGTTGAAAGAAAAGAACAAAGGCCTCCATGGTTCTTTGACATTTTGGGCGTTTCCGATTATTCGGGTCGTGGCCATGGAAAAGTCGATAAATAAAATACTGATGGCTACCAGGGATTTGGATGCACGTCATTTTGCACAGGCTCTGTTAAATCATTTAGGGGTTACGGGCAGGCTTCATTCGAACTCCATTGAAATGCCCGATGCGGAATCCCGGCCTTTGTTCGTCGCCAATCATCCAACCGGAGGCCTGGATGGACTGCTGATGCTCAGCCTGCTTCTTCAGTATTACCCGTCCTCAAAAATGATTGTTAACGACGTATTAGAGCATATTTCCCCGCTGCGTCCTGTAATTATTCCAGTGGATCTTTATCAACATTCGAGAAAATCAGCAGAAATACTACACGAGGCCTTTGCCGGAAATGACGCTTTGCTTGTTTTCCCTGCCGGCAGAACCGGGCGGATTCATAACGGGCTTGTGAGGGATTTTCAATGGAATAAAATGCCTGTACGCCTTGCTCAAAAATACAACCGAACCATTGTTCCCGTGTATATAAAGGGCAGAAATTCGTGGAGATTCAACACGGTGGCCCGGCTTAGGAGTTTGCTAGGGATCACCCTGAATCTGGAGATGCTGCTTTTGGCCCGGGAATTTCTGAAGCCCGCAAACAAAACATTTAATCTGTTTTTAGGTGAGCCGATAAGACCCGGTGCCGTTCAAAAACTTGCAGGCAGGGATTCTGAAAGAGCAGAGCAGTTACGGAAAATAAGTGAAGAAATAAGCCTTGGCTATTCAAGAGAACTAGTGCAATGAGTACAGATATACTTTCGATAGAATCAAAATATTCCGTTCAGCAAGAATTACAAGAGATTACACCTCTTGTTTCTTTCAGAGGCTTAAGCGTTTATGTACTTCAGGGAAATAATTTTCCTGAAACCATGCGTCTGATCGGCAGGATACGTGAATTGATATTCAGTAAGCATGGTGCCGGCCGGGGGGAACTTTATGATTTGGATAAACTTGATTTTGGCGAACAAGCCTATTACCAGCTAATTGCTTATGATGATGAGGAGCAGGAACTTGTGGCAGCCTATCGGTTTCAGTGGGGGCAGGTGGCCTTATCCGCCGGTGACCAATACCTGCGGACATCCACTTTATTTGACTATTCAGATCAGTTTCGTGATGAAATACTGCCATACGCTATTGAACTGGGCCGGTCGGTCGTAAATGATTCTGCAAAACGTGCCCGGTTTGGCTTTTTTGCCATTTGGAAAGGATTTTCACAATTAATTCAAAACCATGCAAACCTTCAGTACTTTTTTGGTAATGTAACTTTGTATAAGACGATGAACCCTTTTGCAAAAGATATTCTGATCAACTATCTGGAGCATAACTACAAGCCTTCATCTCCAAAGCTTGTTGGTAAAAAGGATGTAGTTTATAAACCCCGCCTTACGTCAGCATCTGATGCAGTCGATTATGGAGAGATAGATACTCCTGCAAACCGCATTCAAAAACTGCGGTCGATTTTAAAACCTTATGATGCTTCCGTTCCAACGATTATTCAAACATATATGGCAACCGGACTCCGAATTTGGTTTGGAGAAACTGTATTTGATAACGATTTTGGTAACGCCCATGAAATTGGCATAATCATCCCAATTAGCAGTATCGACGATTCTTTCAGAAAGCGTTTTTTATAAATTCTCGGAGGGACATAGGGGTAATTAACATTTTAAATGCCCGAATTTGAGGCAAAATAGATTTTGAGCGGGCAAGTTTGTCGGCAACTCTCTCATTTCGGACGTCACCTTGGTCTTTTTTGCGCCGGAACTACCCGGAACTATAGGAGTCCGAAACCAGTGCCCACCCAGACTGTTTTCTTTTTGGTTTAAATGTGAGTGCAACGGTCTCCTATATCTTGTATTTTTCTCCGCTATTACTAGGACTAATTACGCTTTTATATTTGGGAACTATGTGAAAGGGTTATGATGAAAACCGTACTTCCAGGTTGGGATTTAATTTCCAGTGTACCGCCATGGGCTTTGATAATGTCGTTGGTGATGCTGAGGCCGAGGCCGGTACCCGCGGTCCCTTTCTTGGTAGTAAAAAATGGCTGAAGGATTTTGTCTCTGATTTCATCGGGGATACCCGGGCCGTTGTCCTCAATCTGGATGGTGATGGTGTTTCCTGTTTTTTGGGTTCGAACAGAAAGTTTGGGTACGTACCAAGTCTCCGCTCCTCCGTCTTTCGTCCTCTTGGCGCCCGGCTTCGCCTTCACGATGTCCGGCACCTGACTACGCACTTCGTGCTTGTGAACTGTCTCCCATTCCCGCATCGCACTTCGACTCCGCTCAGCACAGGCATCAAACGCATTATTACACAGGTTTAAAATCACCCTTGAAAAATCCTCGGCAATAAGCGGTACATCTCTAACAGAATCATCCAAATCCAATTGAATATCCACATTAATTGCTTCCTTACCTGCCCTCATGCCGTGGTAGGACAGGTTCACGTATTCTCTAATCAGTTCGTTCAGATCGGTGGGTTCCATTTTGCCGCTGCCGCCTCGCGAGTGCATGAGCATGGATTTAACAATGCTGTCGGCACGAGACCCGTGTTCGTGGATCTTTTTAAGATTGTCTCCGATATCTTTTGATAGTGCGAGCGATTCGTCGATATCTCCTTTACCCAGCGCTTCGATTAATTCGGTAATCATCTCTTCGCTCACCTCCGAAAAATTGTTCACGAAGTTGAGCGGGTTCTTGATCTCGTGGGCAATGCCGGCCGTTAGCTGGCCGAGGGAGGCGAGTTTCTCCTGTTGAACGAGCTGATCCTGGGCGGCTTCCAGATTTTTATGAGCCACTTCCAGATTCCGATATGCTATTTCTATCTCTTTAGCGTGCTCCAGCTCTTTTTCTCGTGCGCGTTCGCGCTCTTTTTGTTGAACCCTCCTGCGCTGAACCCTGTCAACGGTCACAATTCCCGCAATGAACAGCATTAAATAAAAGGCATACGCCCACCAGCTTTTCCACCAGGGCGGCATGATGGTTATTCCCATAGTGGCACCTTCCATATTCCAGACTCCAAAACTGTTGGCTCCCCGCACCCTGAACGTATACTCTCCCGGGGGAACATTAATGTAGGGTGATGTTTCCCCGTCACGTATGTCATTTCGCCACGTTCTGTCGTAGCCCTCGAGCATAAACTGCAACTGATTGGATGAAGCGTCATAGAAATCGAAGCAGGCAACCGAGAAAGCAAATAAATTCTGGTCGTGTGTCAAATGGATGGCTTCCGTTTGCCAGATTGGTTTTTCAAATAATTCATAAGCTGCAGATGGATTTTGATCGCCAATCATCTGGAAGCCGGTTATGCGGATATCAGGCAGCCTGTTATTTCTTTGTTGTAAAATCTGATCCGGGTAAAAGGAATGAAAACCCCCTCTGCGGCTGAAGAATAGCTCCCCGTCGTCAGCAACAGTTCCGCTCTTGAAATGGTCATAGGCATTTCTGATACCTCTGTTCTGATTAATAACCGACATTATTTCAGTCTCCGGATCAAACTCAATGATTGAACTCTGGTCGCTTAGCCATAGTTTTCCATCGCCGGGGTTTACAAGGGATAAGAGATAGTTAGAAGGCAAAAGACTGTTGTAGGGATTGAATGATTTGAAAATACCTGTGGCGGTATTTAACTTTTTAAATCCATGTATCCAGTCTATAAACCAAATGTTGCCGTCATTATCTTCCGTGATATCCGATACCATGCCAGACTGTTTGTTCTCATCAAAGAATCGTTCTATCCTGTTCGTTTTTAAATTTATACGGTCTAAAAACAAGGGATTCAAAATGTCATTAAATGGAGAACCTCCTCCCACCCAGATATTTCCCATCACATCTTCGTAAATAGACCCGACTATATTTCCGCCGAGGCTGTTTGGATCGTTGGGATAGTGTGCATAGTTTACAACTTCATCAGTAACAGGGTCGTAACGAAACAGGCCGTAATCCCAGGCCCCAAACCAGAAATGGCCGGAACTGGAATGTAAAAAAGGGCTCCAGAAAGCTTGTAGAATTTCATCTGAAATTCCGGGTGGTTTAAATAACCGGAAAACGGACGTTTCAGGATCTCCGCGAAATTGCCCTATGTTCGTTCCAGCCCATATATACCCCTCCCTGTCCAATCTTAATCCCCAAATGTTTGTAACCGGTTGCTGAGTATTGCCAAGCGTTATGACTGTTCTCGAACCGGTAACGCGATCTATGCGTTCGAGAAATAAGCCGCGCGCGATCCATATATGGCCCGCCCTGTCCTTTATGATCCCATGTGATCTTATGTTATCTTCACTCATTGGGATGTCAAAAAAGGGAAACAGGTCGTCAAACTGTTTGACCTTGAAAACGGTCTGGCCGTCACCACCGGATGTAATCCACAGGGTTCCATCACTTGTCTGATACGTCTGCCAAAGGAAGTCGGTGGTGAGTTCGTCTGCATCGCTGCCCATTTTAAAATGCCGGGTAATCCCGGAAACCGGATCAAATAGTTTAAGTCCACCGGGAAAAGCGGTGATCCAGATTCTCCCTTCATCATCCTCAAAAATGGAAGAAATATGAGTGGAATAATCACTACCAGCCTGAACGGTTCCGGGCTGCCATGGAGCTGATAACTTTTCTGGGTCAGAAGGATCATTGGTCAGACGCTCGAACGTGCCTTTCTCCCTGTCCATCAGGTGTAAGCCATCACCACCGGTACCAATCCAGAAATTACCATGGCTGTCTTCCAGAATCGACCTGACCTTGTTGTTGATCAGCGTGGTGGTATCTTCAGGGTCATGCAGATACCGCGTAAACGTACCGTCTTCAGGATGATACCTGTTCAATCCGCCTGCGCTCGATTCGGCATCCCACTGAAACCCCGTTCCAACCCACAGTGTACCCGTTTTATCGACATAAAGTGCCCTGACCCTGTTGTAAGAGAGCGAGTTTGGATTATCCGGGTCATGCTGGAAACGTTTAAACGTTCCGGTTTCAGGATCGTACCGGTTCAATCCGAGTTCTCCTCCAATCCAGATATACCCCTGGTGGTCCTCTGCTACAGTACTTAATACGTTGCCGCTTAATGATTCAGGATCGTCCGGATCATGCTGGTACCGTGTAAAAACCCCCCGATCGGGTTCGAAAGAAGTCAACGCTCCGGCCTGCCAGTGTGTGAGCCAGAGCACACCATTGGAATCAAGAAAGATGGACTCAATATAATCGGCTGCCAACGAATTCGGATTATTGCCATCGTACCGGTAGGTAACAAAGTTTTGTCCATCGTAGCGAACCAACCCTCCCTGCGTGGCAAACCAGAGGAAACCTGAATGGTCCTGCACCATCCCCTGTACACTGTTTCCAAAAACATTTCCGGGAAGAGTAAATACCTCAAACCGGGGATTGAAATCATGTCCGCCTTCCGCAATCGGTTGCTGTGCATAGAGCTGCATGCAAAAAAAGAGTTGCATGCAAAAATAAGGTGTGCATGTCTTTATAAGAAGTTTCATAATTCCCCGGTTGCCAGATAGATATAATTGATTATAAAGAATTTTAGCATGGGATTAACCTAACCGATTTAATGAGATTGAAAAAACCGTTTGTCCTGGCTTTGACTGTATTTCCATACTTCCGCCATGCGCTTTGATGATGTCGTTGGTGATGCTGAGGCCGAGGCCGGTGCCCTGGGTGCCTTTCTTCGTGGTGAAGAAGGGTTGAAGGATTTTGTCTTTAATCTCGTCGGGGATACCGGGGCCGTTGTCTTCGATCTGGATGGTGATAGAATCGGCGGATTTTTTAGTGCTAACAGACAATTTAGGCGCTCGCAGATCCCGGGTATCCCTCATCGCATCAAACGCATTATTGCACAGGTTCAAAATCACCCTTGAAAAATCCTCGGCAACAAGGGGTACATCTCCAACAGAATCATCCAAATCCATTTGAATATCCGCATTCAAGGCTTCTTTTCCTGCCCGCATACCATGGTAGGTGAGGTTCACATACTCTTTCACCAGCTCGTTCAGGTCTGTTGGTTCCATCTTGCCGCTGCCGCCGCGTGAGTGCATAAGCATCGACTTTACAATGCTGTCGGCGCGGGCCCCGTGTTCGTGGATTTTTTTAAGATTGGCTCCAATATCTTTTGAAAGTGCCATCGATTCGTCGAAATCTCCTTTACCCAGCGCTTCGATCAATTCGGTAATCATCTCTTCACTCACCTCCGAAAAGTTATTCACAAAATTGAGCGGATTTTTGATCTCATGGGCGATGCCGGCGGTTAGATGGCCGAGGCTGGCGAGTTTTTCCTGTTGGACGAGCTGGTCCTGGGCGGCTTCTAAATTTTTATGGGCAACCTCAAGATTTCGGTAGGCTTTTTCTATTTCTTTGGCCTGTTGAAGTTCTTTCTCGCGCGCTTCTTCCCTTTCTTTTTTGATAACCCGCTTCCTTTGGTATCGGTCGATAGTAACAATTCCCACAATGAACAGCATAACATAAAATCCATACGCCCACCAGGTACGCCAGAAGGGTGGTTGAATGCGTATTGCCAAGGCAGCGCTAATCGGGCTTAAGATACCTTCTGCATTCACTGCGCGAACATGAAAAGTATAATTACCAGATGGCAGATTCGTATAGTTAACAAACCGGCGGGTTCCGGATGACATCCAATCGTCTTCAAAACCTTCAAGCTTATATTCGTATTCCGTCAGTTCCGTTTTTCGAAAATTGATAGCGGTGAATTCAAAACCAACGGAATTATCACTCCAGCCAAGCTCAATCAGATCAATCTTTTGCAACTGTTCATCGAGTGAAAATGAGGTGTTGTTCACCAGGAAATTGGTAAGGTGAATAACGGGTTCGGTTGAATTTTCAAAAATATCGGAAGGATGAAAATAATTGGCACCGGCAACTCCTCCGAAAATTAGTTCTCCGTCTTTGGTTATGAGATAAGAGTAATCATTAAACCGGTTTCCCTGAGTTCCGTCACTTTTGTCAAAGTTATGAAAATCATTTGTCTCAGGATTGAATCTCGACAAACCATTCAGGGTACTCATCCAAAGTAAACCGTCAAGATCGATCAATAAACTAATCACAACAGGGTCGGGTAACCCGTCTTTCACATGGTATTGTTCAAAAGATTCGTCTAAATGATTAAACCGGTTAAAACCGTTGTCAGTGGCGATCCAGATATTCCCGTTATGGTCTTCTGCAATTGAATTGACAGTATTACTGCTCAGGCTGCGAACATTATTTGGGTCGTGTCTGTAACTGGTAAATGATTCGTTCTGCGGATTAAACCTGATCAACCCATTTGAAGGAACAAATCTGGGGTCATATCTGTGCTCTCTTGTTCCAAGCCAGATAACGCCACGGCTGTCTTTAAAAATTGTACTCAGAGAGTTGCTTCCAATTTCACTGTTTTGCGTGGTCCAGGATGTGAAAGAGTCGCTCTCCCGGTTGTATCTGCTCAATCCATCGGTGGTACTAAACCATGCGGTATTCGTTTCGTCAATCAAAATGCCCGTAATATAATTACCTGATATCGCATCAGGATTCCTCAAATCCTGTTGATAACGAACAACATCTCTTGTTTCCAGGTTGGCACGTACAAGACCACCTCCTGCATAACCTATCCATATTTCCCCGGTCAGATCTTTTTTTATAACAGGTGTAACGCCTGATGGTATATTTAAGTCATCAAGATGATTTGATGGATTATCACCTGCAAAATGTGTTATTTCTCCGGTATTTCTGTTCCATTCAATAAATCCGGGATCATCCAACCCAAACCAAATAATTCCATCGCTAACCTCCTCGATCCCATAGAAATTGTCTAAAAAAAGTTCGGGTGCATCCGGCCTGACTTTAAATTTTTTCATCTGCCATTTACCCAGGTCTGCCTTATTTAAGCCGCGGGAGGTACCTACCCACAAATTATTAAAACGATCTTCAAAAACGTTAGTGACAAAATCCCAGGTTAAACTTGCAGCATCATTGGAATCATAAGAATACCTGGTGAACGTTTCCGTTACTCTGTCAAAAAGATGAAGACCGCTAAAAAAACTGTTATAATAGGTTGAAACCCACATGGTTCCATCCCTGGATTCATGAATATCAGAAATCAGGTTCCAAAAACCGGGCTGGGTTTGCGGGTTATTTCTATAGATAGTAAATGTATTGGTCTTCGTATGTAATACCCCCAATCCATTACCTGTATTATTTGGATCAATAATGCTGAATTGAACATCAGTTCCCAGAAAACCAATCCAGACGTCGCCAAATGTATCTACATATACTTTAGATATATTGTTTGATGGAAACGAGATATTGGGAATGGGTTCCTGATCAAAATATCTGATAACCTGCTTCACCGGATTGAAAAAAATCAATCCCTTATTCTTTGAACCGATCCAAAGTGAACCGTCTGCATCCTCTGCAATGGAAACCACTTCGACACCATGCAGATCAACACGTTCTCCGTTCAGCAGCCATTGACTAACAAAAGAGTGTTTTGTCCGGTCATAAAGCGCCAATCCATTATTCGTACCAAGCCATAAATCACCGGATCCGGATTCAAAAATTTCATATATCAAATTGTCGGGTAAAGAGGACCCATCGTCAGGAATATGGTAGATTCTCTCAAAAGAGTCCGTGATGGGGTCATATACGTTTAATCCCGAACCGGTTCCTATCCAAAGTTGATTGTATCTATCAGCATGAATTGCATAAGCCAGGTTATTGGTAAGTGTGGTAATATCTCCCGGAATATTGCGATAAACCTTAAAGTCATACCCATCATACCGGCTAACCCCGGATTCTGTAGCCACCCAGATATAGCCCAAATGATCTTGCGTAATGTCCCTGATCAGATCAGACGAAAGCCCTTGTTCAATGGTGTACCGCTCAAAGCGAAGGTTGTCGTGGGTCTGGGCAGAAAGTATTGCAACGTTAAGCCAAAAGACCAGCGTATAAATCAGTGTACAAAACGGCAGGAAGTATCGGATATTCACTTCTGATTTTACAGGTTTGATTGAGCCGGAACCGGGGTAAACGGGCATAAAATTAGTTATTAATCAGGATTTTAAAACTGGAACCCTCATGTGACGAGCTGATGTGCAGCGTTCCGCCGTGGGCTTTGATGATGTCGTTTGTGATGCTCAGGCCAAGGCCGGTGCCTTGTGTTCCTTTTTTTGTGGTGAAGAAGGGCTGCAGGATTTTGTCTTTGATTTCGTCGGGGATGCCGGGGCCGTTGTCTTCGATTTCGATAGTGATATGGCCTTTTTCGGATTTGGTGCGGATGGCAAGCCGGGGTTTGTAGGGGGGCACTCTTCGAGGACTGCCGCTTTGCGGCAGACTCTCGAAGGAGCCTCCGGGGGATTGCGGCAGATTTTCGGAGGAGCCTCTTTGGGCACAAGCGTCGAAGGCGTTTGTACAAAGGTTCAGGATGACCCGGGAGAAGTCTTCGGCTATGAGGGGGATCTCGCCGATGGTTTCATCGAGTTGCAGGTCGATATCGACTTCGATGGGATCTTTGCCCGCCCTCATACCGTGATAGGAGAGGTTTACGTACTCTTTTACCAGCTCGTTCAGATTAGTTGGTTCCATTTTACCGGTGCCGCCGCGCGAGTGCATGAGCATGGATTTGACGATGCCGTCGGCGCGGGACCCGTGCTCGTGGATTTTTGAAAGGTTTGACTTGATGTCGGCCAGGATGGCGGCGGTTTCGGCGGCGTGTTCGTTATCGCCGATTTGCTGCAGCTCCTCCAGGGCTTCGTCGATCATTTCAAGGCTTACCTCCGAAAAATTGTTCACGAAATTGAGCGGGTTCTTGATCTCGTGGGCAATGCCGGCGGTGAGCTGGCCCAGGGAGGCGAGTTTTTCCTGCTGCACAAGCTGCGACTGGGTGGCTTTGAGTTCGGACAGGGCCTCTTCAATGCCCGCTTTGGCCTTTTCCAGTTTTACAAAATCCTCGTACCGGGCGTAGGCGATAGAGAACGCCTCTGCCAGGGATGCGGCCAGACCGGTCTCCCCGTCGCTGAGCGGTTCGGTTGCGCCCACGTAGAGTATCCCCTGGTTGAAGGGAATGAAATGCAGATGGAGGGATTCGGGTGCATCTTCGGAGCCCTGGTAGGTTTCAAGGTCGGGGATTTGCCCCTGCTCCACCATCGTCCGGCCCCAGTTCAGGAAATCCTGCCGGGTCCAGTGCAATGTATTGGCACGGCCATTTCGCCAGGCATCCACGGTCTGTATGGCGAGATCGCTTGCGCCGAAGGGAAGGTGCATCACCGCCAGGGAGGTGCCGTCGGGTTTGGAAAGGTAGACCTCTACCTGTTGTTCCTTCTCATGCACGATAAACACCCCGCAGCGGATAAAGGGGATGCCCAGGGTGGTTAGCTCATTCCAGAACAGCGGGGTGATCCGGTTCAGATCATCAGCAGTTCGCATGGAGGCGATATCGGCACGAACCCGGTCGAGCGAGGCCTGGCGTACAGAAGCCCGGGCACTGGCCTCCGCCATTTGCAGATCCCTGAAACGGGTATAGGCAAATGAAAATACACCGGTTGCCCGTTTCA
Organism: Cyclonatronaceae bacterium; assembly: GCA_047921215.1. Taxonomy (GTDB): domain Bacteria; phylum Bacteroidota; class Rhodothermia; order Balneolales; family Cyclonatronaceae; genus RECM01. Next base: position 19,616 of record JBLRWO010000014.1, on the reverse strand, counting down.
TCAGGTCCCAGCTTTCATCCGAAATGTTGCCGGGTGAGGCTGCCCCTAAAAATCCGTTCGAAAATTTGCAGAGATGATACGTCCGATCCGGAATGGTTTCTCCGTAAAACGCGCTGGTCCCAAACAGCGCTGATTTTTCTTCGCAGTACCGAATCCACTCGATCCGGTGATCGCCTTTCATCAGGATGGACGTTCTGTCCTGATCGGAGCCATAAAATTCGTGCATCTGCCGGCCCACCCAGGTGTCCTGCAGGTCGATGCGCATTTGGTCGGTAACGGACTTGCCGGAATCTTCGGTATTTTTGATGGTAAACCAGCACTGCGTCAACCCGCCGGTATCATCATGTATGTAAATAGAGTTTGTTTCCAGTTCTTCCACGCCAAGGGCTCCCATCTCTTCGCGGAGAAGCTGCGCCACCTCGACCAGTTCATCCGGAGTCTGCATGGCGAGCGACCTTGACCGCACTTTCTCCAGCGCGTTTTCAATTTGAGCTTCACGAGCCTGTTCCTCAGCTCTCTTAAGATCATTGAACCGTTTATAGGCGAGGCCGAAAACATTAGCTGTTCTGCGCAAAAGGTTTCTGGAATCCTCATCGGGATAGGAGTAGGTGACCATAATCAGCGCTCCGCCTGAAAACTCCGACATGGCCCAAAAGGCTTTCAATTTGTCTGCGGGAGTATCAGCCTTGGTTTTTGAAAGGTGCCTGTATATCTCCGGAGCATGCTCTTTCATCAGTTCAAACCACTGCTTAAATTTTTCACCTTCATTGACCAGAACATAATCCGACTGATCCGAGGCATAATAGTCCATCATCTCTTCAATGATCAGGCTCCCGGATTTTGGAAAAAGAGCCATGGACTGCAGAATTTCATCCTCGCTGTCGGGCGGATGCATGGCACCCCAGGACTCAAAATGGTCCTGATGCAGGTCGTACAGATGGATGGCACATACCTCCAGGTCTTTCTGGCCGAGAAGGCCCATTTGGGTTCTGAGCTCCAGTGCCACATCTTTCAGCTCATCGGAAGTCTGCATGGCCATCGCTCTTGAACGCACCCGTTCCAGGGCCGCTTCAATCCGGGACTCGCGTGCCTGTTTTTCCGCTTTTTTCAGATCGAGGAAGCGAGTGTAGGTTTGGTCAAATACCCTGGTAAATCTTTTGAAAATATCATGAGCATCCGGAACCGGCTCGTAGGTAATAAACAGGAGAAATCCGTGGCTGAATTTGCAGAGGTGATTGATCTGATAGGTGGGAAGGGAAAGGCCCTGCTCCTCAAATTTTTTGAATGTTGGTTTCAGATCCGGAAAGGTCTTCATGTATTTATAGTGCTTCTGCAATGCCTCGCCACCGAGTTCCTGTACCATAAAGGGCTCATTTATACGAAGAAAATCCCCCATTTCATCAAAGGAAGCTTCTCCATATAAACGCAGGGTAAAAGGATCCTGAAGAGTACCTTCACTGCTCATCCATGCGGCAGCTGATCTCTTATCTTTGGCAAGGATGTTAAAGCCGCTACTCCAGGCAGGAATACCGAGGCCTTGCACTTCCAGAAACAGCATGTTGGCTACTTCCGGCAGCTCATCGCTTGACTGCATGCCCATCGTTCGGGATCGTATCTTCTCAAGAGACATCTCTATTTTGGCTTCACGGGCCTGTTCTTCGGCTTTTTTAATATCAAGAAAGCGGATATAGGTTTGCCTGAACTCTTTTGCGAAGCGTTCGAAGAGTTTAAGTTCCTCTTTTGATGGAGCTGCTGAATCCCATTTCGCGTAGGAAACAGTAATCTCTCCCAAAAACGCATCTACAATTGCCTCACCCTCTTTGGCGTAGAGAAATTCTTTAACGTCATCAGGCAAGGTAGGGTGATGCTTAAAGTAGTGTGGGAGAAAAGTATCCTTTTCTTCCTTCGTGAATGTTTTTACCTGGATAGGCTCACCGGTCTTTTGGTACTCTTCTACATTCCTTGCCGTTTTCAGGAAGTATGGATGTTCTACATAAGGGATTAAAATCTTTTGAGTTGGAGTTCCTGCTTCCGGTGTATAGCTCCATAAATCCCAGTCCCTGGTTTTTGTTATGGGTCCTTCTATAAAGGTAACCAGGCCAAACTTTAGCCCTACCGCAATCAGTTGTTCACCAAATAATTCAATTACACCCAAAAGGTCATTCTGGGTTTTCATGGCCATGGTCTTGGCCCTTACTCTTTCCAATGCCAGCTGTATGTTTGCCTCTTTTGTCTGAGCTTCAGCTTTTTGGAGATCAAGAAAACGGATAAAGGACTGCTCAAAAACTTTTGCAAAGCGGATCAGTATTTTCCTTTCTTCTTCTGAAGGCAGATCACCCTGGATGGAGGGGATCATAATGGCCGAGTTTTCGGCCCAGGCCCAGGCAAGGCCATGGTTTTTGCTCTCTAAAATGATCTTTTTGTACTCATCGGGTAGCTGCCGGTAATCGGAATGCTCAAAGGCATGACTGAAGAATGCGTTTTTGACGTCAAAGGAAAATACTTTCGCAAAATAGTCGTCTCCCCGGCTTTTGGATTCCCATGCTTCATCGAACAGTTCATCTTCAAAATACTGCAACAGGTAGGGTACGGAAGGATGAGCCGGGTCATCGGTTGCAGTCCAGTGTATCACATCTTTGGAGTTCTGAAAATAGGTGCATATAACGGCCCCGCCTGTATCAAGAATCACGCCGGTGTTCTTTAATTCTTCAGCAACCACCCGCACTACGTCCTGCAGTTCATCGGTTTTGTGCATCGCCAGTGAACGGGATCGTAACCTTTCCAAAGCAGCCTCAACCTGTGCTTCTTTGGCCTGCTCCTCTGCTTTTTGAAGATCCATAAACCGGGTGTAGGCTTGCCCAAAAACCTTTCCAAAACGTTTAAAAATTTCTTTCTCTTCAATTGTAAACTCTTCTTCAAGTATGTATCGGCCAAAATGCAGACTGGGTCCTTCTAATATCACAGTGAACCGTGACCAGCCCGGTGTAGAGAGGATCAGATCTTTTCTTTCTTGAGGGACATTTTTCAAATCAGAGTATTTGAACAAAGATTCGAAATAACTGTCTTTTTCAGACTTTGAAAAATTGTCACTGAAAAAATTAAGCCCTTTGTTAAGCGCTGAGTAAAAATTCTTTGTGGTGCGATGGTTGATATACGGGATATGAAATTTCTCCAGGTAATTTTGGCCCGGAACATCAGTCCAGGTATTCAAGCCATCTTTTGGATCGTATGAGTAGTCAGTAAAAATTTGGGAATTATCGATTTGAATACCCAGTTCCTGGATTCCCTGGCCTATTTCCCTAACGACCTTGATCAGATCATCACTTTTGTGCATTCCCATTGATCGTGCTCTTACACGTTCCAGTGCCGCTTCGATCTTGGCTTCACGCGCCTGTTTTTCCGATTTTTGCAGATCCAGAAAACGGGTATACGTCTGCAGGAACACTTTGGCAAATCGTTTAAAGATATCATGGGCCTCAGGGACCGGTTCAAAGGTGATGAAGAGGATATATCCATACTTAAAGAAGGCCACATGATCGATCTGGTACGCCGGAAATGGAATACCCGCATCTTTCATTTGAAGAAGCTGCTCACCCACACCCGGCAGGCTGCATAAATAGTCATAGTGAGCGGGACATTCATCCTCCCCGATCTCATTGATCAGGAGTGTTTCTCCCCGCTGGCCGGCCTCATAATAGTCCAGAAAGACTCCTTCTCTTGGCGTTCTGTACCTGGGAAACGTCCCCTGGCCGTTACTGCCCCATTCAATCGATCCTTCCGGATGATCATCGTAGATGTTAAATGCACAGAACCAGGTATCGATGCCCAGTGCATGAACCTGCTTAACCAGTTCCAGGGAAAGGTCGGCCAGCTCATCACTTTGATGCATGGCCATACTTCTGGCTCTCACCCGCTCCAGCGCTAGCTGAATTTCTGACTCTCTTGCCTGGGCTTCCGCCTTTTCAATATCCCGGAACCGGCGGTAGGCCAGCGAAAACACGGTGTGAAACCGCTTGAAGATCTTCAGCCCTTCCTCATTCAGCGGACGGTAAAGAGTGATTCCCAGCCCGCCGGGACCGATGGAGAAAAAATGTCCATCGGCGGATTCGGTGTCATCGAGAAGGGGATCGGGGATCTGGTTTTCCTGTTTGCGGTATGCCCGGAAGGTTGCCAGCTCCTCTCCGGTTAACTGTGTGGTGAAAAAGGCATCCGGCGATTCCAGCATGCGGTCAATCATCGCTTGCACAACCGGATTCCTGTCGCACTCCGTTATTTCAAAGGATTCTTTATCGTAAGGAGTGAAGTACTGGTAGTTGTGATAGGTGCCTTTCTCTTCGTTGATGATCGCCGTCTGCACATTTCGGATATGCTCCACGCCGAATTGCTGAAGCTGGTCTGAAATGACGCGGCAAACCTTAAGCATGTCTTCCGGTTTGGTCATGCCCATGGCCACGGCCCGTACCCGTTCGATGGCGGCTTCAATTGCCAGCTCCCGGTTTTTTACCTGAAGATCGGCCGTCTGCTGATCAACAAGCTGCTGAAGCTTCTCTTTTTCCCGTTTCCACTCCTCCATGTGCCAGTGGTCATTTTCCGTTTCAACAGGGGTGGAAGCGTGCCAGTGGGTGAGTTTCCACTGGTTGTCTATGTATTCCATCACGCAGCTGCACCTGATTAAGATGGTGTTCACTTCTTCGGGCGAGGTGATGGTAAGGGTCACTTCTTCGGTGATAAAAGCGTTGTTTCCATCGTTCGAAAATCGGGTGAAAAGCCGTTTGCGATCAAGTGAGGGCACAAATCCGGTCATTTGCTCATACTGGGATTTAAACATCGAATCCAGTTCACGGAATGAGAAAACCTTTTCATCTTTGGTAGTGCCGAACAGCATCAGTTCAGGGGCAACGAGACCGGACAGATCTTCATACGGTACGATGCACAGGCCCACATTTATAATGCGTTCGTAGGTCTTCTCCAGGTTTTTTTTCTTTTTGGGATCCATGCTAAAGGCTTTTTTCCAGGTAAATGGTAAAGGTGGTTTTTACACCGGGCGTACTTTTTACATCCATTCTTCCACCATGTGCTTTGATGATGTCGTTGGTGATGCTCAGGCCGAGGCCGGTGCCTTGGGTTCCTTTTTTGGTGGTGAAGAAGGGTTGCAGGATTTTGTCTTTGATGTCGTCGGGGATGCCCGGGCCGTTGTCTTCTATATCGATGGTGATGGTGCCGTTGGTTTTTCCGGTGCGGATGGTGATGCGGGGGGTATAGGGAGGCACTCTTCGAGGACTGCCGCTTTGCGGCAGACTCTCGAAGGAGCCTCTTTGGGCACAGGCGTCGAAGGCGTTTGTACACAGGTTCAGGATGACCCGGGAGAAGTCTTCGGCAATGAGGGGGACTTCGCCGATGGATTCATCCAGGTGCAGGTCGATATCGACTTCGATCGGATCTTTGCCCGCCCGCATGCCGTGGTAGGAGAGGTTTACGTACTCTTTTACCAGTTCGTTCAGATTGACGGGTTCCATCTTGCCGTCTCCGCCACGTGAGTGCATAAGCATGGCTTTCACGATACTGTCGGCGCGGGAGCCGTGCTCGTGGATTTTTGACAGGTTCGATTTGATGTCGGCCAGGATGGCGGCGGTTTCGGAGGTATGATCATCCTGGCTGGATTTGCCGAGCTCCTCAAGGGCTTCGTCGATCATTTCCAGGCTTACATCCGAAAAGTTGTTCACGAAGTTGAGGGGATTTTTGATCTCATGGGCAATTCCGGCCGTGAGCTGGCCGAGGGAGGCAAGTTTTTCCTGCTGCACGAGCTGTTCCTGGGTGGCTTTGAGTTCGGTAAGCGCTTCTTCCGCTTTATGCCTGGCTGCCTTTATGGCAATCAGGTCTTTTTCTGCCCGTAATGCCTGTTCTTCCAGTTTCTGTAAATCGATAAACCGTGTGTAGGTTTGTTCAAACACCCTGGCAAAGCGGTGGAATATTTCGTGGGCTTCCGGAACATGTTCATACGTGATGAAAAGGATATACCCATGGCTGAAGAATGCGATATGGTCAATCTGATAGTCCGGCAGCGGGATACCCGATTCCTCCAGGGCTTTGAGTGCGTCACCGGCTACGGGAAGGGTTTTCAAAAAGTCGTAGTGCGCTTTGCAACCATCACCGGCAAATTCTTCGATATGGAATGTCTCGCCACGCTGCCCTTTTTCATAGAAGCGCAAAAAGAAATTCTCCCGGGGAGTTTTGTAGAAAGGCAGGTTCCCGTTCGCACTACTGAACCATTCATAATCGCCATCGGCATTATCGGCATAGATATGAAAGGCGCACCCCCAGGTTTCAATGCCCAAAGCACGGACCTGCTCATCCAGCACACGGGAAGCATCGGCCAGTTCATCGGAGTGCTGCATGGCCATGGTGCGGGCCCGCACCCGCTCAAGGGCCAGTTCAATTTGTGCCTCACGGTGCTGACGTTCGGCGTATTTAAGGTCTTCAAACCGTTTGTAGGCCAGATCGAAAACGCCCGCAAACCGGACCAGGGTATCAACCGCATCCTTCGGCGGATCAGGCACCACGCCGGGCAGGCTGTAACCGATTTCACCGTGGGTGGTACGTGCCATGACAAATGTGAGGCCGCCTATATGGCGGATATCATCCAGGCTCGGCGCCTGAGGGTCCACCTGTTCAAAATCGCCCAGGGTGATCATTTTGTGTACGTACTCAACGGCTGTATCCACGTCCATGGCCAGTATGTACGTGGGTTCGCCGCTTTTTTCCCACTCGGCAACAGGCTCAATATCTCCGTGGATGTGGCGGGGCAGAGTCATCACCATACCAATGCGGGTGCCATCGCCGGAGGTCATCGCCTTTTTATAGTGTTCCGGCAGCCAGCGCATGTGCCAGAAATAGTGGGCTTCGTGGCCCAGATTCACAAACTCCGTCCGCATGGTCACCACAATATCGAGCAGTTCCGATGATTCCTGCATAGCGGTTACCTGCGCGCGGATGCGCTGCATGGAGAGTTCAATCTGTGCTTCCCTTGCCTGTGCTTCGGCTTTTTGGAGGTCGAGAAAACGTGTAAAGGTAAGATCGAATACCTGGGCGAAGCGGTTGAATATATATTCATCGGAACAGGGTTCCCTTGTAATTAGTACCAGATATCCCTTTGAAAAATAAGCCGCATGCAGTTTTTGCCAATCGGGTCGGGCAAGGCCGGCTGCATCCATCTCTTCAAAAATTGCGCGTGAAACGGGAATATCCATCAGCCAGTCGTAATGCTGCTGAAGCGAATCACCTTCCAATTGCACTGCACTTGATTCATGTCCCTTTAACCATCCTTCATATAGTGTAGCATGAGCATAATCACCTATGTTGGGCAGAAAAAAACCGCGGGTAAAGTCTCCGTCCATACTAAGCCACCATTCGTCTTCATTGCGGTCCTTTTCACATAGAACAAACCCGCAGGTCCACAGATTGGTCACCAGCTGATTCATTTGAGCAAACAGTTCAGCAGCCACTGCACCAAGCTCATCACTGCTCTGCATAGCCATGGTACGGCTTCTCACTCTCTCCAAAGCTGCCTCGATCTGCGCTTCACGCGTTTGAGCTTCGGCTTTTTGAAGGTCGAGGAAGCGGGTGTAGGCCTGATCGAAAACATTTGCAAAACGCTTGATGATATCAACTTCATGCTCAGCTAATATCTTCCCTTCAAAATCATTGATATTAAAAACCGCATTCTTAACCGCGACCATGGAAATGGTATAGGTCGGACTTTCGAATATCATGCGCTTGATGTCCTCGGGCAAATGCCTGAATTCAGCAGTATGTTCAATCACGTATTCATAGAAAGCATCTTTTTCTTCTTTTGAATAATGACCCACATAAAAATCCAATTGCTTTTCAAGGGCGCCGTATAGATCCTTCGGAATCGGATTATCAAAATACGGTAGTCGATAGTTGGTGATGACCAGGCCGGCCTCATTATGACCACAGACAAAAGCATTCAGGTCTTTAGAACCCTCGATGCCGGTTGCGATGCCAACAGCTGTAAATGGTATTTGCAGTTCTTTTAATTTTTCGAAAAGAACAGAGACCACCTCATTCAGTTCGTTACTCTTATGCATGGCCATGGCCCGGGCACGCACCCGCTCCAGGGCAGCCTCGATCTCCAGTTCACGGTTTTTGACTTCCAGTTCCACCGTTCGTCTTTTGACCGCATCGCGCAGTTCAACATTCTCACGGCTGATTTTGTCGATGGCGAGGGTTTCGCCTTCCTGTACCCTCATGTCGGGCAGGGATCCGTGCTGCTGAACCACTTTCCAGCCTGAAGGGGTTTCCTGGAGAAAGGTGGAAATCCGGATTTTTGAATAGAAAGCCCACCCGGTTCCCGCCAGCACAAAGATGTCGCACATCTCATTGATAAGAACCAGATCGCCCACCGGCATCGCGTTAATCTGCCGGTTTCTCATTTCCGCTTTACCGACCACTTCTTCTGCCTGACCTTTGAAAAATTCGATACCCTTCGCCTTGTTATGGCAAATTTCACTTTCGGAGGTACCGATCATCTCATAGTTGTCGTGCAGCGTGGAGGCAAAAGTATCGACATCTCCTTTTTGGTAGCTGTCCCAGTAGAGGTCGTACACGTTCCGGGCTTTTTCCACTTGTTTTTTTGTCAGATGCATGAGGGCAGGTTTTGCGTAAGTTGATTATGCAAGGATAATGAACGGTTCAGCCACTAACTCGGACAAATCACGCATAATGTTGGACTATCTGCGCAAAACCCGTTACATACCTTATTTTGGGCGCTTTAAAGGAAAAGCTGATATCATGTAAGCGTATAATTTTATGCAATTTTACTACTAAATATCATGTAAAACATAACCAAATCTGTAAACAACAGAAAAAATATGCCATACAGCTATAATGATCTGATTTCCCTGTGAAATATCCGGGTGTACTGTACAGTTAGCCCCTGTGTGCGATATATTTAAGGCTCATATTTTGATAGTCAAAAAAAAACCGACCCCGTCCGTTATGGATCAGGGCCGGTACCCGAGAGATATTCCTAAAAAAACCCGACTGACACCAGATTGATATGATGAAGGCGCTTATCTCACCATACCTGTAAGACGGTTCCGCGCTTCTTCAAACCGTGTCATTACCCGGGTCATATCGATTTCGCCATAAGCTGTTCGCATCGTTTGTTCGGCAGCATCAATGGCACGAATCAAATCGGCGGCGGCGGCAGATCGTGCGGTTGCTTCGGTACTGCCTATGGCACCAATCCAAACCGGTGAACTGTGGGCAAACGGTCTTGCGTGCATGGTTGGCCAGGCGTCTTCCTGAGGTTCACCGGCATACGCACGAATGGCAACCCAACCGCCTTCCGGTAAATCCACGCTGCCCAGATAGTGACGGGTTTCTCCCGCTTTGATGCCCGGTAACTCCTCGACTACCACACCGTTGACTACAAGCTCAACCACATCGATATCTGTGGTGCTTATGAGTGTTGCAGTCCATTCTTGCCCGCCACTTGAAATCACATCGCCCGGTTGCGCATCGCCAATAGCAAACATTAATGCCGGACCTGTTGTCACAAAACCTCTTCCTGCAGCAGCAGCTTCAAGCACCGCTTCGGAGGTGAATCCGGCTCCGTCGAGTCGTACATAATTACGCCCGGTGCCCGCTGCCATCGTGCGATGGAAATCAACCCAGGAGTCGGTTCCTGACATGGCGGCCACTGGTTGGCCGATGTTGAGCAGGCGGTACCACAGGTGGGTATTTCCGAGTGGGCTCATCCACACGCAAACCAGCTCCAGGCCGAAGCGATCGGTCAGTACCGCATCGGAGACCAGCTCCAGGGGAATAGGATTGTCTTCCAGGCGGGTAAACGGATCAGAGTCATTCGCGATGGGATGAACATAGGTCGGGAACGCCCCGGTTCGTTCGGCAAAGTCCATAACCTCGCCATTACTCCGGTCCGGATCGCCTAACATTGGGTTGTTCGGCCCCCAAAACCAGGGCACGTAAGCCTGGTCTGTGCCGAGCAGGCCAACGTGTCCGTGAAAATGAGACCGTACCTCCTGGCTCTGCGCTACTATCCGGCCATTTTCTACCGTTTCGAGGCCTAAAATTGAGGCGTCAATTCTGCGCTCCCAGCGGTTCCATGACATGGGTGCAAGCAGGTCTAAATCTTCTCCCTCCATTAAACGCAGTGCATCCTTGTGGGTAGAACGGTGATGTCCGTCGCCATTCAAGTGCACGTGATGATCGGCAGATACATACCCTGCAGCACCGGCATCCCAAAGAGGGGTCAAAATAAGGCTCACTTCTGCCGGATTATCCCCAATCTGAACACCCGATTCCGCCAGCGGAGCCATTGGTCCGCGTGCCGCAGTAACCTGGTAGTTGCCTGCTGGAAGCGTGAACTGCGCCTCGCCTTCCAGATAGAAATAGTGCCGGCCCGATTGCGGATCGAAGTAGGTCGCGTCTTCGTGAAATGCCACCGGATAGCCATCCTCACGGACGATAGCTAACCGCGCCGTAACCGGATTCCCGGCTGCATCGGTTACGTTTACATTTAATGTGCCGCTTGCTTCGCCGAGATCCCAATTTGAAATCGTAACCGGTTCTGGCAAGCCGCCATACGTTGGTATACGCATCAGAGCAAACTGACGGTTTTCATCAAGATCCACGAAATATATGTGTTTTCCGTCTGCACTGAAAGCCGGTGTCATCGCAAAAGGGTCTCCATCGGTGAGCCGGTGCTGCACGCGCGGTTCATCCAGGTCCAAAGTCCAAAGATGGTATGCATTGTCGATAGGGGCACTGTACACAATAAGGCGCTGAACGGGGTGGGTATCGGCGGTGAGGTGGTAAACCAACGTGTGGCCGAGGGGGAGAGGAGCATCATCACCAGATTCCAAATCTCTTACCCGAAGCGTTCTGTAGGCACCATTTCCATGCAGATATAGTAGCCCCGCACCATTTGCCAGACTACGCGCATTTCGCTCCACCTGACGCAAATCAGTGAGCTGTTCTACTTCTCCCGATTCAAAGTGATGGCGCCAGATAGTCAGCGAACCACTCTCTCCGGATGTATAGTACAACCACGCTCCATCAGTGGAGAATTCGGGATCAAGTTCGATGGCTTCCGTATTTATTGTCATCTCGTTGCCACTGGCCAGATCGAGAACGATAATTGCCGTATCACGTCCATTGTCGCGCACGAAAGCCAGCCGTTTGCCATCAGGCGACCAACGCGGACGGGAGTCGAGTCCGGCACCTCGCGTCAATCGGGTTGCGTTGTCTGTTTCCAGATCGAGCAGCCACAACCATCCTCGGGCTGCGAAGGCCAGGTGTCTGCCATTTGGTGCCGGTGCGGGATCCGTTGGTCCATGGCCTAATACAGGAAGCTCATGCTGCTCCAGGTACACATGATGGCCGAAATCCGAGAGCTTGGTATAGCGATTCTCCCATTGTGCGGAAGCGGTACTGAACGCAAGGAGAAGAACTGTTACAGCGACCAGGCTGATGGTAGCCGAGCGCACGATTCGGCAGCAGTTTTCGGAATATTTCCGGCTCAGTCGGGTTGGCAAATCGTTTGTCAAAGTGTCATTTATGGAGAAAGTGGATTCAGGACCGACTCCGTCTGCAGGTAGAGATAACATACCGTTTGATGTGTATAACATATTTTTCAATTTGTTTAGTTAACCAGAGTAAAATGGCAATGTTTTGCCGATTCGGTGGCACGAACGGCCACTTCAAGGCTTGATATCCCTGTTTCGAGGCCGGCGGAAAGCATGTGGCCGGGGTGCCCGATTTTTTTAAGCACATCGAGCAAAGAATCCTGGACACAGCTGGTGTAAACGTCCTGCTTGGTTCGGCCCGGTTGCAGAACGCCTGTTACAATCTCATCAGCCTCATAGCGGATGCCGCCAGAATGTATAAATCGCATGACCGATTGATTTTGATTATCCGTTCCTCCCCGCCCGGCAGGCCTGGATTCGTCATTAGCCTGCCCGATTGGCACAGAACCGGTGTATTCAAAAAACGGGTTCGACAGCAGGGTTTGTTTGTTCTTCGTATTGACGAGCGCTTTCACATCTGCCCAAAGGGGTATCCATCCATGCAGTTCTATATCGGCGAGATCATAGGCAAGTTTTATGGTCGTGGCTTCAAAAATGCCGGGACGAGCAAATGAATGGTAGTGTGTAGCGATCAGCCCGCCTTCATAGAGCACATTGGCCATAATCTGATCTTCCTGCTGTGGATTTCGACTGTGTTTTAAACCATTGACCGCCACTACGTTTGCAGGAGCTAAAAAGTGCACAAGGTCAATAAAGTGTACCGCGTGTTCGATGAGAATGCCTCCGGATCGGTCAGGATTCCAAAACCAGTGTTCTGGTGGCAGCTGCTCATCCTGGGCATAATTTTCAACATCTACCCGGCGCAGCCGTCCAAAAATGCCCTGTTGGCTGAAATGGCGGATCGCCTGCAGAAGCGGGTTGAAGCGCATGATAAAATCAATGGCAGCGACGGTGTTGGTCTGATCGCGGACCTGAATAATCTTTTTCGCATCGGAAAGCGTAATGGCAAGGGGTTTTTCGATGAGCACGTGTTTGCCTGCTTCCATGCAGGCTGTCGCAATTATTTTGTGCGTAGCTGGCTCGGTAACAATGGCCACGAGGGATATGTCCGGATCCCGGATCAAATCGCGCCAGTCAGCACATGTATTTATTGCGTTTAGCCCTTGAAGCTTTTCGGTCATTGGATCCGAGATGGCCGTGATGCGCACATTGTCAAGTCTGCTCCATGCATTGTGCAGGAATGTTCCAAATCCGCCGTAACCGATGATGCCAATATTACATACTTCCATTTGCTTTTAATCAATCAATGGTTCGTTAAGGAAATCACCTGCAGTACTGAAGTGTATGCTGCTGAAAAATTTGATATTGTACGTGGCACTCCATTCTTTACAGTGTTTGATTCTCAGACCCTGATTATATACAAAGTGTTTCTTGTTAAACACTATAACGGCGCGGTGTTTGTTTGAGCTAACGTTGCCAGGCATTGTTTTTATTCTTTCCTGCTGTGATGACTTGAGTTATGGTAATGTTCTCTGATTAAATCTCTTCCAAAGTCTCCATCAAAATCCCGCCACACTGTATGAATGTGATTGGCATTATTCTGGGTGTTGTCGAACTCAATCAGAAAGGTTTTTCCCTGAATCCTGTAGTAATGCGCTTGTCCTTTTTCCAGTGCACCCGCCCAGCCAAAACGTATTTCATCGAATTCTTCCTCATTAATCCTTCTCTCACGTTCCAGGGCAAGATTCCCGGGGATTGAACTCAGATACTCATTTATGAGTAGGTTTAACAAATCCTTTTGCCTGGAATTTAATGTAGTTGCTTCAATACCTGCAGGCCTTAAAGGGCCAACTTCGGTGGCATTTGTTGTGACGATATCCGCAAAGGGAACATTCTGAATAATGGCCTCCTCCCTTTGCTGGTCGGAAAGTGCGTTGATCAGTTCCAGGGCAAGATCCTCTTCGCGGTCCAATGTCCTTTCACCTTTTCTGCTGCCCTCCGGCACAGTAGCCGGACTTGCTCCAAAGAATCGTGGTGCAACCGATAATTTTCCGTTTGAGACGGTAAAATTCAATGACAAATGGTGACCTTCAAACGACCACGCCCAAAGGCTGTCGGTTACGGGATTTCCATAGACAGCAATAAAGTAAGCTCCGGCATCCCTGAAACCGGGATCACCTCCCAATTCAACCAGAACATTTTCCAATTCCATAATTTTCTGAGTCTTTTCGTACCCCGGCTTACTTAAGAATGACTGGAGCATCTGTGAAAAACGCACTTTCTGATTGTCATTAAGTTCATCAAGTTTTAACCCGGTTCTCGGCCACATCTTCCCTGGTAAATAGTGCCAATCCTTTCTCGACATGTCATCGAAAGGCATTATAAGACGGCTTAATTGCTCACCTTCCAGGGATTCCAAAAATCGTATTGTTGGATTATTACCAATCAAGCCAATAAAGCCAAGTGATAATGATATAGACAATGCTATGAGGGATATTTTTTTCATTTTTCGAAAATGTTTTTGATCATAAATGATGCCCAACATCGGCAAATCACCAATACGATTGATGTTATTTGTCTAATGACTCAATGTCATTTGGGTTTATTTGAAGTTCTAACTGCCTGCTGCATAATCATGAAAAGACACTGAAGCCGGCCTGAACGCTATTCCCAAATCCCGCTCGGCATTTTTTCCGCTGTACACGAATCTCGGTTTTTCATGAACCGGCTCATTATTCAGCATCCTTGAGATGTCCGACACTTTCCAGCTTTCATTACTCAGGTAATAGTTCTTTCCATGGAGCCCGCCGATGGTCGCTGCTTTATAAATGGCCTCAGCCACATCCCGGACATCCACAATGGCAAATTCCATGTCGTTGTCATAGAGCATTTGAACAAATGGATTGGGGGCAATCCTGTTTTTGAATAAATATTGAAGCCCCACAGAGGTTGAATCTTCACGATTCGACAGTGCAGGCCCCATCACCCCAACGGGATACACACTCACAACTTCGACGTTGGAATCCGGATGATCAGTCACAAACTTCTGAACGGCCTGGTCAGCATAGTATTTGGCCTGGGCATAAGGATGCCCCTCTGTATTGAGATGCGGCTCATCGGTTTCGGTGTAAAGATAATCAGCCGGGCGGCCCTCAACCGGCATTGGGTAGCCCGTATTAAATGCAGCAACAGAAGCGATGATCACCACTCTTTTTACTGAGGCCGAATCATGAATAACCTCCAGAAAATTCCCGGTGCCTTTAATGGTGGGTTCAAACAGTTCACTTGCCGGGTCTTTTACATCCAGCTGAAACGGAGTACCACCGTGAACCACAATATCACATCCGTTAATAAATGCCCGCACCGATTCGAGATCCCTCATATCTACAGGATGAATGCTGAGGTTATGCGCATTCCCCAGTTTTTCAAGATGCCGGTACTTCTTTTTCTTTGCGATATCTCTGGCCGAAACCTTAACCGTAAAGCCCTCATCAAGGAATTTTTGGGTTACGTAACTGCCGATATACCCCGACCCGCCAATGATGCCTGCTGTTTTCATAATATTATTTGTTAACGGTTTGAATTGAGTCACCGGCCTCAGTGCTTATCTTCAGCAGGTGCAATAAAAGCTACATCAACAGATTTCTGAACTCTTGTACAAACCACGCAATTATTAGGACTTTTCGGTCATAGAACCGGATCACCTGCAATCCGGGCTGTGATCTTTAGCCACCGGCTACAGTGCTTAACCTTGGCAGGTATGCAGAACGCTGCATCAACAGAATCCTTAATTTTTGTTCAGCCCACGCGATTATCAGGTCAATCCGGGCTGTGATGGAGAATCATATGGAAATTTTCCTGAACGCAGACGGGCTTTTGCCAAACTGTTTCCTGAAAGCACGGGAGAAATATGCATGGTCATTAAAACCGACCTCGTAACAGATCTCGGCGATTGTTTTGTCGGTTTGGTTCAGAAGTTCAGCCGAGCGCTGAAGACGTACAGACCGGATAAAATTTCCTGCCGGTTGCCCGACCAGGGCATTGAGTTTTCTGTTGAGCTGGGAGACGCTCATATTCAGCGATTCAGCAAAATGTTCCACCCGGTAATCTTCCTCACAGATGTGTTTGTCGATCATCTCAATGGCTTTCCCGAGAAAGCTTTGATCTACGGTACTCTTCGCAATTACCGAGGGTTTAAAGTATGTGGCATTACTGAACTGCTTCTTTAAGGTCTTTCTCTGCTGAATGAGTGTTCTGACCGTGGTGCGAAGTTCTTTAATATGAAACGGTTTGTTCAGGTAAGCGTCAATTCCCGCTTCCAGCCCCTCGATTTTCGGGTCGAGGCCGGCTTTTGCCGTAAGCATGATGATCGGAATATGGCTGGTTTTTTCGTCACTCCGGATCTTCTCACTGAACTCATAGCCGTCCATTTCGGGCATCATCAAGTCGGTTATGATCAAGTCCGGGATGGTACCCTGCGACACGGCAATGCCCTCGCGGCCATTGGCGGCTTCCAGAATTTTATACTTCTCACTGAGCTGCTCGCGGATGAATGTCCGTACGTCTGCATTATCCTCCACAATCAGTATGATTTCGTCGTGATCAGAGAGTAATAATTCGAAATCCGGAAGTGGCTTTGAAGATGAATCTGCCTCAACGGGTACCTGTTCTTTTAATACCGGATGATGTTCTGACGTGGCATCATCTCCATCAAACGGAAGCCGGATGATAAATTCGGAACCCACCCCTACCTCGCTTTTCGCTTCAATCGTACCGTTGTGAAGTGCAATTAACTCATTTACCAGCGACAGGCCGATTCCCGTTCCATCATAGTTTCGGGTGTTGGTTGGATCAACCTGATAAAAGCGGTCAAATACGTATGGTAGCCGGTCTTTTGCTATGCCGATTCCGGAATCCCTGACCCTTATTTCAACACTATCTGATTCCGGTATTTCAACAGCTACATCAATTCGCCCGCCGGGATCCGTAAATTTGATGGCATTCGAAAACAGGTTAATAAACACCCGTTCCATTTTTTCGGCATCAAAGTTAACAGGAATGATGGTCCTGGATGATGAAAAATTCAGAACGATATTTTTTGCATCCGAAAGTGATTCAAACGAGAACAGCTGATTCTTCAAAAACGAAACGAGATTCTGCTTTTCCGGAAATAATTCCATCTTGCCCGCTTCAAGTTTGGACAAATCCAGTAACTGATTTATGAGTGCAAGAAGCTGTTCCGCATTGCTGTTCACGGATGCCAGTTTCTTTTTTTTGGTTCGGTCATCCTCAGAATCAAGCAGCGTTTCTATCTGCCCGACAATCAGTGTGAGCGGTGTTCGGAATTCATGAGAGATATTGGCAAAGAAATGGGATTTTAGCTGATCCAGATTTCTGAGTGAATCTGTTTCAACTCTTTCAAGCTTCAGCTGATTTTTCAGGTTGAAACGATTCAGTTCATAGCGTCTCAGCAAATAAAGCCCGTTTAAAAACAGAACGGCATACATGAGGTATGCCCACCAGGTTCGCCACCAGGGGGGGGTAACAATGACGGCAATGGCCAGGCCAGCCTCATTCCAGACACCATCGTTATTAGATCCTCTAACACGGAGTGTATAACTGCCATGAGGAAGGTTTGTGTAGGTTGCCGTTCCAAGATTACCTGCATCAATCCAGTTGTCGTTATATCCCTCAAGTTTATATGCATACCGGTTTTTCTGCGGAGCGGAATAGTCAAGTGCCGCAAATTCAAACGTGATCACATCGTCCTTGTGGGAAAATGTAATTTCTTTCAGTTCAGGCAGGGAGGTTTTTAAAAGATCTGAATCTGTTTTATTTGTGATGTTGCGGTTTCCGACACGTAAACCTGTCAAAACAACCGGAGGCACATGTGGATTCTCCTGAATTGCATTGGGGAAAAAATAGTTAAGGCCCTGTAATCCCCCAAAGAACAGCTCCCCGCTTTCACTTCTGAAGTATGCCCCGGTATTGAATTCATTGCTCTGGAGCCCGTCAAAAACATCGAAATTTCGAAAAGTTTCTGCTTCCGGATTGAACCTGGACAGTCCCTTGTTTGTGCTCAGCCACAGATTGCCGTCTTCATCGGGCAGAATTCCATAAACAACTTCATTCGGAAGACCGTTTTGCAACGTGAAGTGTTCAAATGTTCCGGTTCTGTAATTGAACTTATTGAGACCGCCGGAGGTGCCAATCCAGAGATATTGTTCAGGCTGAACCGGATCTTCAAGAATTGATTTTATGTGATTATGGCTAAGGCTGTTGTATTGACCCGGATTGTTTTTAAATGTTGAAAATGTTTCACTGCCGGGATCAAAACGTACCAGGCCGTCAGCCGTTCCAAGCCAGAACACCCCATCCACATCCTGAATAATAACCGGTCTTGCTATTCCAATTGAGTAATCCGATGGCTGGAACCGGTAGTGCTGAAAAGTACCTTCCTGATCATCTGTCAATCTGCTGAAGTAGTTGTGCGTTGCAATCCAGATGGAGTTATCCCTTGCTTCAAAAACAGCATTGACTTCCTGGTAAAGCAGGCCGGTTTCATTTCCCGGAGAATGTTTATACAGCCTGTTTTGATTGGTAACCGGATTGTGCCGGAATAAACCCTGGGATGTTGCAAACCAAAGCAACCCGTCTGAAGCCTGGATCATGGAATAGGCATCCGTATTTCCGAAATTATCTACCAGATCGGAGGTGGTTTCATAACTATTCAATTCTCCTGTTTCCCGGTTCCAGCGATAGAGTACATCAGCGCTGATCCAGACATATCCGGAGTTGTCCTCAAGAAGAGAGCGGATACTGAAACCTGTAATCCGCGAAGAGGCATCCGGGGTTCTGACAAGTGTTTGAAACCGGTTCGCTTTAAAATCGAGGTGGTTTATTCCATGCCCCGATGTTCCAATCCACAGAACGCCGGTTTTGTCTATCAGAAGACTGGAGATGATGTTAAAACTGAGGGATTGAGAATTTACCGGGTCGTGCCGGTAATAGATGTAGTGTTTCGTTGTCGGATCAAACCGCATCAATCCCGCGGCTGTTCCCAGCCAAAGCATGCCTTCATGATCTTCAACCACATGATTAATACTCCCCCAGCCATATTCGAACACTTCATATTGATTTGGATAGAACTCATAGTTGCCGGAATACCGGTCAAATTTCACAAGACCGCTTTGGGCCCCGATCCAAAAATCACCGGCACGGCTAACATGCATGGATGTAATTTTGTATTCACCCGAGCTTGTGGGTGAATCAGGGTGCCTGGTTTCAAATACGGATCGGGTAAATGACGCACTGCTTTCATGAAATTGACTGAGACCTTCCTCAGTACCAATCCAGAATGTTTGATGTTCATCAAAAAACAGATTACCGACCCGGTTACTGATCAGGCTCCGGTCGTTAGCCGGTTCGTGTAAATATTGCCTGTAAGCATAATTGCAACCGTTTTGGTCATCAACCAGGATTTGAATCAGCCCGTCGCCCTTGGTCGCTATCCAGATAGTACCATCCGGTCCCTCTGCAAAGTCCGTAATTTCGTTGGTTGTTACGTTTTCACCAGACTCTTTTTCCAACGGAATTTTACAAAAGTGTTCCGTTTCCCTTTCTAATACATTGACATCGCCCGATATTGAACCGATCCATATCCGGCCACGGCTGTCTTCATACAATTTCATGACGAAAGCATCGGAAATACTGGTAGAATCGAAAGGATTGTGCTGATAGACCTCAAAATTCCGGCCGTCATATCTGTTCAGCCCGTCTTTGGTTCCAAACCACATAAATCCACGGCTGTCCTGCAGAATGGAATAAACGGCGTTTTGGGAGAGACCGTCGTCTATGGTGAGATGGCGGAAGGAAAGCTGCTGTGAGATCAGAGTCTCACTTGTAAGCAAGCACAACGATAAAAAACACGCTATAACGCTGTAGTGTTTAAACCTGTGCAGATCTGATTTAACCCTTGCCATGGTTCCCGGCTCATGGAGCATTCAGGCTCATGATAAAGCGTGTTTCGCCCGGTTTTGACTC